>JAZQUV010000011.1:0-152586 GCA_045631465.1 Candidatus Aphodosoma sp. | reverse complement strand
GATGTAGCAAGTTTCTTGTTTAATTTTTTAACTTCTTCTTTTTGCTTTAAAAGCTCTTTCTGAAGCTGTGCAATTTTTATATCTTTAACATCCATAATTATATTATTTTAGATTATAAAGATACTAAAAATCAATGAAATATGCAAACTTTTAGATTGTTTTTTTTACTAAAAAAAGATAAAAAATACATCTAATTTTATTTATAAAAAATATAAAAATAATAGCCTTTTTTTGACCTATATTTTGAGCACCCTACCCGTTGGGGACGGAGAGGTAGATAGTATTTCTTTCCGCAAGTTCCTTCGCTCCGCTCAGTCGCATGCGGTTAAGCATAGTTCGCCCTCTTTGA
Organism: Candidatus Aphodosoma sp.; assembly: GCA_045631465.1. Taxonomy (GTDB): domain Bacteria; phylum Bacteroidota; class Bacteroidia; order Bacteroidales; family Paludibacteraceae; genus Aphodosoma. The sequence goes on along the minus strand of JAZQUV010000011.1, from coordinate 152,237 downwards.
GGGCTTTATATCTTAAATTTGTATTCGGTTTAATATCTATTTATAAAGAAAGAGCATTTTGTGGAATGCTCTTTCAGTTATTTGTTGTGTATTTATGGATTTATTATCCAAGATACACTTTAAGAAGTTTGTTTTTGTTGTTGTTTCTCAATTTGCGAATAGCTTTTTCTTTGATTTGACGCACGCGTTCGCGAGTAAGGCCGAATTGGTCGCCAATTTCTTCGAGGGTCATTTCTTGACAACCGATACCGAAGAACATTTTTAGGATGTCGCGTTCGCGTTCTGCGAGCATAGACTCGAGTGCGCGGTCGATTTCTTTGTTTAAAGATTCGTTAATCAAAGTAGAATCAGCAATTGGAGAATCATCATTTACCAACACATCGAGAAGCGAGTTGTCTTCACCTTCGACGAAAGGGGCATCGACCGAAATGTGGCGTCCTGAGATTTTAATTGTGTCAGAGATTTTTTCAAAAGGAATATCAAGTTCCTCTGCAAGTTCCTCTGCTGATGGACGACGCTCATTTTCTTGTTCGAATTTCGACAATGCTTTGTTGATTTTGCCCAACGCACCCACTTGGTTAAGTGGTAAACGCACGATACGCGATTGTTCTGCCAAAGCTTGGAGAATGGATTGACGTATCCACCATACAGCATAAGAGATGAATTTGAAACCACGAGTTTCGTCGAATTTCTCGGCTGCCTTAATTAGGCCTAAATTACCTTCATTAATCAAATCGGGTAGAGATAACCCTTGATTTTGGTACTGTTTTGCAACGGAAACCACGAAACGTAGGTTTGCGCAAGTCAATTTCTCAAGTGCTGCGCGGTCGCCTTTACGGATTCGTTGAGCCAACTTTACTTCTTCGTCTACTGAGATAAGTTCCGCTTGACCAATCTCTTGCAAATACTTGTCGAGTGAAGCACTCTCACGATTGGTAATGGATTTTGTAATTTTTAGCTGTCTCATTCTATCTATACAATTTAAGCATGCAAAGTTATAAATTTTTTTTGATATAAGCAATAGTTTTTGTGCTTTTTTTATAAAAATATTTTTGTGTGATTTTGAAGGTTGCTTTATTGTATATTTATAGTATGTTTATCCTATATTTATAGTATATTTATCCTATATTTATAGTATGTTGTAGTATGGGTAGAGTGAGGGGTTATTCGAGGTTGACAGCAAAGTGGGCAATGTCGCCATTGGTGTAGGCACCGGTGATGAAGAGTGCACGGTCGTGGTCGGCAGCATTGATGGTTTGGTTGACGATGGTAGTGAGGTCTTTTTCGGAGCGGATAGGTTGACCGTTTACCTTTAGGATGATAAAATCTTTTTTGAGTCCAGCTTTGGCTAGGGCGCCATTTTTGTCGATAGAAGCAATTTGGATGCCCGAGGTGAGACGGAATTGGTCGGCTACGGCCTTATCGACCTCTTTGAATGTAGCACCGAGGATAGAGTTGTCGGCAATTTTTACTACATTGGTGTTGCCTGAGCGGTTTTTGAGTTTTACGATTACCGATTCGTTTTTGTTAGCGCGGATATAGTTGACTTTCACGTCGTTGCCAGGGCGGTAGCGGCTGATTTGCTCTTGCAATTCGGCAACCGAACCTATGGTTTGACCATTTATGGTGGTGATGATGTCGCCCTCGCGTAGGTTGGCATCGGCGGCAGATGAACCCTCTTGTACGCTAACGATATAGGCTCCTTTTAGCGTTTTTAGATTTTTCTCTTTGGCGAGTTGGTCGGTGATATCGGCAATTTGCACACCAAGCACGGCGCGTTGCACTACAGCATACTCTTTGAGGTCGGCTACTACTTTGCTGACGATAGAGGTAGGTACGGCAAATGAATAGCCTGTGTATGAGCCTGTTTGAGATGCGATGGCTGTGTTGATACCTACCAATTCGCCACGTGTATTCACCAATGCACCGCCTGAGTTGCCTGGGTTGACAGCGGCGTCGGTTTGGATGAATGATTCAATTTTCATTTCGGAATTTAGGATGTTGATATTACGAGCTTTAGCACTCACTATGCCCGCTGTGACGGTGGATGTTAGGTTGAATGGGTTGCCTACAGCGAGCACCCATTCGCCAATGCGGAGGTTGTCGGAGTCGCCAAAGATGATGATAGGTAGGTTGTCGGCTTCGATTTTGAGTAGCGCAATGTCGGTAGACGGGTCGGAGCCAATCACGCGAGCGTCGAATGTGCGTTTGTCGTTGAGTGTAACTTCGACGATTGAAGCATTGTCGATGACGTGGTTGTTGGTCACGATATAACCATCGGTAGAGATGATTACGCCAGAGCCAGAGCCTTCGCGGTATTGCGGTTCGCGAGGCGTAGAAGGGCGACCAAAGAAGAAGTCGAAGAATGGGTCGATGTTCATTTGGTAGCGACTGCTCACATCGATTTTAGTTTTTACGTGTACTACCGCCTCTACCGATTTTTCGGCAGCTAGAGTGAAGTCGGCAGGGCGCACTGCAGCTCCGTCATGGTTGGTGAATTGCACAGGTTGCGATAGAGAGTCGGTTTTTTCGTTGTTTTTACTTAATGAGTCTACGTTTTTAGTTACAACGAGACTTGTTAGTGCACTTGTTGCCACAATGGTGAGCGCAAATGCGATTGTTGACATTAGTTTTTTCATAATCAGTATTTTGTTTTTTAGTTAATAGGTTGTTGGTGGATTCTCAATAGGTTTTGGTTAAAGTCTTAGAAAAGATTTTTGTTATTGACTGCAAAGTTAACGAAAAGTTTACCTATTTAGTGTATTTTTTAACTAAAATAAGTAATATACGTAAATATTTAACTACTTTTAATGTTAAAATCCCATTGTTTTTAATATTATTAATAATAATGCTCAAAAAATTTGCATCTTTGAATTAAAATACCTAACTTTGCCGAATTAAAGGAGTTAATCGTCGATATTAGATTGTTTTAAATCTCCATATTAACCAATAGACTAACATATTAACCTAATGCATATGGAAAAACGCTATCTTGAGTTGCTCGGTAAGATGTTTCCAACTATCGAAGCAGCAGCCACTGAGATTATCAATCTAGAGGCAATTCTTAGTTTGCCAAAAGGCACCGAACACTTTCTATCTGACATTCATGGCGAGCACGAAGCTTTTGACCATGTTATTCGTAATGCCAGTGGAGCAGTAGTGCGCAAGGTGAATGATGAGTTTGGTCGCGAATTGCGCGAGAAAGAGAAACATGACCTTTGTACACTTATCTATTATCCAAAAGAACGTCTTGAAATTGTTAAACAAGAGGAAGATAACTTGGATGAGTGGTATAATATCACTTTGATTCGATTAGTGCGCGTGTGTCGTGCGGTGTCGTCGAAATATACTCGTTCGAAAGTGCGTAAAACATTGCCAGAGGCATTCTCGTATATCATTCAAGAGCTTATGCACGAGAGTGAGGATGACGAAAATAAAACAGCATATGTGCATGCTATTCTTCGTAGTATTATAGACAATGGTCGTTCGGATGCGTTTATCATTGCTATGTGTACGCTTATTCAACGTCTTGTTATTGACCGTCTTCACCTTGTGGGCGATATCTATGACCGTGGACCTGGTGCACACCTGATTCTTGACCAAATCAGTCAGTACCACGATATGGATATCCAATGGGGTAATCACGACCTTGTGTGGATGGGTGCTGCTGCGGGTAATGAAACATGTATTGCTACAGTTATTCGTCTTTCGCTTCGTTATGCCAACCTTAATACACTCGAGGATGGTTATGGTATCAACATGATTCCACTTGCTACGTTTGCGATGGAGGTTTATGAAAACGACCCTTGTACTCCATATATTCCAAAACTTAAATATGCCGATGTGAACTATGATGAGCGCAATGTGCGCCTACTCTCGCAGATGCATAAGGCTATCTCTATTATACAATGGAAATTAGAGCACTCGCTCTTTATGCGTAATCCAGACTGGAAAATGGAGTTCCGTGATCGTTTGCACCTTGTTGACCAAGAGCGTGGTATAGTAACTATTGATGGTGTTGACTATCCAATGAAAGACCCAATCTTCCCAACTGTTAGCAAAGAGAATCCATATGAACTTACGCAAGGTGAGCGCGACGTGATGGATAAACTTATTCAGTCGTTTGCTGCAAGTCAAAAATTGGCGCAACACCTTCGTCTTTTGCTTGATAAGGGTAGTATGTACCTCGTGTGCAACGGCAATCTTTTGTTCCACGCCTCAGTGCCAATGAATGCCGATGGTACGTTCCGTCAAATAAATATCTGTGGTAAGACTCTCTCTGGTAAAGCATATCTCGATGAGGTTGACCGCCTTGTGCGCATTGCATGTCTTCCATGTAAAGATAGGGAAGAGTATCAAGTTGCATTGGACTATATGTGGTATTGGTGGGCAGGTCCAGATTCGCCATCGTTCGACAAGCATCAGATGGCCAATTTTGAGCGCTACTTGTTGAGCGACAAAGAGCCTCACAAAGAGATTCAAGGTCCATATTACAAACTTCGTACCGATTCGGATATTTGCGACCGTATTCTCGATGAATTTGGTGTTGTTGGCGAACATCGTCATATCATTAATGGTCACGTGCCAGTGAAGACTATCAAAGGTGAATCGCCTGTGCGCGCAGACGGAAAAGTGTTGGTTATTGATGGTGGATTCTCACGTCCTTATCACGACGAAACAGGTATTGCAGGTTACACCCTTGTATTCAATTCTCATGGTATGCAACTTGTTCAACACGAGCCATTTGAATCGCGTCAGAAAGCTATCGAACAAGGAGTTGATATCAAAGGCACACGTTTCCTTGTTGAGTTTGACACTAAGCGTATGATGGTACGCGACACCGACCGTGGACGTCAACTTCGTCAACAAGTCGATGACCTCAAACGTTTGCTTGAGGTATACAAATTGAGAATTAAATAATTATTATTAAATAAAAAAAGCTTGCATGATTTGTTGCAAGCTTTTTTTGTGCCTATTTTTGTTGCTAATTATTAATTAATAGGGGTATATTTAGCAATTTTTTTCCAAATTTTTGAACGTTTGTATTTAGTTAGACTCTCTTTTGGTACTCTGATTTCTTCTACTGTGAATGGATTAGACTCTATTGATGGAGGTGTTGCGCTTAGAATTGTGACAGCGTTTAGTGACGGACAATCCCAGAATGCTTCTTTGCTAATGTGTAATACTGACTTAGGAATTGTTATTTCAGAGAGCGATGAGCAGTCGTAAAATGCCATATTTCCTATTGTTATTAAACCCTCGGGAAGAACGATTGATTGTAAGGACTCGCAAGCTGAAAAAGCATCTTCTGCAATCTGTTTTATGGTATTTGGCAATGTGATAGATTTTAGAGATGAACAACTTATGAATTGTCCTCTTTGTATTTCGGTTATACCATCGGGGATGGAAATTGATTGTAATGATGTGCAATAAGCAAAAACTTGCGACCCGATATAGATTAAATTAGATGGTAGAACAATATTTTTTAATTCTGTGCAACAAGTAAATGCGTCGCAATCGATACATTTTACGCTATCGGGGATTATGATAGTTTCAAGATGTTGGCATAGCTCAAATGCGTGTTTTTCGATGCGTTCGACTTTGCTTGGAATCGTGATAGACCGAAGTGATGAACAATTATAAAAAGTGCCAAATTCAATTTGAGTTAGCTCTTCTGGTAATTCAATTGAGGTGAGAGACTCACAACCACTGAATGCTTCAGCTCCTATTTGAGTTACACTTTGGGGGATTGAAATCGATTTTAGATTTTTACAATCCAAAAATGCAAAATCGCAAATAGTGGTTGTACCTTCTTTGATATCAATATGAAAATCAGTAGGCATTTCGCCTTTATATTTATAGAAACATTGGTTTAGATAGATTGGTCCGTCGGGTAGATTTTCAAACCAAGGAGTATCTTCGAAAATATCTCCGCCAAAATGTAGTACATTTTCTGGTATTACGACCGATTTGAGTGACACACATTTGCTAAAAGCTTGCCATTCAATGTCGGTAACACTGTCAGGAATGGTTACTTCTGTTAGTGATGAACAATTTTCGAATGCAGAAATGCCTATGTATGTTATGTTGTTTGGCAAAGTAATTTCGGTAAGAGAAGAACAATTTTTGAATGCCAAGTCCTGAATTGTATTCACATTGCTTGGTATGTTGATTGATGTGAGAGCGGTGCAATCACGGAATGTTGTTTCGTTTATTGTACCAATGCTATTGGGTAAAATAATCGAACGAAGAGAAGAACAACCCTCAAAAGCTTCTTTATCAATCTCTTTAACTCCACGTGGAATAACTATTGATTCAAGAGATGTACATCCACTGAATGCTGAATACCCAATATATTTTAGTTTTTTTGAAAATGTAATCGTTTTGAGTGATGTGCAATTTTCGAATGCAAAGTGATCGATTCTTTTTATGCTATCAGGCATTACAATATTTTCGAGTAATTTGCAATACGAAAAGGCATACATTGCAATTACGGTTACTTTATATTCTATTTTTTTGTATGTTATCTTTTCGGGGATAACTATCTCGGTCAATTCACTACACTTGTCTGCATTAAGTAGATAGGCTACGTTTCGCTTATCGTTAAGTGTATAACAAATATTATCTTTTAAAATTTTATTTTTATTTTTCATAATCGTGTGTAATTTTACTCTCTATTTTTTGTATCGATCCTTTAGATAGTTTATATATTCTTTGAATTTTTCAATATTTTTGTATTCTTTTTTGTCTAAGTATTCAATAACTTTTTGGTAGGTGATATGGCGGAAATTAATTCCATCAGCTTTTGCAATTGAAGCAAAAACTTCTATTTCTTCTTGATGTTCTTTTGCTTCTTTTGTGTTAGGAACATCGTACCAGAGGTACAATAAAGTGATTTTTTTGTCTTTAGATATTTTTTCATTATCAGTTCTTAGTCCGAGTATATGTTTAATAAGTTGTGCTGCATCTAAATGCTTAGTTTTTCTCAATACTTCTATTGATTCTTTTATTTTACAATTCTCAATTTGATAATTCTGGCCATGTATAGCATTTGCTAATTTTTCTATGTGTGGTATTCCTTTCCATAATGACTCTTTTTTAATATATGAATCTTGCATTTCAGAATTTTTATCACTTCCATTATTGTATGGTTCTGTAAATTTTGATTCTATGGCAATAATTTGATCTTCAAACTCTATCATTACATCTAAATTTGGGGTTCCAAATTTTACGTTTTTTATTATTTTGCCGTCCTCGTATTTTATTTGGAGTTTTTCTTCAAATTTTATTTTAACATCTCCCACTTTATCATTATCATTTATAAGTCCTAATGCTATCAAAAGAGGAGTTCTATTCATTTTCTGATTTTGCCAATATTGAAAAAGATTAACTACAAGTGCAGAAGAAGAATGAAGTGCTGACATTTTGGGTCTATGGGTAATTGTTTTTGTTTCGCTACCACCTCCTTTATTGTAAGCGTCAATATTTTTAGGTGTTAAACCTTTTGTTTTATCAACAGGAAATATATTATCTTCAATTGTTTCTAAATAATTTTTATCTTTACACTCTTCACCATCAATAATCTTACCACTAACAAGTACAAGTGTTTTCTCTTTTGCCCATTCTTGTTGTTGAACTAGAATTAAATCCATAGCTGTTGTTTCTTTTTTTGTCATAACTTTTACTTTTTAAGGTTAATACTAAATTTTGATACAAAGGTAATCTTTTTTATTTATTTGTCAAACTTTTTTGTTATTTGTGAGTGAGTTTTTAATAAATGTTTTAATTATCTTTGTCGTTTTGCTGGTTAATTTCTGAATCGGTCGAATTTTCTGAATAGAGGTTATCTAGTTCAGATGGTTTATTAGAATCCCATTTTGTACTCCATAAGAGTCGGAATTCTCGTCGTTGTTTGCATTCTTCTGGTGTTAGAATGGCTGATTTTTTAATTACAATGTTTCGTTTTGTTTTCATACTGATTGTTGTTTTTATAGGGTTAATATTTTGTCAAGATAAAAAGGATGTCCCCCTATATATAATACGATTATCGATTTTAATTTTGGAGCTTATTTTTCGCCTAATTGTCAAAAAAAAGTCTATTTTTTTAACATTTGAAATTTTATTGTTTTGAAAATTAGTGGTTTAATGAAAATGATTAAATATGTGATGCTCCCAAATATTTAACTAATTATAACTAAGTTTAACTTTTAAGGGGTGTTTTATAGCTGTAAAAATGGGAATTTTCATGCAAAATAGGGTGAATTTTATCGTTTTTATTAGTACTTATTAGGGCAAAAATTCGTGTTTTTTCGCGTTTTCACCAAATTTGGCATAAAATATATCCAAAAAATAGTGTCTCGTTGACTTTGCAAAGTGAGTCCAACGATGGCGAAAAATCTATAAAATCCGTGTCATCCATGAGTTCCGTGTGGGATAAAAGTTACGTTATGTGGATAGTAAAATTCCGTACGAAATAGCACAAAAAAATACACACTCTCAGTGTGTATTCAGTCAAAATTTTTCCTAAATTTAAATATACTATACAGCGACCTTCAAGCAACCCTCTCCATACCTCAAAAATACCCACTCATAGTGTGTGTTGCTTTTATAGAGATATCGCTATTTTTGCGAATAGTATTTGCAAAATTGAGAGATCCCACACTCTGCACATTTAGGTGCGCGAGCTGTGCATACGTAGCGACCATGGAGGATGAGCCAATGATGGGCACGAGGTACGAGAGATTCGGGAATGTGCTTGATGAGTGTTTTTTCGGTTTCTAGTGGGGTGCGACTATTGTTGGTGAGACCGATGCGGTTAGCTACGCGAAATACATGTGTGTCGACTGCCATAGTGGGTTGTCCGAAACATACGGCGGTGATGACATTGGCCGTTTTGCGACCTACGCCAGGTAGAGTGGTGAGTTCGGCAGTGGTGGATGGCACTATGCCATTGAAATTAGTTACGAGAGTTTGAGCCATGCCTTGTAGGTGGCGTGCTTTGGCGTTGGGATACGACACGGATTTGATGTAATGGAGTATCTCGTCGACCGTGGCCGACGCCATAGCCTCAGGTGTAGGATAGGCATCGATGAGAGCTGGTGTGACCATATTCACTCGTCGGTCGGTGCACTGAGCACTGAGAATGACAGCAACGAGCAACGAAAATTCGTCGCGATAGATGAGTTCGGGTTTGTCGTTGGCATTGGTGTCGATGAAGTACTGAAGTACTCCGTTATAACGTTCTTTTAGAGTCATAGAGTTATATTATTCTTTGGTGCATACGACTGTCATGTGAAAACATTTATTCGAAGATTCGCGAATAATCATCAATCGACATTCTTCGCGTAGCTGGAGTAGCGTTTTTTCTAATATCTCTTCTACTTTTGGGTCTTGGTAACTTTTGCCTCGGCGGTCATATTGGTCGTAGGCAATGTCGAATGTAGTGCCGTAGTAGTGCGCCGAAAGTCCATAGGTGGCATTGACGTTTTGGCGTGTGAGTTGGCGTTGGAATTCGATTGTGCGAAGTAGTGATGAGATTTGGAATTTGTATTTTGGTAATCCCTCGGCTTGTAGGTTCGCTTGGAATCTTTTGCCGATTAGATTGAGTAGGTCGCGCGCTTCGGGTGTGAGATAAGGGTAGGAGTGGGTGAGGCGGCGTATGTTGTAGTATTTATTAGGTGTGATTTTCACTAATATGCCGTTGTCTACGAGCGAATCTATTTGCGATTCGTATTGTTTTTTGTTTTCGATGATGCGTTTCAAGCCATTGGCTTGAGCGTGAGCCAATTGTTCGGGATTGATATCTCTGAATTTTGATTTAGATTTGATAGGGGCTGTTGCGTTTTCGCAATAGCATGTTTTTGATGTATTGTCAATATTGTTTTTGTGGATATTGTTAGCAATGATTATAATGGCTAATATAACACCAATAATCGATGCAATTAGTATGTTTAAAGGAGTAATAGAGTTGCTAACTTCTTCGGGAATATTTTTTTTAGTTGTCTTTTTGCGAGGACGAGAAGTAGGTTTTTGAGATGTTTTCGGTTTAGAGGTTTGTTGTGTTGTTTTTGCCATAAAAGTGTAGATGAAAAATTAAAAAGGACTTTAAAAGTCGTGCAAGGCTTTTAAAGTCCTTATTTTTATTGTGATTGATTCATTATAAGAAAATCAATTGTACGATGATGTAGATAGGTAAAAGCACTATCAAAGAGAATTTGAATATATAGCCAAAGAATGAAGGCATTTTGATACCATTCTCTTCTGCAATCGCTTTAACCATGAAGTTAGGACCATTGCCAATATATGTCATAGCACCAAAGAATACCGAACCGAGAGCGATTGCTTTGAGCAAAATTTCGGAGATACCCGCTACGGCATTGCCTTCGATAGGTAGGGCTGTAGCTACACTGTGGAATGCAACCGCAGTAGGAGCATTATCGAGGAATGAGCTCAAACCACCAGCAAAATAGTAGAATTGCCAAGGCTCAGTCAAACCAAGAGAACCTGCATTTTGGTTGAGATACATGATGGTAGGAGTCATTGTAACAAAAATACCAAGGAACAATACACCAACTTCGATGATTGGACGCCAAGAGTATTTGTTGGCTTCGCGCACCTCTTTTTTGGTTTCGAGCAACGAGAGTATAATCATTGAGATAAGCACAATTTCACGAAGATAAACCAACCACCAAGGTGCGTGTTCGTCGGCCATTGCAGGCAACATGTCGGCATTGATGAATGCTACAGACAAGATAACGCCAATGAGGAAAAGGAAGTTGATTTTACCAGTGATTCTGATTGGACGTTGTTCGCGAGAGTCAGCCGAAAGATTGACCCAATCCTCTTTTTTATACATGTAAGAGTCCCAAATGAAGTATATGATGAGCAACAATGCACCAGTCATAGCCCACATTGGCAACAAGTTGAAGAACCATGTGAACGATGCTCCACGAAGGTAGAGTAGCAACAATGGTGGATCACCAAGTGGAGTCAAAAGACCACCGCAGTTGGCAACCGCAGCAATGAAGAACAACATAGTGTGCACTTTGTGTTGGCGTTGTGAGTTGGTGTCGATGAGTGGACGGATGAGCAACATAGCAGCACCTGTAGTACCCATAAACGATGCCAAAATCCAACCAAGAGCAATGAATGCTGTGTTGATGATTGGTTTTGCTTTGATGTCGCCACTGAGATGGATACCACCTGTGATAACGAATAAAGCTGTGAGAAGTACGATAAATGGGATGTAGTCACCAAAGATTTGGTGTTCGAGTTGGTGAACTAATCCACATTTCACTAGATAGAATGCTGTGGGGATACCCAAAATACCAGAAACAAGGAGTTTGTTTCGGTTGTGTTCCCACCATTCTTCCGCTATAAGCGGACCAACGGCAATCATCAATAGCATGATGATGAACGGAATAGAAGCCCAAAATGGTACTTGCATTACCGCTTCGGTTGCACTTAGAAGTAACATGTTTTTGTTTTTTTAATTAGATTATAGTTTAAAGTTAAAAGTTTTTTTAGATTTTTAGTAGTGAGTAACGAGATTGTTAGTCGAGTTTCAGAACTGCGAGGAAGGCTTTTTGTGGCACTTCTACGTTACCAATCTGTTTCATACGCTTCTTACCTTTCTTTTGTTTTTCAAGCAATTTACGTTTACGCGAGATGTCACCACCATAACATTTAGCAGTTACGTCCTTGCGAACAGCTTTCACAGTCTCACGAGCGATGATTTTCGCACCGATTGCCGCTTGAATTGCAATATCGAATTGTTGACGAGGAATGAGTTCTTGCAATTTCTCGCACATTCGGCGACCGAGAGTGTAGGCATTGTCGAAGTGGATGAGTGATGACAGAGCATCTACCGATTCGCCATTCAACAAGATATCGAGTTTGACCAATTTAGAAGGGCGGAAACCATTCATGTGGTAGTCGAACGAAGCATAACCTTTTGAGATAGATTTGAGTTTGTCGTAAAAGTCGAACACAATCTCGCCCAAAGGCATGTCGTAAATGAGTTCAACACGATTGCCAGATACATATTCTTGTTTCACCAATTCGCCACGTTTGCCAAGACAGAGTGTCATAATTTGACCTATATAATCTGTTTTAGTGATTACAGAGGCACGGATATATGGTTCTTCGATATGGTCGATTTCAGTAATTTCGGGCAAACCAGAAGGGTTGTGCACCTCAAGGCAAGCACCTTTATTAGTAAATACTTTGTACGACACGTTAGGCACCGTAGTGATAACGTTCATGTCGAATTCGCGGTCGAGTCGTTCTTGAACAATCTCCATATGCAACATGCCCAAGAAACCGCAACGGAAACCAAAACCAAGTGCAGCTGACGATTCGGGCTCGAATGTCAATGAAGCATCGTTGAGTTGAAGTTTTTCTAGTGATGCACGGAGGTCTTCAAAATCTTCTGTTTCGATAGGATATACACCGGCAAATACCATTGGTTTAACCTCTTCGAATCCATCGATAGCTGCATCGCATTGGCGTTTCACGTGTGTGATAGTATCACCTACTTTCACCTCTTTCGATGTTTTGATACCCGAAATGATATAACCAACATTACCTGCCGACAACTCTTTTTGAGGTACCATATCGAGTTTGAGGATACCTATTTCGTTTGCTTCATACTCCTTGCCAGTGTTGACAAATTTCACTAAATCGTTAGGTTTTATTGTGCCATTAACAATTTTGAAATAAGCAATAATACCACGGAATGAGTTGAATACTGAGTCGAAAATCAAACATTGGAGAGGAGCATTAGGGTCGCCTTCTGGAGCAGGAATACGCTCAACGATAGCGTGCAAAATTTCGTCAACACCCATACCTGTTTTGCCCGATGCACGGATAATCTCTTCGCGCTTGCAACCAAGCAACTCTACAATTTGATCTTCAACCTCGTCGGGCATAGCATTGTCCATGTCCATCTTGTTCATTACAGGGATAATCTCGAGGTCGTGCTCAATAGCCATATAGAGGTTCGAAATAGTCTGAGCTTGAATACCTTGTGTGGCATCAACAATCAACAATGCACCTTCGCATGCTGCAATCGAACGTGACACTTCGTACGAAAAGTCGACGTGTCCTGGAGTGTCAATCAAGTTGAGTGTATATTCCTCATTATTATATTTATATTTCATTTGGATAGCGTGCGACTTGATAGTGATACCACGTTCACGTTCCAAATCCATATCATCTAATACTTGTGCTTGGAGGTCTCGAGCTTCCACAGTTTGAGTGTACTCCAATAGTCTGTCGGCCAAAGTACTTTTCCCATGGTCGATATGGGCTATAATGCAAAAGTTTCTGATTTTTTTCATTTATAAATTCTTTCGTAATATGTTAAATTCAAAAATAACGTGCAAAGTTACAAAAAAACAATCGAACAGCAAACTATTATTTATACATTTTTTCGCGAAGTTCGTGGATTTCGTCGGATGTGAGATATTCGTCGAAGTCCATATATTTGTCGATAATGCCGTTTGGTGTGAGTTCGATGATACGATTGCAGACTGTAGACACGAATTCACGGTCGTGAGAAGATAGCAAGATGTTGCCTTTGAATGTTTTAAGTGTGTTGTTGAATGCTTGGATAGACTCGAGGTCGAGGTGGTTGACTGGTGAGTCGAGCACCATTACATTGGCATTGCGTAGCATCATGCGTGCAATCATACAACGCATTTTTTCGCCACCCGAAAGCACGTTGGCGCGTTTGTAGATTTCTTCGCCCGAGAAGAGCATTTTGCCGAGGTAGCCACGAATGAACACTTCGGTAGTGTCGGCCGAGTATTGTCCGAGCCAATCTACAAGCGTGTGTTCGTTGTTGAAGAAACGAGTGTTGTCGAGTGGGAGATAGGCATTGGTGATAGTGATACCCCAATTGAATTTGCCAGCATAGTCGCGGTCGTTGCCCATGATGATTTCGAAGAAGGCAGTCATTGCACGTGCATCGCGTGAGTAGAAGGCAATTTTGTCGTCTTTCTCGACGTTGAATGATACATTGTTGAATAGCACAGAACCATCTTCGGCACGCTTGCCAAGACCATTGATTTCGAGCACCATGTTGCCCGGTTCGCGTTCAGGTGTGAAGATGATTGCAGGGTATTTGCGTGTCGATGGTTGAATCTCTTCCACGTTGAGTTTTTCGAGCATTTTGCGACGAGACGTAGCCTGTTTGCTTTTAGCCACATTGGCAGAGAAACGACGAATGAATTCTTCCAACTCTTTACGTTTTTCTTCAGCTTTTTTGTTTTGGTTTTGTTGTTGGCGAAGAGCAAGTTGACTCGATTCGTACCAGAATGTATAGTTGCCAGCAAACATAGTAATTTTGCCGTAGTCGATATCAATAGTGTGGGTTGATACAGCGTCGAGGAAGTGGCGGTCGTGACTTACTACAAGCACAGTATTCTCGTAGTTAGCAAGGTAGTTTTCGAGCCACATCACAGCATCTACGTCAAGGTCGTTGGTAGGCTCGTCGAGGAGTAGGTTGTCGGGTTTGCCGTATAGAGCACGTGCGAGGAGCACGCGCACCTTTTCTTTATTCTCCAATTCGCTCATTAGTTGATAGTGGAGCTCTTCTTTAATGCCAAGTCCACTAAGGAGTTGGGCAGCATTGCTTTCTGCATTCCAACCATCCATTTCGGCAAATTTCTCTTCCAATTCGGCAGCGCGGATACCATCCTCTTCGGTGAAATCTTCTTTCATGTAGATAGCATCTTTCTCTTCTTTCACTTGCCAGAAGTGTTCGTTGCCCATCATCACGGTGTCGATTACGGTGAATTGGTCGTAGGCAAAGTGGTCTTGTTTGAGCACCGAGAGGCGTTCGCCTGGTCCGAAAGATATTTGTCCGCGAGTAGGGTCGAGTTCGCCACTAAGCATACGGATAAAGGTAGATTTGCCGGCACCATTTGCACCGATTACACCGTAGCAGTTGCCTGCTGTGAATTTGAGATTGACATCCGAGAAAAGCACTCGTTTGCCAAATTGCATTGCGAGGTTGGATACTGTAATCATATAATCATAAAGTCTACAATCAACAGTCGAAAGTCAATCGTTAATGGTTAACAGACAACAATTGATAGTGATAGTAGTGAATAGTTTAGCGAATTTTGTATTTTTAAATCTTAATTGTTTCGAGGTAGTTTTGGAGGATAATGGTAGCACTGATTTGGTCGATGAGAGCTTTGTTTTGGCGAGCTTTTTTGTTAATACCACTATCGATCATAGTTTGGAATGCCATTTTGCTTGTGAATCGTTCGTCGATTAGTTCAATTTTCTTATCTGGGTAGAGTTTGCGTAGTTTGCCGACGAATGTATTGATATATTTGGTAACTTCGGCAGGCTCGTTTTGTAGTGTTTTGGGATAGCCTACGACTATGGTTTCTACTTCTTCTTTTGTGAAATATTCGGCTAAGAAAGAGTAGATTTTTGGTGTTTCTATTGTAGTTAACCCATTGGCGATCATCTGCAAAGAGTCTGTAACAGCTATGCCAATGCGCTTTTGTCCGTAGTCAATTGCTAATATTCGAGCCATATTTTTGGATTTTTAATAGCGAGTATAGAATATCATGTGTCTATTAAATTGCAAAGTTACAAAAAAAAATTGATATGTGAAAATATTACATTTTTGCTTCGCTCGGCATAGCTCAAGTAAGCTTGGTTTTGACTCGCTTATTGCCGATAGTTTTCCCTAACAAACAGCAAGGTGCTTCATAGGATAACCCTACCTTCTACGAAAGATATACGAAGGATATACGAATTTTTGAATTTCTCATGTTCCATATAGCATCATATCTTCATCATATCTTCAAATAAGCAAATAGACATTTTATTATTTAAAATTTGGATTTCGCACAAAAATGTTGTAACTTTGCAAAAGATTTCAGATTTAACTTTATTATTTACTAACTACTAATTACTATTTGAATAAGATGAATGGTAAATTGATTATATTTTCGGCTCCTTCGGGCAGTGGTAAAAGCACTATTATTGGCAAGTTGAAAGAGGCTGGTTTCGACTTTGGTTTTTCGATTTCGGCTACAAGTCGTGCTCCTCGTGGCACTGAACAACATGGGGTGGAGTATTATTTTTTGACTCCTGATGAGTTTCGCGCGAAGATTGCAAATGACGAGTTTGTAGAGTATGAGGAGGTCTATCCTAACTGCTTTTATGGCACGTTGAAGAGCGAAATTGATGGAAAGTTGGCTCAAGGTCAGCATATGTTGTTTGATGTTGATGTGGTGGGTGGTTTGAATATCAAAAAATATTATGGCGATAATGCGTTGGCTGTGTTTGTGCAACCACCGAGTGTGGAGGTGTTGCGTGATCGTTTGGTGGGACGTGCAACTGACTCGGAGGAGATGATTGAAAAACGACTAGCCAAAGCAGAATGGGAGATGGAGTTTGCTCCAAAGTTCGACGTGCGCATTGTGAATGACAATCTAGACGAAGCCGTAGCCGAAACAATCCGCGTGGTGACTGAATTTTTGAAATAAAAGACAAGAAGACAGGATTACAAGAAAACATCATGTTCTCATGTTTTCATGTATGGATATATAAATTAATGAAAAGAATTGCACTATATTTTGGGTCGTTTAATCCGATACATAATGGGCATATTGGGTTGGGTGAGTATATGTTGGAGCATGGGGGAGTGGATGAGTTGTGGTATGTGGTGTCACCTCAGAATCCGTTGAAGAAGAAAGCCGATTTGTGGGATGATGAATTGCGCTACAAGTTGGCATGCGAGGCAACAAAACATAATGTGCGTTTGTCGGTGTGTGATATAGAATTTCATTTACCAATACCGAGTTATACGGTGAATACATTGCGAACGCTGTCAGAAGAATATCCAGACTGTCAATTCTCCTTGTTGATAGGAGCAGATAATTATGCAATATTTGACCGCTGGTATTGTTATGATGAGATATTGAGGGATTATGATGTGTATGTTTATCCGCGTGAAGGTGTGGAGGTGGATAAGGCGAAATTCCCGCAAATGAAGTGGCTCGATGCGCCGCTTTATCCGATATCGTCGACAATGGTGAGGGAGAAATTGGCAAGAGGCGAGGCTGTGGATGATTTGGTACCTTTCAATATAACAGATTACAGATAATAGATTACAGATAACAGATAACAGATAAAAAGAGCGAATCCTTGTTGGAGTCGCTCTTTTTTTATACGATTTTTTTGTATGAATACCCATTCTGAGTGGGTATTGATTTCAAGCAAGGTGCAAGCAACCTGTGCCGTAGAAAACAGACATTTTCAATACACACTCTGAGTGGGTATTATTTTTGTGATTGTTGGGTTCGGTAGAGGAGGAGTCCGAGAATGGTGAGGGCACCATTGAGAAGGAGGATTTCGAAACCGAATTTATAGCCTGCGAGGAGTTCGACAGAGAAGCGGTCGATGAGTATGGTGGCAATGATTGAGAGTGTGGCAACGAGTGGCACGAGGCGGTCACGGATGTTCCATTTGGTGAACATGCCCACGACGAAGAGTCCGAGCAATGGACCATAGGTGTAGCCAGCGAATTTGAATATAGCATTGACCACGCTGTCGTCGTTGAAAGTATTGAATAGGATGACGATGCCGATGAGCAAGGCAGCCATCATAGTGTGCACGAGGATGCGAGTGCGATTAAGAGTGCGTTCGTCTTTGCCATTTGTGCCGTAGATATCGACCATAAACGAGGTGGTCATAGCAATGAGGGCAGAGTTGGCCGATGAGAATGCCGATGCTATGATACCGAGAATGAAGAAGATAGCAACCGAATATGAGAGATAGTTGGTTGCAAGAAGAGGGTAGATTTGGTCGGTCTTAGCAGGGATGGCAATGCCCATTTGGTTCATGTAGATGACAAATAGTACGCCGAGGCAGAGGAATATGAAATTGACTGGCACAAAGGCGATGCTGAACGAGAGGAAGTTCTTTTTAGCCTCGTGTACATTCTTGAGACTGAGGTTCTTTTGCATCATGTCTTGGTCGAGACCGCTCATTACGATGGTGATGAATGCACCAGAGATGAACTGCTTGAAGAAGTGGTTGTTGTTGCCCCAAAAGTTAGAGAAATCGAAGATTTGGAATTGCGAGTTGGAGCCGATGGCAGAGGTCATTTCGAGGAACGACATTCCTAACTCTTTTTGAATAGCAAAAATGGTGAATACGACTGCAAAGATGAGGAAAAAGGTTTGTATGAGGTCGGTCCACACAATAGATTTGATGCCACCTTTGACTGTATATGCCCATATGAGGAATACCGAGACAATGGCATTGAGCGCGAATGGGAGTCCGAGTGGTTCGAACACAGTGATTTGCAATACAAGAGCTACGATGAAGAGTCGGAATCCCGCACCTATTAATTTGGAAATGAGAAAGAGAACAGCACTAGCTTTGTAGGACGTATGGCCAATGCGTTGTTGGATATAGCCGTATATAGAGGTGAGGTTGAGACGATAGTAGAGTGGCAACAAGAAGTGCATTATGAGAATATAGCCGAGGAAATTGCCGAGAATGACCTCGAAATAGGTCATCTTGGCTGCACCTGCTACCATACCAGGCACAGAAATGAAAGTAACGCCAGAGAGAGTGGTGCCAATCATACCAATGGCTACGACCCACCAAGGGGATGAGTTGCCTCCACGGAAGAAATCGGATGTTGAACTTTTGCGTGCACTGAAATAGCTCACGGCAAAGATTATAGCAAAATAGGCTGCTATGATGGCAATTACAACAAAGGGATTCATGTTTTTCTTTGTATTTAATAAAGGACAGGAAGACATGAGAACAAGAATTTGTCAACGGTCAACAGTCAACGGTCAACGGTCTGTACTCTGTCATTTGATTATTACTTCTACGCGGCGATTTTGTGCGCGACCTTCTTCGGTGTCGTTGGTTGTGATAGGTTGTGTGCTACCTTTGCCTTCGGCAGTGAGGCGGTCGGCTGCGATGCCTTTGCGGATGAGGGCATTCATCAGAGCCTCGGCACGACGGCGAGAGAGGTCGATGTTGTAGGCATGAGAGCCTTGATTGTCGGTGTGACCTACGATTTTGATTTTTATATTCTTATTTTGTTTGAGAAATAACATAAGGCGTTCGATTTCGGCATACGAAGCGGGGAGAATTTTGTCGGAATCGTAATCGAAATAGAGGTTGTTGAGCGTGATGGAGTTGCCCGATGCAATGCGTGTGAGACCTACGAGGATGCTATCGCCAGGTGTGGTGATTGACATTGTGTAAGGTAGATAACCTTCGCGTTGGGCGCTGAGAGCATAGAGGATTGAGGTTTGAGAATTCTCGCCATCGAGTTTAGGTGTGTTTGATTCAGGCAAGAAGGCTACGAATGAGCCATTGGCAGCGTCGGAGATAGATTCGAAGTGTTTGGCATTAGTTTCGCCTTCGAATATTTCGACGCGTGCTTGAAGTGGTTTGTCTGTTTGGATATCGTAGACACGACCAGGAGAGTAGACCATGCGAGTGCGAGGTTGGATGTTGACGGGGAGGTCGATTTCGTAGATGTCGAGTTTCATACCACGATTTTCGAGTTGGTCGGATGCAAAGTAGGCTTTATTGCCAAGACCGTTGATAACGAAACCAGATTCGTCGCCGTGGGTATTGATAGGGTAACCGAGGTTTTCGGGTGTGCTCCAAGTGCCATTGTCGGCACGAACAGAGCGAAATATATCTTGTCCGCCAAGACCTTTGTGACCATCCGATGAGAAATAGAGCGTGTGGTTGTCGGCATGGATGAATGGAGCAAATTCGTCTTTGTCGGTGTTGATTGTAGAAGCGAGTGGTTGAGGATTGTAGGTTTTGAGGTAGCCTCCATCGCCGATGTATACTTGCACACACCAAAGGTCTTTGCCTCCGAGTCCGCCAGGACGATTGGATGTGAAGTAAATCATATCGCCAGTAGGGGACATTACGGGGTTGCTCTCCCAATGACGAGAGTTGGCAGGTTCGCCAAGATTGATAGGATTAGACCATTTGTCGCCTTTGCGAATAGAATACCATATATCGCAAGAACCAACATTCTCACGATTGCTACATTGCACAAAGAACATGTAGCGACCATCGGCAGAGAATGATTGAGAGCCTTCGTTGCCATAGCCATTCATAGGAGCAGGGAGGGGCTCGCTATACGACCATTTAGAGCCATTCCAATGGCTGATGTACATATCTTCTTGATGTTGCATAGGGGCGTCGCCCATCCATTTGGGAGCAAGCACGGTGGTGGAAATCATAAGTCCGTCGGCAGTGATGCTAGGAAAATAGTCGTCGTGGATGGTGTTGACGTAAGTGAGATTGTGAGGTTTGAAGTCGATAGGATTGGCTTTGAGCGAGGCGGCATATTCGTAGTCGGGCTTGAGCAATGCCACTTGTGAGAAATAGTAGGGATTGTTGACTTCGCCTAATTTATCGAGTGCCAATTGGTATTCGCCAATGCGGTAATAGAGTTTTGAAAGACGAATCTTAGTGTCGTCGACCATAGGAGTGTTGAGTTGATTGGCAGATTCGAGTGTAGAGATGGCAGCCTCGATGGTGTCGAGGGCAATGTAGATGCGCGAAAGTTCCCAATATGCCTCGGTGAATAGAGGTTCCTTGGCAATGGCTTGATTGAGTAGAGCAATCTTGTCGGATGGGTATTGTGCACCTTTAGCCTCTTGATAGAGTTTTATGGCTTTTTTGGACTTGATAGAGTATTGTTGACAATGCACAATGCCTAATGCAGAATGCAGAATCATTAAGATAAGTAATATTTTTTTCATTATTTTCGGTTTGTTTTGACGTCTTGTATAACGATTTCTCTTACATTATCAACCATTTCGTTAAGATTGTCGTCGGTGAGGTTGGTAGTGTCGATAGGTTGGTGTATGGTCATTGTGATTGTGCCAGGAGTGATGTGCCAACCACCTTTAGGTAATACGTTGTTAGCGCCAGAAATTGATACTGGGATAATAGGGAAGTGAAGGTCGCGAGCAATGGTGAAAGCACCGCGTTTGAAGCGGCCTACTTTGCCAGTTGCAGAGCGTGTGCCTTCGGGGAAGAGGAAAATAGAGTTGTGACCTTGCAATAGGCGCTCTTGAGCCTCTTGGAGACTCTTTTGTGCGCGCATAGGGTTAGAGCGGTCGACAAATATATGGCCCATAGATTCGCAAGCTTTGCCGAGGAGTGGAGTTTTGCGTATCTCTTGTTTCATAATCCATTTGAATTTGGCATTGAGGTAGCCATATACGAGGAATATGTCGAACATGCTTTGATGGTTGGCCACAAAGATGTATGATTGGTTTGGGTCGATGTTTTCGTTGCCGATGATTTTCACGCGAGTGAGTGCTAATGTGCACATGATTCTACCCAATACGCGACCAGGGTAGTAGCCCCATTTGCTTTCGCCAGCAATAGGTGTCATGATGATTATTAAGATGAAAATAATCGCGCTGACAAGAATAGCTAATGGCACAAAGATAAATGTAGAGTAGATGATTGAAAAAAGTTTTAGTAGATGTTTCATGGTGTGTTATTTTAGTGTTTTTTATTTGTGTCTATTATTTCATTCCGTTTACGATAGTTGTGCGTACTTGGTCGATGGTTTCGTTGAGGTTTTCGTCAGTGAGATTGGTAGTGTCGATAGGTTGATGGAATATTATTTTTATTTTGCCAGGGATGATGCAATTAAGGCCTTTAGGTAGGGCTTCGTAAGCACCAATAATTGACACAGGCACGATAGGGAGGTGAAGGTCGCGAGCGATGGTGAATGCGCCGCGCTTGAAACGACCAACTTGTCCGTTGCGAGTGCGAGTGCCTTCGGGGAATAGGAATATTGAGGTGTTGCCTTTTTTGAGGTTTTGTTTTGCTAGATCGAGACTATGTTTTGCGCGCATAGGATTAGAGCGGTCGATGAAGATATGTCCCATGCGATAGCACAAATAACCCATTACGGGCATTTTTCGGAATTCTTTTTTAATTATCCATTTGAAGTTGTTTTTGAGCCAACCATATACCAAAGGTATGTCGTAGAGACTTTGGTGATTGGCTACGAAAATATATGAAGCTTTGGGGTCTATTTTTTCTTGTCCTTCAATCTTAACTCTTGCCAATGATATAACACAAACGGCTCTTGCCCAAAACATTGCGGGATAGCTTCCCCATTTGGCGTTGCCTGCAATAGGTAGCATAATGATGATGATTGATGAGCAGATGATGGTTATCAATATGCCTAAAGGCATAAAGACTGTAACGTGGTATATTACAAGCAGAGCTTGTAGGATGGGATTGATTTTGCGTCTCATAATAATTTTGTTTGTATTAATCTGCAAAGATAGTTAAATTAATTCATAATTCATAATTTGTGATTCTTAATTTTTGTTAATGAGGTTTTGTGTGGATTTGAGTAATATTTTTATGGAGCAAAAAGGGGGGCTTATTGTATTTTAGAGGGGTGTTTGGAGGTAGGGAGAAGGTTGCTTGCAGGTTGCTGTATAGTATATTTGAGGTAGGGAGGGGGTTATTGTATTTTAGGGGGTGGTAAAGTGGGAGGAATTTTTGATGTTTTTCATGGTAGTTTTGATTAATGAAATTGATTAAATTAGGCGGATATGTGGAATAAGTTGAATTTATTATTTTTTTCGTGAAAGAGTGTTTGTTATGTAAAAAATAATGTTTATCTTTGCAGATGATTTCATATTGTATCTATTACAATTATAAAATGCTCATTAATAATAACTAATAATATGAACACAATTGAACAATTGAATCGTGCGGCAGATAATATTCGCGTTCTTGCTGCATCAATGGTAGAAAAGGCTAAATCAGGTCACCCAGGTGGTGCTATGGGTGGTGCGGATTTTGCTAATGTATTATTCTCGGAATATTTGGTTTATGACCCAGAAAACCCACGTTGGGAAGGTCGCGACCGTTTCTTCTTGGACCCTGGTCATATGTCGCCAATGTTGTATTCTGTGTTGGCTTGCGCTGGCTATTATACAATGGACGACTTGAAACAATTCCGTCAATGGGGTAGCATCACTCCTGGTCATCCAGAAGTTGACGTAATGCATGGTGTGGAAAACACATCAGGTCCTCTTGGTCAAGGTCATACATTTGCTGTTGGTGCTGCTATTGCGGCTAAATTCTTGAAAGCTCGTCTTGGCGATGTGATGAATCAAACTATCTATGCATTTATTTCGGATGGTGGTATCCAAGAAGAGATTTCGCAAGGAGCTGGTCGTACTGCTGGTCACTTGGGATTGGACAATTTGATTATGTTCTACGACTCGAACGACGTACAATTGTCGACTATGTGCGACGAAGTGTCGAGCGAAGATGTAGCTAAAAAATATGAGGCTTGGGGCTGGTATGTACTCGAAATTGATGGTAATGATGCTGCTCAAATTCGTGAAGCATTGAACAAAGCTCAAGCAGAAAAAGCGCGTCCTACACTTATTATTGGTAAAACAGTGATGGGTAAAGGTGCGTTGAAAGCTGATGGTTCGAGCTACGAGCGCAATTGCGCTACACACGGTGCTCCTCTCGGTGGCGATGCTTATATCAATACAGTGAAAAACCTCGGTGGTAACCCAGAAGAGCCATTCGTATTGTTTGAAGAGACAAAAGAGATTTATGCTCGTCGTCGCGAAGAGTTGAAAGGTATCGTAGCAGAACGCTATGCAGCTAAAGCAGAATGGGCGAAAGCTAATCCAGAAAAAGCTGCTAAGATGGAGAAATGGTTCTCGGGTGCAGCTCCAGAAATTGATTGGTCGGCATTGGAACAAAAACCAAATCAAGCAACTCGTGCTGCTTCGGCTGCATGTTTGGGTGTACTTGCACAACAAGTTGAAAATATGGTAGTTTCGTCGGCTGACTTGTCGAACTCTGACAAAACAGACGGTTTCTTGAAATATACAAAAGCAATTACTAAAGACGACTTCTCAGGCGCATTCCTTCAAGCAGGTGTGGCTGAGTTGACAATGGCTTGCTTGTGCCTCGGTATGGCATTGCACGGTGGTGTGTTGGCTGCTTGCGGTACATTCTTCGTATTCTCAGACTATATGAAACCAGCAGTGCGTATGGCTGCGTTGATGGAATTGCCAGTTAAATTCATCTGGAGCCACGATGCATTCCGCGTAGGCGAAGACGGTCCAACTCACGAACCAGTGGAACAAGAAGCTCAAATTCGTTTGATGGAAAAATTGAAAAACCATAGCGGTAAGAACTCTGTACTCGTGTTGCGTCCTGCAGATGTACACGAAACAACAGTGGCATACAAAATGATGATGGAGAACATGTCGACTCCAACAGCTATGATACTTTCACGTCAAAACATCAAAGATCTTCCAGGCAATCGTGCAGTAGAAGCTCGTGGTGCAGAGCGTGGTGCTTATGTAGTATCGGCAGATGAAAATCCACAAGTAGTATGTGTGGCTTCGGGTTCGGAAGTATCAACATTGGCAGAGGCAGCCGAATTGTTGCGCGCAGAGGGTGTACGTTTGAGCATTGTTTCAGTTCCATCAGAAGGTTTGTTCCGCACACAACCAGTAGAGTATCAACGCGAAGTGTTGCCATGTGGCGTGAAACGTTTCGGTTTGACAGCAGGTTTGCCAGTTAACCTTATGGGCTTGGTTGGCGAAAATGGCAAAGTGTTTGGTCTTGAATCATTTGGTTTCTCAGCACCATACACAGTGCTTGATGAAAAACTTGGTTTTACTCCTGCTAAGGTTGCAGCTGAAATCAAAGCGATGCTTTAATTTATAATTCATAATGCATAATTCATAATTCATAATTATAAATTGCATTTAATAAATATTTGAGCCATTGGATTTTATCCAGTGGCTCTTTTTATTTAGACATGAAGATAAGATAACATAAATTTTGGTTTTTATGTTATTCTGTCTTTTAGAGAAATCTTTTCTGCAAAACTCTTGCGTACATCAAAAATTATTTGTAAATTTGCAAGTGTGAAAATGGGCTGCACCTCGGCATAACTTAAGCTGGGCTTAATCTGTGCGCTCGGTTTGCTCCATTGTTGCAAAGTGATAATTGGTCTATTGATTGTGGGCCATAGTATTTAGAATTATGAATATAAAACGATTATTGATTATTGACCGTTGTCTTCGCGACAGAAGTCGTCAATGGAGCCTTGATGATTTGATTGAGGCATGTTCGTCTACAGAGAAAAATTCGCGTCGTTCGGTGCAAGCAGACCTTGAGTTGATGCGTAGTGCCGAGCGTGGTTATTCGGCACCGATTGTTGTGGTCGATAAGAAGTATTATATTTATAAAGATGAGAATTACTCGCTAGTGGACCAAGTGTTGACAGAATTGGATAGAAAGAACCTTGAGGTAGCATTAGAGACAATTCGTGATTATTGTGCATTTACACGAATGGAGGAGATAGGGGAGAAGTTGTTTGACCTACATTGTCAGATAGCCGAATGTGCCGATATGGAGCGCCCAGAGTTGTTTGGAGGCAAGAATATAGAGCCTACTATGGTGCGCCTATGGGTGGACTATGAGCGAGCAGAGGGAATATTGCGCAATCCGTTGCACCAATCGCAACGCCTAGAGCAAGAGGAGATAGATGGTAGTGTGAATATCATATTGAACATACCAATCACACCAGAATTTGAATCTTACTTAGTGAAAAATCACAAACAAATAATGGTCACTTCGCCAACATCATTAGCACATAAAGTGAAAAAAATGGTTGAGGGGTGAGGATTTGATATAAAAAAAAGAGATTAACAGCGTTATGTAGTTAACCTCTTTTTTTGTATTTATTATCTACGAAGAAGGTTGTTGTTTGAGGAAGTTAGATAAATATGCAGAGATAGGAAATAGTTTGTGAGCATACAGCTATAATGTTTTTTATCGAAAAACGATAAAATATTTGGTTGTTTTGTTTTTTTGTTGTAACTTTGCAAGATAATTGAGAGTTGGAAATTGAGAATTGAAAATTATTCTCTTTTTTTTGTCTTAATAGGATATAACGATTTGATTTATAAAGATAATCAATCATTAATTATAAATTATATTAACATGAAAAAATTCTTTTTTCCTATGCTTGCTGCTGCATTTTTAGCAGCAGGTTGCGCTAATTCGCCTAAAGAATTGTCGGCAGGTATTCGCGCAGAGAATCTTGACACTACAGCAGATAAAGGTGCTGACTTTTATCAATATGCATGTGGTGGTTGGATGAAACTCAATCCATTGACAGGCGAGTATTCTCGTTTTGGTTCGTTTGACAAACTTGGTCAAGACAACATTGCTCGTCTTAATGACCTTATTGCAGAGATTGCTGCTGGTCAACACGAAGTAGGTACAGAGGCTCAAAAAATTGGTGATTTTTACAATGTTGCAATGAACGCTGAACGTCTTAACGCTGAAGGTTATGAACCAGTGAAAGCTGAACTTCAACGTGTTGCAGAAATTGCTGACGTTAAAGGTATTGCTGCACTTATGGGTGAAGACCTTTATGATATCTTCTTCCAAGTGTATGTTGATGCAGACATTATGGATGCAAAACGCAACCTTATGCAAACTTACCAAGCAGGTATCGGTATGGGTAATCGTGACTACTATTTTGAGTCAAGCGATAAAATGATTGAAATTCAATCAGAATACCTCAATCACATTCAAAAGATGTTCCAACTTGCAGGTTTCACAACAGTTCAAGCAAGCGAAGCATCACAAGCAGTTATGATGATTGAACGTCAATTGGCTCTTGCACATTTCTCACAAGCTGAACTTCGTGATTCATATGCTAACTATCACCTTTACACAACAGATTCGCTCAAAGCATCGTTCCCTGGTTTCTGCTGGGATACATATTTTGAAACACTTGGTTGTGCTGATGTGAAAGAACTTAGCGTGTCACAAGAAGAGCCTATTCGTAAATCAATTGAGATTATGAATACAGCTCGCATCGAAGACCTTCGTTATTATATGCAATGGCGTGTGCTCAGCGCAGCATCTTCATATATGAGTGACGAGTTCACAACTGAGAAATTCAATTTCTTCGGTCGTGTTATGTCAGGTCGTACAGAAGAGACTCCACGTTGGAAACGTGCAGTATCTATGGTAGATGGTTCGCTCGGTATGGCACTTGGTAAACTCTATTGCGAAAAATACTTCCCAGCTGAAGCAAAAACTCGTATGGAAACACTTTGCGCTAACCTTCTTAAAGCTTATGGTGAACGCATCGACAACCTCGAATGGATGAGCGACGAAACAAAAGCTAAAGCACACGAAAAACTTTCAACATTCTATGTTAAAGTAGGTTATCCTAACAAATGGGAAGACTATACAGCTCTCGAAATCGATGCTAAAGAATCATATTGGACATTGGTGAAACGCGTATCTAAATTCAATACAGCTCGCACAATGGCTAAACTTTCTAAACCAGTAGACAAAGACGAGTGGTATATGAATCCACAAACAGTGAATGCATATTACAATCCAACAACTAACGAAATCTGTTTCCCTGCCGGTATCCTTCAATATCCATTCTTCGATATGGAAGCTGACGATGCATTCAACTATGGTGCAATCGGTGTTGTTATTGCTCACGAAGTAACTCATGGTTTCGACGATATGGGTTCTAACTTCGACAAAGATGGCAACTATGCTAACTGGTGGACAGAAGAAGACAAAGCTCGTTTCCAAGAACGCACAAAAGTGATGGAAGAATACTTCAATGGTATCAAAGTAAACGAAACAATGTATGCTAATGGCAAAATGTCGCTTGGTGAAAACATTGCTGACCACGGTGGTCTTCAAGTGGCATTCCACGCATTCAAAAATGCTACAAAAGAAAATCCACTTCCAGTGAAAGAAGGTTTCACACCAGAGCAACGTTTCTTCCTTGCTTATTCAAATGTATGGGCAGGCAATATCACAGAAGAAGAAATCGTTAAACGTACACTTACTGACGTACACTCACTTGGTAAATGGCGTGTAAATGGTGCTCTTCCTCACATCGCTGCTTGGTATGAAGCATTCGATATTACTGAAGAAGATGCTCTTTACCTCGCTCCTGAAGAACGAGTTTCTATTTGGTAATAAGTAGAAAAGTGATATAAAAAATGCAACCTACAAATCTGTAGGTTGCATTTTTTTTGTTTTATATAGTTCTTATTCTTCGCCTCCGTACTCCATGAGGTATGTCTTGATGAACATATCAATGTCGCCATCCATTACGGCACCAACATTAGATGTTTGGTAGTCGGTGCGGTGGTCTTTCACGCGGCGGTCGTCGAATACGTATGAACGGATTTGTGATCCCCATTCGATTTTCTTTTTGCCAGCTTCGATTTTAGCAGTCTCTTCGCGACGTTTTTGGAGTTCGAGTTCGTAGAGTTGAGAACGGAGGAGACGCATAGCATTCTCGCGGTTGTCGAGCTGTGAGCGGCTCTCGGTATTTTCGATTACGATTTCGTCTTGTTCGCCAGTGACAGGATTTTTGAATACATAGTGGAGACGTACACCAGTTTCCACTTTGTTGACGTTCTGACCGCCAGCACCAGAAGAACGGAAAGTATCCCAAGAGATACCAGCAGGGTTGATTTCGATTTCGATAGTATCGTCGACGAGAGGTACAACGAATACAGAAGTAAATGAAGTCATACGTTTGCCTTGAGCGTTGTATGGAGATACGCGTACGAGGCGGTGAACACCATTCTCAGATTTGAGGTAGCCATAGGCATAATCGCCATCGACTTGGATAGTAACCGACTTGATACCAGCCTCATCGCCTTCGAGCATATTAGTGATTTCGGCTTTGTAGCCTTGTTTTTCGCACCAACGGAGATACATACGCATAAGCATTTGTCCCCAATCTTGAGCCTCAGTACCACCAGCACCAGCAACGATTTTGATAACAGCGCCGAGTTTGTCCTCTTCGCGACGGAGCATATTGCGCATTTCGAGGTCTTCGATGAGGGTAATAGCGTGGTTGTATGCCTCGTCAACTTCGTCTTCGGTCATAGCCTCTTCTTTGTAGAAATCGTAGGCAATTTGCACTTCGTTGACCGCGGCATTAACGGTATTGTAACCTTCAATCCAGAATTTTAGACCTTTAACAAGTTTCATCTGCGCTTCGGCGCGTTTTTGGTCTTGCCAAAACTCAGGGGCTTGGGTTTTTAGTTCTTCTTCTTCGAGTTGAATTTTCTTTTCTTCGATGTTGAGGTATTTGTAGAGTGCTTCAACTCGGTCGATAGCAGCTTTTATTTGATCGGTAGTAATCATAATTAGGAATGAGAAATTAGGAATGTTTTTAATTCTTAATTTTTAATTCTTTTGTGGGTATTTGCGGAACCAGCTAGAGATTTTGAGTTTTACGACGCCGAATAGAGCTTCGGAGAAGATGCCGCCTGACATTTTAGATGTACCTTCGACGCGGTTGACGAATACGATAGGTACTTCCTTGATAGTGAAACCACATTTGTAGGCAGTAAATTTCATTTCGATTTGGAATGCGTAGCCTTTGAAGCGGATTTTGTCGAATTCGATAATTTGGAGTACTTGGCGGCGGTAGCATTTAAAACCAGCAGTGGTGTCGGCAACAGGGAGGCCAGTGACGCAACGTACATATTTAGAAGCATAGTAGCTCATAAGTACACGACCCATAGGCCAATTGACTACGTTCACTACGTTGCCCACATAGCGTGAACCAATGGCAACATCGGCACCTTGATTAGCACAAGCATCGTAGAGTTCGAGAAGTTTTGGTACAGGGTGAGAGAAGTCTGCATCCATTTCGAAGGCGTATTCATAGTCGTGGTCGAGAACCCATTTGAAACCTGCGATGTAGGCTGTTCCGAGTCCAAGTTTGCCTGTTCGCTCAACAATATGTAATTCTTCGGTAAATTCTTTTTGGAGATTTTTTACTATAGCTGCAGTGCCATCAGGCGAGCCATCGTCGATGACGAGGATGTGAAAACATTTAGGTAGTGCAAAGATAGCACGGATGATTTTCTCAATGTTTTCCTTTTCGTTGTAAGTAGGAATAATTACTACTGAATCGCTATGCATAAATGTTAGAGTTTAGTGATTAGAGTTTAGATAGCCCTTAAGGCATTATTAACTGCAAAATTACAAATTTAATTTGAGATATACAACTAAATTGTCAAGTTTTTTTTGTAACTTTGCAAATCAATAGTTTTCGCTTTGCTCAAGTTTTTTTGCTTTGTTCGGCAACTTAAGTAAACTTCGTTGCTCTCGCTTATCGCAAAAAGTCAACACTCAACAGTTGATGGCTAATGTATTTGTAATCTGTACTCTGTAATTTGTACTCTAAAAAATTTATGGATTTTACTATAAATAAATATAGAGAGTTGGTTTCGGCATTGAAGGATGCTGGGTATGAGTTTGTGACTTATGCCGAGTATGCTGAGGGGCATAGGGCAGATAAATTAGTGGTGATGCGACATGATGTGGATAGACAGGTAGAGAGAGCGAGGCGATTGGCTGAGGTTGAGAGTGAGATGAGGGTAAGGGCATCGTATTATATTAGAGAGAAATTTATAGATGATGATAGTGATGAGATTAGATATATAGAGAGTTTAGGGCATGAAGTGGGGTATCATTATGAGGAGTTGGTGAGCGAGAAAGGAGATGCAGATAAGGCATATGCAAGGTTTGTGCGTAATGTAAAGAAGATGCGTCAAGTAGCTGATGTGAGAACAATTACGATGCATGGGTCACCAACGAGTAGGTTTGATTCAAAGGATATGTGGCGAGTGTATGATTATAAGAAATTGGGATTGATAGGTGAACCACAGATAGATGTAGATTGGAGTGAGATGTTTTATTTGACCGACACAGGGCGCAGTTGGAATGGGGTGAATCGTCGTGATAAAGTAGCGGATTTTAAGTTGGTATGGGAGGCGAAAGGTTGGGTGTATAAGACAACAGATGATGTGATAAAGGCATTGAAAGAAGGGAGTTTTCCGAATTGTGTGATGATGACCACGCATCCACAAAGGTGGACAGATAATATGTGGGAATGGATGAGAGAGTTGGTGATGCAGAAGTTGAAAAATATAATAAAGAGATTCTTAATTTTTAATTCTTAATTTTTAATTGAAATATGGCAAAAGTTGTAGAAACGCCGTTGATGAAACAGTATAATGAGATAAAGGCACAGTACCCGGACGCAGTGCTTTTGTTTCGTGTGGGTGACTTTTATGAGACCTTTTCGGAGGATGCTATACGCACGAGCGAGATATTGGGTATCACGCTGACGCGTAGAGCCAATGGAGCAGCGCAGTATGTAGAGTTGGCAGGTTTCCCTCATCACGCGTTGGACACCTATTTGCCTAAATTGGTGCGTCATGGATTGCGTGTGGCAATTTGCGACCAATTGGAAGACCCAAAGACATGTAAGGGTTTGGTGAAGAGAGGTATAACCGAATTGGTTACACCAGGTGTGAGTGTGAACGACAATATATTAGACGTGAAGGAGAACAACTTTTTGGCATCTGTGTATATGACTAAAAAAGGAGTGGGGTTGAGTTTGTTGGATATATCAACAGGTGAGTTTTTGGTGGGTGAGGGTAAGGCTGATTATATCGAGAAATTGATAGGTTCGTTTGCACCGAAAGAGATTATATATGAAGCAGATATGCGCAGTGAGGTGATTGATATGGTGGGCGGAAAATACTTTTTGCAATCGATGCCCGATTGGGTTTACACGATAGATTCGGCACGCAGTAGGTTGTTGAAACATTTTGAGGTTAAGAACCTTAAAGGTTTTGGCGTGGATGATATGGAGTTGGGCGTAGTGGCAGCAGGGGCAGTGCTTTATTATCTTGACCAAACAAAGCATGAACAGGTAGGGCATATTACGTCGTTGGCTCGTATAGAGGGAGATAGATTTGTGTGGATGGATGGATTTACGGTGCGTAATCTAGAATTATTAGGCGGTATGCATCAGTCGGGACGCAGTTTGTGTCAAGTGATTGACCGCACGGTGACACCTATGGGCGGACGATTGTTGAAGCGTTGGTTGATGTTCCCATTGAAAGAGGTGAAACCAATCGAAGATAGATTGTCGGTAGTGACACAGATGTTCCGCAATCGAGAGATGAAAGAGATGTTGGAGGAGTCGCTCAGCCGAGTAGGTGATTTGGAGCGTATAATGAGTAAAGTGGCAGTAGGCCGAGTTACGCCACGCGAATTGTTGCAATTGAAAATAGCACTACAATCGGTAGCAGAAGTAAAGCAAATATGCTCTGCGGCAACAGATTGCGAACCAATGTTGCGAATATCAGATAGACTCAATCCGTGCGATAGATTGATAGAGCGCATAGGACGCGAGTTGTCGGAAACAGCACCAGCAATGTTGAACAAAGGCGGAGTGATAGCAGAAGGAGTGAATGCCGAATTAGACGAATTGCGTCAGATAGCATATCACGGCAAAGACTATTTGATGCAGATACAGCAGAGAGAGAGCGAATTGACAGGTATTCCAAGCCTTAAGATAAGTTATAATAACGTGTTCGGCTACTATATCGAAGTGCGCAATACACACAAAGATAAAGTGCCAGCAGAGTGGATACGTAAGCAGACATTGGTGAGTGCCGAGCGTTATATCACAGCCGAATTGAAAGAGTATGAAGAGAAGATATTAGGTGCAGAAGAGAAGATAGCAGTGCTTGAAGCACAGTTGTTTAACTCATTAGTGCAAGCAGTGATAGAGTATATTTCGGCAATACAAGTCGATTGCGTAGAATTGGCGCAGTTGGACTGTTTGTTAGGCTTTGCGAGAGTGAGTGCTGAGAATAAGTATAACTGTCCGGTAATTACCGACGAGAACGTGATAGATATCCATCAAGGACGTCACCCTGTGATAGAAAAGCAATTGCCAATCGATGAGGCATATGTGCCAAACGATGTGTATCTCGATGGAGAAAAACAGCAAGTGATGATGATTACAGGTCCGAATATGGCAGGTAAATCAGCCTTGTTGCGTCAGACAGCATTGATAGTGTTGTTGGCACAAATGGGATGTTATGTACCAGCCGAAGCAGCGCGAATAGGGGTGGTAGATAAGATATTTACCCGTGTTGGCGCGAGCGACAACCTCAGTGTAGGCGATTCGACCTTTATGGTAGAGATGAACGAAGCGGCAAGTATATTGAATAATATGACCGACAGGAGTTTGGTGTTGTTCGACGAATTGGGGCGTGGTACTAGCACGTATGACGGTATCTCGATAGCGTGGGCGATAGTGGAGTATATACACGAGCGCAAAGGAGTGAGAGCCAAGACATTGTTTGCAACGCACTATCACGAACTTAACGAAATGGAGAAATCGTATGCGAGGGTTAAGAACTACAATGTGTCGGTGCGCGAGGTAGATAAGAAAGTGATATTTTTGCGTAAATTGGTGCGTGGAGGCAGTGAGCATAGTTTTGGTATCCACGTGGCAAAGATGGCGGGTATGCCACGCTCGGTTGTTGAGAGGGCAAATGAAGTATTGGAATTGCTCGAACGAGAGAACAAACAATCTATCATCGAAGGCAAAGATATGACCAAAGCCGCAGTGCGTGAGGGTATTCAACTCAGCATGTTCCAATTAGATGACCCAGTGCTCAAAGCTGTGCGTGATGAGATATTAGGGTTGAATATAGATAATCTTACACCAGTGGAAGCTTTGTTGAAACTGAACGAGATAAAGAAAATAGTTTCGGGGAAAAGTTAATTAATTCATAATTCATAATTACTCCCAAAACTTTTGAAAGTAAAGCACTGAAATCAAGCATCTTCCAGAGATGCATTGTGAATAAACTAAGGTGGCGTATGAGTGAACTACAAAGTTCCCTACATACGCCACTTTTGTATATTATTGGTTCTAATTAGTTTTGTTTATTTTATTTGTATCTAATTGAAGGTGTATAGGAGTCACCTATATATTATTTATATTTAGTGGAGATCGGTTTTATGAGGATATCAATATATTGGTTATTCAATATATGTTCCATTAAAATCAGTTTTTAAAATCAGTTTTTAGATCTTTTGTATACTGTATTGGCAGCTGCTTTGATCTCATCAACTATCCAAGAATAGTTTCCGCATCTCTCATTCAATAGCACAGTATTCACACGCATTGTACTACTTTTCAGAGTCAATAAAACATCATCACCGGATACGCATAGATAATCAACATCTTCTGCAATGTTCTCATCGTAGAAACGAGGTGACCGTCCGAAATCAGATAGAGACAAAACGTATATTCCGCAATCAGTGAGAATCTGCGCTAATGGTGACTTCTCATTCTCAGCTTTTATTGCCCTATCAATGGCCACTGTTAGTTCTTTATTTTCTCCCGCAGGGTCAATGACTTGCTGAAGTGAAGCAAGCAACTCCGATAAAACAATGTCAGATATGTCTAAAATATGATTATCTTCTATTAGTTCTTCCGGATTTTCAGAATCATATACATTTACGCTCACATAGTACGCATGCATACCGTGTTCGTATAGGTATATTTCTCCAATCTCGCCGCTGACTTCGTTGCCAAAGAATGTATATTTACATGATGGGCGTTTCCCTGCGGGGAATTGTACTGGGATAATATCGAACGAGCCGTGCTCAGGGCGAGGAAGAAGCCTATCAATCAGAAGGAAAATCGAATAGTATCCCTCATTGTCATTATTTTTGAGAAATTCTCCTATTTTACGATTGAGTAATGGAATATTTGCATTAGCCATACTTTTGAGTGATATGAAGTATACGGCTCCTCTCTTCACCATATCTTTACACCAATTCAAAATCCAGCCATACTCATCATTTTCTTCTGCAATTTCCCAAAACTTAATCTCCTCGCCCTTACTTTGAGCCTTGAGATCAAGAATCTTCTCTGTAATACTCACATTAAAATGCGAAGTATCAAATCTTGATAATACGTCTAAGGCAAATTCCTTAATATTAACAGGGGCATTCTCCTTATAGGTCGAAGTCCACAGATCTTGTGCAACCTCATATCCCAACGTGTGAAGTCTTTCCATAATCTTAGAAACAACATCTTCGTTGATTCCCATATCAAACCAAGTCTTCAAACTCATATTTTCTATTTCATCAAAAAAATCGTCCATATCTTCATCGAAATAATCCAGTTCTATTTCCTCTAAAATAGAATACTGTGGATGCACTTTTTCAAATACATATTCCGGCGAGGCAAAAACTCCATAACCATCTTCAGTCCTTACGTGTATGTCATTACCGCACGGATCAATAGCATAAGTATCATACGCCGGCTCTATAAATTTGCCATTTGTTGTGAAGAATCCATACTTTTCGTTTTTACGGATAATGACACAGTTGAAATCTAACCAGGTTTCCAGCCCAACTTCTTCATCTGCTTCATTACAAATATAATCCATAACGCAAGGT
The DNA here is from genome assembly GCA_045631465.1 of Candidatus Aphodosoma sp. Lineage (GTDB taxonomy): Bacteria > Bacteroidota > Bacteroidia > Bacteroidales > Paludibacteraceae > Aphodosoma. Next base: position 116,825 of record JAZQUV010000011.1, on the reverse strand, counting down.
ACAACAAGGTTACCTTGATTATCTGTTATACCATACAATCCATTCTCTTCAACGATAGTGTATGGGAAAATTGGCTCTACATTTATCATAGCTCTAATTTTTAATAGTTTTCATTATCACAAAGATACGAAAAAATGGCAAGAAAGTATCATTCACTTCCGAAAAAGAGGCTGTCTATAAGGGGGTCAGCCTCTTTTTATGTGTTTTTTTGGGGATTATTGAATTTTGTATTGTGTGAGGTCGGTGCCACGCATGAGGTCGGCGGCGGGCATGCGTTTTTTGCCGGCAAGTTGGACTTGGTCGAGATGGATGTAGCCGTCTTGTACAGCAACTTTTAGGATTTTTTTGCCGTCGCAAACGAGTGTGCCTGCGGGGTGGGATGGGGTGCAGAGCTCTTTGCTGACTTCGTAGATTTTCATATTAGTGGTGTTGCCTGTTGGGTCGGTGAGTTCGATCCAGGCTGCTGGATATGGTGCTAGACCACGCACGAGATTGCGCACGGATTCGGCAGTGGTGTTGAAGTTGATTAGGCAGGTGTCTTTAAAGATTTTTGGAGCAGCCTTGAGTTCGCCGTCGGGTTGTGGGATTGAGGCGACGTTGCCAGATTCGATTTGGTTGACGGTTTGGAGTACGAGGTCGGCACCGAGCATCATGAGGCGGTCGTGGACTATGCCAGCATTGTCGTCGGGGGCAATGGTGATTTTTTCTTGCATAATGATGTTGCCGGTGTCAATTTCGTGTTGGAGGAAGAAGGTGGTGATGCCAGTTTCGGTTTCGCCATTGATGACAGCCCAGTTGATTGGGGCGGCTCCGCGGTATTGAGGTAGGAGTGAGGCGTGGAGGTTGAATGTGCCGAGAGGTGGCATGTTCCATACGATTTCGGGCAACATGCGGAAGGCAACGACGATTTGTAGGTCGGCTTGATATGAGCGGAGTTCTTCTACGAATTCAGGGTCTTTGAGATTGACGGGTTGGAGAAGAGGGAGTCCGACACTGAGTGCATATTCTTTGACTGGAGAGAATTGGATTTTGTGGCCACGACCGGCAGGTTTGTCGGGCATGGTGACTACGGCAACGATGTTTTTGCCAGCTTCGACTAGGCGGCGTAGTGGTTCTACGGCAAAGTCGGGGGTTCCCATGTAGATTATTTTCATATTTTTAGTATTTGTTTTTTGAGTGGATACACACTGAGAGTGTGTATTTTTGGGTTTGCTTGCACCTTGCTTGCAGGTTGCTGTATAGTATATTTAAATTTTGGATTTTTGAGGATTGGATACACACTGAGAGTGTGTATTTGGGACTAGCTGCGAACGTCGGCTCCCCACATGAGTTTTGTTTTGAGAGTGTTGAGAAAAGAGTGGCCTTCGAGGCGGATGATGCGGACGGTGTAGTCGGCTTTTGAGATTGAGATTGTGGCGGTGTCGGGCATTGTGATGCTTCGGCCATCGATGGAAGCGAGGTAGGAGTGACTGCGGCTATGTATGGCGAGGTCGATTTTCCAATTGTCGGGGATGATGAGGGGTCGCACGTTGAGCGAGTGAGATGCTACGGGTGCGATGATGAGGTTGTGGTTTTCGGGCATCATGATTGGTCCGCCGACGCTGAGGGAATAGGCAGTTGAACCGGTTGGGGTAGAGACGAGAAGACCGTCGGCTTGATAGGTGTGGAGGGGTTCGCCGTTGAGGGTGACGTCGATGGATATCATTGAAGAGAGGTCTTGTTTGAGAACGGCGATTTCGTTGAGGGAATATTCTATCAATGAGGGAGTTTGGTGTATTTCGGCACGGAGAACGGTGCGGTCTTCGATTTTGTATTGTTGGTTGAGAATGATTTGGTCGAGAGCGTCGAGTTCGTGAGCTTGTACATCGGTGAGGAAGCCCAAACGACCGAGATTTATGCCGAGAATTGGTATTTGGCGGTTGCCGATGCGGTTGGCAGTAGAGAGCAAAGTGCCATCGCCACCGAGACTGATAGCAATGTCGGCAGTGGTGATGTCGCGGAAAGTGTCGAACTCGGAGATGTCGAGCAAACCGGATTGTTGTATTTCTGTGGCAAATTCTTGGTCGAAAAGGAGAGTTGCACCATGTGATTTTAGTTTGAAAAACAGATCTTTAACTTGATCGATGAATTTCAATTTATATTTGTTGCCAAAGATTAGAATTTGCATATTTTGATTGATTTGAAATTTAATTGTTGAAATTTGAAAGTTGTTTGTGTTGTATTTTGTAGTGTGGATTTTTTTTTGTACTTTTGTACCCAATTTCTGACTACAAAGTTACAAATAAAATTTGATATATAAAAGATATGACAAAACTAAGTGTAAATATAAATAAAATAGCGACTATTCGTAATGCGCGAGGAGGGAATAATCCTGATGTACTGAAAGTTGCGTTGGATTGTGAGAAATTTGGAGCGCAAGGTATTACTGTTCATCCACGACCAGATGAGCGACATATTACGGGTCAAGATGTGTTGGATTTGAAGCCAGCATTGTCGACAGAATTCAATATTGAAGGAAATCCGGATGAGAGATTTATTGATTTGGTTAGTAGGGTTAAGCCAGCACAGGTGACTTTGGTGCCAGATGCGCCGGGAGTATTGACATCGAATGCGGGTTGGGATTGTGTGGCAAATTTTGACCACTTGAAGGGGTTGGTAGATTTGTTTAAAGCGCAAGGCATACGAGTTTCGATATTTGTGGGCACTGATATTGAGAATATTAAGGCGGCGGCTCGTACGGGCGCAGATAGAATAGAGCTTTATACAGAACCATATGCATCGCAATATCATGAGGATAGAGAGGTAGCGGTGGCGCCATATGTGCATGCAGCAGTGGCGGCTCATGAGTTGGGCTTGGGTATCAATGCCGGACATGACTTGGATTTGCACAACTTGGCATATTTCCATGAGTGTGTGCCATTTTTGGATGAGGTGTCGATTGGACATGCATTGATTTGTGATGCCCTCTATCTCGGATTGGAGGAAACAATCAAAAGATATTTGGAATGCTTGAAATAGTTACTAGTTACTAGTTACTAGTTACTAGTTGGTAGGCAATATATTATGTTTTTTTTCGTTAATGTATTAGAGTATAATATTTTTTTTGAATTTTAAATTTACAACTTTATAAAATTATGTTACTTTTACAAGAAACACAGATGGTGGCAGGTATGGCTGCTGACACATTGAATGCGATGGCTCCGATGGTTGAAGAGCCTGTGAAATTGAATTTTATTGATATGTGCCTCAAAGGAGGATGGATTATGATTCCGCTTGCTTTGATGCTTGTTTTGGCAATCTATATTTTTATTGAGCGTATGATTGTGACACAACAAGCATCGAAAGAGGATGTTTCGTTTATGGACAGAATTAAAGACTATATCTATGATGGAAAATTGGATGCAGCATTGAAATTGTGTCGTGATACAAAATCGCCATCGGCTCGTATGATAGAGAAAGGTATTTCGCGTCTTGGACGTCCGATGTCGGATGTGTTGGTGGCAATTGAAAATGTGGGTAACATTGAAGTGGCTAAGTTGGAAAAAGGACTTTCGTTGTTGGCTACGATTTCGGGTGGAGCACCTATGTTGGGTTTCTTGGGAACCGTAATGGGTATGGTGCAAGCCTTCTTTGAAATGGAGCAAGCAGGAGGTAACACAATTAATCTTAGTCAGTTGTCAGGCGGTATTTATACTGCGATGGTGACAACAGTGGCAGGTCTTATTGTGGGTGTGTGTGCATATTTTGCATATAACTATTTGGTAGGCCGAGTGAATGAAGTGATGCGTCGTCTTGAAATGCGTAGTATGGAATTCCTTGATTTGTTGAATGAACCAGCAGCAGGTAAATAATTATGGCTTTAAAGAAATCAAATAAAATAGATTCGTCATTTTCGATGTCGTCGATGACTGACATTATCTTCTTGTTGCTATTGTTTTTCATGATAGCATCGACGATGTCGGCACCGAATGATATGAAAGTGAATTTGCCACAGAGTTCGGCAAAGACCGCAACGAAGGCAAATATTGTGAAAATAGGTATTACAGCGGAAGGCGAATATAGTATTGCGGATAATGGTTCGAAATCACGACAAGTGCATTTTGAGGAAATAGAACCATATTTGCAAACAGTGCATGCTGCGGATTCGACAACTTATGTGGCATTGCATGCAGATGAATTGGTGCCTTATCGCGAAATAGTGAAAATACTTGATATAGCTAATGAAAATCGCCTTAAATTGGTGATAGCTACCAAAGTAAAAGAGTAATGAAACTAAAAAAATCAGAAATACAATCGGCTATTGCAACGACAATAATCTGCATCATTATCTTGTTGATACTGATATTCTGCGGAATGACAGCGCATCGCAATGAGATGGATGAAGGTGTGATGATTTCGTTGGGTTTTGCGGATGATGGATTTGGAGAAAGCACGCCTAATCTAACACCTGCACCAGAGGCAGCACCAGTGCCTACAACGACACCTCCACCAGCAGCACCTCAGGTGTCGGCACCAGCAGAAGAGGATTTGATGACACAAGAAGATCCATCGGTAGCATTGGAGGCAGAAAAGAAACGCAAACAGGCTGAAGAAGAGGCTCGTATACGTGCAGAGCAAGAGCGTATAGCTCGAGAAAAAGCAGAGCAAGAACGAATTGAGCGAGAGAAAGCCGAAGAGGCAGCTCGTAAAAAAGCAGAACAAGAGGCTAAGAAAAATCAAGCAAGTAGTTTGGCCGGATCGGCATTCCAAAATATGGGTAAAGGTCAGGGTCAGACAAAAGGCGAGACACAGCAGGGTAATCCTGCAGGGCAGGGTTCGCAAGGCGGAAATTCTTGGTCGCTTAGTGGTCGTGACTTGTTGGGTACGTTGGCTCGTCCATCATATCAAGGAAATGAAGAAGGACGTATTGTGGTAGAGATACGTGTGGATGCTTCGGGCAAGGTGGTAGATGCTGCTATTGCAACAAAAGGAACGACTATTACGAATGAAACTTTGCGTAAAGCAGCTATTGAGGCTGCGAAGAAAAATAAGTTCTCGGCAGGTGATGGCGGAGTGGCTATTGGTACGATAACTTATAATTTTAGATTAAACTAATTGAATTTGAAAGTTGAAATGTGAAATTTGAAAGTTATATTTTTTTGAGTTTTATGTTTTAATTTTCAACTTTAAACTTTCATTTTTCAACTTATATTATGGTTTATTTATTTTTAGGAACAGGCTTCGAAGAGGTTGAAGCTATTGCAACAATTGATGTTTTGCGTCGTGCAGAGGTTGAATTGACAACAGTATCGGTAATGGAAGAACGTATAGTAGAGGGTGCTCATGGCGTGCGTATCGAAGCAGATAAGATGTTTGATGAAGTAGATTGTGCAAATGCACAGATGCTTATTCTTCCAGGAGGTATGCCAGGAACACTTAATTTGGGTAAACACGCTGGCTTGATTACTGCTCTTCGTGAACAAAATAAAAAAGGTCGTTGGATTGCGGCTATTTGTGCTGCACCTTCGATTCTTGGTAAAATGCATATTTTGCGTAATTTACAAGCAGTTTGTTATCCAGGTTTTGAGGATCAATTGGAAGAGGCATTTGTAGTGAAAGAGCGCGTAATGGTGTCGGGTAATGTGGTGACATCGCGAGGACCAGGTTGTACTATTGAATTTGCATTGCAACTCGCAACTATTCTTAAGGGTGAAGATGTGGCAAATGCAGTGGCAGAAGGTATGCTTGTGAAATAATAATTTATTTATATATCTAAATCTGTTTTTTTTGCAGATTTTTGGTAGTAGTATAAAAAAGGCTGATTTCTTGATTGAAATCAGCCTTTTTATGTAGTGGGATGAAGATTACATCATGCCACCCATGCCACCGCCCATTGGAGGCATTACAGGTGCAGGATTTTCTTCTTTTTTATCAGTAATTACGCATTCTGTAGTAAGGAACATGCCTGCGATAGAAGCAGCGTTTTCGAGAGCTACGCGAGTAACTTTGGCAGGGTCAACTACACCAGCGGCAAACATGTTTTCGAAGCGGTCGAAACGAGCGTTATATCCGAAGTCGTCTTCACCTTCGCGTACTTTTTGTACGATTACGGCACCTTCTTTGCCTGCGTTGATAGAGATTTGACGAAGAGGTTCTTCGATGGCGCGTTTAACGATTTCGATACCAGTTTGTTCGTCGTCGCATTCGCCTTTTAGACCTTCGAGAGCAGAGATGGCGCGGATGTAAGTGACACCACCACCAGGAACGATACCTTCTTCGATAGCAGCACGAGTTGCGCTGAGGGCATCATCTACGCGGTCTTTTTTCTCTTTCATTTCGACTTCAGAAGCAGCGCCTACATAGAGAACAGCTACACCACCTGCAATTTTAGCAAGACGTTCTTGAAGTTTTTCGCGGTCGTAATCAGAAGAAGTTGCTGCGATTTGAGATTTGATTTGAGCAACACGAGTGGCGATTGCATCTTTGTGGCCAGCACCATTGACGATAACAGTGTTGTCTTTGCTAACAGTGATGCGTTCGGCAGTACCAAGCATTTCGATAGTTGCGCTTTCGAGTTTGATGCCTTTTTCTTCAGAGATAACGATACCACCAGTGAGTACTGCGATGTCTTCGAGCATCTCTTTACGGCGGTCGCCAAAACCAGGAGCTTTGACAGCACAGATTTTGAGTTGAGCACGGAGACGGTTAACTACAAGTGTAGTTAATGCTTCAGAGTCAACATCTTCGGCGATGATAAGCAATGGGCGGCCAGATTGTACTGCAGGTTCGAGTACAGGAAGCAACTCTTTGAGGTTAGAGATTTTTTTGTCGTGGATGAGGATGAAAGGTTTTTCCATTTCAACTTCCATTTTCTCTGTATTAGTAACGAAATATGGAGAGATATAGCCACGGTCGAATTGCATACCTTCAACAACTTCGATAGTAGTGTCGGTGCCTTTAGCCTCTTCGATAGTGATGACACCATCTTTTGATACTTTTTTCATAGCATCGGCGATGAGTTTGCCGATAACAGCATCGTTGTTGGCAGAGATAGTTGCAACTTGTTCGATTTTGTCGTAGTTGTCGCCAACTTCTTGAGCTTGAGTACGGATGCTTTCAACAACTTTAGCAACAGCTTTGTCGATACCGCGTTTAAGGTCCATAGGGTTGGCACCAGCAGTTACGTTTTTGAGACCAACTCCAACGATAGCTTGAGCGAGGACAGTAGCAGTAGTAGTACCATCACCGGCATCGTCGCCAGTTTTAGATGCAACTTCTTTTACGAGTTGGGCACCGAGATTTTGGATAGAATCTTCGAGTTCGATTTCTTTAGCAACAGAAACCCCATCCTTAGTGATATGAGGTGCACCATATTTTTTTTCGATGATTACGTTGCGGCCTTTAGGACCGAGGGTAACTTTAACTGCATTTGCAAGCTCGTCAACACCTTTTTTGAGTTGATCGCGAGCATCTATATTGAAAGAAATTACTTTAGCCATTTTTTTTGTTATTTTTAACAGAAGTACAAAATATGTTTATAGGATAATTAAGTTTTTCGCACTAGAATTTAATTAGATAATTGCGAGGACGTCAGATTGACGCATGATAAGATATTTAGTGCCATCGAGGTCGAGTTCTGTGCCTGCATATTTGCCATAAAGGACTTGGTCGCCAGGTTTGAGAATCATTTCTTCGTCTTTAGTTCCATTACCAACAGCGATAACTTCGCCTCTTAGGGGTTTTTCTTTTGCAGAATCAGGGATGATGATGCCGCCAATTGTTTTTTCTTCGACCGGAGCAGGTAGGATGAGCACGCGGTCTGCAAGTGGTTTGATGTTCATGTTTTTTAGATTTTTAGTCGAGAGTAGCGAGTAGCAAGACATATTATAGTTTGTTATTCGTTACTAACGATTTGTTATTATTACTATTTATTATATTTATAAATTGAAAGAGACGCAATGGTGCGCCTCTTTTGCATTATCATATTTTGTGCCAATGTGATTATTATTGGTTGTATGTGCCACTTTGTCATTGTTTTGATGCAATATGGCATAAATAACATAATTTGTATAGTGAGAATATTGTTAGATTTGGATTTTTGCAGTTGCAATATTTCAGTAGTGTGTTTGAATGATTTCTATATATTTTAGTGAAAATAGTCGTTAGGTGGAGTTTTTTTATTTTTGTGTATAGTTTTAGAACAGGGGATAGTGTTTGTATTTCGGGATATTGTTTAGTTATGTGTATGTTATATAGATTTGAAATTGATTCTTTTGTTTTTTGAATGAATGTTAGGTTGTCTTCGATTTGGAGATGTATGATTGGATTGTCGAAACGATAATATGGTATGTTGAGACGAGATAGTTCTATGCCAAAAATGGTGTCTTCATGACCATAACCTTTTATGTTTTCGTTGAATCGAATCTTATTGAAAACAGTTTTAGGTATTAAGAAATTTGGGGAGGTAAAAGGTGTATTTGAGATGTGAATAGGATTGTTGTTTCTTTCTTTTGTGGAACCATATAGGGTCAGTAGAGTGTGGTGCTCGTTTTGAGCATCGTTGTATATTCGGCCACCTAAGATTGTGATGTTTTGCGGTATATGTTCTATATATTTTTTGAGGAAATCGTTGTTGGCAGGAAAAGAGTCGCTATCGAGGAATAAGAGGTGGTTGTATTGTGATTTGTCGGCTAAAAAATTTCTTATTTTTGCACGGCCTAGATTGTGCTGGGGTTTAATGAGTTGACAGTTTGATAATTGGTTTATGTGTGGTAGTTTTGAAAGATCGGAGGTAGAACAATCGTCGGCGACAATAATTTCAAACTCAATATTGAGTTGAGAGGCTTGGCGATGTAGTTCTGAGACTAAATCGTAGCAATCATAGTTGTATGTAGGAATCAGTATTGATAGCATTATTCTAACACTTGATTAAATATTTTTTCAAATAGAAGGGCTTGGTTTTGACGCGAGAATTGTTCTTTGTTTTTTACATCGACATGTGTATAGCCTTGTTTTTGCCATTGATTGTAGTAGTATAAAATAAATTCTTTTATATCTTCAACGTTTGTCGCAGCTAATCCACATTCTGTTTCTTTTATTGTTTGAGCAAGGCAATTTTCGTCACTACGGACGCAAAGTATAGGTTTTTCAACACCTAGGGCTTCGAAGAATTTGGTTGTCATTATGCCACGATTGCCTTTGTTGGTTAGGACAAGAATTATTGAACTTTGGTTGAGTAGGTTTGGTATTTCGTCGTTAGGTACGTAATTGTTTATTACAAGAGGTGAGGTTAAGTTATGCTGATTTGCGAGTTTGCTAATTTGGGAATGGATGTCGGTATTGGTGTACCAAATAAGGCGTATTTGAGGGTTGTTTATTTCGGCTAAAGCTTGAAAGAGAAGTGTAGGGTCTTGTAGTGTTGAACCATACCATTTGCCTGTGTAGATGATATCGAAAAAATTGGATTTAATGTTTTGGGGTTTAAATGTGTCTGTGTCGTATCCGTTGTAGATTAGGTGGGTATTAGGGTTGATTTGTTTTAGGAAATTGGTATGCCACGGTGATACGGTAGTGATGCTATGTGCTTGTTTTAATACTCGGTTTCGGCGCGAAATGTTGATGTCGCGATAGGTTTTGCTGATGAAACCAAGAGCTAATTTAGAATTGTTGTATTCGTTAGTGTCACATTGTTCGGTGATGTCGCGTAGGTCTATGTGTAGAGGTATGTTTTGTTTTTGCACTACTTTGAGAGCTGCTTTAAGTCCAAAAGTGTGGAATGTGCTACAGAAAACCAAATCGTAGTTTGTGTTTTGGGTGGCAGATAGAACTTTTTGGGCGAAATAGTTGTTTTTGTAATCAAATAGGAGGTTGAGGATGTTTTTTATTATCCATTCGGTTTTACCTAGTATGCCTTTGTGTTTGTAGAATGGTATTTGGTGTAATTTTAGATTGAAAGAGGTGGGAATTTCTTCGTGTTGCTCTGTAAACCAATCAATTTCAATGCCTTTTTGAGAAAAATAGTGATAGAGGTTACGAACCCTTGGAGTGTATAAGGGTTTGGTAACGGCATCGGTTATAATGAGGATTTTTTTTAGAGGCATAATGATTTGATTATTTTTGTGTATAGTTGGCTATGATAGTTGTTGTTAGAAAAGCGGGTGTTGTGCCAAAGGAGGCATAGGTCGCCGTTGTGTTTTTGAGTTTGATTGATTAGGGTTTGTGAGTAGGATAGAGCTTGGTTGTAGTTGAGGTTCATGTAGTGTGGTTCGTCGAGCGAGCAATCCATGATGGTGAGAGGATGGAGAGTGAGAGGACGAAGACGGCGGGTGGATGGATTGATGAATCGAACAGGGCGACAGGTGCCGAGTCGGAAGCCTGCGATGTCGGCATAGCCCATTGTGAAGTCGTCGGTGATATGGGCATCGATAAGTGATTCCATATCTTCGGGTTGAAGAGAGCGAAGATAGTGGTGTCGAGATGTGGTAATGTGTTGATTTTCTATGGCATATTGTAGTAGGCGCTGCTCATCTGGTATGATGTCGGGGGTATTGCCACTTTTGTAACTTGCGTGTAGTCCGAATATTGCATTGGGGGATGCGGCTAGTATTTCGTTTTTGAGGTGTGTGAAGTTTTTGCCTGTTAGATTGTATGCAGGACGGTCGAAACTAGTGGCTTGTCGGGTGGCTTTGATGAAATAGATTTGAGTTGCAGTTGGTAGTTGGTTGTCTTGATTGAGAATCCAAGGGAAGGTGTAGGCAGGGTCGTTGTTGATGTTGATGAGTGATTTTAGTATTGTGGAAATGGATTCTGTGTGTTTGAATATAGAGCGGTATATGCCTCCGAGGAACCCACGTAGGCGGCGGTAGTTGGTGATGGAGTCGACGTCGTGAGTGAGGTATATGTGGTTGATTTGTTGTGAAATAGGAGGTAGTGATACGTTGGATTGTTGGAGAAGTTTTCGTAGTAGTTCACCATATTCTTCTACGATAGGTCGGTGGATGAAGTTGGCCTTTGCGGGGATGGATTGTTTGCCTATGTATCTGCCATGAGAGTCGCGATTGGAAGTAGGGTTGATATATTCTTCGTAGCGAGAGATTAGGAAATAGGTGCTTGCGATGATGTCGGCATGGCAGATGATTGTGGAATTGAGGGTTTCGATTTGTGGAGTGCCGAATAAAAGAGGTATGCCTTCAATCTCTTGAAGAGGGAGAGAAGGCATACTTTGTGGTGTGCCGTAAATATTGCTTTTGAAGAAATCAGAAGGCAGGATTACGACTTTGTATTTAGCCCATTGAGTTTGGTCATTGGTGTATCCTACAAGGCGAGAGTTATGTTCGTCGCGAGTGAGGAATTGGATGATATAGTCAATGGTGCGTTGCATTTGTTATTCGGCAGATTGTTGTGATTGAGTGTTTTGTTGTTGCTGTTGTTTAGCTTGTTGAGCTTCGTAGGCTTTTTGGGCGTCGTGAGCAACAGGGTCGAAGAGTTTGATTTCGCGAGGTTTGCGCTCTTCTTGTTTAGGGAATGGTAGTGGATTGGCGTGGATTTGGCGGTAGGTTTCGCGATTGCGAACGATGTGCACAGCTTCGTAGATAGCCTCGCGCATAGAGAGTTCGTTGGCGATGTTTTTGCCAGATATGTCGTAGCCAGTGCCGTGGGCAGGAGATGTGCGTACGAATTTGAGACCTGCTGTGATGTTTACGCCTTTTTCGGTGGTTAGGGCTTTGAAAGGAGCAAGGCCTTGGTCGTGATACATGGCGAGCACAGCGTCGTAGTGTTGGAATTTGCCAGAACCAAATAGTCCGTCGGCGGCGAGAGGACCTACGCAGATGATGCCTTCTTTGTTGGCAGCATCGATGGCAGGGTTGATGATTTCGAGTTCTTCGGAGCCAAGGAGACCGTTGTCGCCAGCGTGAGGGTTGAGACCAAGCACGGCAATGCGTGGACGGATGATAGCAAAGTCTTCTTTAAGTGATTTGTTGAGAAGGCGTAGTTTTTGGAGGATGCCTTCGGTGGTGATGGCTTGAGAGACTTTGGTGATAGGGAGGTGGGTTGTGACTAAAGCAACGCGTAGGCGGTCGCTTGCGAGAATCATAAGCGACTCGGAACCAGCACGGTTTTCGAGATATTCGGTGTGACCTGGGAATTTGAATGTTTCGCTTTGGATAGTAGCTTTGTTGATTGGGGCAGTGACGATGGCGTCGATTTTGCCGTTGATGAGGTCGAGTGTGGCAGCTTCGAGGGCTTCGAGGGCAGATTTGCCTGCTTCGGGAGTTGGTTGCCCTAATTCGACTTTAGGTTCTTCGTTAGAAGTGTTGACGATGCTGATTTTGTGTGGATTGACGTCATCGGCAGAGCGAGCAACGCTGATTGTATAGGAGTCGATGCCAAGAGATTTTTTGTGATAACTTGCAGCTTTGGCAGAGCCGTAGATGATAGGCGTGCATTGTTCGAGGATGTGTTGGTCGGAGAGAGCTTTGAGGATGACCTCGTATCCGATGCCGTTGATGTCGCCTTGAGTTATACCGATTTTGAGTTTTCTTTCCATGATAAAAATATGTGTTTTTTGTGATTTTTGATATGTTTTGGTGTGTCAGTCTTCTTCGGCATAGGTTGCTTGCACCTTGCTTGAAGGTAGGGTGAGATTTTTGTGATTTTTGCTATGGTTTTACTGTGCAGTTTTGGCAGTGATGACTACTTCGTTGACTTCGTGAGGTAGTAGGAGAGAGTATAGCATAGCATCGATTTGGCGGATAGGGTTGCGTTTGTCTTTGCCTGGAGCGAAGACGAAGCCTTCGATGGTGATGATGCGCATATTCATCTCGTCGACGCGAGTGAGAGAGACGAATGGACCGCCCATGTGTTCGCCGTTGAGCATTTTCCAAAGTCCGCGTGTTTCGGCACACCAAGCATTGTTGTGAGTGACGAAATTGGTGACGGGTGGGAGGTAGCGATACTCGGTGCCCATATATGAACCTTCGAAACCTCCTGGCATATTGATTTGCATGACAGAGTCGCGACGAGCCATGATGGCTTCGTGTGTGAGTTGGTCGGTTGAAGTGTATGGAGTAGAGTAGATTACGATGTCTTGACGAATTTGTGCGCTACCATTTGTAATCCAAAGGAAATTGTCTTTTTGAGTGAATTTGTTGAGAGATGTAGGTAATGCTATTTTGCATCCAAATTGTGAATATACGCGGCGTAGGGCTTCGGCATTTATGTTGTTGCGATAGAAATCGACCATACGTTCGCGTTCGGCTTGGATGAAATAGTCGTTGATGGTGTTGCCACTTGATTCTATTACGGTTTTAAGTGATTCAGTGTCAGGTGCAACTACGTTGGCAATAGCTTGAGTATTGGCCCAACGATTGCGGCTGAGGTTGATTTTTGCTTGAGTGTATTTATTTGGGTTGACTTCAACGAAGACGATATTTCGGGTTGCTTTGAGGAGGTTGTCGAAGTGTTTTGTGTCGATTTTAGACATTTTGAACATAGGTTCGGGTTGAGGTAGGATAGGCGTTGGCGCATTGAGAGTGTAGAATATAGCCTCGCCTGCAGGGGTTTGGTAGATGCTATCGTCGATGACTAGTAGTACTTCGAAGGCAGAACCAGAGACAGATGGGAGATATACTGTCTTTTTGTCATCGGATTTGCAACTGCCGAGGATGATTGCGGATATGGTTAGTAAAGCAAATAGTATTTTTTTCATAGTGGTTTATTTGATGCGTTTAACAGATTTGAGCGCTTTGATTTTCAATAAGTTTTTGCATAGGTTGTTGATGTCGTCGGCACTATAGACATAGATGTCGAGGGTGCCAAGGAAGACGCCATCGGTGGTGTCGATGTTGATGTTTTTGATGTTGATGGCATAGTCGTCGCTGATGACCTGTACGATTTGTTTGAGTAGGCCAGTTTGATCGACACCAGATATTTCTATAGTGGTGAGGAATGATAGGACTTTTTGTGTCTCCCATTTAGCAGAGAGGATGCGGTTGCCATAACTGGCTTGGAGTTTTTGAGCTACAGGGCAGTCGCATTTGTGCACGATGACGTCGCCACCAGTTTCGATGAAACCAAGGACGTTGTCGCCAGGGATAGGTTGGCAACAATCGGCAATTTTGTAGCCTGAACCAACGTCGGCATCGGTTATGTGGAGTGTTTTTTTAGGGTTGTGTTGAATAGGTTGAGATGTAGGTGTTTCTTCTTTTTTGTCTTCGTTGCCGAATTGGAGTTTCCAAATTCGCATCCATTTGTTTTTTGTTTTGTTTAAGAAGAGAGATGGTATGACAGATGTGTCTATTTTGCCTTTGCCAATGGCGGAATAGAGATTGTTGACATCTGTTATTTTGAAATGGTCGAGTACGATTTGTAGCGTTTGATTGTTGACAGGTTGTCCGATGGAGTTAATGGCTTCTTCGACAGCGTCTTGTCCGCGTTTGACGATGGCTTTAAGTTCTTTTTTGAGGATAGTGCGGAGTTGAGCTTTAGCTTTTCCTGTGGTGCAGAAATCGAGCCATTCCATTTGAGGTTTTTGACTCTTAGAAGTGAGGATTTCGATTTGGTCACCACTTTGGAGTTCGTAACTAATAGGAACGAGACGGTGGTCGACTTTTGCGCCAATGCAGTGCGAACCGATGTCGGAGTGGAGATGGAATGCAAAGTCGAGTGCAGTAGATTTGGCGGGCATTTTGCGGATGTCGCCTTTAGGGGTAAATACGAAGATTTCGGTTGAATATAGGTTGAGTTTGAATGTGTCCATGAACTCGACGGCATTGGTGAAGTCGCTAGTGTCGAGCATCTCTTTGATGGACTTGAACCATTTGTCGAGGTCGGACTCTTCTTGTTCGCCAGTTTTGTATTTCCAATGAGCAGCAAGGCCTTTTTCGGCGATATCGTTCATGCGTTGGCTACGAATTTGAACCTCTATCCAATTGCCACCAGGGCCCATAACAGTGACGTGAAGAGCCTCATAGCCATTAGATTTAGGTGTGTTGATCCAGTCGCGAGTGCGGTCGGGATGAGGGGTATAGATGCTAGTGATAGCAGAGTATGTTACCCAACAATTGGCTTTTTCGTTTTCGTTTTCTTTAGGTTTTAGGATTATGCGGATAGCCAATAGGTCGTATACTTCTTCGAATGAGATATGCTTAGTTTGCATCTTTTTGAAGACGCTATATGGCGACTTGATGCGTTTGACAATTTCGTAGTCGTAGCCGTAAGAGTCGAGAATCTTAGTGATAGGTTGGATGAAAATACGGAAGGCATCTTCGAGCATAGGTGTGACTTGCATGATTTGTCGCTCGAGTTTGGTGTAGATGCTTGGTTGCTCGTATTTAAAGCTAAGGTTTTCTAATTCAGTTTTGATGAGGAAGAAGCCAAGGCGTTGAGCAAGAGGAGCATATATGTATTGTGTTTCGCCAGTGATTTTGAGTTGTTTGGCAGGAGGCATAGAGCCTAGAGTGCGCATGTTGTGGAGGCGGTCGGCCATTTTGATGAGAATAACGCGCACGTCTTCGGGGATAGTGAGTATTAGTTTGCGGAAGTTTTCGGCTTGCGCAGAAGCACCTTCGCCAAATATACCACCAGATATTTTGGTGAGACCAGCTACGATAGAAGCTATTTTTGGATTGAATTCGTTGGCAATGTCTTCGACAGTGTAGTCGGTATCTTCGACTACATCGTGGAGTAGGGCAGCACAAATAGATGTAGAACCTAGTCCGATTTCGTTGACTACGATTCGAGCCACAGCCAGAGGGTGCATGATGTAAGGTTCGCCAGAGCGACGTTTAACTCCACCATGTGCTTTGTTTGCAAACTCGAAAGCCTTAGTGATAATTTCGATTTTTTGTTTATGGGCGGTAGCCGCATAATCGCGTAGAAGAGCCTTGAATTCGGATTGGATCATCTCTTCTTCTTGTTCGGGAGTAAGGTTGTGGTAGTCAATCATATATTTATGTTGTATCTAATAGTTTTAGTCCATTACATTGCCTGCATTTGCAGCAAGTTGTATCATGCGGTCATACTCTTCGGGCGAGAGGTCGAGGAAGTAGTAGTTGAGAGGATCAACGTTTTTATCCTTGTATATAACTTCGTAGTGAAGGTGAGGACCAGTACTTTTGCCAGTGTTGCCGACCGAGCCAATTATTTCTGCACGGGTGAGTTTTTGACCTTTTTTGACTTTGAATTTATGCATATGAGCATATAAAGTTTTGTATTCAAAGCCATGATCGATGATAACCGTATTTCCGTAACCTTGTTTCCAACCAACGAATTCGACAACACCATTGCCTGTAGCATAAATATCGGTGCCAGTAGGAGCGGTGAAATCCATTCCTTGGTGGAACTTGCGTGTGCGATAAACAGGGTCAATGCGGTAACCAAAACCAGAAGCCACACGAGTGAGGTCTTTGTTGAGAATTGGTTGTATGGCAGGGATGTGTTGGAGTTTTTGTTCGTTGCTTTTGACAAGTAACATAAGGTCGTCGTATGATTTCGACTGTATGTATAGTTGTTTGCTTATGTCATCGGCTTTGCGGGTTGTTTCGATTAGAATAGAAGATGTGTTTAGTTTAGCAAGATTTTCGTAGTGTTGGTTGTTTAGAGAAGTGCTATGCCGAACATTGTCAGGGATTGAATCTGCTTGATATATGACACGATAAAGGTTATTGTCGCGTTGTTTGATATCTGCTAACACAATATTCATTTGCTCTAATCTACGATTGAGCAATTCGTATTGAATCTCCATTTGTTCGTTTGCCTTGCGAAGTTGTTTCTCGTCGGGAGAATCAATTATTGCAGTGAATGCGATAAAGAAAAGAAATCCGATGAACGTGCTTGAAAATAGGTGCAGGGATAGTTTTTTTATTTTTTTGCCAATAGAAGTCTCAACGCGTTCGAACGAAAGAGTTTCGGGGTTGAATTGTAGTTTAACTTTTTTTTTAGCCACAGTGATTGTTATTTTTTATATTTTACTACCCAAATAAGACAAGGAAAGTGGTCGGAATACCCATTAGCCCATACACCGCCTGCGTGGGTGCGAAGAGGATATCCTTTGTATCTACCATCTTGTTGTTTTAGGAAATCTTTGTTGAAAATTTCGGTTTTCCAATAACTTAGTGATTTACGATCGGTGTTTAACCAAGCTTGAGATATGATGATTTGGTCGAATAAATTCCATTGATCTTTATAAGCAAGAGTGCCAATACCTTGTTTGTAAAAGGCATATGTTGTATTAAATAGTTCTCCTATCTTGGTATCTTCTATTTTTGATTTTGCTCCGAGTTCTTTGGTAATAGAAGGGTCGATAGGGTCATCGTTTAGGTCGCCCATGACAACGATTTTTGCATTAGGGTTAATTGCAAAAAGCGAGTCGCAGATGTGTTTTGTGGTGCGAGCAGCTTCAGCACGACGAGGTTTTGAACGTTCTTCTCCACCAGAGCGAGATGGCCAGTGATTGACTATTATGTGAATTTCTTCACCATCTAGGATGCCAGAGACACAAAGTTGGTCGCGAGTGAAGAAATTTTCGAGTTCGGATTGCATGCGGGTGGATGTTATGTTGGTAGGTTTGAAGAGTTTTGTATTGTACAAAAGACCAACATCTATACCACGTTTATCAGGCCCTTCTATCAAAATAGGCTTGAGTTTGCGGTTTGAAATAGCAGGTTCTTTAACCAAATCTTCGAGTACATTGATATTTTCGATCTCCGAAACACCTAAAATCGCTAAATTTTTAGGCATTTGAGATATGGCATAAGCCATCTTTTGTAGTTTGTTGGTGTATTTCATTGTACCCCAAGTATAATCTCCATCAGGGAGGAACTGTGCATCATTTTTAATAGGATCATCTATAGTATCGAAAAGATTCTCGAGGTTGTAAAATCCTATTACATAGGCATTAAGAGGCTTGTTTTGAGCATAAGAAGATATTCCTATGAATAAGGCAATAAACAGTGAAAAGAGTTTGTTAGATTTCATTTTTCTATCAATTTATATATAAGCAAAAAAATCGCAACTTTGCGAGCAAATTATATGCAAAGTTGCGATTTTTTTTTGAAATATCCAAATTTTATTGGAATAAAATTACAGCAGAAGTGTGAGGAACATTGATTTTTTCAGAGAAATTGCCCAAACCAGCTTCGTTAATTTTTGCATCGTAGCAAGCAGCTGTCCAGTTGCCTTCTGGAAGTGTCATTTCAACTGCCTCTGTATTGCCATTGTATATGACATAAATTTTGTTCCAAGTATCACCAGCAAGAGTACCATCGAGTGAGTATGCAACTACATTAGCAGGAGCGTCGGCGAAGTTGATAGCCTGAGCTACTTGAGCAGCATCACTCATGCGGAATGCAGGGTGAGCTTTGCGAAGAGCGATAAGATTGCGATAGTAATCGTAAACTTGAGCATATTTCACTTTGTTGGTCCAATCGATTTGGTTGATTGAGTCAGGAGATTGGTATGTGTTGTGAACGCCTTTTTTGTCGCGCAATACTTCTTCGCCAGCATAGAAGAATGGAACACCTTGAGCTGTGAATACGATTGTTTGACCTAGAAGGTCCATGCGGATAATTTGTTCGATTGTAGCGTCAGGGTGAATAGCTTTGAGTTTGTCAACGATACATGGGTCGTCGTGGCAAGACATGTAGTTGATGACTTGGGCAGGAGTAGTTGCATAAGCTACATTAGTGTGAGCTACTTTAGTAAGGTCGATTTGAGGGTGAGCTGTGGCACCAACCACACCAAATTTGATTGATTCTTCGAGACCACGTCCAGAAACAAAACCGCCTTTGTTGCCATCGGTCCATTTGCCACGGAGACCATCGCGGATATCATCGCTGAATACGCCTACAGGCGAGAATTGTTGAGCATTGTTTTTTACAGCGCGTTCTTCTTCAGGAATACCGCAACCACCTGCAGCCCAACCTTCGCCGTGGATAGAGATTGTAGGATCGATAGCATCGACAGCAGCGCGGATTTGGTTCATTGTTTCGATATCATGAATACCCATCAAGTCGAAACGGAAACCATCCATGTGGTATTCTTCAACCCAATATTTGATTGATTCTACTATGAAACGGCGCATCATAGCGCGTTCAGAAGCTGTTTCGTTGCCACAACCAGAGCCATTGCCCCAAGAACCATCTTCGTTCATGCGATAGAAATAACCAGGAGCTTGGAGGTTGAGGTGTGAATTATCACCTACGAAAGTGTGGTTATAAACAACGTCCATAATCACGCGGATACCAGCCGCATGAAGTTGTTGAATCATAGTTTTGAGTTCGAGAATACGAGTTGCTGGAGAATATGGGTCTGTAGCATAACCACCTTCTGGAACATTATAGTTTTTAGGGTCGTAACCCCAGTTGTATTTGTTGTCAGCAAGGCGAGTTTCGTCGATTGAACCATAGTCGTAACTAGGGAGAATTTGAACATGAGTGATGCCAAGTTCTTTCAAGTGGTCGATACCTGCAGTCAAACCATCAATAGTTTTAGTGCCAGATTCGCTAAGACCGAGGAATTTGCCTGGGAACGAGCTACCTGATGATGCATGGATAGTGTAGTCGCGCATGTGAACTTCATAGATAATAGCATCTGTGAATGATTTCATTTCAGGACGAACATCGTTTTCCCAACCTTCAGGATTAGTTGTAGCCCAATCGATGATAGCACCGCGCATACCATTAACGCCTACAGCTTTTGCCCAAATGCCAGGAGTTGGTTCAAGCCATTGGTCGTTTTGTTTGATTTGGAAAGTATAGAATTTGCCAACAAGGTCTTCTTTTACTGTATAAATCCAAGTTCCATCAACATCATATTTCATGTCGAATACTTGAGTAGGTACACCTTCCAACCCGTCTTCGTATATGTTAAGACGAACTTCTTGAGCTGCAGGAGACCACACGCGGAAGAAAGATTTTTCTGGTGAATAAGTCACTCCTAAATCTGCTCCTTTATACTCTGGATATTCATCTACCGAGTTGTAGGTTTTTGGTTTGTTGCAACAAGCCGCGAACATAATGGCAATAATTGCAGTTAGTGATAAGAATTTTAGTTTCATAAAAAAATTATTTATTGTTGAATTGAATCTTGAGGTGTTGAAATGTTGTCTTGTTCAAGGTTGATCTCTTCGTTTGAATCAATAGGGCAACCAGCCGAGTTGACCGTTACGCCTGCAGGTGTCTCAGGACATTCGTCTAAACAATTGATTATGCCATCTTTATCATCGTCTCGGTCGCATCCTTGTTTGTCAACAAGTTCCTTCTTTTTCAATCCTGGACATTGTTTTCGTAAGAAATCGATGTCTGTTTCTTGACATTTATCTTTTCTGCGCTTTACTCCGTCTCTATCAAGGTCATTTGCATGTTGCCCAATATTCCAACTCCAACCCATTTGTACATTAAACATTTGTGCACGATTAGGTACAAGTACGTTTGCAAGTATTACTTTATCTTCAACCGCAATAGCATTATCGCCTAATGGGATTTGTGCGTATGATGTTGGGATATAGTCCGCAATAACATATATATTCATTATACCCATTTTTGCGTTAAGTCCTAAACCAATAGTACCCCAACGACCATTGATGAACGAGTGAGATACTGAGGCATTAAACCTATGAGATGGACGGAAATTCACAGCAACTGTGAGTTCGTCTTGTAAGTGAGTATTTTTGAATTTCAAGCGATTAACCACACCAAAAGAGATGCGATTTTTTAGTACTCCATATTCTGCGCCAACGAAGAAACTACCGCGGAGCATTGATTTGTAAGGTTTATTTTCTCCATCAGTGCGCATAGTGCCTAAAATTTCATTCCCTAATTCTGTAAATTGATCCACTATTGCATCTGTTGATAATGTATCTCCGACGGTATAATCAATCAACTCATTGATAGCATGAGAGCCTTGCATACTAGCCGAAATTGAGTTGCGACTCCAATATATCATTCCTAAATCAGTGACAGATGCCGAAAATACTAAATTTTTAATAGGTTCATACTTAACCCCGAGGTCAATGGCAGCACCTAAGCCTGCAGGTTTATAAAGAAGTTCTATTAATTCATTAGTACTATTCATTTGAAGTGAACCAAAATCAATGCCACCATTTTCTAATGTATTGAATCTTACTGGCAACGAAGCATTTATAAGACCATCAGTTTCCAATGTCCATTCTTGTCGCGATGCATTCAAATTCAATTTGTTAATATTTGTATTAACATTTGCATAACCCATTAAGAATTTAGCCTTAGCTCCAACTGTTAATTGTTTGTTGATTCGATACATATACCCAAAGGCAACGCTTGAATACAACGAAGCATCAACACCTAGTTGGCTAAAGTCAAATGTATTGACATTCTGAGGATCTGGTGTGCCATATAATGCAAACTTCAACAAATCGCTAGGCATATATACCGCAGCATCCATGTTCACTCCCAAATCAAAAGTAAAATAACTCTTCTTTACTTGGAATCCAAACGACAATATATTTAAGTTATAATTAAGATTTATCGTTGTAGTTGGTTGCAAATTATTGAAAAAATGCTCCAATGATTCCTCCGAATTCAAGAATGATTGTGTCTTCCCATTTTGATTATAGATGAAGTCTCGTAAAATGAAATTGTCGTTGCCAAAACTAAAGTACGTATTTGGTAAAAACACGAAGTCAAAATAGAAATTACAACTTGGAGTAAATGCAGGATTGAGATTATTGCGTTCTGCAATCTCATTCATAAAATACAATGTATTAGTATTTTGTGCGTTGCTTATGTTTATTGATAGGATTACAAATAAGCTGGCGATTATATATTTTGCACTTTTTTTCATAGTATTTATTCTTCTATGTTAGTTGTAATATTGATTTTTGCTTTTGCAAAAGCACTTAGGTTGAGGTCTATTTTGTCAGTCGATTGAATATAAATTTTCGACATTTCGTCTTTTGATTTAAGACCTACTTCAAACATTATACTTTTAGTGCTCATAATTTGTTTTGCCAATTCAGAGTTAAAACTGATAGTTTTACTTTGTTCTGTAGGTGTAGTTACTCGACCTTCTTCATCAACTGCAGCTGCAGTGATTTCAAAGTTTGTCGATTCGTACAACAACTCATTATTTTCATCAAAATAATATAATTTAGCACATGCTGTTGCAGGCAAAGCACTTGTGATATCAAGATATAAACATAAAGTATCAATATTTACCATAGTAGTAATATCTTGAAGCATCTCTTCTAAGTCTGCCTCTATTGTATCTTTATATGTAAAAGAGGTGCTTTCATCGAATTGGAATGGCACTGTTACGTCTATATCCATATCTGCAACTAATGGGTTTACAACAAAATGTACATCATCGTTTTCAGTGAAAGGAGTCAATGCATGCCATGTCAAACCAATATGTTCTGGAAATTTTTGTATCAGTTCTGCGATAGGACTATTTGTATTATCTAGTAAGATTTCTTTATTAGCAAACTCGTTTACTCCTTCTGGTTTTTCAATTTCTAATTCTATATTATGGTGTCCTTCATTTTTATCAAGATAGAATCGTTCTCCACCTTTCTCATAATAGAAATTATCCAATTTCAATAACATAGGGATACCCATATTGTGTCTAAGGTTAAGGTTCACTATAGGGTTAGAAATCAAAATGTTATTGTCTGTTATTAAGTTAGATTTAAACAACTCTTCTGGTACGTCAAATGCTATTTCTCCAGATTTGAATTCTTCTTTTTGCCATATATGACCATATAGTTGCTCAAAATTGATTGCATTTATTTCTGTTGCAAAATCGATTTTAGCATTACGAGATATTACCATTGCTCCATTCGAAACCAACGTAAATGTCACAGCCAATTCTGTCTCATCGTTTTGATTTATAGCTTGTAGTCTTGCTATTACATCATGAAACTCCTCTTTGAATACGAATTTATTTTCTGTAATTTTGATAGTTTCAAATTTACTTTGGATTTCTTCGTCAAACAATTGAGGGAAATTAAGCTTAACTAACAAATAGCTACCATCTGTAAAATCTACACCCGAAATTTCAATTTCAAAGTCTATATTTGCTGTAGTAATCAATAATGAATCAATGCGAATATTTTTTTCGCCTTCAACATATTCGCTAAATCCAAAGTTGTATGACGATTCTTGAACGAACGAAAATTCTGTTTTTGGTATAACAACTTCTGTGAATGGTTTGAGTTCGCCAATTGCATCTACTTCTTTCTTTATTTCCTCTAATGCCGCACGTATTGGTTGTTGCAATGCATCTGGCAAACTATTTATATCCTGACCATCATATTGATTTATTGTCTCAATATTATTATTTATTTGTGCTATTTGAGCTAAATATTCATCTGGTAGCACAATTCCATCAGGCTCTTGTATAGGTTCAATTCTTTTAATTACACCTGTATTGACAATCTCTTTTATTGTCCTAATTTTAGTGTTAAAATCAACAATATATTGGTCAATAATAGAGAAAGCCATATTTACTTCCTCTATTTTACCTAATGTCAACGTCTCATTTAATTTATCTCCTTTTTCAAATTGGTCCATGTCAAAGTTTACCGACACTCCATCTTGTTCGAAGAAAGCATAAATACCATTTTTAGTATCTACATTTACAAAAGATGAGTCGACAAAAGTCAATAAATCAGTCATATAAGCATGCACTGATCCGATAGGTACTACTAACGAAGGATTGAGAGTAATATCACTATCCATATTATTTAAATCAATCTTTTCAACGCAACTTGTTAATGCTATTGTTATAGCAATCAGAGTAGTAAGTACTTTTCTTAAACGGTTGTTTTTCATAATTCTATAACTTTTTTTTATTAGTCTGCAAAGTTACCCATATATTTCGATATTTACAATTATTTTAAGAAATATTTTGAGAAATTTATTAAAAAAACTTTATTCCTCGCACGAGTTATGGCGGTATATAGCCATTGATAGTATTCTCGTGTAATCATCTCCTCTGTTATGTACCCCTGGTCTATGTACACATGTTCCCACGATCCACCTTGCGATTTATGGCCCGTAATAGCATACGCAAATTTCACTTGCAGTGCATTATAGAACTCATTATTTTGCATCTCTTTCCAGAATTTTCGCTTATCGCCAATGTCGGCATAATCCTCTGCTGTTGCGCTCATTACGTTTTGGTTAAGTGCATTTTGTGCTGCAGGAGTTTCAGTATATAGCGAGTCAATCAATATCCTTGCTGTCACCTCAATATCATAGTCAATCAACCTCAATGTCAAGTCCGCAAATCTTGCCCCATACAATTCATAGTGCTTTCCTACACGCATAATCTCTGCAATATCGCCATTGGCAATAAAGTCAAGATTATCATACTGTTTCGACCAGTAATAATTGTTTTTCGTCACAATCAAATAATCACCTCTCGACAATTCATCCTCTTTCATCATCACCTGCCCCCTCACACCTTTGTTATATAGCACTGCCCGTTTGTTCGAGTAAGAAAGAATAATCGTATTTTCCTCTCCAACAGTTGCATACGAGTGCTCCAACTCCTCAACCAAATTCTCGCCACTCACCAATTTCACGTCATCAAAATTCGGATTAAGTTTTATTGGCGCAAAAGGCTCTTTCTCTATAGCTTGACGTATTTTTGTCGCATTAAATAGTATTCCGCTCTCCCCAGCCTGACGTATTACCTGTGTCAACTGATATTCCATCACCTCCAATCCATATCCCTCCACTATATTTTTGTCCAATGCCGGCGATGAACTCTGGCCTATTGGTAGCAACTGTGCAGTATCTCCTACCAAAATCATCGAACAATTATCGCCCGAATAAACATATTCCATCAAATCATCCAACACTCGTCCCGACCCAAATTCCACCCCCGACGTATTCTGATTTGATATCATCGAAGCCTCATCCACAATGAATAATGTGTTCTTGAACGAGTTATAATTTACATTAAATGTAAAATCCCCAGCCGATTTCTGCCTATATATCACTTTATGAATACTATATGCCGCATGATTCGAATAGTTGCTCAACACCTTTGCTGCACGTCCCGTAGGCGCCAACAAAACCGTATTTTGCCCCAATACCTTCATCGCCATAATCAGTCCACTGACAATCGAAGTCTTTCCCGTACCTGCAAATCCTTTCAAGATAAAAGCCTTTGTCTCGGTCGGCATGCAACAAAACTGAGCCAACAAATCTATCAACTCATTCTGTTGCCTTGTTGGTTCAAATGCCAATTGCTTTTTTATAATATTTGCCAGTGTCAAATAATCCATACTTTTTTCGCTTTAAAATATATTGTATTTTGTACAATAACTAATGCGCTTAAAATACAATAACCCCCTCCCTAGTTTAAATATACTATACAGCAAGGTGCAAGCAACCTTCACCCTACCTTCAAACTACCCACTAAAATACAATAAGTATATATAAAAACAATGCATCTTATCACTAAGATGCATTGCTACATTATTATTAACCTATTAAAACATTAACGCAATTTTGCATCCAATTTCTCAGTCAAATTCTTGATGAGTTTTTGCATGATTCCGTCAATTTGTTTGTCTGTGAGAGTTTTTTCTTTGTCTTGCAAAGTGAAGTTTACTGCATACGATTTTTTGCCTGCCTCCAAGTTTTTGCCTTCGTAAACGTCAAACAATGTCACGTTTTTCAACAATTTCTTGTCTGTATCAAATGCAATTTTTTCAATTTCAGCAAAACGCACCGATTTGTCAACCAACAATGCCAAGTCGCGTTTCACTTCAGGGAATTTCGAAATCTCAGTATAACTGATTTTGCGTTTATTCAACTCTTTCAAGCAAGCTTTCCATTGGATGTCGGCATAATAAACTGCATTTTCAATGTCGAATGCCTTCAATTGTTTAGGAGCTACAACACCGATTGTTGCCAACAATTTGCCGCTCACTGTCTTGATTTCCAATGCCTCGCTGAGCAAGTCATTGCTTGTCTCTGCAATTTGAGTTTTGCGTAAATCAATACCCATTCTCACAAGCACATTTTGTACATATGCTTTCAATTGATAGAAACTTACTTTATCATTCGAAGCTGCCCAGTTCAATCCATTTTTGCGACCAGTAATCCACAATGCCAAGTGATATTCTTCCGAGTAACCATCTAATGAAGCCTCTGCATTTTTGCGTTTTTCGGCATCAAAATGGTAGCAGTTACCGAATTCATAAAATTTCAAGTCTGCATTTTGGCGGTTAGCATTGCGCGCAATACTTTCCAAACCACCGAACAACATTGTCTGACGCATCACGTTCAAGTCTTGACTGAGGCTATTCAATATGCGCACGCAAGTTTCTGCTGTATAGCTTGTTAGTCCTTCGTAGTAAGCCAATTTTGTAAGCGAGTTATTCAATATCTCATTGAAACCATTGGCAGTCAATTGTTCCGAAATCAAGTTTTCCCATTTTGTAGAGTCAACCCCTTTCGAGAAACTGAGGTTAGATGTCAATCTGTCGCTCAATTCTACATTGTTGTAGCCATAGATACGGAGGATATCTTCTATCACGTCCACATCGCGTTGAACATCAACGCGATATGCAGGCACTTCCAATTTATAACCATCGGCAGTGCGCTCAACGATTTTCATTTCAAGACCATCAAAGATGCGCTCAATTTGTTCTGTTTCAATCTCTTTGCCAATCAATGTGTGGATTTTGTTGAGAGTGATATCCACTTCGAAGTTGTTTAGTGGAGTAGGGTAGATATCTGTGATTTCCGAAGCAATCGAGCCACCTGTTAACTCTTTAATCAACATTGCTGCATATTTGAGCACATAGATTGTGTTATGTGGGTCGATGCCACGCTCGAAACGGAAACTTGCGTCGGTGTTCAAACCGTGGCGACGAGCTGTCTTACGGATAGATACTGGGTTGAAATAAGCCGATTCAATAAAGATATTTGTTGTGTTTTCAGTCACGCCTGATTCCAAACCACCAAATACACCACCAATACACATTGGCTCTTCAGCATTGCAAATCATCAAGTCTTCAGCCGAGAGTGTGCGTTCTACTTCGTCCAAAGTAGTGAATTTTCGACCCTCTTCTACTGTGCCAACTACCACTTTGCTACCTTTAATTTTGTCTGCATCAAAGGCATGCAATGGTTGACCAAAAGCATGGAGGATATAGTTTGTAGCATCTACTACATTATTTATAGGACGTAGTCCAATCACTTGCAATGCATCTTTCAACCATTTTGGCGACTCTTCTACTTTTGCACCTTTGATTGAAACACCTGCATAGCGAGGGCAACGCTCTGTATTCAACACTTCGATAGCAATTGGCAATTCGTTATTGTCTGATTTAAAGTCCTCTACCGATGGTCTATTCAATTCATAAGGAATATTATGTGCTTTGAAGTAAGCTGCCAAGTCGCGAGCCACACCATAGTGCGATGTTGCGTCCGAACGGTTAGGTGTGATATCTACTTCGATGAGTGTATCGTCTTCAATACCAAAGTATTCGCGAGCAGTCATGCCTACAGGGGTATCTGCTGGCAACACCATGATACCATCGTGACCAGTGCCAACACCTATTTCGTCCTCAGCGCAAATCATACCAAATGATTCTTCGCCACGGATTTTCGATTTTTTGATAGTAAAGCTCTCTTCTCCATCGTAGAGCACAGTGCCAACTGTTGCTACGATAACTTTTTGACCAGCAGCTACGTTAGGCGCACCACATACCACTTGTATAGGATCGCCACCTACTGTCAATGTAGTCACGTGCAAGTGGTCTGAGTTTTCGTGGTCGCGGCAAGTGAGCACTTCACCTACTACCAATCCTTCAAGGCCACCTTTGATGGTTTGTACAGTTTCAACACAGCCAACTTCAAGTCCTATTGAAGTTAATATTTTAGCCAACTCTTCGGCAGGTAAATCAGTTTTAAGATAGCGTTTAAGCCAATTGTACGAAATATTCATTTTATAGATTATTAGTAGTAAGTAATAAGTAGTAAGTCGTAAGAATTTTTTATCAAAAGTCTTTATTCGTAACTGTAAGTCTTGCGACTTACGACTTTCTACTTACTACTTAGTTATTATTTTTTCATTAAAGAATGCATTGCATCTCCAAGGATTTTCACACCTTTTTCGATGATTTCTTCGTTTACGTTACAGAATGAGATACGGATGTGGCGGTTGTCTCTGCCGTCAGGAGTGAAGGCCGAACCTTTCACGAATACCACACCATTTTTGCTACATTCGTCAAACAATGCATCTGTATCAACGCCGTCTGGTAATCTCAACCATACAAAGAAACCACCTTTTGGTTCTACGAATGTTGCTTCTGCTGGGCAATATTTTCTGATTGCGTTAACCATAGCATCGCGACGAAGTTTGTATGTATCACGAAGATAAACAACATATTTATCCATACGACCTGTGCGGATGAATTCGTATGCCAAAATTTGTGAGAATACAGGAGTACATGCGTCCATCGATTGTTTTGCAATTTCTGCTACGTCATACAATTCATTAGGAACAATCATCCAACCAATACGCAAGCCAGGGCCAAAGATTTTTGAGAATGAACTACAATAGATGAATTGTTGTTCGTTTGGAGCATATGCTTTCATTGGTTTGATGAGTTTTGCTGTATCTTCATCGAAATAGAGGCGACCATAAGCATCATCTTCAAGCACCATTGTGTCAGGGTATTTAGCCATCATTTCAATGAATTCTTGACGACGTTTTTCGCTATATGTCAAACCTGCAGGGTTGTGGAATGTTGGAGTGATGTAGATGAATTTTGGGTGGAGTTTCAATGCTCTTTCCAATTCTTCAATCACGATACCTTCATCATCCAATGGAACACCAATCACTTGTGCGTTATATGAACAGAATGCACCAAGACTACCCACGAATACAGGGTCTTCTGTCAACATAATGTCGTTAGGGTCGAGCATCAATTTAGCTACGATATTCATTACTTGTGTCGAACCAGTAGTGATGATGACTTTGTTTTTAGTCATATCAAAACCTTGTGCTTCCGATACTTTTTTGATTTCTTCGATGAGCAAGCCAAGACCGTCAGTAGTACCATATTGCAAACCGATTTCCATCATTTTGCGTGGCACAACTTGCACCATTTCGCGTACATCGTCGATTGGGAACAAATCTTCGCCTGGCATACCACCAGCAAATGAGATGATATTAGGGTTAGCTACTACGCGCAACATTGCACGGATTGGACTTGGGCGAAACGCCTCAACATTCTTTGAAAGTCTCATAATAGATTGTGTTTTATGTATTAGTTATTAATGATTAGTTTCTATATTTTGGGGTTTGAATTATAGAACCATTAGAATCTTTAAATGTCTAATTTATCAATTCTCAATTCTCAAATTATCCTTTGAGTGATACTGTGCGGTTGAATACCAATTGTCCGTCTTTAGTATCGAGGTCGGTGTTGAAGTAACCGATTTTCAAGAATTGGTATTTGTCGCCTGGTTTAGCGTCTGCCAACGATTTTTCAACGCGTGCGCCTGTGATAACCTTCATTGATTCTGGATTCAACAAGTCGCGGAAGTCACCTTCTTCAGCCGATGGGTTTTCAACGGCAAACAAGCGGTCGTAAAGACGAATTTCTGCTTCAACGCTTGAGTTAACGTCCACCCAGTTGATTGTACTCTTCACTTTTTTGTTGCCACCTTCGGTGCCCGATTTAGTGTTAGGGTCGTAAGTAGCATATACAGTTGTCACGTTGCCTTCAGCATCTTTTTCGCATCCTGTTGCTTGGATGATATAAGCACCTTTCAAACGCACTTCGCGACCGCCTGGGCTCAAGCGATAGAAGTCTTTATCGGCTTCTTCGCGGAAGTCGCCACGTTCGATATATACTTCACGTCCGAATGGCACTACGCGTGTGCCTGCAGTTTCGTTGTCAGGGTTGTTTTCCATAACGAGGTCCTCTGTTGTACCCTCTGGATAGTTGGTGATGACCAATTTGATAGGGTCGAGGATAGCACATACGCGAGTAGCACGTGGTTTGAGGTCTTCACGAGCAGCAGCTTCGAGAAGCGATACGTCGTTCAATGCCTCATATTTAGTGTAACCAATTTTGTTGATGAATGAGCGGATACTTTCAGGAGTGTAACCACGACGACGGAGACCACAAATAGTTGGCATACGTGGGTCGTCCCATCCACGAACAAGACCTTCTTGCACTAATTGCAACATTTTGCGTTTACTCATCACTGTGTATGTGATGTTCAAACGGTTGAATTCGCGTTGTTTTGGACGATATTCGTCAGTTGCAAATTGGTCGATATAGTAGTCGTAGAGTGGGCGGTGCACTTCAAACTCAAGTGTACAGAGTGAGTGAGTTACGCCTTCGAAGTAGTCCGATTGACCATGCGCAAAGTCATACATTGGATATACTTTCCATTGATTGCCAGTGCGGTGGTGTGGGTGCGATGTGATGATGCGATACATGATAGGGTCACGGAAGTGCATATTTGGATGCGCCATATCAATTTTTGCACGCAAAATCATCGAACCGTCAGGGATTTCGCCTTTGCTCATACGTTCGAAGAGGTCGAGGTTCTCTTCGATTGAGCGGTCGCGGTATGGGCTATTTGTGCCTGGAGTAGTTGGGGTACCTTTTTGTTTTGCAATCTCTTCAGCCGATTGTTCGTCTACATATGCTTTACCTTCTTTGATGAAGCGAATTGCAAGGTCGTGAAGTTGTTGGAAATAGTCCGATGCATAATAGATATTTTCCCATTGGTAGCCCAACCATTTGATATCTTCTTGGATAGAATCTACGTATTCAACGTCTTCTTTTACAGGGTTTGTGTCGTCGAAGCGAAGGTTACATGTACCACCAAAACGCTCTGCGATTCCAAAGTCAAGGCAGATTGCTTTAGCGTGACCAATATGGAGGTAACCATTTGGTTCTGGTGGAAAACGAGTTTGCACTCGACCACCGTTTAACCCTTTTTCAACATCGCCCATCACTATTTGTTCGATGAAATTAAGATTCTTTTTTTCTTCTTTAACGTCTGATTTAGTTGACATAATATTTATCTTTTTACTTTAAAAAACTATTTTCTTGCTAGATAGACACCTCTTTGCCTATCAACTCGCAAAGTTACAAAAAAATCTTTAAAAACAATAATAAATTTGTATCTTTTTTGATGGGTAAAAGATAAATAGAGTAAAAGGATAAAAATGTTGTTGTCTTTATATTTTTTTTCTGTTAAAATATTAAATGTAAATTTTTATAAATTAATTGCTAATGTTTTGTTTGTGGTTAATTCACGAAAATTTATGTTAAGGAAAAAAGGTGTTTTTTTTAGTAGGGCAAAGTTTTTTTTGAGTAGAGTAAAAACAAAAAAAGAGATGCAATCCGAAAATTGCATCTCTAGTTTTGTGCGCAGGATGAGACTCGAACTCACACGGCCTTGCGACCACTACCCCCTCAAAGTAGCGTGTATACCAATTTCACCACCTGCGCAGGGACTTTTTGAAAAGTTGAGCGGAAAACGGGACTCGAACCCGCGACCCCAACCTTGGCAAGGTTGTGCTCTACCAACTGAGCTATTTCCGCAAAATTCTTTAAATTTTGCGAGATTTTTGCTGTGCTCGGTATAAAAATTTTCTTTTCAAAATCAAACTTTGTTTGTTTTTTAATCTTTTGATTTAATTATCAAATTAAAGTGAACTTTATTTGCCAATTCAATCAAAAGCTTTGAAAATTTTTCTACTCTCGCGTATCGCAAAAATTCCGCTTGGCTGCGTATGAGGTTTAACCCTCATTTGCGGATGCAAAGTTACGTCTTTTTTTTGATATGACCAAATGTTTTTGTAAATATTTTTGTTTATTTGATAATTGTGTTGATTATCAGTTGGTTTTATTTTGGATGTAGCTTGAAAAATGACTTTTGAATATTTGAAATTCGCTAAATTATCTCTTTTGTTATCTATTTTTGAGCGCTAAAAATTCGTGAATTTGCGTATTTTTACTGTAAAAAGGCTATTTTTTTACTATGAAAAATTCAAGGAAGAGTAAATTGAGCGTTGAATTATTGAATTTTAGAATTTGTAGAGTGTGAGGGTGTCTGTTGTTTTAGGTAATGACAATAAATTCAGGAAGATGTCTATATTTTTAGAAAATATGTCTATTAATTTAGTAAAATAACCCAAAAACTGTCTACTTATTTTAGGAAAAGACAACTAGATTTGTGAGAAATAGGGACTTGCAAAGTTGGCAAAGTTGGCAAAGTTTTGATAATCGGTTGATTATCTTTGAGTTGGATGTGGTGTGTTGTTTCTGTTGTTAAAATCTGGAATTGGGTTTTATCTTGATAGTTAGATTGTTATGGGAACTTTGCAACTTTGCAATTGCAAAGTTGGCTTTGTGTGGTAAATTTTACGGAAGGAAAGTAGAAAACTTTGTAGACTTTGCAAGAGGGAGGTGTGAAAGTGGCTGTTTTTTTGCTTGAAGGTAGGGTGAAGGTTGCTGTGGGGTAGGGTGGATATTTTGTATGATGAAATTGGGTATGAGGTATAGTTTAATATCGTTATGTTTGTGTGTCGTACAAAATAACAAAATCGACCAAATTGGGAAATCCGCATTGGTCGATTTTGTTGGGAGTTTTTGATGTTTGGCATCTTATTTATCAAAGGTTTCTTTAATGTATTTTAATTTATTTGCTCCTTTTTGCCAACAAGAAGGGTGATTTGCTACGAATACTGTATATTTTTCTTTAAGTTCTTTTATATTGCAATTATCTAATCCAGTTTTTCCTTGAAATACAATAATGTCAGGATTGAAAATTTCTATTTCGGATAGAAGAAGTTCTCTTTCTTTATCTTTATTCAACCATGTTCTATCTTTTCCTCCTGATCTTTTATCTTCAGGACGCTCAATAGTAACAAATTTGTATCTATTGGTATATGCAACGTGCGATAAAAGATTTTTTTGTTCTTCATTGAGGTTTTTCCATGAATTGTTTATCTTTGTAGATGTGGTTTTTTCGTTTGCATTTAATAGATATTCCCAACATTCTTTGGCGGAGTCTAACTCTTCTTTTAATAAGCATACTGTTGTTGCGTATAGACCTGCGAGATGAGGATTGAATACGTGTTTAGCATTTTTGTTAGGCGTAACTTTTTCTGCTCGGCTTTCAAATTTATGATAAGTATTTTCTTTCTTTAGTTCGTCTACGCCTGTATCTAAAGGAATAAAAAGTATTTTTATTGGAGCTTCTACATATTTTTCTCCTATATATGGATACCCTGAAAATCGTTTGTTTGAGTCTTTGACTATACCTGTTTCTTTGTTTATTTCCATATCCTCAAAGAATTTTTGGAATAGGTTGTCAAGTTCTTGTTTTAATATTTCGAAAGTTTTTGTTTTCATAGTGTTAAAAGTAAATTGGTCCGTGTTAAAAGATATTAGTATTACTTTCATCTGCTTGTGTGCGAATATAATTACAAACAACGATTTTACATTTTGCAGTGAGAGTAATATTCAAAAGAGAAAGATAATCACTAGTTTTTTTAGTATCACGAGCAATAACGCCTTCTTTATGAATTTTCTAATCCCCAGAATTTTGTTATCTACACTGTAAATATGAGCAGTACCATCTTCTTCAAGGGTAAGTATAATAGATGCTGTTCTTGTTTGACTATATGTTTTATGTTACTTGTGATTGCTAGTGGTTATGGGAATGGATATACACCCCATGTACCATTAGCTTCTGTTGCTGTACCACCTTTACGTGGGGCGAAAGTAAAGTCGCTTGACAATGTGAAGAGATTATGCTCTCCATCATATTTGAGGTTAGTGATACCACAAGCAGCAGAAATGCCTTTGAATTGTAATGTTACATTGAAAATAGAATCAGAAGTACCAGCAGGAGCTACAATTTTCCAAATTCCATTTTCTGCATCTACATTAGTTATTGCTACACTTGTTGTAGTTCCTTCAGTTATAGAGGTTCTGCGTTTAACTGGTTTTAATTTACCACCAGTTGAAGCCTTTCCAAATGTTACTGATGAACGCAAAAGTTTCATTGTTGTCGGAAGTTGAATATAAAGCTCGGTTCCTTCTACAATTGTGGGTGTTATTTCTGGTGTTGTAGTTTTAACTGTATAATTTAATATTATAGGTTTGTTAATTCCAAATTCACCCAATGTTACTACACCTGCAGGAATTCTAATTTCATAAACACCTTCCTGTGCATAAGAATCAAGAGCTCCATTAATGCTTGGATCTATATAAAGACGAATACCATTAGTAGAAAGAGTATCAGCTTTAAAGAATATACAACCAGCAGGCGTTAGTGCTCCAGTAATACTATCTACTATATGTGCTGTTGGAATATTTGAATTTTTTATAAGATCTGGTTCTGCTACGGTAATAGTTTCATATTCTGTGAAGTTAAGAACGATTTCACGAATTTCAGTTATTGTATTATTATCTTCTGGTGCAACAGTATATACTGCATCAATTTCTTTAAATTCTACATTATCATTATCAATTATGAAGTTTAATACATATTCTTCTGTATTCAAGTTAGTTTTATCATCATTGAAATAAACACCATCTACAGGAACTACGATACGATATTCACCTCTACTGTTAAATGGAGACGTATAACAAGCAGGATCAACACCAAGTGTTAATGTTGTACCAGAAACTTTTGCATTCATATAACCAGCAGTACGCATATTGCTAACGAGTTGCCAGTTACCATCAACATCTTTTTCATAAAACCAAGTACAACCATAAGAATTTTTTAGTTCTACTGCATCTACACCTGTAAATGTAAGTGTTGCATCTGTAAATGATTCAACAATTGCACCCTCTTTAATATTCCATGATGCTGTAATTGATGGTACTGGTTCTGGTTCTGCTATTACAGTATTAGTTGCATCTGCATGTCCTAGGTAAAACCATATGCCATAAATGCTTGGTACGAAGGAGAAAAAGCAGTAGGTGTCTCTTAAAACTGAAAAAAGGCGATTTTCGAATATATCGAGTGGCGAATTGCGCCAAAAAAAACGAGGTGTAACTGTTGCGCCCCAAGTCGACAGACCAAACAAAAATCCAGGAAAAGATAGAATGCCTGAAAGTACCCACCACCAAATTGAAGCTTTTGTAGCTAACATAATAGGAATTCCGAACCAGCCTCCAATGACTGCAATGGGCATAATAAGTTTTCTATAAACCAAAAGGATAAACATCATAATTTTATAGTTTAAAGGTTAATAAAAAGGAAAAAATAGATATATAGTTAGAATATAAAATTCAATTTTTTGATAGTGACACTCTTAGCGATGGTGATAAGATTTACTATGCTTAGTTGTATTAACAAGGAGCGTATATTTTTCCGTTAAAGTTGTCTTGAACTTATATATATGCAAAGGTAAGTTTTATTATGGTGGGGGCAAAAAGAAAAGTGTCAAAATAATTTTACGATTGTGTAAATTATTTTGACACTTTATGGTTTTGTGAGTTCTTGGGAGAGGATGGCGAAGAAGTCTTTGTCGAGGGCTTTGGAGATTTGGAAGAGGAGGTTGGTGTCGATGCTTTTGCGCTCGAAGATGTTGTATATGTTGGGGCGTTCGCAACTGATTTTGCGGGCGAGCCATGAGGGGGTGCGTTCTTGGGCTTCAAGTTCTTGCTTGATGAGTTTGCCAATGTGTACCATAAAAAAACGTGGAGCTTTTGTTACTTGTCTCCACAACTAAAGGCTCTCGCATTGCCCATCTAAGTCAGAGATCAAGCAATACAGAAGCCCACGTAGATATGAATATATCGTCAAATGCTCGGCATGAGTGAACATGCAGAGTGCCTGACTGAAATATACACATCACGAGACATCTATCTTGCTCAGCCCTTTAACTTAGATTATGAATTTGCGAGATTCTTAGTTGTTAAAGACTAAGGTCGTATAAACGTCCTATGTATGTTTTATAATGTATGTTTTAGTTGGTGCAAAGTTATAAAAAAATATTCAAATTACAATCGGAAATATGGAAAAAGATTATGTCGCCTCTATGAGGTAAAAAAAATAAGGCTAACCTTGTGGGGTTAGCCTTATTGTGATATGCTATTAAATAATTGAATTATTTGTTAGCAGCTTCGAATTCTTGCATGCAAGCTACGAGAGCTTTAACTGATTCAACTGGACATGCGTTGTAGATAGAAGCGCGGAAACCACCTACTGAACGGTGACCTTTGATACCTACCATACCGCGTTCTTTAGCGAATTCCATGAATGCTTTTTCTTTGTCTTCGTGACCTGGAGCCATTACGAAGCATACGTTCATGATTGAACGGTCTTCTTTAGCAGCAGTACCTACGAACATAGAGTTGCGGTCGATTTCGTTGTAAAGGAGGTCAGCTTTTTCAACGTTGATTTTGTTCATTGCTTCGAGACCACCGAGTTTTTTCACCCATTTCAATGTTTCGTACATAACGAAGATAGGGAATACTGGAGGAGTGTTGAACATAGAGATGTTACGTTCTTCGTCAGCAGCGTGAGTTTTGTAGCTAACCATTGTTTGAAGTGGACGGAAGTTATTTTCGAGAAGATCGCGACGGATGATAACGAAAGTAACACCAGCAGGGCCTACGTTCTTTTGAGCACCACCATAGATCATAGCATATTTGCTAACGTCTACTGGACGGCTCATGATGTCTGATGACATATCTGCTACCAAGTCGATTGGGCAGTCCATATCGTAACGGATTTCAGTACCGTAGATAGTGTTGTTAGTTGTGATATGGAAATAGTCAGCATCTGTAGGGATTACATAATTTTTAGGGATGTAAGAGTAAGTTTTGTCTTCAGAAGAAGCAACAACTTCTACTTCGCCATAGAATTTAGCTTCTTTAGCAGCTTTTTTAGCCCAAACACCAGTTTGAAGGTAAGCAGCTTTTTTGTTCAAAAGGTTAGCAGGAACGTGGAAGAATTGAGTTGAAGCACCACCACCGAGGAACAAGATTTCGTAGTTTTCAGGGATGTTCAACAATTCGCGCCAAAGTTGACGAGTTTCTGCCATTACGCGTTCCCAACCTGGAGTACGGTGAGAAATTTCGAGGATACCGATACCTGTGTTGTCAAAATTTTGGATAGCTGCGATAGCTGCTTCCACTGCTTCACGAGGAAGAACGCAAGGACCTGCGTTGAAATTGTGCATTTGTTTCATAATAAAATTTTTAATATGTTAAAAAACAGTTAGTTGTACGTTTTTGTGTAAATTTGCTATTTACGAGACAAAGGTAAGCATTAAATTGCTTATAAACAAATTTTTGAGGAGAAATTTTTCAAAAATGTTTGTTTTTAGATTTTTTGGAGACAGAATAACGTAATAACAAAAATGTTTTAGCTTTAATTATTCCTATTTTGAACATAAATTTTCGTTAATTAGTCGTAAATTTTTATTTATATAGGGTTTAAATTTATGATTAATTTACGGCAATTTATGTTTATAAAATATGTTTTATTGGTTGGTTTTGTTATTATTTATGAGTTCTAGAAGTTTGTCGATTGCTTCTTCTTCGGGGATGTTTTTCATGACACATTCTTGTCCTTTGTAGAGGGATACTTTGCCCATACCGGCACCGATGTAGCCAAAATCGGCATCTGCCATTTCGCCTGGACCATTGACGATGCAGCCCATTACGGCGATTTTGAGTCCTACAAATCCTTGTGTTGCTTCTTTGACTTGGCGTACGACTTTAGGTAGGTCGAATTTGGTGCGTCCGCACGATGGGCAAGAGGTGTATTCTGTTTTGCTGATGCGACAGCGTGACGATTGAAGGATTTCGAATGCGATGTCGTTGACTTGTTCGGCGGAGATAGAGTCGGATTGGTTAGTGAGCCAGATGCCGTCGATGAGTCCGTCGATGAGAAGTGGACCGAAGAAGGCTCCTGCTTGGATTTGGAGAGTTTCGAGGTCGTCGAGTTTGAATTGTTTTTTTACGATTATTGGTTTGTCGGTTGATAGTAGTTCATTGAGATTTGAGAGATCTTCGATAATGGCAACCTTTTGATTTAATGCTAGAATTTCTTCGGCAGTGTAGTCGGGTTGTAAAGGTGTGTTGAGTGTTTGATCGGCTACTACAACAACGGGATTGTCGCCTCCAATTTTGTCGATTGGAGTGGATTTGCGACGTGAATACTCTGTTTTTAGTTGAGCGTTGAGCGTTGAGCGTTGAGCGTTGAGATGTTGGTTTTCGATGTAGTCGACTAGTTTGCGAGCAACTGGGATCTCGGCTTCGGGAGCTTCGGATAGTGATACGCGGATGGTGTCGCCGATGCCGTCGTGGAGTAGGGTGCCGATGCCTACGGCTGATTTGATGCGGCCTTCGTCGTCGCTACCAGCTTCGGTTACGCCGAGGTGAAGGGGGTAGTTTTTGCCTTTGGCATCCATCATTTGTACGAGTAGGCGCACGGCGTAAATCATTACGCGTGTGTTGGATGCTTTGACAGAGAGGATTAGGTTGGTGAAGCCTTCTTGCTCGCAGAGTTCGATGAATTCCATGCATGATGTGGCAAGTCCGAGAGGGGTGTTGCCATAGCGACTCATGATGCGAGGAGAGAGAGAACCGTGGTTGACGCCGATGCGGATGGCGGTGCCTTTGTCTTTGCAGATAGATAGCAGAGTGTGAAGTTTTTCGCGGATGCGGCGGAGTTCGTCGTCCCACTCTTCGTCGGTGTAGTCGCTGTGTTTGCCTGTGACAAAGTTGCCTGGGTTGATGCGGACTTTTTCGACTAAATTAGCTGCAACTTCGGCAACGTTGGCATTGAAGTGGATGTCGGCCACGAGAGGTAGGTCGATGCCTTCGGCACGGAGAAGTTCTTTGATTTTGCCGAGATTTTCGGCTTCTTTGGTGCCTTGAGTGGTATAGCGGAGGAGTTCGGTGCCTGCTGTGAGGCAGCATTTGGCTTGTGCTACAGAGGCATTGATATCGTTGGTGTCGGTGTTGGCCATGGTTTGTATGCGAATAGGGTTGTTGCCACCTATTCGGAGGTTGCCAACTTGGATTTCTTTTGTTTGTCTGCGCATTATATTATATTTTTTTTAGACATGAAGACATGAAGACATGAATTTATTTTTGAAGACAGAAGAACATAAAGGTATAATTTTTTTTTGAACGTAAATTCTATCGCCAAAGGCTCAAGGACCGTTGGTTATCATAAATTAATCATTAATTTATTGTTTGTGGTAAATTTATGAAAATTTGTGTTGAAAAATATTTGCTAACATAAATATTTGTTCTTTTGTCTTTTGAGAATGAGCTCGGGTAGTGATTCTCAACTTATCTTCAGTGGGTTGTATCGGTCGTTGTCGGTGCCGTCGGAGGCAGTTTGTTGTGGATATATCAGCAAGAAATTGTTGTCGGTGAAATATTTGTTGAGATAGTAAGGTATTTTTTCGAATAGGTTGTTGTATGATACGGTTGCCTTTCTTGCGGAGATGACTATAAGTGTATCGCCAGGTTTGATGTGTTTTGTGATTATAAGGAAATCTTCCCATGCTGCTAATTCGCGGAACGAGACGTTGAGCGAACTATGTATTTCGCATTGCTTTTTGAGTGCGACGGTAGTTTGCTTGTTGGCATAGAAAACGACAGGGATACTTAGTTGTGAGGCTATATTTTTGACACGATCGAACCATAGGTCAAAACCTACCTCTAATTCTGCCATTTGAGGCACGGCAACAACAAGACGTTTGACAGAGTTGATGGGCTTTTTAGGACCATAAATTATTAGGTTTTGATTAGTTGTGCCATTGATAAGTGATGTGATAGTGCCACCGAGGAATGTGTCGACAATGTTGGCTTTGTGGTGGATGCCGACGATGAGGTCGGTGATTTTGTTGGTATGTATGGTGTCGATGATGCAATTTGATATGTTCAAGTCGCATTTCATTATAGGGATGAGTTTGTTGTCGGTGGCAGAAGCGAGTTTGGCTGCACTTTCTAATAGTTTAGCTCCAGAAGAGTCTTCTGGGTCGCTGTTGATTTTTAGTGCATATAGAGTTTTGTTGTTTTGAGGTTTGACTAGGTTGCTAATGTCGAGGAGTTGAGGCATAGTTTGTGGGTTGGAAATAGGGATGAGTATGCGCTCGGTGCCAAGGCGTTGGCGTTGTTCGTCTTGTTGAGTTTCTTCGATGGCAATTTTGCGGGCAGCATGTTCTGTTGTGATTGAAGATATGGTGCATGTGACAAGAATCATGACGATAGTGCCATTGAGCACGTTTTCGTCGAGAAGTCCGATGTTGTATCCAATCATTACGGCAGCAAGTGTTGCGGCGGCTTGTCCGTTGCTGAGGCCGAAAATGAGGTCGCCTTCTACGCGGCTAAGTTTTGATGTGATTTGAGATAGTTTGGCAGCCATCCATTTGGTTGCGGTTGCTACGACAGTCATAACTATAGCAACCTTTATTGATTCGATGCTAGTGACAAAGGCGCGCAAGTCGATTTGCATGCCAATGCTAAGGAGAAAGAATGGTATGAAAATGGCATTGCCGACAAATTCGATGCGGTTCATCAGAGGCGATACACTTGGGATGAGGCGATTGAGAATTAGTCCGGCGAAGAATGCACCAAGGATTCCTTCGAGTCCAGCAGCTTGTGCTAATATTGAGGCAAAGAAGATGATGACCATCACGAAAATGTATTGTGCTACACTATCGTTGAAATGGCGGAGGAAGTATTTTGATAGTTTGGGTAATAGCCAGAAAACTATGAGGCAGAATATGAGTGTGGAGATTCCGAATTTGATCCAATAGGCAGAGTTCATTTCGCCTTTGGTTGTGGCAACGATGACAGCGAGGATGAGCAAAGATGCGGTGACGGTAATGATTGTGCCAGCGATGGTGATGCTGACAGCACGGTTTTTGGATATACCCATTTTGCTGACTATAGGGTAGGCAATAAGGGTGTGAGAGGCGTACATACTGGCGAGGAGAGTGGCGCGAGTGAAGTCCATGTTGAGGAGCCACATGCCAGTGATGATGCCAAATAGCATTGGTATAACGAATGTATATATGCCGAATAGGATGCTTTTTGTGCTATTTTGTTTGAATGTGTTTAGGTCGATTTCAAGTCCGGCTTGGAACATGATGTATAGGATGCCTACTTTGCCGAATAGTTCGAAGCTAGCATCGTTGGATAGGATGTTTAGTCCGTGAGGGCCGAAGAGTGTACCAGCGAGGATTAGTCCTATTATATGCGGGATTTTGAATCTATTTAGGATTGGAGCGCATAGGATAATGACGATGACCAATAGAAATATGGCAATCGGGTCGGTAAGTGGAAAAGATGGTATTAAATCGGTGATATATTTCATTTTTTTAGTATGTAGTTTTGTGCAAAGTTAGTGATTTTTTTTCAAATGAACAATATTTATGTCGAAAACTCGACGATTTGATGAGGCGTAGTGTTAAAATGTGTTGTTTTTTATAGGATATTTTTTGTGTTTTTTGTTTGTTTATGTTAAAAATATTGGTAAAATTGGTGTGTTTTTGCTATTTTATAGTTAATTTAATGTTAAATACCTGTATTTGTTTGTTGGTTAAGTTAAAAAGAGGTAACTTTGTATCAACAAAAGAAGATTAATTGTTAAATATACATTTTATGTTTGTGTATATATTAATAATATGATTTTTTTGAGGTTTTTTTATAGATTATAGATTATAGATAATGTGTGGCAGGAGTTTTGCGTGAGCAAAGCTTCTGCTTTTTTGTGTGTATGTAAAAATAAAAAATAGGCTGAACGGAAAGAGTTCAGCCTATTTTTGCATATACTATATATTAGTAGTAGATATAACGCATATCTTTGATTTCGGCAGCAGTTTTGAGTGCTTCGATAGCAAGGAATGAGTTCATATAGCTTTCGCGAGTTTCGAGCATAACCATTTCTTCTTTTTCGTTGTATGGTTTAGCTTCTTCGTTTTTGTTGATAACTTTGAAGATGTAAGCACCAGTGTTACCTTTGATAGGAGCTGATTCTTTTTCGATTTCGGCATTAGCAACGCGAGCGAAGAGAGATGGTTCGTTGCCGATAGCGCCAACATAAGTGCTAGCAAAGTTTACGTTGCGAACTGTGTCGACACGGAAACCTTCTGCAATAAGTTGATCCATAGATTTGCCAGCCATTTGAGCAATGAGGATGTCGGCTTTTTTATCTTTGCGAATTTCGGCTGCAAGTTGAGCTTTTACGCTTTCGAGTGGACGATAGCCTTCTGCGTTGTGTTTGTCAATTGCAACAGCGATGATTTTGTCTTCAACTTCGAAGATGTCGCTAGTAGCACCTTCTTTGTTTTCGAATACCCAACGAACCACTTCGCGAGCTTTTTGGATATTGTTGATAGTAGTTGCATTGATATCGATGTTAGAAGCAGTCATTACTGTATATCCATTGTTAGCAGCTTCGGCTTCGAGAGCTTCGATATTGTTGTTGTCAACAATAAATTGTTTCATTTTGTTGTAAAGTTCAGCTTGAGTGCGAGATGTTGCGCTTACTTCGCGAGCGAGGATAGCAACTTTAGCTTTTGTAGTTTTAGCACCAAGTTCGTTTACGTAGAAGAGATTGATGTCGTTGCCTTCTTTTACGATGAACATGTTTTTAGCAGGAGTAGAGAAAGCAGGAGTAGCGATTTTCTTTTCGAGACCCATTTCGCTTACCCAACCAATTTCGCCACCGTTAGCAGCATTTTGGAGGAGAGAGTGAGTTTTTGCTAATTCAGCGAAGTCGGCACCTTTTTTCACTGCATCCATGATACTGTCGGCTAAAGCTTGAGTAGCTTCTGCAGTTTCGCGGCGGAGGTACATGTTGCTAAGGTTAACAGAGTCGATAGAAGCGATGCCATTTTCGATGATACGAGCCATTTTGTAAGTGTTGTTTACGAAAATAGGGCCCATAACTTCACCAGCTTGACCAGAGAAAGCGAATTCTTGGAAGTCGGCATCGATTTGTTCTTTTGTTAGATTTTCGCCACGGTATTGAACGTCTGAATTAGAGTTTACTATAGCGGCGATGTCGTTAGTTGTAGTGAATTCAGCTTTTAGGTCGTTGATCCATTTTTCAACTTCAGCGAAATCGTCAGTTGAAGGTTTGATATCTACAACGATGTATTTAATGTCAGCTGATTGTTTTTGTTTGAATTGTTCTTTTTTCTTGTTGTAGAGAGTTTTGATTTCTGCATCAGATACGTTGATAGTAGAGTCTGGGATAGCAAAATAGTTTTTCATTGCGTAAACAGCATCGGCAGAAACTTTTGCACTTTCGTAAGCATATTTAGCTTCTAAAGGGTTTACAACCAAAGCAGAGTTAAGCAAGTTGGTGTATTTTTCTTGAAGGCGGTTAACTTTGATTGCATGTTCCCAATAGCGCCAATAGTTACGATAGAGGCGGAGTTGTTCGTAAGGGATGTTTTGTTCAGCTTCTTCGCTGTCAATAGAAGCGATGAATTGTTTTACGTTGTTAACGTCGAATTGACCATTTTCGTTGAAGAACATTTGGTTGCTCATCATCATTGGGCTGAT
The DNA here is from genome assembly GCA_045631465.1 of Candidatus Aphodosoma sp. Classification (GTDB taxonomy): domain Bacteria; phylum Bacteroidota; class Bacteroidia; order Bacteroidales; family Paludibacteraceae; genus Aphodosoma. The sequence goes on along the minus strand of JAZQUV010000011.1, from coordinate 73,309 downwards.
GTTGTTGCCAACGATCATGTCAGCCAATTCATTTTTTGTAACAGTCATACCGATGTTGGCACATTCGTCGCCAATAACTTTTTCAGTTACAGTGCTTTCCCATACCATTTGGCGGATTTGCTCTGTCACTTCGTCGTTAATGTTATTGCCATATTGCAATTTAACTACATCGTTGAATTGGTCCATTTTTTCAGCATAATTGCGAATTTTTACTTTATCGCCATTGATAACTGCTACGTTAGCGCTGTTTTCTTGGAAATAAGTTGAACCTGAATTAACTAAGTCTCCGACAATGAAGACTACCAAAGCCAAACCTACTACAATCAAGAGTAGGAGTCCTTTACTTCTGATTTTTTCTAATGTTGCCATTTTTTATTTGTATTATTTGTTTTTTATTTTGTTTTTTGTCTTTTGTGTATATTGTTGATATATAGCATAATAAGTGTAAAATGGGGCATGTTTTTGCCTTATTTTACACGTTTATGTTACGAAATGCGAATTTACAAAAAAAAGTTTATATATGCGAAGTTTTTTGTAATAAAATTATAATTTATTGAAATATAGGTGTTTAGTTTTTGGGGTTTATGGTTAATTTTACTAAATCGATGCGGTTGTTGTGTGCTTGAATTATCTTGAATGTGTAGTTTTCGATTTGTATAGTATCGTTGAGTTTTGGGAATTTTTGATAGTGGTGTAATATGTATCCGGCGATGGTAACGTAGTTTTCGGATTCGGGGAAGTTGATGTCGAATTTAGAGTTGGCTGTATCAATTTCGAGTCGGCCAGATAGCATGTATTCGTTGTCGGCAATTTGTCGAGCTACCCATTCACGGTTATCGTGTTCGTCTTCGATTTCGCCAAAGATTTCTTCCATAATATCTTCGAGGGTGATGATGCCAGCAGTGCCACCAAATTCATCGACAACAACGGCGATACTTTTTTTGTCTTGCATGAAGATGTCCATTAGTTTGTTGGCAGCCATAGTTTCGGGAACTATAGGTAGAGGGCGTATTTGTTTTTTCCAATCTTCTGGGTTTTTGAATAAGTCGTTAGAGTGGAAGTAGCCGATGATATTGTCGATTGATTCTCGGTAGATGAGGATTTTTGAATATCCAGTATTGGTGAATGTGTTGCGTAGGTCTATTAGGCTTGTGCCTTCTTCGGGTAGAGCTGTGATTTCGGTGCGGGGAATAGCGCAATCGCGGAGTTTTACTTCGGAGAAATCGAGGGCATTTTGGAATATGCGGACATCGTGTTCGATTTCTTCTTGACTATCTGAACTTTCGATAGATTCGTTGATTAGATAGTCGAGGTCGACTTTGCTTAGTTCGTGGGTTTCGCTTTGTGGATTATAGAGTTTGAGTAGGCGGAGTATGTTTTTTGATAGGAATGTGGTGAATATTGTGATAGGATAGAGTAATATATATATAATGTATATAAAAGGAGAAAAGATGTTAAGCCATACGTTAGGGTTTGATTTGAAAATGATTTTAGGGATGAATTCACCGGTGAAAAGGACGATGATTGTGGCAATGATTGTTTGGATAATCATTATGATGAAATCGGATGCAGTGATGTATTGTTGGATGATGCTAGTTAGTAGGTTTGCCATTTGGATGCTATATACAACGAGAGCTATGTTGTTGCCTACTAGCATTGTAGATATGTATTGTTCGCTATGGTGGTAGAAGAAATCTATTATTTTGGATGTGAGAGAATTAGATTTTTTGTCTATTTCGAAGCGAAGTTTGTTGGAAGATACGAAGGCAATCTCCATTCCTGAAAATAGAGCGGAGAATATGAGAGATATGGCTATAGCCCAATAGTTAACCATTATTATTTAGAGTTTAGAGATTAGAGTTTAGAGATTAGAGGTTAGAGGTTAGGGGTTAGAGGTTAAAGGTTAAAGTTTAGAGGTTAGAGGTTAGAGTTTAGAGGTTAGGATATACAGTTTCAACTCTCAGTTTTTTATTCCTCAATAGGGATTGTGCCTTTAGGTTGGCGTATGCTGTAGCGTGAGAATGTTTGATTTGATTCGAATCCTACGCCTAGTATTTTTCTGTCTTTTTGAATGATAGTAATTGCCGAATCGCTGTATACGCGTTCGTCTTTTTGGTTCCAATAGAGTTCGTTGGTATAGAACTCTTCTTTGTTGAGGTTTGTGGCTTCGACGTTGTCGTTAAGTCGCCAAAGTTCTTGTTTGCTATAATATATTGCTTTGTTGCATTCTACTTGCGCGTCGATATTGTAGTTTTCGTCGAAGCGTTCGAAGCGAAGTCCTTGAGGGAAATCCCAATATGGTGTGTCGGCTTTTTCGTAGACATACCATTCAGGGGTGATGATTCTATAACGGATTATTCCAGAGTCGGATACGATGGTTGTGATAGAGTCGGCATATACTTGTGCAGTGGTTTTTATGTCGACTATAGAAGAAGTCATTTCGTGTTTAGTTTGACATGAAGAAAATAAAAAGAGTGCAGCAATCGCAAATGTTGCGATTGCTACACAATTGTTTTTAAATATGTAAAGTTTATTGTTCAAACCTTATTTATTATTTGCTACGAACAGTAGTTGATTCGCTAACCCAATCGCCAACGAAGTGAGATTTGCCTTCTTCGATGTCAGGGTGCATGAAGACTTCTTCTTTAGAAGGGAAATATGCGCTATATGTGCGGATAAGTTTATTTGCTTGTTCAACCATATCTTCTGTTGGTTCAACACTTTTTGCTTTAGCGAATTGGTCGACAGATGCCCAATATACAGCTTTTTGAAGTGTTGGGTCGTCGGATACTTTTGCTTGAGCATAAACAAGACCTAACATGATATGAGGTTGGCCTTGTGCTGGATTTTTAGCCAATGATTCTTTGCAATATTTACGAACATTTTGATATTGCTCTTTTTTGTAATATACTTGAGCAATGCGGAACAAATTATATGCAATGTCAATATCTTCGGTTGAGAGATTTACAGCTTCTTGGTAGTATTCGATAGCTTTGTCGAGGTCGCCTTTTACGTATGACATATCGCCAAGACCAGTAGCAGCTTCGGCAGATGGAGAAATTTTGTGGGCATATTCGGCTGCTTTGTAGTAAGCTTCGTGTTCGATACATTTGAGGCGTTTGAAGAGTTTCATTACGCCTTCGAGGTATTTGATGTCGGCGCTATTGTTTTCTACGTTAGGCAAGAAGATTTCGTTCATTTTTGCGCAATCGGCAACACCAGAAGCCGCGAAGAGAACGTCGACAGCAGATTTTACGTTTGTGTATGCCTCTGCATCTTTGAGGTCGGCATTTTGGCTGTTGGTAGCTAAGATAGCATCAGCAAAAGTGTAGTCGCCGATGAATTGTTCAGCCAAAGTTTTGTCGGCTTTATAGAGGTTGGCAGAAGTGAATACGAAGAGTTGTAATTCGGTTGCAGATGCAGCATTGCCTAATCCGTGGATAGCTTCTTTGATCCAAGGGTAGATGGTTGCATTGTCATTAGGGAAGTACTTGTTGTGTTTTGTTGCTTTGTCGGCAAGGATTGCAGGACGAGGAGTTTTTGGGTCGTTGCCATAGTATTGGATACGATCGTCGTACAATTTCATTAATTGAGCAAAAGCAGCATTAAATTCTTCTTGAGTTGTAGCTTGTTTGATTTTCCATTCAAGGATTCTAACACCAAGAGAGTAGATGTTTTTTGAAGCAGAAGGACATTCAGTATAAACTTTCATCCAAGGTTCGTAGGCATCGGCATAGTTTTTAACCTTTGCGTACTCGGTGAAGAGAGAGAGGTTTACTCTGCACTCGTCGGACATTTGAGCTGTAATGTTGCTTGCAAAGAAGATAGCGAGCAAAAGAGCTGTTAATTTTAATGATTTCATAGTTAGTTAATTATTTAGTAGTTGGTTATTAGTATTCGATTGATGTTATCTGACTTTGGCTTTGACGAACCAGGTTTCGTTGAGCGCGAAGTTTAGTCCGAATCTGATGTAATTTTCTTTTAGAGTAGCAGTCATTCCACCGATGTTGCCATATTCGAGGTTGACGTTGATGACGGTTTTAGATGTTCTGAGAGGTAGTCCGACGCCACATGTGATTGAAAACTCGGAAGTTTGTATGCCGTTTATTTTTGCATGTGAATTGCGATAGTTTGCGCCTAATCGCCAAGCCATTCGGTCGATATAGTCGCGACCACGAGGGTTGTTTATGTATTCGGCACCGAGGGTTATTTTCATACGATTGGCGAGAGTGTCGCGTTTGCCATAGTAGAGGGCTTTGCTGTATTCTTGTAGTGTGAAGTCGGCACCAATAGTGAGTCGGTTGTCGTAGGTGTAGGAGAAACCACCTCCGTAGAGTGATGGTATTTCGAATAGTGCGGAAGAGTTGATTTTTATGGTGTCGGTTCCTGTTGTAGTTTGTTCGAATGCTCCATTCATGCCGGAGCAAAATTCGTATATAGCGCCGATTGTGAATTTGTGTTTGTCGTCTATTGTTTCGTGATATTGTAAACCAAATCGAGTGTTGAAACTGCGGATGAAGAGGTTGGATTTCATCACTGTGTTGGTAGTAGATAGGTCTGATGAAGAATAGCTTACGGCTTTGAAGTGGTTGATGTTGCCAAACATGTAGTAGCCATTGACGCCGAGAGCTAGGTGGTCGGCAATGTCGAAAGATAGGCCTAAATATACTTGGCTAATGCCGCCAGAGCCATAGTATGTTTTGTCGTATATGTTGTATTCGTCTTCGAATGGTATTTGTAGTGAATCGGTGTAGTTGTAGTTGTATCCAACATATGAATAAGGAATTAAACCGGCAGATAATCCCATCCATTTGGAGATAGGAGATTGTAGTGCTATGTAGTCGAGGTTGCCAGTAAAGGTGGTGTTTTGAGATCCGTTGCTTCTGAAATTAGATAGTAGTCCGGAAACTCCCATTTCGAAAATAAAAGATGTTGAGTCGATGCTGCTGTATGATGCAGGGTTGGTTGAATTGATTGAATTTTTGTTTCTTAGGCCGATTGAAGTGCCACCCATAGATTGAGAACGAGAGAAGCAGTCGTCTTCAAGTTGCCCATATCCATATCGGGTGTATGGAGAATTGGTGTTGTTTTGGGCGAACATCACCATAGAGAGAATCGATACGAGTAATATTGTTATTTTTCTGTTCATTTTACTTTGTTAGATATATAATTTGCAATAAAGTTTAATCCGATGGGTACGAGTAGTGGCTCGTGGATGGGTAGAGGAGTGATAGTTGATAGTTGATGGTTGATGTTTTCGACTAAAGTGAAAAGTCCTCCTGTTAGTATTACTTTTAGGTTGTTGTATTCTTTAGAGTAACGATTGATGTAGCCATTTATTTCGTTGACTACGCCCCAATAGGCACCATTCCAAATGGCAGTTCGGGTGGTTTCGCCGAGAGGTTTGTTGGGGTTGCAAGCATCGTTGAGGTTGCATTGCGGTAGGGCGGCAGTGAAATGATGCATGGCATCGAGTCGCATTTGTAGGCCTGGGGCGATGTTGCCGCCGACGAAATGGTTGTTGATGAGTAGGTCGTAGGTGTTGCAAGTGCCGCAGTCGATGACGAGATAGTTGCCTTCGCCGCCGATGGCGTATGCACCGGCTAGGGCAGCGATACGGTCTTTGCCGAGCGTGGCGGGGGTGAGGTAGTCGATAGCGAATGGCAGAGGTGATTGATATGAAAGTAGGTGATATTTTATGTTTATTTCGTCCAATATGTGTGCAATTCGGTTCTCCTCGTTGGTGTTGACTGATGATATGATAGCTATTTTGAAAGAGTTGTATTTGTTGGCAAGATAGATGATGTCTTCTTTTGTAATAGGTTCAAATATAACGTGTTCGGCGAGTTGGTTTTCGTCGAAAATAGCTACCTTGGTCCTTGTGTTGCCTATGTCGATTGTTAGTACCATTGGAGTATGTACAATAATTTGCAAAGGTACGAAAAAAATACTAAAACTACAAGTTTTATGTTTAAATTTCCGGAATTTGTTGGTTTTTCTTGTAGATGGGATGGTAATTTTTGTTTGTGTGGTGTGGAAAAGGTTGTTGTGGTATGGGTTATAGTATGTTTATCATATATTTATCCTATATTTATCCTATGTTGAAGATAGGGAGAAGATAGGGTGTGGTGAGGGGGTGTGATGCTTAGATTGGGTGTGTTGGGAAATGGGGGTGATGGAGTGCCGTTTTGTGGGTTTGGATATTTTTGGGGTTATCTGTGGATAATGTGGATTTTGGAGTGTTTGTGGGATTTTGCACCACTTGTTGTATTTTGGAGTTTAATTATTTGTGTTATAGTGTTTTATGATGTGTTTTTGTGTTGTGTGGTAGTATTGTTTAAGTTGTTGATAATGAGTGTTAGTAACTTGTTAGTAATTTTGTTGGTGGGGGATAGTGGTGGAATGGAATATTTTTCGTAACTTTACATCGTGATTGGAAAAGTTGAAAGTTGAAAGTTGAAAGTTGAAAGTTGAGAGATGATTTTGTGAGTGTAAATAATTGGTAATTAACAATAAAAGATATGTAGTTATGAAGACATTTCTTGGTAAGATAGATGCTAAATTGGACGCTAAGGGTCGTGTGTTTGTACCTTCGGTGTTCAGAAAAGTGCTTTCGGAGGATGAGAGGGAGCGTATTGTGGTGCGTATGGAGGCAGATGAGAAGTATCTTTTGGTGTATCCGGAGAGTGTGTGGAATAAGCAGGTTTTGGATTTGCAGTCGAAATTGAATGAGTGGGATCCAGAAGATCAGATGTTGTTGATGCAATTTGTGGGTGATGCGGAGGTGTTGGAGTTTGATGCTCAAGGACGTGTGTTGATGCCGAAGAGATTGCAGGTGAGAATGGGATTGGAGAGTGAGGTGGTTTTTGTGGGGATGGTTGATAGAATTGCGATGTGGAATAAGTCTATGTATGAAGAGCAGTTTGCGGTTAAGGCAAAACTTAGTGAGAGATTAAAACAGTTAGGAGCGAAAAGTTAGGTGTTGTTATTGTTGAACTAATTATGAATTATGCATTATGAATTCTGAATTAAATACATATCATGTTCCGGTAATGTTGTCGGAGTGTTTGGATGGTTTGAATATTAAACCTAATGGGATTTATGTGGATTTGACTTTTGGTGGCGGTGGTCATTCGCGTGCTATATTGGAGCGATTGGGAGAGGGTGGTCATTTGTATTCGTTTGACCAGGATTTGGATGCGATGAAGAATGCTTTTGATGATGAGCGATTTACGTTTGTGAGAAGTAATTTTAGGTATTTGAAAAACTTTTTGAAATACTATGGTGTGGAGAAAGTGGATGGTATATTGGCTGATTTGGGGGTTAGTTCGCACCACTTAGATGATGAGACTCGTGGTTTTTCGTTTAGATTTGAAGGGCAGTTGGATATGAGGATGAATACGGCGGCAGGAAAGACGGCAGCAGATGTGTTGAATGAGTATAGTGAGGAGGAGTTGGCGAATGTGTTTTATTTTTATGGCGAGTTGCAACAAGCTAGAAAATTGGCAAAAGCAATAGTGAAGGCGAGGGGAGAGGCGGAGTTTGATGATATTGCAAGATTTATGGAGGTTGTGAAGCCATTCTTTAAGCATGAAAGAGAGAAGAAAGATTTGGCAAAGGTATTTCAGGCATTGAGAATAGAGGTGAATAGGGAGATGGATGTGTTGAAAGAGATGTTGGCACAGGTGCCAGAGGTGTTGGCAGAAGGGGGACGATTGGTGGTGATGACGTATCATTCGTTGGAGGATAGATTGGTGAAGAACTTTGTGAAAACAGGTAATTGTGAGGGAAAGCAAGAGAAAGACTTTTATGGTCGGGTGATTGCACCTTTGCAAGCGGTGAATAGTAAAGTTATAGTGGCGTCGGAGGAGGAAGTAGAACGAAATCCGAGAGCGCGTTCGGCGAAATTGAGGATAGGTGAGAAGGTGGAGGATTGAGATTTTTGTGTGTGAATTCTAAAATTGGAGATTGTTATGAATGTATTTAGATTTAGAAACAAAGAGGGTGAACCATTGAAGCCGGCAAAAGCGGAAAGAGGTAATGGTGGGGTGAGTGTAGTGACATTGACAAAGGAGTTTATTGCGGGTGATATATTGTTGAAGGAGGCTATACAAAAGCAGTTTTTGTTTTTGTTGTTGCTATTTGTCTTGTCGCTTGTGTATGTGAATAATAGATTTTTGTATGAGCGACAATTGCGAGAGGTGAACAAGTTGCGAGTTGAAGCAGAGGATATTAAATATAGGTCGTTGGTGATATCGAAAGAGTTGAAACAAGCAGGGCGTCGGACTATGATATTGAAGGCGTTGAGTGAAAATGGAAGTAGATTGAGTGAAGCTACAGAACCAATAGTTATTATAGAAAATTGAAAAGGAGACAATTATGGCATTGCGTAAGTCGATAGTAAAGAGATTTGAGATTGTATATTGGGTGATAGTTGCATTTTTTGCTCTCGCTGTTTTTCGTATGGGGTGGATTATGACGGTAGAGCGTTCGTCGTGGATGGCAGAAGCAAAGAAGTTGGAGAAGAAAGAACGTGAGATTGTGCCAGAGCGAGGTAATTTGTATGCAGCAGATGGAAGTTTGATTACGGCAACCATACCATATTATAATTTATATATGGATGCAAAAATTCCGTATTTTGGGACAAAAAAAGGGCAAGAATTTTTCAGAGAAAACATAGATTCATTGTGTATTTGTTTGTCGCAAAAATTCAAAGATAAGAGTTCTGCGGAGTATAAAGATATGATACTTAAGGCACGAGTGGCAGGCAATCGTCGATTGAAAATATATTCAAAGCGAGTGTCGTATTTGGATTTGATGGATATTAAAGGCTTTCCTTTGTTTAGAGCGGGGAGTATGAAGAGTGGATTTTATTATGAAGAGTCGTCGAATAGAGAAAATTTGTATGGGTCGTTGGCTCGACGCACCTTGGGAGATACCTATGGAAGTAGTGGACGCGGGCAATATGGATTGGAGCTTTATTATGATTCGTTGTTGGCAGGGGAAAAGGGTATTGCAAAAGGTCATCTTGTAGGTCGTGCTAATTGGGTGTTTGTGCCAGAGAAAGAGGCTATACGAGGAGCAGATATATATACTACGTTGGATATAGAGATGCAAGATATATGTGAGACAGCGATGCGAGATAAGTTGGAGGTGATAAAAGCAAAAAATGCGTGTGTGGTATTGATGGAGGTGAAGACAGGCGAGATTAAGGCGATGGTGAATTTGGAGCGAGCAGGTGATGGTTCGTACTTTGAGGGGCGTAATATGGCAGTGGCAGATATGTCGGAGCCAGGTTCGACGTTTAAGACAATGAGTCTTATGGTGGCATTGGATCATGGGGTGTGTGATACGTCGGATGTGTTGAATATAAACAATGGTGTGTGGATGTTTTATAACAGTAAGATGACAGACCACAACTGGCATAAGGGGGGGTATGATTCGTTGTCGGTGGCAGGTATATTGGCGCAGTCGAGTAATGTGGGAGTGAGTCGTATTATAGATGAATATTACAAGAAAAAGCCAATGGACTTTATCAATGCCGTATTAGCTACGGGATTTGCCGATCAGTTGGATTTTGGAGTGTCGGGGACATTGCGTCCGATGCTAACAACGCCCGATAGCAAATTGTGGAGTGGAGTGACATTGCCATGGATGTCGATTGGTTATGCGACGCAAGTGCCACCTATATACACGTTGAATTTTTATAATGCTATAGCGAATGGTGGGAAAATGATGCGTCCGTATTTGGTGAGAGAGATAAAACGAGAAGGGCAAGTGTTGGTGAGCAATAAACCAGAAGTAGCAAAAGCAAGTATCTGTAAATCGTCGACATTGAAGAAAGTGCAAGGGATGCTAGAGGGAGTTGTTGAGTATGGTACTGCTAAGTCGATAAAATCAGAACAATTTGCGATAGCAGGCAAGACAGGTACGGCACAGTTGGGATATGGAAAAGGTGGAGTAGTGAAGCATCAAGTATCGTTTTGTGGATATTTTCCAGCCGATAATCCAATGTATTCGTGTATAGTAGTGGTGAAAGAACCACAGATGGCACCAGCCGCAGCATTTATGTGTGGTGACGTATTTAAAAAAATTGCCGAACGGATATATGCAAAAGAGACAAACTTGCAAATGGAAGATATGGAACGTTGGCAATCCGACTCATTGAATGTGTATAATTTGCCACGTGTGAAAGCCGGAGCACGAGAGGAAGTAGAATCTGCGATGGATGAATTAGACTTAAACTATCAACGCAACAAATCCGATTGGGTAGTATTGTCAAAATCACAAGACGAAGCAAAACTCATAGCAGATATGCGTCCCATTGTAGATGATTTAGTGCCAAATGTAGTTGGTATGGGTGCGATAGATGCAGTTTACTTGATGGAAAGTTGCGGATTGCATGTGCAACTACAAGGCAAAGGACGAGTAGTATCGCAGTCGATATTAAATGGACAAAAAGCCGTGAGAGGTAGCACCGTAGTGTTGAAACTTAGATAATTAACAACAAGAAGAATCTTAATCAATAGTTATGTTACTTTCAGAAATATTAAAAAACGTAGAATTGGTAGATACAATTTCTGCCGATGTAGAAATAAAAAATATACAATTCGACTCGCGTAAAGTAGAGGCCGGCAGTATGTTTGTTGCAACACGCGGAACAGCCGTTGATGGTCACGACTATATATCAAAAGCCGTTGAAGTAGGTGCAGTTGCAGTAGTGTGTGAAGAGATGCCATCAGAAAAACAAGCCGATGTGGTGTATGTGAAAGTAAAAGATAGTGCAGATGCCCTAGGACGTATGGCAAGTAATTTCTACGGTCGACCATCAGAACAATTGACACTTGTAGGAGTTACAGGCACAAATGGTAAAACAACAATAGCCACATTGTTGTATCAATTGCATAGAGCATTAGGTTATAAAGTAGGATTGTTGTCGACCGTATGCAACTATGTAGACGACCGTGCAATAGAGTCGACACATACGACGCCAGATGCAGTGGCATTGAATGCATTGTTGGCAGAGATGGTAGCAGAAGGCTGTGAGTATGCATTTATGGAAGTGAGTTCACATTCGGTAGACCAACGACGTATAGCAGGATTGCGATTTGCAGGTGGTATATTCACTAATCTTACACGCGACCACATCGATTATCATAAAACATTTGACAACTATCTTAAAGCAAAAAAACGCTTTTTTGATGAATTGCCTAAAGAGGCTTTTGCTATAGTCAACACCGATGACAAAAACGGTATGGTAATGTTGCAAAATACAAGAGCACAGCGTAAAGGATATAGTGTGAGAGGTTTGTCGGATTTCACAGCACGTATACTCGAAAATTCGTTCGACGGCATGTTGCTCAATGTGTGCGACCGCGAAGTATTCATGCCATTTGTAGGCAGATTCAATGCCTATAATCTCTTAGCAGTTTATGGTGCAGCCGTTTCGTTAGGAGCCGATGCCGAGGAGGTGTTGCGTATACTTTCAATGTCAAAAGCCGTGTCAGGTCGATTCGAATCAATCAAAATGCAAAAGGGCTTCACAGCAATTGTCGATTATGCACATACACCCGATGCTCTGACTAACGTGATAGACACTATCAATGATATTCGCAACGGAGTAGGGCAGTTGATTACAGTCGTAGGCTGCGGAGGCAATCGCGATAAAGGAAAACGACCAATGATGGCGCGCGAGGCAATAAAAGGTAGTGACAAAGTTATCTTTACAAGCGACAATCCACGTCATGAAGACCCACAAGTAATTCTCGATGATATGACAGCTGAATTGACACAACAAGAGATGCGTAATGTGTTGGTTATTGTAGATCGACGTCAAGCCATTCGCACAGCATGCCAACTTGCACAAGCCGGAGATGTAGTGCTCGTAGCAGGCAAAGGACATGAAAACTACCAAATCGTCGGCGACGTGAAACACCACTTTGATGACCGCGAAGAACTCCTTGCCTCTAACTAATCAAGACGATGTGTCATAACGCCCAAATTGCTGCGTTGTTCTCAATATTAAGCCTCAGTCATGTACTTCAGTACACTCCTTTCAGCTTAAATTTCAACGCCTTGCACTTTAGGCATTCTTACACATCTAAAAGAGGCTGAGCCAAAAATTTCATTTTGACACAGCCTCATCAAAACCGCAAAACGCACCCCAACCAACAGCAAGGTGCAAGCAACCTGCAGGCAGGCAAACCTCCATACGCAGAGTGTATTCACCCAAAAAAATAATACAAAAAAATAAATAAAATATGTTCTACTACCTATTCAACTATCTCGACAAAATGTATGACATGCCAGGTGCAGGTATGTTCAACTTTATCTCGTTTCGTGCAGGATTGGCATTTATGACAGCGTTGATATTTTCTACCCTTGTGGGTAAAAAAATCATCGACAAACTCCAGCAACTCCAAATAGGCGAAACTATCCGCGACCTTGATCTCGAAGGGCAAATGAGCAAAAAAGGTACACCAACTATGGGTGGAGTCATTATTCTCCTTTCAATTTTGGTTGCAAATCTTTGCTTTGGTATGTTGCACAATGTTTACATGATACTTATGCTCATCACCACAATTTGGTTAGGAGCATTAGGTTTTGCAGACGACTATATCAAAGTGTTTCGTAAAAACAAAGATGGACTACATGGCAAATTCAAAATCGTAGGTCAAGTAGGTATTGGTCTTATTGTAGGTCTCACATTGTATCTTAGTCCAGACGCAGTTATTCGTGAGAATGTAACAACAAAATTCGATCGCGAAACATATACCGAGGTGGTAGAATATAGCAAACAAGAGATAAAATCGACACAAACCACCATCCCATTCTTTAAAAATAATAACCTTGATTATGCAGACCTTTTCACTTGGGCAGGTGAGCATAAACAAATGTTGGGTTGGATATTCTTTGTATTGATGACAATTTTTGTTGTTACAGCCGTATCGAATGGAGCCAACCTCACCGACGGCCTCGACGGTCTTGCCACAGGTACATCAGCCATACAAGGAGTGGCACTTGGTATTTTGGCATACGTGTCAAGTAACGTTAACTATGCAGGATACTTAAATATAATGTATATTCCAGGAGCAGGAGAGTTGGTGATTTTTGCAGCAGCCTTTATCGGAGCAACAATCGGATTCCTTTGGTTCAATAGCTACCCAGCCCAAGTATTTATGGGCGATACAGGGTCATTAGCACTAGGTGGTATTATTGCCGTATTTGCCATTGCAATTCATAAAGAACTCCTTATTCCGATTCTCAGTGGTATATTTTTGGTAGAGAATCTCTCTGTAATTATGCAAACAGCCTACTTCAAATATACCAAAAAGAAAACAGGCGTAGGACGACGTATATTCAAAATGTCGCCATTGCATCACCACTTCCAAAAAGCAGGTAATTCAGGTATTGATGCCATATTCCAATACCCACTCAAACCACTGCCAGAATCAAAAATTACAGTGCGCTTTTGGCTTGTAGGCATTATGCTTGCCGTGTTGACAATCATAACACTTAAAATACGATAATAAACAGTCGACGTAGACTTTTGATAATAGACTTATAATATGAGAATAGTAATATTAGGAGCAGGCGAAAGTGGCGTAGGTAGCGCCATCCTTGCACAAGCAAAAGGTTTCGACGTATTTGTTTCGGATATGTCGGCAATTAAACCCAAATATAAAGAAGAGTTAGAACGTCGAGGCATCCCATACGAAGAGTTGCAACACACCGAGGAGTTGATACTCAATGCTAGCGAAGTAATCAAATCGCCAGGCATACCAGAAAAAGCTCCAATTATTAAGGCACTACGCGCACAAGGCACACCAATCGTTAGTGAAATCGAATTTGCCTCTCGCTACACCGATGCCAAAACAATTTGTATCACCGGTAGTAACGGCAAAACCACTACCACAATGCTCACTTACCACATTCTATGCGAGGCAGGATATAACGTAGGGTTGGCGGGCAATGTAGGACGTAGTTTTGCATGGCAAGTGGCCGAGCAGTCGTTTGATTACTATGTAATCGAGCTTTCAAGTTTTCAACTCGATGGTATGTACGACTTCCGTGCCGATGTAGCAATATTGCTCAACATCACGCCAGACCACCTCGACCGCTACGAATACAAATTTCAAAACTATATTGACTCAAAATTCCGCATTTTGCAGAATATGACCAAGGCACAAACCTTCGTATATTGGAGCGAAGACCCAGTGGTGAAAGCCGAGATAGAAAAACGCACATTACCTATGTCGCAAGCTCCATTCGACATAGCACAAAAAGAAGGTAATATAGCATGGATTGAAAACGAACAACTTATGATAAACTTTGAAAACGAACCACTCAAAATGGACACAAACGATATAACAATAAAAGGAACACACAATATGTACAATTCAATGGCAGCTGCAGTAGCAGCAAACGTAATGGGCGTACGCAACGAAACAATCCGTCGTTCGCTCGCAACATTCCAAGGCGTAGAACACCGATTGGAATATGTAGCAACAATTCGTGGTGTTCGTTATATTAATGACTCAAAAGCAACTAATGTTAACTCGTGTTGGTATGCATTGCAAAGTATGAAAACACCTGTAGTTCTCATACTTGGTGGCACAGATAAAGGTAATGACTATAGTGAAATAGCATCGCTTGTGCGCGAAAAAGTGCACACACTAATTTTCATGGGGCTTGACAATAAGAAGTTGAACGAGTTTTTCACAATCAACTCTAATTGCAAAATTGTTGATACCAACAATCTTGAAGATGCAGTGCGTGCAGCCTACGAAGTAGCTCAAAAAGGCGACACAGTGTTGCTCTCGCCATGTTGTGCAAGCTTTGACCTATTCAAAAACTATGAAGACCGAGGCGAACAATTCAAAGCAGCAGTAAAAAAACTATAATTAATTATCGGTTATTTTTATAATCAATAAGACCAAAAAAAGAATATTATGAACAGATTCTTAGCTAAGACATTGCAAGGAGATAGAGTAGTGTGGTTTGTATTCGTGCTATTATTCATCGTTTCTATGGTGGAGATGTATAGTGCGTCTAGTATGTTAGTATATCGTAGTGCTTCTGTGGCCGATCCTATATTGCGTCATGCAATGTTTTATGCGTTAGGGTTTGTTGCATTGTTGTGTGTGCAAATTGTTGATTTCAAGTGGATAAAATTGGGAGGATATTGTGGGCTTGTGTTTTCGCTTTGTTTTTTGTTTGCTGCACAACTTGGTTTTGGAGTAGAACAAGCTAATGCCACGCGGTGGAGTGAAATAGCAGGTATTCAGTTTCAACCATCCGAATTTGCAAAGTTATCTTTGGTTATAGTAGTGTCTGACATTATAGAGCGATTTCAAAAAGAGGAGTTGCAAGCGAAATATTATTGGTGGTTAGCTAGTTTAGTGATGGGAGTGTGTGGTTTAATATTTCTTGAAAATTTCTCAACAGCCGCCCTATTATTTGTTGTAATAATGGTGATGATGTGGGTAGGTGAGATTAAAGGGAAAAAAATACTCTCAACACTTGCTATTGTATTTGCTTTTGTTTGTGTGGTATTAACCGTTGCAGTTTTAATTCCAGAAGAAACATACGCACAAAGCAATAGTAAAGCATTGAAATTATTTGAGCGAGCATATACATGGGTAGCCCGTATTGAAAATTACATGAAAGATGATGACGAGACAGTAAGCAAATATCAAATAAACGACAGTAACTTTCAAGAAAATCATGCTCAAATGGCAATTGCACGAGGAGGATTGTTGCCTCGTCCGGGTACAAGTGTAGAAAGTAACTATTTGCCAGAGGCCTTTTCGGATTTTATATTTGCTATTATCGTCGAAGAATTAGGTGCTATAGTTGCGGTTTTAGTTATATTCTTATATCTGTGGTTATTGTATCGAGCCGGTAAAGTTGCGCGACAATCAGATTCTCTTTTCTGTGCCATATTGGTCATTGGTGTCACACTGCTTATAGTGGTGCAAGCATTTATTCATGTAGGAGTATCGGTGCATCTAGGACCAGTTACAGGACAGCCACTACCTTTAATAAGTCGAGGGGGAACTTCTACTGTTATCAATTGTGTATATTTTGGTTTAATAATCAATTGTACACGTTATATTCAACACCAACAATTGCGCAAACAGATGGTGTCGACTAATGAAGAAAAACAATCTAATTCATCAAATGTAGATATACAAGAAGAACAAAATGTTCAAAAGGTAGAAGTAATAGAAGAAATTTAATAAAATATACGATATATTATGAGTAAGAAATATTTAATCAGTGGAGGTGGCACAGGTGGTCACATATTCCCAGCAGTAAGTATAGCAAATGAACTTCGCCGTCAGGATCCCGAATGTGAAATTCTTTTTGTAGGAGCCGAAGGTCGTATGGAGATGGAGCGAGTGCCAGCTGCAGGTTACGATATTGTAGGTTTGAAGGTAGAAGGTCTTGATAGAAAGAATATTTTTCGTAATATAAAAGTGGTGTGGAATTTATTACGTTCGATGATTAAAGTTCGCGGCATAATTAAAAACTTTCAGCCAGATGTAGCAGTAGGTGTTGGTGGATATGCTAGTGGTGCAGCACTCAAGGTAGCACAAATGATGGGCATACCAGTAGTATTGCAAGAGCAGAATAGTTTTGCTGGTGTCACCAATAAAATGTTGGCAAAGGGAGCCGAAAAAATCTGCGTAGCCTATACAGGTATGGAACGATTTTTTCCAGCCGATAAGATAATTCTTACAGGCAATCCAGTTCGTCAGAACCTATTGGCAGAAATCAATCGCAACGAAGCATACGAATATTTTGGTTTGAATCCTAACAAACCAACCCTTATGGTGATGGGCGGTAGTCTTGGAGCTCGCACTATCAATCAAGCCATGATAGCAGGTCTTGAACGACTCAAAGCATCGGGCATACAGGTTATATGGCAAACAGGTAAGATTTATTATGAAGATGCGTTGAAGGCATATGAGCCTTATCGTTGTGAAGAAATAAAAGTAATGGACTTCTTGTCACGTATGGACTATGCCTATGCCGTAGCCGACCTTGTAGTGTCGCGAGCAGGAGCAAGTTCTATTTCCGAACTCTCGTTGCTAGGCAAACCATCGATTCTTGTTCCATCGCCTAATGTTGCCGAGGACCACCAAACCCACAATGCACGAGCATTGTCAGACAAAGGAGCAGCCATATTGGTGCGTGATGTAGAGGCAGTAGATGTGTTGGTCAATACAGCTTTAGAAACTATCGCATCGAAAGAAAAACTACAATCTCTTTCAGCTAATGTGCTTAAATTGGCATATCCAAATTCGGCAGAAAAGATAGTAAACGAAATCAAAAAAATGCATAAATAATGAATATCTCACAACTCTCAACTATATACTTCCTTGGAATTGGTGGCATCGGAATGAGTGCCATAGCGCGTTATTTCCATGCCAAAGGCTTCAAAGTTGCTGGCTACGACAGAACATCTACTGTTTTGACTCGCGAACTCGAATCCGAAGGCATAGCCGTAAACTATGTAGACGAGGTAGATGCTATTCCTACTGAGTTCTCTCATCCGTCAACATTGGTAGTCTATACACCTGCAATACCAGCCGACAACAAGCAATATTGTTATTTTGCCAATAATGGTTTTCGTATGATGAAGCGCGCCGCAATTCTTGGCGAAATCACTCGTCTCGAACGCGGACTTTGCATCGCTGGCACACATGGCAAGACCACTACATCTACCATGACTGCCCACATCTTCAAGCAAAGTCATGTCGATTGCAATGCCTTTCTTGGCGGTATATCTAAGAATTATACAAGCAATCTTCTTTTGTCAGATAAGAGCGACTATGTGGTAATTGAGGCCGACGAGTTTGACCGCTCGTTTCATCATTTGTCGCCATATATGGCAGTCATTACATCTACCGATGCCGACCATCTTGACATCTATGGCACCCACGAGGCATATCTCGAAAGTTTTGCTCATTTCACATCGCTTATTGTCGATGGAGGTTCGCTCTTTGTGAAGAAAGGCATTCAACTCGCTCCTCGCACATCCGACAAAGTGACTATTTACACCTATTCAGGTACCGAACAAGCCGATTTCTATGCCGACAACATTCGCCTTGGCGGAGGGCGCTTGGTGTTCGATTTTGTTACACCCGACGAGCGTATTGCCGATGTTGAACTGGGAGTGCCAGTGATGATAAACGTAGAGAATGCAGTGGCAGCCATGGCAATTGCCTATTCATGTGGCGTAGAGGCCGACGAATTGCGTTCGGCTATGGCATCTTTTGCTGGTATTCGTCGTCGTTTTGATTTCCATCTTCGCACAGATAAGTTTACAGTAATCGATGATTATGCCCATCATCCGATGGAGCTTGAGGCAAGTCTTAAATCAGTCAATGCTCTATACGACGATAAAAAAATAGTAGTAGTATTCCAACCGCATCTATACACTCGCACTCGCGACTTTTATCGCGAATTTGCATCGGCACTTTCGCTTGCCGAGCAAGTGGTGTTGGTCGAAATCTATCCAGCTCGCGAATTGCCAATCGAAGGGGTCTCGTCGCAAATCATATTCGACCAAGTAACATCGCCAGTTAAGAGACTCACAACAAAAGCCGAATTGATTGATACACTTCGTTCGCTCGAATTTGATGTATTGCTCACCGTGGGTGCAGGGGATATCGATACCTATATACCAAGTATAGTTGAGAGTTTAGAGATTAGAGTTTAGAGATTAGAGATTATAGTTATAGTTTATAGTTTATGAAATTGTGGCATAAAATATTATTTTCAGTTCTGATTACATTGCTAGTAGGAGGGTTGATAGTTGTGCTTGTGTTGGTTGTGCCCAATGCGAGTGAAGTAAAGTGTGAGAATATACATCTAAAAGTGAGTGATTATGATAGTTTCCAATTTATATCAGAGCGAGATGTAGAGTTCCAACTCAAAAATAGCGCACTTTATCCAATAGGTAAGAAGCATTCCGATATCAATCTCACAGCCATAGAGCAAGCCTTGATGCAACTCAATATGGTGAAGGAAGTTACGTGCTTTTTTGCAAATAATGGAGATGTTTGTGTTTCGGTAACGCAGCGCGTGCCTATGTTCAGAGTGAAACATGATGGAGTAGATTATTATGTTGATAACGACCGCAAACGAATGCCTACTTCAATCCGATTTTCGGCATATGTACCAGTGGTTACAGGCAATGTAAGTTTCGATTTTGCTTCGACAGAATTGTATGATTTCATCCATTATTTGCAGTCAGAATCACGTTGGCGTTCTGCATTTACTCAGATATGTGTTTATAATGGTACAGAGGTGGATCTCGTTCCTCGAGTAGGTGATTTTGTAGTACGTTTGGGTACACTCGAACGTTATGAATCTAAACTCAAAAAACTAGATAAATTTCTCTCCGTATTACCTAAATATCACTCTTGGGACAAATATTCGGTTATCAATCTCGAATTCCGCGACCAAGTGGTATGTCGATAAGTTGAAATGTGAAAGTTGAAATTTACCATTCGGTATTAATTAACTTTCGAGTTTCAAATTTTATATTTCAACTTAAAAAAACTTTCAATTGTTTATTGCCAAAGGATAAAGACCTTCGGTTCAACTTTCAAATAAAATATTATGTTTGTATCAGTAGACTTGGGTAACACCCTAATAACCATGATGACTGCCGAGCGTCAAGCCGACGGAACATTCAAGATTTTGGCTATCGAAAAAGAAGAAACACCAATCGATAGTATCCAAAATGGCATAGTTAGAAAACCATCAGAGATAGCTTCAACCATTTCTCGATTGTTGAAGCAAATGGAAAATCGTTTAGAAAACAAGTTGGGCAAAAAATACGAGATTAAGAATTTCTATACTGCGGTTAATGGTCGCTCATTGCGTTCTATTCGAGGCAATGTGTTGCGTCCATTTCCTACAACCAATGAGATAGGTGCAGCCGAGCTTAATGCATTACGCAAAGAGCTCATAGATACACTCGACACCGATCGCCAAATATATAGTATCACCAACGAAGAGTATCGTATTGATGGCGACTATGTGCGCGATCCACAAGGCATTGTTTGTCGTGAGATAGGAGCCAATTATTTGATGGTGTTGGGGCGTACTGATATTCGTGAGAATCTCACTAAATGTATCGATAGAATCACTATCGACGAAGTCTATTCCGATACATTGGCACCTATAGCAATGTCGGATGCATTGCTCTCTGATGACGATCGCATCAAAGGTGTTATTCATATCAATTTTGGAGCAGCAACTACTACTGTTACTGTTTATCATGACAACTATTTGCGTCATTTGGCTGTTGTGCCTTTTGGAGGCAAACATATTACAAGCGACCTTTGTACGGCACTAAATTTTACTCAAAGCGAAGCCGAGTCGATCAAGAAAGAGAAAGGTACGCCAGTTATAGCAAAAGCCAAAGGTCGTCAAATATCGATGCGAATTAAACCAGGAGTTGAGCCACGCAAGGTGCAACTCGAAGAGGTAGCAAATGTCATAGAGGCTCGTCTTTCCGAAATTGTAGGTTTGTGTATGAAAGAAGTTGAACGTTCAGGTTTTATGAATGAAATAAATAATGGCATTGTTGTTTCAGGAGCTACCACTCGTATGGCAGATTTCAGCGAATTTCTTGCAACTACAACAGGAATGGAAGTGCGTTTTGGCTCGTTGTCACATTTAGTTTCAGGCGAGTATCCCGATCCCGATATAGAATATCCACTTCTTGTAGGTTTACTGCTCAAAGCAACCGAAGTCTCTGTAGTAGAGAAAAAAGAAGAATCGGTGCAAGACACAGGAAAAGAAGAAAAACCAAAACAAATGAACCCCAAAAAGCAAAAAATCCCGTGGGGCAACTTGTTCTCCAATATGTTCGATTCTCCGGATGGACCAACAATCGAAGATTAATAAATTATGGGTTAAATAAATAATTTTCAGTTTTCAACATGACTTGCGATTTAACAAAACAATATATTATGGCTGATAAATCAAATTCAATCATCAAAGTTGTCGGCGTTGGTGGTGGTGGTGGCAATGCTGTCAATCATATGTACAAACAAGGTATCGAGGAGGTAACATTTGTGGTGTGTAATACCGACCAACAAGCCCTCAATCATTCGCCAGTGCCTAACAAACTTTTGATAGGTGATGGTCTTGGAGCAGGCAATAAACCAAGTGTAGCCCTCAAGGCGGCAGAGTCTTCTCGCGACGATATTCGAAAAATGCTCGACGATGGTACAAAAATGGTGTTTATTACTGCAGGTATGGGAGGAGGTACAGGTACAGGTGCAGCTCCGCTTATTGCCGAGGTGGCTCGCGAGTTGAATATTCTCACAGTGGGTATTGTCACTATTCCATTTACATTTGAAGGCAAGCGCAAAATTCGTCAAGCCCTTGAGGGAGTCGCCGTAATGAGCGAATATGTCGATGCGCTTCTTGTTATTCATAACGAGCGTCTTTGTACTTACTATCCTGATGTTGAGTTATCCAATGCATTCGGCTATGCCGATGATGTGCTCACCAATGCAGCGCGCAGTATTGTAGAAATCATTACTATCGATGGACACATTAATGTCGACTTTGCCGATGTGTGCACCGTGATGCGCAATGGAGGAGTAGCGGTTATGAATTCGGGCTATGGCGAAGGCGAAAAACGTGTTACAGCAGCCATTCAAGACGCACTCAATTCTCCACTTTTGAATAATAACGATATCCATAAGTCAAAGAAAATCCTTCTCAATTTCTATTGTTCTAAGACCAAACCCGTTTTGATGAATGAGGTGAAAGAGATCAACGAATTTATGGAGCAAATGGGTGATGATATCGAGGTAATTTGGGGTGTTACATTTGATGATAAACTTGAAGAAAAAGTCAAAGTTACATTGCTTGCAACAGGATCAGAAATGAGTGTTGTGCCAACCGAACTACGCGAAGAATTGCGCAAAAAATTGGAGCGTGCAGCAGAAACCGGCAATATCTATACCGAAGAGATTGACGCACAAGTCGATACCGAAACACCAGTAGCACAACCGAGAGTTTCGTGGGGAGCAAAACCTGTAGATGTGATGGACCAATTCAAAGAAGCATTGTACGGTACATCCACCGAAACCAAAGTAACCATTTCGCTCGACCAATTTGACGACGACGACGAAATGCTCCGTCGCATGGAAATCGAACCAGCTATTGAACGTAGATAAAAAAAGTCAGTGGTTGACAGCCCCTCCCCCCCCCCTACGGGGGACCTCCCCTAACTTAGGGGAGGAGTTAGATAACAGACCGAGGACTGAAGATAAACATAATCATTAAACATTCAACATTCAACTATGGCACTATTCGAACAAATTAGCGAAGACATCAAAAAAGCGATGCTCGCGCGCAATAAAGTAGAACTCGAGGCCCTCCGTGGTATAAAAAAAGAACTTCTCGAGGCAAAAACATCTAAAGAAAATGCAGGCGAACTCACTGACGCCGTAGCTATCAAAGTTATTCAAAAAATGGCAAAACAAGGCAAAGATACAGCCGAAGTATTCGCCGCACAAGGCCGTCAGGATCTTGCCGATGAATATCTCGCTCAAGTAGAGGTATATAACAAATATCTCCCACAAATGATGTCAGATGCCGAACTCACCGAGGCTGTCAATGCCATCATCGCTCAAGTAGGCGCTACATCACCTAAAGATATGGGCAAAGTGATGGGTGTAGCCAGTAAGCAACTCGCTGGCAAAGCCGAAGGTCGCGCCATTTCCGACAAAGTGAAAGAAATTCTAAATTCGCTATAGTAGGGTCGCTCGGCTCGAGCGTCCGCATAATAAGCTCGGCTTGTGATCCTATGAAACCATATCAAAAATCCGCTTTCTATTTGTAGAGAGCGGATTTTTTTATAGGGGGATGCGCATTTGCATTTTCGGTAATTTGAGGTGTAGGGATACACACTCTCATTGTGTACTACCCAACAGCAACCTTCAAGCAAGGTGCAAGCAAGTAAACCGTCAAAATTAGTACACACTGTGAGTGGGTATTTTTTAGGGAATAGGGGTGAAAATGCATTTTCGTTTTTGGGTAGATTTATCCCTATTGTATAAATCAACTTTTTTTTGTAATTTTGCACTCCGAAAAATCAGAAAATGAAAAACTCTAAAATTCAACATTTTGTAGGCGTGTTTATGACACTATTGATGGTGAGCTATTTGGCTTGTCTATCGTTGTGTTTGCACACTCACGTTGTTGATTCTAAGGTTATTACTCACTCGCACCCCTACAAAACATCTTCGCATACCCACTCGGGTATCGAGTTTGTTTTACTTAAATCATTATCTGATTTTACAGCGTTGATATCTGACGAAAATGCAGATATTACGTCTCATTTTGCGCTTTTTTGCGAATTTTTCGCATCATATTCTTTGCACGTTGAGTCGTTCTTCTTGACTCAATCTTCCCTACGTGCACCTCCCTTTTGTTAATGCATAATACATAATTTTGGACGCTCAAGCCGGGCATCCCTACTGCTTTTAGACAGGATGACAGGAAGATACGAATATAAAGACAGAATAACATAAGGACATAAAATTATAATTTAATAAATTTTGTTATTTTGTTATTGTGTCTTATAAAAAATAAATTCATCTTTTCTTGTCTTCATATCGATTCCCAATTTTTTTACACTTTTAAATAATTTTCAATGAAAAAAACAATAATACTCTTATTGTGCATAATGTCGTGTGCATTGTGCATAAATCTTAATGCTCAATCGCGTCACACTGACGCTAACCTCGTAGGCCACGTGCTCGACGCAGCAACAGGCGAGCACCTTCCTTTCGTGACTATCCAACTTCAAGGTACATCTATCGGTGCTGTGTCTGGTGCCTCTGGTCACTTCCTTCTCACTAACCTCCCTGTCGGCGAAACCACTATAACATTCTCAATGGTGGGTTATCAAACTGTTGAGGCATCTTTGCTCCTCGAAGAGGGTAAAACGTGCGAAATCAATATCGCTATGGAAGAGGAGTCGCTTCTCATCGACCAAGTGGTGGTGACTGCCAATAAATACGAAACTAAAAAACGCGAGGCTACGACTATCGTAAACGTCATCTCGCCTTTGCTCATAGAATCGACAGCATCTAACACTATGTCGGACGTGCTCGATTTCCAAACAGGTGTGCGTGTGGAGATGTCGTGCCAAAACTGTGGTGTGCCACAACTTCGCATCAATGGTCTCGAAGGTCAATACACTCAGCTCATGATGGACTCGCGTCCTATCTTCTCGTCGCTTGCGTCGGTCTATGGTTTGGAGCAAATCCCTGCAGGTATGGTGGATAGAGTAGAGGTAGTGCGTGGTGGTGGCTCAGCGCTCTATGGTTCGAATGCTATCGGTGGTGTGGTGAATATTATCACTAAAGAGCCTGTGCGTAACTCGCTCAACATCTCACAAAACTCGCAAATCGTAGGTGGCAAAGCATGGGATAGCAACACCAACCTCAATGGTTCGTTCGTCACTTCCGACTCTAAAATCGGTGTATTCCTTTTTGGTGTGTTGCGTCAACGTGAGGCCTACGACCGTGATGACGACGGCTTCTCAGAAATACCATCGCTCAACAGTGCAACGCTCGGTATGCGTTCGTACTTCAAAACATCGGACTACTCGAAACTTACGCTAGAATATCACCATGTGACCGAAGCTCGCCGTGGAGGTAACAATCTCGACCGTCCTGAGCACGAGGCTGATATTGCTGAGTCGTTGCGTCATAATATCGATGCAGGTAATCTTCGTTGGGACTACTATTCGCCAGATGAACGCCATTATGCAACAGCCTACTCATCGTTGCAACACATCGGTCGTAACTCATATTTCGGCACAGCGCAAGACCTTAATGCCTATGGCGCGAGCGACGACATCACTGCCGTTGTAGGTGGTCAATATCGTTTCCACATGTTCAATTGTCTTTTCTTGCCAGCCGACCTCTCGGCAGGTGTCGAATATCAATACAACCGTCTCCGCGACCAAATCATGGGCTACGGACGCGACATTCGCCAAAATGTTCACCTCTATGGTGGTTATGTTCAAAATGAGTGGAAAAACAAAGATGTGTCGTTCCTCATCGGTCTTCGTGGAGAGAAACATTCGATGCTCAAACGTCCTATCTTCTCGCCTCGTGCCAATGTGCGTTACACTCCAATCAAAGAGATCGTTCTTCGTGCAACCTATGCAAGCGGTTATCGTGCGCCACAGACATACGATGAAGACCTTCACGTAGGTGCAGTAGGTGGCGAAGTGTCGCTCATTCAACTCTCAGACTCGTTGCGACCTGAGATGTCGCACTCGGTGAGTGCTTCTATCGACTGGGCAAAGAAAATAGGTTCGTGGGAGTCGAATGTCACACTCGAAGGTTTCTTTACACAACTCAACGATGTCTTCTCTTTGGTCGAAAATGGTCACGACGCTTTGGGCAATCTCTTGTTGTTGCGAACTAACGAAAAAGGCGCACGCGTGTATGGTATGAATGTCGAAGGCAAAGTGGCTTATAAAACCAAATTCGTGTTCCAACTCGGCTATACATATCAACGAAGCCGTTATATCGAAGCCGTAACATGGAGCGAAAACCCTAACATTGCACCACAAAAACGCATGTTCCGCACGCCTGACCACTATGGCTATTTCATGGCAACAGTCGAACCAGTGCGTGATTTCACTATCAATGTGAATGGAAAATTGACAGGTCCAATGCTCATTCAGCACTTTGCAGGTTACGTAGCCGAAGACGAAGAGGTAATATCGCCTACATTCTTCGATATGGGCATCAAATTGGCATACGAGATACCACTTTATCGCCTCTATTCATTGGAAATCAATGCCGGAGTTAAGAACATTTTCGATTCATTCCAACGCGACATAGACAAAGGTATCGACCGCGATGCGGGTTACATTTATGGACCATCATTGCCAAGAACCTATTTCTTTGGTTTGAACTTCAAACTCTAAAGGAACATTTTATTTGTAACATATAGAAAACCTCGAATCTCGAATTTTACAGTATCAAAAATCTCTTGATGACACTGTAAATGATGTTGTCCACTTGCTTGCTTGCAGGTTGCTTGAGGGTTGCTATGAGTTACTAGTTACTTGTTTGGAGTTACAAGTTACTAGTTGGGAAAATCTCACTGAAAAATTGAAAATACCTACAAAATCTCATTTGTTTTCATTTGTAAGTTGCTGGTATTCAGTAATAATCTCAAAAATATCAATAATTCCAATAATACCACCCTGTTGTTTTTTGAAAACAATAGGGTGGTATTTTTTATAAGTATTTGATTATTTTATAGTTATATATTTATATATCTCTATTTATATATAAGGTACGCGTTTTTTTATATATTGTTATCCTTGGTCGATTTTTTCCGAAATGAGAGGATGAGATTATGAGATTTTTGATATTTTGAGATTTTGTTTTTATTCACACGGAAAACTCGAAATGTACGAAATGGGAGTATGGAATTATGGAATTATTGGGATTATTGGGATTATTGGGATTTTGTTTCGTAGAGGAGTAGTGGTTTGTAATGTGCAAAATGTTGAGAGAAAGAGAGTTGTAAAATAATTCTGCTATATCACTTGACTTTTATCAAAAAAATTCGTATATTTGTGGGCGCAATGTGGTTGTATATTTTGAATCTAGAAAATCTAGAATTGTTTAGTAGTTTTAGTAGAACTAGATGTTCTAGAAAAACTAGAACAACCATAATGTAAAATAAAAATAAATAACTAACTAACTAACTCAAAAATAATAGATCTATGGAAGAGAATAAACCTAAAGTAGAGGTGTTGAAGCGGCAGACTAATTGGAGAGAATTGTGGTTTTATAAAAAGGCAGTTGTATTATATCAGTTGACTTACGTTTTTA
Source organism: Candidatus Aphodosoma sp. (assembly GCA_045631465.1). Lineage (GTDB taxonomy): Bacteria > Bacteroidota > Bacteroidia > Bacteroidales > Paludibacteraceae > Aphodosoma. The sequence goes on along the minus strand of JAZQUV010000011.1, from coordinate 46,394 downwards.
CTCGTAGGTTTTTGCCAGCTTATGGCGATAGAACGGTTGATCAAATGGTACAAGCGGCACGTTCAGGGAAGCAAAATATTGTTGAAGGTACAGCAGATGGGGTTACTTCAACAGAGCTGGAGCTGAAATTATTAAATGTGGCACGAGCAAGTATACAAGAGTTGCTTGAGGATTATGAAGATTATATTATTAGTCATCAATTGATTAAATGGGAACAAGGGCACGAACGATATGATTCAATGTTGACTTATTGTCGAGAACATAATGAGTTGGTGGATTATGAGAAGTTTTTTGAGAAATGGACCAACGAGGAGATGGCGAATGTAGCAGTTACACTATGTCGTATGGTTGATAAAATGATGTGTTCGTATCAGAAGCAACGAGAAGATGATTTTGTGCAAAATGGAGGAATTCGTGAGCGTATGACAGCAGCGAGATTGGGGTATAGGAATGTTCAACAACATACGATTGATGAATTGAATAGAGAGATAGAAGCACTTCGTCGGGAAAATGAGCGGTTGAGGAGTGAGAATGAGAAGCTTCGAGGGGATAGATAGACTAATTAGACCAGAAGTGTAAAATAAATGTTATAGTTATAAGAATTTTTTTGTATCTTTGCATGATTAAAGTGATGTTTTGATTTTTTGAGGGGTGTGAAAATGTTTTTTATTTGGGAATAAGATGAATAGCATAGATAAGAGATTGTTGGATGTGCTTGAGCGATATATAGCTTCGGGCATAGAGCAGCAGGTAGATTACGAAAAATTCTACCTCTATTCCCTTATTACCCATTCTACAGCTATTGAGGGTTCGACTATTACAGAAGTAGAAAATCAACTTTTGTTTGATGAAGGTATTGTAGCCAAAGGGCGTTCTATCAATGAGCAGATGATGAATGTAGATTTGAAGAACGCATATCTTAATGGTTTTGAGTGGGCGCAGAAAATGCAGCCATATACCGTGGATTTTTTGCGGCAACTATCGGCTATGGTGATGCGTCGTACGGGAACAAAATATTCGGTGATTGGTGGCGAGTTTGATTCTGCGCAAGGTGATTTAAGATTGTGCAATGTGAGTGCAGGAGTTGGAGGTAGTAGTTATTTGGCGTTTGCGAAAGTGCCAAAAGCAGTTGCCGATTTTTGTGTGTGGCTTAATGCTCAGATTCAGACAATCAATCGTAACGATGTGGCAGCGTGCTATCGTTTGAGTTTCGAAGCACATTTTCGATTAGTAACAATTCATCCGTGGGTCGATGGCAATGGTCGTACTACCCGGTTGTTGATGAATATTGTGCAACGTCAATTGGGGTTAATTCCGTCGATTGTGTCAAAAGAAAATAAGGGGGCTTATATACAGGCTCTTATTGATAGTCGTGAGGTAGAAAATGTTGGTATAATAGAGGAGGTGATGATGTTGCAACATATCGAAAACCTTGAATCTCGAATTTTACAGTATCAAAAATCTCTTGACAAAAGTGGATTTTGGGAAATAAAACAAAAATAATAATCATATAAAATTTTCAATTCAAAAACGAAATATAACAAAAACATAAAATAAATTAACATACTAACTTAGAACTTTTTAGTTCTTATTCTCGAAACGGAAAAATCGCCAATTTTGAACGTAACACGAGGATGAGTACGAATAAAGGTTCACGTCTGTATCTAGGCGTGAACCATTCGTACATATCTGTGTTACATGGTGTTTGGCGATACCGTCCGTTTCAGATATGGCATGAATGGTTACCGCCTTTTTTATGCCCTGAACTGAAGAGTGATTTAGCCAATCACTACTATGAAATACGAATCGATTTTTAATGCAATTGATGGAATTTTGCGTAACGAGGCAGGGTGTAGTAACGAGTTGGACTACATCGAGCAGACTTCGTGGTTACTGTTTTTGAAATATCTCGACGACCTCGAAACCGAGCAGGAGATGAATGCAGAGTTGTCGGGCAAAGAGTATAAACGCATTATTACAGGTTTCTTCCGTTGGTCGGTATGGGCTGCGCCAAAGAAAGAGAATGGCGAACTCGATGTGGTTAATGCAATGACAGGCAGTAGTTTGGTCGAGTTTGTAGATACAAAACTATTTCCTACGCTCAAAAAATTCAAAGATACCGCATCGGCATCAAATACCCTCGAATATAAAATAGGCGAAATATTCTCGGAATTGCGTAACAAAATTCAGAGTGGATATAATTTGCGTGAGATTATAAACAAAATCGATTCGCTTGCATTCCAATCGGCTGAAGATAAGCACGAAATGACAGTGCTCTACGAAAGCAAAATTCAGCGTATGGGCAATGCAGGTCGTAATGGTGGCGAATACTACACACCTCGTCCATTGATTCGTGCTATAGTAGAAGTGGTCAATCCGCAGATTGGCGAAACAGTCTATGACCCTGCATGTGGCTCGGCAGGTTTCCTATGTGAGGCTTTTGCCTACATGCAAGAGCAGATAAAATCGGTTAGCGACTCAGACACACTCCAGCAAAACACATTTTTCGGAAAAGAGAAAAAAGGATTGCCATATATCATCGCCACGATGAATATGATATTTCATGGTGTGGCGGCGCCAAATATCATTCGAGGCAACACACTTGCTGAAAATCTTTCGAGCATTCAGGAGCGCGACCGTAAACATGTGATACTCGCAAACCCACCTTTTGGTGGAAGCGAGCGCACCGAAGTGCTTCAAAACTTTGACATTCGCACTAGCGAAACCGCTTATATGTTTATGCAACATTTTATCAAGATGTTGAAAGTGAATGGTCGTGCAGGTGTAGTAATCAAAAACACATTTTTGAGCAATGGCGATGCATCGGCACTTCGTCGTAAGTTGTTGGAGGAGTGCAATGTGCATACTATTTTGGATTTGCCATCGGGTGTGTTTACGGGAGCAGGAGTGAAAACCGTAGTAGTATTCTTTACAAAAGGCGAGCCGACCAAGAAAATTTGGTACTATCAACTCAATCCAGGCAGAAATCTCGGTAAAACTAATGCCCTCAACGCAAAAGATTTGGCAGAATTCATTGAATTGTATAAAACAAAAGCCGATAGCGAAAACTCATGGACACTCGATGTAGATAATCTTGGCGATGATTACGATCTTTCGGTGAAAAATCCAAATCGAGTAGAGGTGGTCGATGACCGTACAACACAAGACATTCTCAATGCAATCGCCGAACTGAATGAAAATTCTGCAAGTCTAATCGCTGAAATAAGGGAGTTGTTATGAGAGAAGGGTGGAAAAAGATGTCAATATTAGATGTTTGTAAAGTTTATCAACCACAAACAATAGCCACAAGTAAATTGATTGAGGGAGCTCAATATGACGTGTTTGGTGCTAATGGGTGTATAGGTAAATATAATCAATATAATCATGAGGAAGACGAGGTGTTACTTACTTGTCGAGGAGCAACATGTGGTAATATAAATAGATCTACACCTAAATCATGGATTAATGGTAATGCTATGGTTGTGCATCCAATAGGAAATGCTTTGATTAAAGATTTCTTGATGTATGCGTTAAAATCGGTTGACTTTTCAAAAGTAATTACAGGTGCAGCTCAACCCCAAATTACAAGAACCTCTTTATCTTCAGTTACATTGTTTATCCCTCCACTTTCTGAACAAGAGCGTATAGTTTCTCTATTAGATTTGGAGTTTGCGAAGATAGATGCGATAAAAGCAAATGCCGAAAAACAATTGCAAGATGCAAAAGATTTGTTCCAATCAGCCCTCAAAGATTTATTGACTCCTAAAGAGGGGTGGAAGAGTAGTAAGTTTGGAGATGTTTGCGAATATTATAAAGAGCAAGGGAAATGGGTTAATATTAATTATATAGGATTGGAAAATATAGATGCTCATACAGGCAGACTTATTGATTATAAGAGTTCAAATGAAGTAGAAAGTTCGACTTTTAAATTTAATAAAGGAGATGTTTTATATGGTAGGTTAAGACCTTATTTGCAAAAAGTTATTATTGCTCCTTTTGATGGTTGTTGTTCGACTGAAATTTTTCCTATTAAATCTAATGCGATTAATAATGTTTATTTGAAATTTTGGTTATTGTCTGATGCAGTAATGGATATTATGAACGAGTCATGTTCGGGGTGTAGAATGCCGAGAGCAAATATGAATAGTTTTAAAGAAGAATATATACAATATCCTTCGGAACAAGAGCAAATTATAATTGCAAATAAATTGGTGGATTTGCAAAATAAGATAGGTGAAATTCAGTTTAATTATGAACAAACAATAATCCTTTGTAACGACTTAAAACAATCAATACTTAAAGATATATTTGGTTAAAACTATGGACGAAAGTACAACTCGCAGAAAGAAAATCGACCCTAAATTGTATGAGGTAGGGTGGGAGCAGGTGCCTGGTAGTGAGATATTGAACGAACAGCGTGCTTATGTGATTGCGCCAGGTCGTGTGGAGAAGTTAAAGGCTCGTAATCCGAAAAAGGTCGATTATATTCTTGAATACAATGGTATGAAGTTGGCTGTCATTGAGGCTAAATCCGATGAAACGCATGTGTCGATTGGTGTGCCTCAAGCAAAGTTGTATGCCGAAATGTTGCAAATTCGTTACACCTATTCGACCAATGGCGATGAGATTTATTTCATCGACATGGGTGTGAAAGATGCTAATGGCGAGTATGTTGTGCCTTCGACAGAAAAGTATGTAGATAGATTCCCGTCGCCACAAGAGTTGTGGCAAATGACTTTCCCAGATGTCAATGTGTGGCGCGATAGGTTTAATGCTCAATCGTTTAACCGAGATGGCGGTCGCCTTCCTCGCTATTATCAAGAGAATGCAATCAACAACGTGTTGAACGCAGTGGCAAATGAGCAAAATCGCATATTGCTCACTATGGCTACGGGTACGGGTAAGACCTATACAGCATTCCAAATCTGTTGGAAATTGTTTCAAACAAAATGGAACTTACATAACAACGACCAATGTCCTCGCATATTGTTTATTGCCGATCGAAACATACTTGCCAATCAAGCGATAAACGACTTTGAGCAATTTCCAGAAGATGCAATGGTGCGCATAACGCCAGCCGAATTGCGGAAAGGGAAAAACAAAGTGCCAACATCGCGCAATTTGTATTTCACGATTTTCCAAACTTTTATGTGTGATGATGGGTCGGGTCAGCCATACTACAAGCAGTATCCAAACGATTTCTTTGACTTTATTATTATAGATGAGTGCCATCGTGGCGGTGCGAATGACGAGAGCCAATGGCGTGAGTTGATGGAGTATTTTTCGTTTGCCTATCAACTTGGTATGACCGCTACGCCTCGCCGTAAGGACAATGCCAATACATATAAATATTTCGGCGACCCAGTATATTCCTATTCGCTTAAACAGGGTATAGCCGATGGTTATCTGACGCCATTCCGTGTAAGAATTTCGGAAAGTAATATCGATGAATATACCTACAATGAAAATGATGATGTAGATGGCGATATAGATATGGAGAAAACATATACTGAAGATGATTTTTATCGAGGTAGAATATATATCCGTGAGCGTGATGAGCATAGGGTAGAGGAGTTGTTGGCGCAAATCAACCCAGATGAGAAAACCATAATATTCTGTGGTACCCAGTTGCATGCCAATATTATACGCGACATGGTGAATCAACGCAAACGTCGCCCTGCGCCAAACTATTGTATGCGTGTGACGGCTAACGATGGCGAAGTGGGCGAACAGACTTTGCGAGAATTTCAAGACAACGAGCGTTTGATACCAACTATATTGACTACATCGCAAAAACTTTCGACAGGCGTGGATGCTCGCAATGTGAGAAATATAGTGCTTATGCGACCAGTGAATAATATGGTAGAGTTTAAGCAAATTATAGGGCGTGGTACTCGTTTGTTTGATGATAAATATTACTTTACGATTTACGACTTTGTAGGCGCAAACAAGAATTTTCAAGATGCCGAGTGGGATGGCGACCCATTCTGCCCAGTGTGTGGTAACTATCCTTGTTCGTGTAAGATAGGAGGAGGCGAATATACTGAAGGTGAAGAAGAAACACTTGGTGGAGATGAAGGAGGCGCAGGAGAAGGTGGTGGAGAATATGGACCAAGACCTCAACCATGCCCAGTGTGTGGACATTTGCCATGTACTTGCGAGGGTGGTCAACCACGAACAACAGTGAAAGTGCGCTTGTCGGCTAAGCGAGAGTTGGAACTAAAAACCACATGGACCGAGAAATTTCAATATGGAGAGGATTTGATATCGTTAGAGGAATTTATTAAGATTCTGTTCGGACGCTTGCCTTATTTCTTTACGGATTCGCTTGATTTGCATAAACAGTGGGAGCACCCTGATACTCGATTGGCTCTGCTTGACCAATTGGAGCGAGAGGGATTTGCTGAAGATAAATTGCGCATGGTGCAACGAGTTATGGGTCGTGAAGATTGTGATTTGCTCGATGTATTGGAGTTTCTTGCCTATGCTACTACACCAATTGATAGAGTATGCCGTGTTGAATTAGTGCGTCAAGATTATTACAAAAAACAGAGCGACAAGTCGCAAGAGTTTTTAGATTTTCTTATGGAGCAGTATGTGCGCAATGGAGAACGTGAATTCACGATGACCAACTTGCCTAAATTTTTAGAAATGAAATATGGATCAACATCTGATGCAATAAGACAATTAAGTATGAATCCAGCTCAAATAAAAAATCAATATCTGAACTTCCAAAAGAACCTCTATATTGCATAAATTTTTCCGATTATAACCTGAAAAAATGTGTGATTAAAATTTTATTACACAAAAGTTTGGTAGTTTCGGAAAAAAGTTGTAACTTTGCATCCGATTTTGCGAGGTGTGCTCTGTGATGGAGTGGAGCTCGCGTAAATAACAAATAATCAATAATTTATTAACAAAAAATTCTATCATTATGATGAATCATTATGAAACAGCTTTCATTTTGACTCCCGTTTTGTCTGATGTTCAGATGAAGGAAGCTGTAGAAAAATTCAAAGGTTTCTTGGTAGCTAATGGCGCAGAAATCGAAAATGAGGAGTTGTGGGGTTTGAAAAAATTGGCTTACCCTATCCAAAAGAAATCAACAGGTTTCTATTCACTTCTTCAATTCAAAGCAGAACCTAGCATCGTTGCTAAACTTGAATTGCAATTCCGTCGTGATGAGCGCGTGCTCCGTTTCTTGACATTCCGTCTTGACAAATACGCTCTCGAATATGCTAACAAACGTATTAACAAAGCTAAACAAGAGGAGAAATAATTTATGGCAGCTAATCAAGAAGTACGTTATTTGACTCCTGTTGCAGTCGATAACACAAAGAAAAAATATTGCCGTTTCAAAAGAATGGGCATTAAATATGTAGACTACAAAGACCCTGAATTCTTGAAAAAATTCTTGAATGAACAAGGTAAAATCCTTCCACGTCGTATCACTGGTACTTCGTTGAAATTCCAACGCAAAGTTGCGCAAGCTGTTAAACGTGCTCGCCACCTCGCTTTGCTCCCTTATGTAACTGATATGTTGAAATAATAAAACTGGAGGAATATATATGGAACTTATTTTGAAAGAAGACGTAGCTAACTTGGGCTACAAAGACGATATCGTAAACGTAAAACGTGGCTACGGTCGTAACTACCTTATTCCTACAGGTAAAGCTGTAATCGCTACAGAATCAGCTCGTAAAGTGTTGGCAGAAAACCTTCGTCAACGTGCTCACAAATTGGCTCAAATCAAAGCTGATGCTGAAGCTATGGCTGAAAAAATCAACGGCCTCGAAATCACTATCGTTACTAAAACTTCTGCTACTGGTACTATCTTCGGTGCTGTTAACAGCATCCAAGTGGCTGAAGAATTGGCTAAACTTGGTCACGAAATCGACCGCAAAACTATCGTTATCAAAGACGCTATCAAAGAAGTTGGTACTTACACTGCTACAGTGAAACTTCACAAAGAAGTTGCTGCTACTATCACTTTGAACGTAGTTGCTGAATCAGCTGAATAATCATAACGATTAGATAATACAAAAAAATCCGTCATTCAGATGAATGACGTATTTTTTTATTGTTATTTATCGTCTGTATCTTACTTGCTTTTTGTTGTTGCCTGCTATGCGGTAGCCGATTGAGGCTTGTATTGAATGTAGGGGTTTGTTGTTGAGTGTGATACCTTCGGAGTTTTGGTATTTGTAGATGTCTTGTATGAGATTGTAGCGTACGTCGAGTGTGATGCGCCAGATGTCAAACCCTATGCCACAATCGAGTCCTAGACGTGTTTCGCGCATGACTTGTGTGAGAGATTCTATATCTTCGAATGTATCGGCTATGGTTGAGCCTATATTAAGACTGAATTTAGGACCTACCATGGCGCGCATTTTGAACATTTTGGTGTTGACTAGGTGTGTGCCAAGGAGAACAGGAATGTCAACTGTGTTGATTTGATATTTTTTATCTTTGAAGATATTGGTGTTTTCGTAGTTGAGAGAACTATTATAGTTGTAATAGTTGAATAGGGCTTCGGGTTGAACATACCAAGTGCGCCCCATGCGCATATAGAGACCGAGGTGGAATCCGTTGCGGAGATTGCTTTTTATATCGAAAACTTCTTGGTATGATTGGTCGTGCTCGAGAGTAGTGCTATAACCGCCTTTGACGCCGAACGAGAACCATTGAGCTTGCGCTGAAACTATGCAAGCGAGAAGTAGTGTTAATATGCCGATTCTTTTTGTCATTAGTTTGGTTTCTTTTGTTGTTATATAAACGTTGAATAATAAGGTGTATTGTGTGGTTTTTTCTTAAAGTTAGATAAAATATGTGTGGAAAAGTTTAATAGGTGTTATAAATGTAGACATCTAAAAGAGGCTGAGCCAAAAATTTCATTTTGACACAGCCTCATATATTTAGGAGTGGAATTATTTTTCCCAATCGAGGATAACTTTACCACAGATGCCTGATTCCATTACGTCGAAACCTTTTTGGAAATCGTCAACCGAGAAGTGGTGAGTGATTACTGGAGTAAGGTCGAGGCCAGAAACGAGCATTTGTTGCATTTGATACCAAGTTTCCCACATTTCGCGACCATAGATACCTTTGATAGTGAGCGATTTGAAGATGATGTCGCTCCAATCAACTGTTGTTGTAGGAGGAAGGATACCAAGTTGTGCGATTTTAGAACCGTTGTACATATTAGCAACCATGTCGCGGAAAGCGATAGGAGAGCCTGACATTTCGAGACCAACGTCGAAGCCACGGATGCCGAGTTTTTCCATTGCGCCGGCAACAGTTTCGCCTTTAGCAGCGTTGACAGTCATAGTAGCACCCATTTTTTTAGCGATGTCGAGACGGTAGTCGTTCAAGTCGGTAACAACTACGTTTTTAGCACCAGCAAAGCGAGCGATAGCAGTAGCCATAGTACCGATGAGACCAGCACCAGTGATGAGAACGTCTTCGCCCAACAAAGGGAATGACAATGCAGTGTGAGTTGCATTACCGAATGGGTCCATGATAGCAGCCATATCGTCAGAGATACGGTCGTCGAGTTTCACTACGTTAGACTCAGGGATGCAGAGGTATTCGGCGAATGCACCGTCGCGGTTAACGCCAACACCGATGCTATTTTCGCAGATGTGCTCTTTGCCACGGCGGCAGTTACGGCAGTGACCACAAGCGATGTGACCTTCGCCAGTTACGCGGTCGCCAACTTTGATGTTGCGAACGCCTGCGCCTACTTCAGCAACAACACCCACATATTCGTGACCGATGGTCATAGGAGTTTTGATAGTTTTTTGGCTCCATTCGTCCCATTTGTATATGTGAAGGTCGGTACCGCAGATAGCAGTTTTTTTGATTTTGATGAGTACGTCGTTAACGCCTACTTTTGGCATTGGAACATCTTCCATCCAAATACCTTTGGTTGCTTCTTTTTTTACTAAAGCTTTCATATTTGTTTTAGATATTTAGTCGTAAGTAGTAAGTCGTAAGAAACTAGAATCTTACTACTTACGACTTATTACTTTCTACTTGTTAATTATTTAATTACGCCGAGTTCTTTACCGATTTTAGTAAATGCAGCGATAGCTTTGTCGAGGTGTTCTTGTTCGTGAGCAGCTGACAATTGAACGCGGATACGAGCTTCGTTTTTAGGCACAACAGGATAGAAGAAGCCTGTAACGTAGATACCTTCTTCTTGGAGGCGAGCAGCCATTTGTTGTGAAAGTTTAGCATCGTAGAGCATTACTGCGCAGATAGCTGATTGAGTAGGTTTGATATCGAAACCAGCAGCAAGCATTTTTTCACGGAAATAGTCGGTATTAGCGTGGAGTTTGTCTTGCAATTCGTTAGTTTCTTCCATCATTTGGAACATTTTGATACCTGCAGCTACAACCATTGGAGGCAATGAGTTAGAGAAGAGGTAAGGACGAGAGCGTTGACGGAGAAGGTCGATGATTTCTTTTTTACCAGTTGTGAAGCCACCAACAGCACCACCGAATGCTTTACCGAGAGTACCAGTGATGATTTCGACTTGACCACGGAGGTTGTGCAATTCAGTTACACCACGACCAGTAGCGCCAACTACACCAGCAGAGTGAGACTCGTCGACCATGATCATAGCGTTGTATTTGTTGGCCAATTCGTAGATTTTGTCGAGAGGGCAAACGTTGCCGTCCATAGAGAATACACCGTCAGTAACGATGAGTTTGAAGCGGCAGTTAGCAGCAGCTTGGAGTTGTTTTTCGAGGTCTTCCATATCTGCGTTAGCATAACGGAAACGTTGAGCTTTGCAGAGACGTACGCCGTCGATGATAGATGCGTGGTTCAATGCGTCAGAGATGATAGCATCTTCAGCAGTCAAAAGTGGTTCGAATACACCACCGTTAGCATCGAAACATGCAGCATAGAGGATAGTATCTTCGGTGCCAAAGAAATTAGCAATAGCTTGTTCGAGATCTTTGTGACGGTCTTGAGTACCGCAGATGAAACGTACAGATGACATACCATAGCCGCGTTCGTCCATAGCAGTTTTAGCAGCTTCGATAAGCGCTGGGTGGTTAGCCAAACCAAGATAGTTGTTTGCACAGAAGTTCAACACTTGTTTGCCTGCTACTGTGATTTCTGCACTTTGAGGTGAGCAGATCAAACGTTCACTTTTATAAAGGCCAGCTTCTTTGATAGCATCGAGCTCGGCAGTGAGATGCTTTTGAAAATCGTTGTACATAACTTTAATGTTTAGTTATTAATGATTAGTTATTAATGATTTTATTTTAGTGTTTAAGGTTGGTTTCGTAGTATTCTTTTACGGCTTTCATGTCGGGCAATACGATGCCACTATTGTTGATTTCGCACTCCAACTCTTCGGTTGTGAGAATGCCAGTGTTGACAGCGAAAGTGAATAGCCCAGCGGCTACGCTCGAACGTACGCCAAGGGGTGCATTCTCGACCACGAAAGCCTCGTTGGGTTGAACACCCGATTTGGCTAGTGCTATCAAATATGGCTCTGGATCGGGTTTACCTTTTTTCACGTCGAAGGCCGTCACCATTTTCTCTTTAGAGAATATGTCGGGGAACCATTTGTTGAGACGATCCAACAAAGACTCTTGACCCGAGCCAGTCACAATATATATATCGATGCCATCGGCTTTGAGTTGCTCCAAGAGAGGTAATATGTTGGGTATGCGTTCTACTACCGAAATGGAGTTGAAACAATCGCTTTTTTCGCGGTACATCGATTGAATTTCCTCTTCGGTGGCAAGACGATTGTGGTGTTTGAGAAACATTTCGTTTATCACACTTGCGCCCGTTCTGCCCTCGCAAACATATGCATCGTGGAGTTCGAAAGGAATGCCATGAGCATTCATTGTGCGTTTCCACGCCTCGGCATGGTAGGGCATTGAGTTAAATAGCACGCCATCCATGTCGAAGAAGGCAGCCTTTATATTAAGAGATGAGTGTTGATTTTTAGATAAATAGTTTTGTATAGCTTGTTCCATTGGTTGATTTTATTATGGCACAATAATTCAACTACAAAGGTAATATATTTTTTTTGTTTAATGTACTTTTTTTCCTCTTTTTTTTATTAATAATTTTGTTATTTGTAAAATAAGTGTTAACTTTGTGGCAAAATAATAAAAAAAACAACTTTTATGAGTAACGAAATGGTTTATAAACCAGAGATTTCGGTCGATTGTGTGGTGTTTGGGTTTGATGGTAATCGTTTGAAAGTATTACTGTTAGAACGCAACGATTGTCAATCGTATGAGAAGTTAGATGGATATAATAATCGGAAATTGCCAGGTAGTATAATTTTGCCACATGAAGATTTGGATAGTGCAGCATATCGAATTTTGGAGGAATATACGGGGTTGACCAATATTTATTTACATCAATTTAAGGCTTTTGGTAATCCACATCGTAGCACAGAAGCAGATGAACCTTGGATGGAAAAGGTGAAACGGTTGAACATTAGTCGTCTTGTGACGGTGGGGTATGTGGCTTTGATTAAGATAAGTAATCGAGTGAAGCAACAATCTAGTCAGAAAGGGCAAACTGTTTGGTTGGATATTGAGGAGTATCGGAAAGAGAGTTTGGCGTTTGACCATAAGGATATTATTGCCGATGCATTGGAAAGCATTCGATTGAAATTGAAGTATGAACCATATCTCATGTTTGAACTTTTGCCTAAAAAGTTCACGATGACTCAGTTGCGAAATCTTCATGATACCATTTATCAGAAGAAGAGCGATGTGCGCAACTTCCAAAAGCGCATGATGCAACTCGAAGGCATCTCGGCCTTGGCAGAAACAGAAGTTGGAGTTCCTCACCGCGCTGCTAGGTATTTTACTTATACAAAGCGAAAGAATAGGAACGATTAAATTTATAAGAAAAGACTCACTACAAACCGATGTAGTGAGTCTTTTTTTATGTCTTGTCTTATTTTTTGGTCTTTTTGGTTTTTGGTTGGCATTTTTTGCACAAACCATAGAGGTATATTGAGTGGAAACGTTTTTCGAATGTCGAAAAAGTGCGGTTTTTGATTGCTCTGGTGAATTTCTGGTCGGAAAACTCCTTTATTGCACCGCAAGATATGCAGATTCGGTGGTGATGAGTATTGGCGCGAGTAGTAGTTTCGTATTGCGCCTCATTGCCAGGGAAAGGGTGGCGTATAATGATTCCTACTTTTTCGAATAATTCTAATATGTTGTATATCGAACCTCGAGCAATGGGTTGTTCGACATTCATTTGCTCGTGGACAGATTGTACGGTGAAATGTCCGTCGATTGTTAGTATATGCTCAAGCACGCGTTCTCGCTCGTAGGTGTGGCGTAGGTTGTGAGCTTTGATGTAGGCATTTAGTTGCTCTTGGGGTGTTTTTTTTGATTCCATAATTATTAAATCGTGCTATACAACTAATTTATGGTTGATAATTTGAGCGGTTAAGGATGATTTGAGCATCGGGTTGTTGTAGTAGTTGTTGTATAGAAATTTCGGGATTGTTGCGCATGTAGCTTTCTACTATTTGCCAACCAAGGTATGCGCCAGCTCTGCCCGGTGACTCTTGAGAGAAAGGCAAAGTGAAAGGTCCGTCGTTGATGTATTTGCTTTTTACAATCATACTTGTGGTGTAGAGGTCGCGCGATTGAACTAATGTGTTCCACATAGTAGGTTCGTTTTTCTTTACCCATTTCCATTGCTCTTGGCTGTATCCCATTATAATATGTTCTGGGGTTTCGGGGAGTAGCACTGACACGGTGTATAGGATTTTGCCATGATGAATCATGTCGGTTAGCAGATTATTGGCAACGCTATTTGAGAATTCTGACGAAATCCAAGCAGTGATGTAATCGGATGCAACTTTTTCTCTGCGCATGTTAGGGCGTTGGTATTTGTATATGCCAATCTCTTCGTATATAGGATATTGCTCGCCAAGGTAGTTGTCGATGCTGAGGGAAATGAACGATTCGGCCACAATCATACTTTGATTGAAGCCCGACACATGGCAGTAGATGCGTGGAGTGGGGAATTGAGGCAAAAAGTATCGTGCACGACGGAACGCAGTGGTCAAATCGCGCTCTATGTCGCTCATGTCGGAGTAGATGCGGAGTGCATCGTTGTAGAGCAATTGTACGGCAGAGTCGTTTTTGAATAAGCTATACGTTCTGTGTGTAATCTCATCGTTAGGGGAACCAAATCGTACGACTTTTTCTGTGTAGATGGGCGTAATATCGGGGTATTTGGCCTGTAGAGCCGTAAACTCTTCGGCTATATTGTTGGTGTCCATAGCCCAAAAAGCGCTGTCGAAGCGTTCGATTTTTATGTCAAAGTCGATACCAGTGAGATTGGCATGTCGTTTTTCGCGTTTGCAACTAATTAGAGCAAATGCGATTGCTAGTGTTATGTATATATATCGTTTCATGAATGCAAAGGTACTTGTTTTAATTCATAATTCATAATTCATAATTCATAATTATTGTTAAAAATGAGATTTTTTGTGGTGAAATGTGGATTTAATTGTTTTGCTCTTTCGGTTATAGTATGTTTATAGTATGTTTATAGTATATTTATCCTATATTTATCCTATATTTATAGTATGTTGAAGGTAGGGTGAGAGTAGGGGATTTTGAGATAATAAAAAAGGCTGATTGTGATAATCAGCCTTTTTGTTTTATTTAGAAGTTTATTGTAATCCCTGCATGCACATTAATTCCTGCTTGGGCGTAGTACCATGGGGTGTGGAGTTGGTTTTCGGGGAGATAGTTGCCGTTGGCGTCAGCCCCCTCGAAGTAGCCATAGACGCCGCCATTCGATTCGTAGCGAGTGTTGAATAGGTTGTTGAGTAGGATGTGGAAAGATATATTTTTGATGGTTGTTGTTTGGTTTTCTTTATTAAAGTCTAAGGTATAGGCAAGTCGTAAGTTGCTGACGCAGTAGTCGTCGAGCATGGCGTGGGGGGTGTTGGTGTTGTCGAGATATTGTTTGCCGACATAGTTGGTGAGTAGGTTGGCTTGGAAGCCTTTGTAGTCGAATTGGATGTTGCTACCAGCAATGACGTTTGGCGAGAACGATATGTTGGTAGTGCCGTAGTTGACAAGCACTTGGCCACCGTGTTCTGCCACTACGGGGTCATCCCAGTCGGCATACCAATCGTCAGCCCAATCGCTGAAGTTGATGATTTTGTTCATCGAGAGGGTGGCATTGAGGTCCCAACGCAACCATTTAGTAATTTCCACACCAGCAGTGAGTTCGACGCCCATACGATAGCTGCGGTCAACATTTTTGGTGAGATAAGCACCTACGTCGGAGTACTGACCAGTGAGCACGAGTTGGTTGTAGTAGTCCATAAAGTAGAAGTTTGCGCCTACACCAAATCGGCGGTGAAGATATTGATAACCAAACTCGTAGTCGTAGAGACGCTCGGGTAAAGGTATGTCGTTGACGCCCGCCTCGGTGAAGTTGGCGCGACTTGGCTCGCGGTTGGCTACTGCAAAGTTGAAGTAGCCCGTATGCCCTTGGTGGACATACGAAATGCCGGCTTTAGGGTTGAAGAAATTGTAGGTTTTATGCACATTGAGTTCGCTCAAGTCCTCGTCGTTGATACCTTTAATCTTATAGTCGATGTGGCGGTATTGTAGGTCGCCATAGAGGTTGAGAGATTGTGTGATTTTCCAATTGGCTTTGATATAGATGTTTGCGTCGAATTTGTCGCCACGGCTACGGTAGTATTCCGAAAGTTGAGAGTTGAGAGTTAAGAGTTGAGAGATTTGTGGTGCGGAGCGGAGCCAAATGATATTGCCCCAGTGGTTGCCATTGTAGTTGTTTGCGCCACCGCCGAGTGAGGCTTGCACTTGGCTATTGCGATAGTTTATGGCAGCCACACCGCCATAGAAGTGGTTGCCAAGGTGTTTTTGGCGAACAAGGTCGGAGCGTTTTATCTCTTCGCCAGCATCATTTATATAGTTGTCGAGTCTGTATGCTGAGAATTTGGCGTCGCACTTGTATTGTTCGTAATAGCCAGCGCCATGGGTGTAGTGTAGGGCGGCGTTGAGGTCCCAATGAGAGTTGAAAGAATGAGTGGCATGCAGTTGCACGTGTTGTTGAGCGTAGTTGTCGGTTTGGTTGTCGTAGTAGGCAATGTTGCCATCGTCGTCGATGTATTGACCCGCAGGATTATAGCGACGGTTGGTCTTTAGGTCATCTGCCGATACGCCATCCCATGCCATATAGGTGGTTTCGTTGCCACCAAAGAAAAGCAGTTTCACCATTGTTTGATCGCCATACCAAGCCCCTGAAGTATAGTAAGAGAGTAGGTCGGAAAAGGCGCGTTCGAGATAGCCGTCGGAGTTTACTTTCGATACACGTGCATCAAAAGCAAATCCGTTAGGCATAATGCCTGTACCTATTTTAGCCTCTTCGCGGAAGGTGTTGTACATACCGCCGTTGAACGACAATTGGGTGTATGGTTCGGGTGATGCTTTTGAGGTTTGCATATTGACCGAAGCACCAAAAGCGGCGGCACCATTGGTCGAAGTGCCCACACCACGCTGAACCTCAACACTATTGGTCGATGATGCAATGTCGGTCATATTCACCCAAAACACGGTTTGCGACTCCGAGTCGTTGAGCGGCACGCCATTCACGGTGGTGTTGATGCGAGTGTGGTCGGTGCCACGTATGCGAAAATAGGTGTAGCCAATGCCTAATCCATCGTCGGACGTAGCCACGAGCGAAGGTGTCATTTGTAGTAAAAAAGGGAGATTTACGCCGGTGTTGGTGAGTTGTAGATCCTCTGATTTAATCTCTTGCTTGGCAAGAGTGCCAGAGTTGTTGATGCGCGTAGAGGTAATGGTAATCTCCTCTAAATCGGCATGTTGAGTTTCGGTGGAATCGTTGTAGTATTTCACTACAGGTTCGGCTTGAAGTGCCAAACATGTTGCTAGATAGGCAACGAGGATTGCGAGTGATTTTTTCATTGTCATTGAACATTAATGTATTAATAATCATAATGCTCAACTAATAGGAGATAGTAGAAAATAAAAAAAAGTAGTAAGTCTTATTCGCTTTAAGTTGTAAGATTGCTTACGACTTGCTACTTATTACTTGCTACTATAGGTTTCATACTTATTCCCTTGGCAGCATAACCTGCCCAGGTTCAAAGGGTGTGATCTCAGCCAAATACTCAATTTGAAATTTGAAACTTGAAATTTGAAATTTATTGCGAAACAAAAAACTTTCAACTTTCAATTTTCAACTTTCAACTGGATTTTGGCACCCCCATAGTTAAGACTGCGCAAAGTTAGCAAATTTAATTCATAATTCATAATTTGCGATTCATAATTATTGTTAAAATCTATTTTTTTTATAACTTTATTCGTAGAAAAAGAGTAACTTTGTTGTGTAATATAAATATGTTGATTATGGAAGGTTTTAAATTTATCCCTAACGATGCAATTTATGTAGAAGGAGCTTCTGTAGATGCTTCAAAATCAATATGTGATATAGATTTTTATCGTAATATATTTAAGTATGCTGGAAAGCGGTTAGTTTACTTGCCAGAGGTGATTAGGTATGCTATGCCTAATGTTGAGTTTGATGAACGAACTTTGTATGATGCCATCATCAAGCAGAGTGGGTTGGATATAACAGGGAGTGGTTTTATTATTGTAGAGAAGGATGGTACACTCACTTTTTTTGATTCTAATGATAGTTTAGAAGTTCTTTTTGATGATATAATCGAACCTCGTTTTGGTCTTTTTAGGGGGAATATAGATAAAGTAGAAGAATCGAATATTTGTTATTCGGAAAAGCTTAAAGATGATAGTGATGAAGAGTTATCTAAATCTAAGAGATTACGTATTGCTCGACCATCCTTTGAATCGATTTGTTGTCGTTTGACTTTTTCAGAGCCAGAAGATGAAATAGAGGAGTTGACTGCCCAAGTGGCTGTGGCTGTTGAGCGTTTGAAACAGTTGGGGGTGGATTATGCAACTATATTGAATATAGTAAAAGGTGAACCTAAATTGAGTAGAATGGTAGTTACGGAGGTGGGTAGAATAATTTTGCCAAACTATAACGAAATGGAGATAGAGATGAGACCTACGGCAAAAGCATTGTATTTGTTGTATTTGAAGTATGCCGATGGGATAGCGTTTAAGGATTTGCCAGACTATAAAGATGAATTGATGAAAATATATGCAAAGGTGTCGAATTTGTCGAGTGGTGATGCTCAACGCGAAGCTGTAGAGGCATTGGTAGATCCATTTCAAAACACGATAAATGTTACTTGTTCGCGCGTGAAGGAGGCGTTTGTGAGTAGATTTAATAATGATTTGGCAGATTATTATGTGATTTCGGGCAAGAGAGGTGAGTCTAAGAAAATCAAATTGAATAGGGGGTTGGTGGATTTGAGGTGTACGTGGTAAGATTGACGATAAGACTTGCCAAGATTTTATGGGGTGATATAATGGTTGTAACTTTGTAGCGTAAAAAACAATTAAAAAATTTTATGCTATGAAAGAAAATTATGTAAATGTTTGTTTTATTATCGATCAAAGCGGTAGTATGCATGGATCTGAAGCCGATGTGATAGGAGGTTTTCAGAAAGTTATTGACGAGCAACGTGCAGTGAAAGAAGGTAAATGCACGGTGTCGATGTTTAAGTTTGAAGATAGGGTTGAAGAGTGTTTTGTAGGTAAAGATGTGAATGAAGTGGGCGAGTTGGTTTATACTCCAGGAGGATGTACAGCGCTGAATGATGCAGTTTGCATCGCTGTGGATAGAATAGGAGAGTGGTTGGCTGCAATGCCAGAGTCGGAGCGACCTGCTAAAAATATGGTGGTTGTGATTACCGATGGTAAGGAAAATGCTTCGCGTCGATATACACATAAAGATGCTCGCGAGCGCATTCAACATCAAACCGACAAGTATGGTTGGACATTTGTTTATCTTGGTGCGAATATCACAGATGCAACCGAAGCTCGTGAAATGGGTTTTGAGAATACAGGTTATATGGCTAAAAAGGATTTGAATAGGGCATTTGGTGCAATTCATAGTGTTGCTTATTGTTTTAGGGCTCGTAAAAATGATGAAGATGTTGATGTTTTTTTAGATAAAGAATTGGCAGATATGACAGCGGAATTTGAACAAGAGTCTGGCGTTGAGATTAAGGGTAAATAATGTTGTATTATGAAAAAGAGATTGACTCAGTTTTTGGGTCAATCTCTTTTTAGTTTTATAGCAATCGGCTGTTGTCGTGCCAATCGCCGTAGATGATGTTTTGGCGGGTTTGGGCAATGAAACGGTCGAGTTTGGTTTGATATTCTAATTTGCGACGGCGGTAGTATTGTATGTTGCCGATGCGGATGCGTTGATAGAGAGGTGGAAAGTTTTGGAAGTTTTGCCACACTGCGGGGTCGGATTGTAGCAGGGCGAGGATGTCTTCCTCTATTATAAAAGGTGCGTTGAAATCGGCAGGAAGGGTGGCGCGACCGGCATCGGTCATTAGTCCGAGACGTTCGAGACGGCGAACGCGCTCTTTGTTGAGTTCGGTCCAATGGCTCGATTTTCTACGTGGCGAAAAGCGTTGATAGGTGATGCCATCGGCGCATTTGGTTGTAGAGTCTATCCAACCAAAGCAAAGTGCCTCCTCTACAGCGTCGAGATAGAGTACATCATTGTTGGTTTTGCCTCGTGTGACGGATAGCCAGCACTCTTTTTGGGTGCTGTGGTTTTGAGTGAGCCAATTGCGCCAATCTTCTCGTGAGGTTAGGTCTATGGGGTTGGTTATTTGCATGGTTTGTGCGGATTTAGTAGTCCTAGAAACTTTAGCAGATCTAGATAATGATAAATTAGATTTAATAAAAAAAGAGATTAACTCGGTGAGTTAATCTCTTTTTTCTGTTGTCTCACGAGGATTCGAACCTCGACAGACAGAACCAAAACCTGTAGTGCTACCATTACACCATGAGACAATCATTTGCTTTATCTTTCAAAAGCGATGCAAAGTTACGACTTTTTGTTGAATTGTCCAAATGTTTTTGCAATTATTTTTCAACTTTTTTATAAGTTGTTGTTTTATAGTTATTTGGAATGTATATTTTTTACTTTTTTATACTGAAATGGCATGCTTTATCCCTATATTTAGGCATTTTTGGAACGAAGATTGGACTATTTTTGGAGCGTTTTGAATGAAAGTAGGTGAATTGTTACGCAAATTGCGATAAAAATAAGTAATATTTTTAACCAAATTGGGTTGACAATATAGACGGAAAGTAGGATAGTTGCCCATAATGTAGATATGGAAGCTATTTTTGCACGGAGGGGGATGGCGCGGTGGATAAGAAAATTTTGAATGTATGGTCCGAATACTTTATGGTTGAGTAGCCAATCGCGCCAGCCAGAGTTGGCTTTAAGGAATAGCCATGAGGCGAGTAGGAGGAATGGAGTTGTGGGCAGTACGGGGAGGAACATGCCGAGAGAGGCAAGTCCGACGCAAGTAAAGGCTATGATGTTTAAGATGATTTTCATATTTTTGTTTTTAACATAAGTACATATTTTTCTTTCTTTGTGAGACAGAATAACATAAGAACATAATTTCTTTACATAATAGTCTTATTTTTTTGTAAACGTAAATTCTATCGCCAAAGGCTCAAGGACCGTTGGTTTCCGTAAATTAATCATAAATTACATAGTTATAGATATATTTAATGGATAATTAATGGTAATTTTCGATAGAGGTAAAGAGAAATGTTTATGTTTTTAGTTTTTTAATGAAATTGTAGGTTTGGACTATGATGATTGCGAATATGAGGCGGGGGATGACGAGGAAATACCAGGCAACGCCGAGCATGCAGAATATGGCAGTATCTTCGATGAGCGAGTGGTTGACCGAGATGTGTAGGTTGATGCGATGCAGCTCCTCGCGGTCGGCACCAGACTCTTCGATTTCTTGCGCCATTATGCCTGCTCCATATGTTAAACCAACGATTTGTGCCACAAGCCAAAGGAATGCACTATTGGGTTGAAGTCCGCAAAGACGCATGAGTGGAGCGAGTGGGCGTGCTATTTTGTTGATTATGCCATAACGCTTTAGGAGAAATTGCCCGTACATTAAGGCCGTGATAATTAGTATGATTTTGATGCAGAGTGATGCTGTGTTGGTGAGCCAGTTTAGTAATTGAGAATTGAGAGTTGAGAATTGAGAATTGTCATATCCTTCAGTTGTGTTTGTTGTAAAATTATCTAATAAAGCGAGTGATTCGGGTAGGATGAGGTTGAGTAAGATGCCTCCAAGTATGCTGAAAGTTAGGCGTATGACGAGAGTTTGCCAAAACGGAGTGCCAGAGCGGCGTTGTACGGCACATTCAATTGGCAAATTGTGGGTGATGAGGCACATCAACGCAAGTATTGTGATTTCGCGCAAAGATAATGGGAGTGTGGCGATGATGGCGATAGGTGCGTAGAGAGGGAGGAAAAGAGAGGAAAAATAGACTATTGCTGCGTTGCCTTGAAGGCCAATGAGGCGGAAAAGAGGTGCTGTGTAGATGGAAATCCATTCAATTATGCCATAAAAATCAAGCAGAGTGACTACGAATGATACAGGGATTATGATTCGTATAATCCAAAGAGCTGTTTTTAATGCGTTGCGCAATATAGTAGGCATAAAATATTGAAATATAGAAAGATAATAAAAATTTAGGATAGGTCTAAAAACAAGAAAGGGCAGCCCTCGCGGCTACCACAATCCTTTTTTAACCTTAAATCTAATACCATGAAAAACACGATGCAAAGTTACAACTTTTTTGTGACATGACAAAATCTTTTGGGATAATAATTAAAGGATTAACTTTGTTTAACTGTTTGGCTTTCATACATAAATGATGTAATGGTATAAAGAATGTAGTATGTACATTAGATATTAATCAAAAAAAAGACGATGTGTCATAATACCTAAATTGCTGCGTTGTTCTCAACTTGCACTTTAGATATTAAAAGAGGCTGAGCCAAAAATTTCATTTTGACACAGCCTCTTGTATATATTTATGTGGTTAATTAACGTTTGATACCATTACGTTCGAGCATAGCATCGATTGTAGGTTCTTGGCCACGGAAACGTTTGTAGAGAGTCATAGGGTGTTCAGTACCACCACGGCTCAATACATTGTCGAGGAATGATTTTGCAGTTTCGCGGTCGAAGATGCCTTTTTCTTTGAAGAGAGCAAATGCATCAGCGTCGAGTTGTTCTGCCCATTTGTAAGAGTAGTAACCAGCAGCATAGCCACCAGAGAAGATGTGGTTGAATGTTACGCAACGACCAGTACCTTCAACTGTTGGGAGGAAGTTTGTTGGAGCTGTTGAAGTGCGTTCTACTTCGCAAGGGTCGCCGTTGAATGGTTCAGTGATAGTGTGGAATGCCATGTCTTGCAAACCAAATGCAACTTGGCGAAGACAAGCATAACCGCAGTTGAAGTTAGATGCATCAACAAGTTTTTGGATGAGTTCAGCAGGGATAGGTTCGCCAGTTTGGTAGTGACGTGCCCAACCATCGAGGAATTCTTTTTCAGTAGCCCAGTTTTCCATGATTTGAGATGGAAGTTCTACGAAGTCGCGATATACGTTAGTACCTGAAACGGAGAGGTAAGTACAGTTAGAAACCATACCGTGGATAGCGTGACCAAACTCGTGGAGGAATGTTTCAACTTCGTCGAAAGTGAGGAGAGCAGGAGTGCTTTCAGTAGCGCGAGTAAAGTTCATTACGATAGTGATGTGTGGACGAGAGTCAGTGCCATCAGCATTGCGCCATTGACCTTTGTATTCAGTCATCCAAGCACCTGCACGTTTGCCAGCGCGTGGGTGGAAGTCAGTGTAAAGAACAGCTATGTAGTTGCCGTTTTCGTCTGTTACTTCGTAAGCATCAACCTCTGGGTGATATACAGGGATTTCTGTGTTTTTAGTGAAGTTAAGACCATAGAGTTTAGTAGCCAAACCGAATACACCAGCTTTTACGCTTTCGAGTTCGAAATAAGGTTTTGTCATTTCGTCGTTAACATCGAATTTAGCAGTTTGAAGTTTTTCAGCATAGTAGCTCCAGTCCCATGGCATGAGTTCGAAATCAGCACCTTGAGATTTAGCAAATTCTTGCATTTCTTTAACTTCGGCTTGAGTAGCAGGAGTATAAGCTTCGATGAGGGCGTTGAGAAGATTTTCTACGTTCTCAGTTTTTTCAGCCATACGATTGCGAAGAGCATATTCAGCATAAGTTTTGCAACCGAAGAGGTTAGCAATAGCAAGACGAGTGTTGATGATTTCTTTGATGTTTTCTACGTTAGAAAATTCGCCATCGAGACATTGAGTGCTAAATGCACGCCAGATTTCTTCGCGAAGAGCGCGGTTGTCGGCATAAGTCAAAATAGGAGAGTAGCAAGTAGCTTTGAGGTCGAGCAACCAACCTTCTTGACCTGTAGCTTTGGCATTAGCAGCAGTCATTTCCATGAAATAAGCAGGCATGCCAGCAAGTTCGGCTTCGTCAGTTACGAGGCGGCTATAAGCATTAGTGGCTTTCAAAGAGTTTTGTTTGAAGCGCATAGAAGCAAGGCTGAGTTTTTCAGAGAGTTGTTTGTAAGTCTCTTTGTCTTCAGCAGAGAGGTTAGCACCGTTGTCGGCAAAACCTTTGAAAGTGTTTTCGAGCAACATAGATTCTTCGGTGTTGAGGTTGAGAGTTTCGCGAACTTCATATACAGCCTTAACGCGTTCGAAGAGTTGTTCGTTGAGGTTGATTTCGTTAGAGTGAGCTTCGATGAGAGGCATTACTTCCAACATGATTTGAGCCATTTCGTCGTTAGATTCAGCGCCATCGAGAGCGAAGAATACAGAAGCAACGTGGTTGAAGAGAGAACCAGAACGTTCGAGCGCAACGATAGTGTTTTCGAATGTTGGAGCTTCAGTGTTGTTGATGATAGCTTCGATTTCGGCCTTGTGTTCAGCCATAGCACGATCAAAAGCAGGTTTGAAGTGCTCGTTTTTCAATTGGTCGAAACGGAAAGTTCCGTGAGGAGCAGTAGATTCTACGAAGAATGGGTTTTGCTCAGTTTGTTTACAACACATTGTGAGTGTCAAGATTAAAGTTAATAAAATACTTACTTTTTTCATAGTTATTTAATTTAGTTAGTTGTTGTTTATTTGCGTTGTTCCATCTCTTCTGCAGTTTTTACATGGAAGCGATTTGGGTTAGGACGAACGAATTCTTTTTGGATGTAGTCAGCAGGGTAACCAGGGCGAGTTACTTTATTAGGTATTCGTTTGTGATTGCCATCAAAATCATTTCCTTTTTCGCCTTTGATAGCATCGTCGAGGAATTTAACCATAAGATATTCGCCAAGTTTGCGCCAAGAGTTGATAGCTTTTTCTGCTTCGATTTGGCAGAATTGGTTGAGGAATGTGCGAACTTCTTGATTGTTGCCTTCTTCGATAAGTTGAGCAATGTGTTGCTCAGCATCTTGTACATCGCTGAAGAACTCTTGTTCGAGTTTGCCTTGGCATTTTTTGACTTCAGGGTAAAGCATAGAGTAGCGAGGGTATACCATGCTAGCAATCCAGTTATTAACCCAGAAAGCAGAAGTCCAAGAAAAGTCGAGGATTGAGCCATTATTTTCGCTCATAGACTCAGGGATTTCGGTGATGCAAGAGAAGATAGGGACGTAAAGGTTGCAAGTTGCATCGTCGAGACCAAACCAAAGGATACCGCCAGCTTCAGCAGGACGATTTACATTCATTTGAGCGATGAAAGAGAAACCTGTTTGTTGAGTAGCAACAGGGCGTTCGTGGAAGTATTCCTTGCCATTGTGTTTGTAGATGAGCGGAGTCATACGGTAAACAGAGTTGAATGGACCAGCGCCAGCACCTTTTGACATATCGAGAGGAGTGCCTTCGTAGTGGTCGCGCATAGCATCTTGTAGATTTTTTACTGAGAGTTTGCGTTCAGGTTTAATCCAAAGAGGCATACGTTCTTTAGTCTCGCACAAGATGTATGATAGATATTTGTCCATAGAGCGGTCGTGACGGCGGAAGAAACTCCAAACGCGAGCTTCACAAGCACGAACGCCACTGAAGTCTAGTGGATTGTAAGTATCAGAGAAGCTGAATTCAGCATCAGTGCCATTGAAATAACCTTTTTCGCGAGCGAAAGAGATTACGTCGTGAGCGTAAACAGTAGTAACCTCAGGATTGTAGATTTTTTTGAGGTTTTTGCTAGAGATAGTAGTTTTGTTTTTGCGACTTTCGAGAGGGAAAGTTGTTATACGAGCTTGGTTAGCATGACCAGAGATGCAATCGTCAGGGATACGACGAGCAACCCATACGAAACCTTTAGAACCAGGACCTTTACCAATGAGTTCCATAATCCAAGCTTCGTTAGGATCGACGATAGAGAAAGATTCGCCAGAAGAGAAATAGCCGTATTCGTTAACGAGATTGACAATAGTGACAATTGCCTCACGTGCAGTTTTGGCGCGTTGGAGGGTAACGTAAATAAGGCTACCATAGTCCATGATACCTGTTGTGTCGATGAGTTCTTCGCGGCCACCCCAAGTGGTTTCAGCGATAGTGAGTTGGTGTTCGTTCATGTTACCAACTACGTTGTATGTTTGGCTTACTTGTTTGATTTTGCCAAGGAAGTTGCCAGAGTCCCATTCGTAGATGTCAAGTAAAGCACCTTCTGGATAACTAGCCGCAGGGTAGTGATACAATGAACCATAGAGCCAATAAGAGTCAGCTGCATAAGTAACCATAGTTGATCCATCGACAGACGCATTTTTGCCGACGATAAAGTTAGTACACGCATTAGTGATACCAAATGTAGCTAAGATTAAAGCTACCGCTAATGTGATTCTTTTTTTCATAGAGATTTATTTAGTAATTAGTTGTATTAAATTAGTATAGTTATGTTTTTAGAATGGATACCCAACAGCAAAGTGTAGGGCGAAGTCGTTGCGCCAAGATAATTCGGTACGCCATCGTTCGCTTTTGATAGGATAACCAGGATCGTATAGTTTAATACCCATATCAACACGTACGACAAAGAAATCAAAGTCAAGACGAAGACCTAAGCCATAATTGCAAGCAATTTGTTTGTAGAATTCGTTCCAACGAAATAGACCTGTTGGTTGTTCGGGATAGTCGCGTATAGTCCAAATGTTGCCAGCATCGAGAAAAAGAGCAGCTTCTAATTTCCAAACAAGGCGGAAACGTGCTTCGAGGTTAAGGTCGAGTTTGATATCGCCAGATTGTTTCATGAAATCGATACTACCAGAACTATTATTGAAGTTGCCCGGGCCTAATCTGCGAGCAGACCAACCGCGCATACTATTGGCACCTCCACTATAATATCGTTCTTCGAAAGGTAGAATGGTGGCATTGCCGTAAGGAACTCCTAAACCTAAACCAGAGTGAAAAACTAAACGTACTTTGTCGGTAATATAGCTATTGTAAGCAAAATCAATATCAGCTTTAGCAAATTGAGAATATTGAATATTGAATATTTCGTATACGCCATCATCATTTTTTTGTTGGTTGATAAGATGACTAATGCCATACAAAAGATTACCTGCAGTACGAACGTTTGCTCTAAAAGTATAATAGCTACTTGTGTAGTAAGTCATATTTCTGCGGTTGGAGATGTTTATGCCTAAACCCCAACGCATAATAAAATGGTCCTCGTAACTGAAGCGTATGCTCGATGTAGGTTTCATATATTTGTCTTTGAAAGCTTCGGTCATATAAGGCAAATATATATAACTTAGGTCGAGAAGATTGAACGAGAAATTTATTCTACGCCAACGCCAATTGTATTTTATACCAGCATTTGCAATGTTGCGTTGATACTCTGGACGTTGTTGGAAATTGACAGAGGTAGCGATTTCGGTTGATCCATTAGCTCTACGTTTAAAATCGCGAGACATCGGCATTAATAAAGTTGGAAACGTTAATGATGCTTCACCTCCAATGTCCCAAGCAGATTGATATTCTGACAAAGAACCTATTGCTTCATAACCTCCATTTATATTGATGTTTAATATTTCAGAGCCATGAAATAGATTGTTATTTTTGTATCCAATTGCAGCTCCAGCACCTAAATCACCGCCAGAGTATGTGCCTTCAAGTTCAAATGATACGGTGTTAGGCTTATTTTGAGTTATAACAATAAAAGCATCAAGCATATTATTCTCTTTTTCCGAGAAAGATATGTTAACGTATTTAGCAGCATTTAAAGAGTTTAATCTTGAGTATGTGTTATCGACAATGTAATCGGAATAAGTTTGATGTGGAGTTATAAGTATTTTATTTATGATTGATTTAGGTCGAAAAGCTTTATTGTTAGGATTATATATGAACTTATAGTTGTCGAAGAATAAAGTGTCGAGAGTTGTATCTGGATTGTTGATATTTTTGTTGTCTTTTAGTGCGATGATAGTGATAGTATCAATTTTCTTTTGTGCAAAGATAATTTGTAGGGCAGAATCATTTTCTAAGAATTGAGGTTGTATGGATAGTTCGGCATCGATTTCGTTAGAATTTAGGGCACTATCAGCATATAAGAATAATAATTCTTTACGAAAATTGTAATACCCTCTATTGCGCAAGATACGAGCTACAGATTCTCTTTCTTCGTTTATTTTGTCGATATCAAATAAATCACCTTGTTTAATGTTTGAGTATTGTCTTTTTTGAATAATGTCGTTTGCAGTAGAATCTGGTAGTGTTATAAAATAATGTCTAAGTAGATATGGTTCTTTTTCGTTGATGCTATATGTTACTTTTGCTTTTTTCTTTCTAAAAGTTGTTTTGTATGATACATCAGCATTTAAATACCCTTTATTATATATAACTTTTTGTAATTCATTGCAACTATATTGTGTCTTTAGAGAGTCATATATTACCGGAGGTTCGCCAATTCGGCGTAGCCAGCGATTTTGCCATCTAGTAGAATCGTTGTCAGATAGGTTGTAAAAGCCTAATTTGAGTGGCCAAAATCCTAAAATAGTATTGTTTGGAGTTTGTCTGAGATAACTTTTTAATTCGTCATTATTTACATCTGGGATAGCTGCTTTAATCTTGACTTTTTCTAATAAATATTGATTATCAGGTACATATTTTGTCGTAGAACAACTAAAAAATAGAGTTGTCATAACAAATAAAAATATGTAGTAAATCAACTTTTTTCTCATTAGTAAAAAAATGTTCTTTAATAGTACACAATTCGGTGCAAATATACGAAAAAATATTGAAATTTTCATTATCTTTGCACATCGTTTTTTAATTTTATGATTATATGAATTTATCAAAGGCAAAAATTAAATATTTGAATTCTTTTTCGTTGAAAAAGAATAGGGATAAAGAGTCTGTTTTTATAGCAGAAGGTGTTAAATTGGTTGGTGACTTATTGCCATATTTTAAGCTAAAAACTATTGTAGCGACTCAAGAGTGGTTGTTGCAAAATAGAGTAGAAGCAGATGAAATTATAGATATAGAAGATATATCAGAGATGAAGAAGATTAGTCAGTTGACAACACCTTCGCCAGTATTTGCATTGTTTTATAGACAAAATATTGATTTGGATATAGATGGAATGCTTAAAGATAAACAATTGATTTTGGCATTGGATTCGGTTCAGGACCCAGGTAATATGGGTACGATTGTTCGAATTGCAGATTGGTTTGGGATAAAAAATATAGTGTGTTCGGCAACAACTGTTGATGTTTACAATTCAAAAACCGTGCAATCTACTATGGGTGCATTGGCACGTGTTGCGGTGTATTATGTGGATTTGGTTGAATTTTTGAAGCAGTGTAGA
The DNA here is from genome assembly GCA_045631465.1 of Candidatus Aphodosoma sp. Classification (GTDB taxonomy): domain Bacteria; phylum Bacteroidota; class Bacteroidia; order Bacteroidales; family Paludibacteraceae; genus Aphodosoma. Next base: position 17,542 of record JAZQUV010000011.1, on the reverse strand, counting down.
AATTGTGATTATCCAATTTATGGTACATTTTTGGATGGAGAGTCGATATACACAAAAAAACTTTCGTCGCATGGCGTTATTGTAATGGGAAATGAAGGTAAAGGGGTTTCGAAAGAGGTAGCGAGTGAGATAGGGGAAAAATTATTGATTCCAAGTTATCCTATTGATGTAGTTACAAGTGAATCGTTGAATGTAGCAGTGGCAACGGCAATTGTTTGTAGTGAATTTAGAAGACGATAGTATATGTTATGATAAAAAAGAGAGAAACAATTTGTTTCTCTCTTTTTTGTTTATTGAAAGTTTTATAGAAACTTTTTAGGAAATTAATATGTCCACAAATCCTGTTCGAAATTAAGAATTTCGTTTTCGATGCGATCTTGTTCTTGTTTAATGTAAATAGGATCGGTAGAAACATCTTTCAATTCACGATTTTGGATATCGTGGTCTTTTACGATATAGCCGTAGAATTGACGAGTAGTGAAGAAGTCATCGAAATTGACAAGAGGAGTGATGTTGCGACCTGTCATTTTTACGAATTCTTCTTGGAGGAAAGGACGAAGTTTGTCATAAGGGAACCAAATGATACCGTCTTTTGTTTTAGGAGCACCATCACCTCCGTTATGTACGTGATATCTTTCGTCAAAGAAAGGTGCAATAGCAATGATTTTGTTATGAAACGTAGAAGTTGTTTTGTTGAAATACCAAACTTCTTGCACATAATATTTAATCACACCCTCAGAAAGATAGTTGATTTTTTCGTAGATAGAAGGATAATCCTCATAGTTATCGTATCCATTGAGGAAGTCGATATCTTCGAATTTTCTTTTGTTCTCTTCGATAAATTTAGGCACATTAGGACCACCGACACCATCTTCGTAGCCCACAAGGTCGCCTTTGTAGAAATAATACATCATTATAGCGAAGAGGTTTTTTTGAGAAATTTCGTCCATATCAGTTTTTGGATAGTAGAGAGGACGATTCATCTGCTCACGAAGGTCGATAACGCGAGTAACTACTTTGCGCCATACAACTTCATCGATTAGAGGATTGATTCTTATTAATTTGGCCTCAACTTCATCTGGAGTATTTATAACTCTTGTAAAGCTACCATTGTCGTCGAATAGTACTTCAGTACTATCAGGTATCTCTTTTTGTGCGTTAGCAAAAGCACAGACAAGAAGAATAATTAATGTAAATAAAACTTTGTTACGTTTCATATTAGAAGTGTATTTTTATTAAGGCATGTCAATCATACCCATAGAAAGTTTGCCACTTTTAGGACCAGTGTATTGAATATCACCGAAATAGAATTTTTGTCCAGCTTTGAGTTTTTTGAGACGATCTACTTCTTTGTCAGTCAATTTATTGCCTTTAACAGTTAGGTTGTCCCAACCCGCACCTTGTTGAATATAAAGTGTAAATTGTTTAACTGTAAAGTTGGCATTCAACATACCATCGGCATATTCGGCTACAACAGTTGCAGAATACAAGTCACGTCTTCTGAGTTTTACGCCTTCGAGGTCTGGATTATACAATTCATTATTTTCTAAGCGCAAGAACGCAGTAGGAGAAGGCACTGGACGTACACGGAATTTTTTCTGACCAATAGATTGGATTTTTCCATCAACATCAGCAGAAACAGAGATTGTAATTTCTCTATCGGCAGTAGGTTTACAGATATATTGGTTGCCAGATTTAGAAATAGAAGCACCACTAGCAGATACGCGAAGTTGGCTATCAGCAATACCAGGAACAGAGATTTCCATTTTGTTGTCGTAACCTTTGTAAACTACGTTCATATCGATGTTTGCAACTGTAGCAGCAGGAGCAGACACCATGTAGTGGTCTTCGAATTCGTAGGTTTGAGTAGCACCATATTGGTCAATCATTTCGAGGCGACCTTTGATAGGGAATGTACCGATTTGGTTACATGGAATATCGATGATGCAACTATCCAATTGATTTTCTCCGATATAGTAAGTAGGAACCTTAGTTGTATCGACAGCCATCAATGCAATTTCGGCGTGGTATCTACCACCTTGCATTACATTTTTAGAGTCAGGAATAAGACGAGCTTGAATTTTGTTTACACGGAAGTCACCAGCATCTTGTTGTTGAATAAAGTATTGTAACAATTCAGCTTCGGTGTTGCGTACGTCAGTTTGATATTTTGACAACATTGTGATTACAGCAACAGCAGGCATGTGAGCAAATGTATTGTCGACCCATTCAACAGCAGGTTCGTCTGCTTTTTTCTTAATAGGGTCGGTGTTATACATTGCATCGTAGATTTTTGTACGAAGAGAGTCGTTGCCGAACATTTCTTCAACAAAAATACGATAGTTGTCAATAGCATTTTTGAGTTCGTTACCACGTCTTTTGGTAGTACCTACTTCGGCATATTCACCAGATACGTTAGTGTCGTCGCGTTTTAAGATAACATTACCTTCTGGGTCAGCATTTTTACCGTCGGCGAGAGCGATGATGCCTACTTTAAACTCTTGTAAAAGGTCGAACATTTTGTCTGATTCTTCTTTTACTTTGTTTGCTTTTTCGAGCCATTCGCCAACTTTAGTAGGGTTCAAATCATATAGAGCTTGCATATCTCCATATAGATTGTGGTTTCTTGTTTTTGAGTTTTCGATAGCTGTGTTAAGACTATCGTTAACCATATCGAAACCATTCAAAATATCTGCGGATACATTCAGTGCCAACATAGCGGTGAGCACCAAATACATCATACCAATCATTTTTTGTCTCGGGGTTTCCGGACAGTTCTTAGCTCCACTCATTTTGTTTAAATTTAGGGATTGAAAAATTTGAGTTTATAATAAAATGAGTTTGAATTATGCTTTAATAGCATTAAGCATATTGCCATAAACGTTGTTAAGGTCAGAAACGTTTTTAGCAAGTTGGTCTGTCATTTGTTTGTAAGCATCCATGTTTTTAGATGAAGCGCTGACAGCAGTATGCAATTTTTCGAATTCGCTTGTAACAGCATTGATTTTGCTAGTTTGAGATTCGATAGCAGAAGCTTGAGCTTGGATGCCTTTGAGTTGAAGTTCGTAAGAAGTGTTGATTGAACCGAGGTTTTTGCTAAGTTCACTTGCTTTTTCAGCGAATGATTTAGTTTTGTCTTCAGCAGCTAACATATTGTCGGCAATACCTTTATATGAAGAGAGAAGAGTGTTAGTAGCTTCGTCGAGGTTTTGTTGTTTAGTTGCGAATTGAGCAGCAGCTTCAGATGCTTTTTGGAGGTTGTTAGCATAAGAATCAGTAAGACCTGCAACGCGGCTAATATTAGCGAGTTGAGCTGCAGTTTCGCTCATATTTTTGATGCTTTCAGTTAATTTTTTAGCATCTTCGTCTGACATTTTTTCCATGCCAGGCATAGCAACGCCAACACCACCGCCGATGTTACCAGAAATATTAAGAGGATTAGCTTCTTCTTCTACAAGAGAAGGGAATACATGTTCCCAATGATATGTTGCGTGAGGTTTTTCGAAGATACCGATAGTAAACAAGATAGCCTCTGTCATCATACCTGCAGTAAGCATAACACCTGCACCAGGCCAGTGCATGATTTTAAAGAGAGCACCAACGATAACGACAGCAGCACCAATAGAGTATACCATACCTACTGCCATTTGAATACCTGGTTGTGCATACCAATCTTGAATTTTTCCCCAAAGGCCTTGTTTTTTGCCTTGCTCTGTTTTTGTTGCCATAATTAAAGTAAATTGAAAGTTTTTGATTATAGATTTAAAGTTTATATTTATTAATCACCGATATGAGTGCGAACGCAGCGGAATCCGATAGAAGGACGGCAAACGTCTTGGTATTCGAAATCGCGCATACCGCATTGGAGATAAGCACCTACGTCTTTCCAAGAACCACCTTTGATAACTTTGCGACGCATGATTTTTTTGTCACCTTCGCGAGCTTCGTATTTGTAGCTTGGGTTCATATCGAGAACGAATGTACCAGTTGCTTCGTCGTAAGTATCGTCGGTCCATTCAGATACGTTACCAGCCATGTCGTATAGACCATAGTCGTTAGGGTCGTAGGTACCAACTGTAGAAGGGATGAAATAACCATCTTCGGTATAGTTACCGCGCATAGGTTTGAAGTTTGCCATAAAACAGCCCTTAGCATCGCGGATGTATGGACCACCCCAAGGATAAGCAGTATTGTGACGACCACCGCGCGCTGCATATTCCCATTCAGCTTCGGTAGGGAGACGATATTCTTGAGCACGTGGGAGTTTGCTAGCATCTTTGTAGATTTTGTTTCTCCAGTTACAGAAAGCTTGAGCTTGTTCCCAAGTGATACCAACAACAGGGAACATGCCATAACTAGCGTGAGAGAAATAGTTGAGCATAGCAGGTTCGTTGTAGCTATAAGTGAACTCTGTCATCCAGCACATTGTATCAGGATAGATGTTGATGATACGGCGAGAGATAAGGTCGCCACGAGTGCGGAGTTGTTTTTCTATAACTTTGTTTACGATAGCACCATTTTCGTCGTAGTAAGCTGTGTCGATGCGCACCTTAGCATAGTCGTGGTATTTACCAGTTTTTGGGTTGAAAGAGTTGCCAGGCAATTTAGCTTGGTCGCGAGCGAGCCATTCGTAGCTATAGTTCATGATATGAGCATTGAGCTGACGTTCTTCAGTTTTGTCGGCAGATTGGTAGAATACTGTATTTACAGCGAGGTAAGTAAGGTTTGCTTCTTCGTCGCCTTCGTATGTCCATTTAGCATTCCATGGAATTTTAGCTTTCCAATTGAGGAGAGTGTCAGGGTCAGCAGCTTCGTTGTATGGGTCATATTTGAGTGTATACCATTTGGCAGCATCGGCTTCGATACCTAATTCGTTAGCTTCCATGCGCATCAAGTGAGTACGAGCGATAGAGTCGCGCACCCAATATACGAATTCTTTGTATTCGCCGTTAGTGATTTCGGTGATGTCCATCCAAAAAGACTCGACAGTAACATCGCGTTGGCTTGGTTGAGTAGCCCAAATAGCAGATTGATCATTTGGACCCATAACAAAAGAACCACGAGGGATGTGAACCATTCCGTACGGAGTAACTTCGGGAGTTACTTTTTCGTAGATACCGATTAATTGACCTTTTTTCTGGCCACAACTTGATGCTATAACAATTACAGCAACAGCTAGTACAAAAAGAATGTGCTTTTTCATATTTTATAGAAGTCTTATGCTTTTGTGTTTTTGATTATATTTTGGTTTAAATATATTAAAGTCGTAGGATAGGAATAGTTCGTGAGAACCATGAGTTGCGCGTATCATAGATGATGCCGGTATGTCGTAGCAATAACCTAATTGAAGTCCGTCGATGATTTCGGTACCAAAAGAGAGAGATACGGCATCTTGTATGCTATATGTAAGTCCGCCCCAATATTTGTTTTTGTAGTCGAGTAGTAGGCTTAGTTGGGCTTGCCAAGCGGCCAAGTCGGTGTAGAATAGGATGGAAGGTTTGAGTTGATAGTCTGGTGAGTTTAGTTTAATGTTGTATCCTCCTACGGCAGTGAATGTTTGGTTGACTTTGAAATCGTATTTATCACCGAGTTTGATTTCAGCGCCAGGTGCATGTAGTATAGATAGACCAGCATACCATGAGTTATTTGAAAAGTAGATACCTAATCCAAGGTCGAAACCTATGCCAGATTGAGTGCCGATTGGTATTGCAGGGTCGCTATTGGAAGGAGTGTGATAGTCACTTTCTGCCATTTTTATACTATCGCCATAACATATTAAATTAAGAGCGCCTATGTTAGCTCCGATACTCAGAGTTCCATAATCGAATTTTAATTTGTAGGCATATTGGACATTGATTTGTTGGTTAGCAAATATGCCGAATATGTCGTTTACGAATTGGATGCCCGCAGCGTGTTGTGTTTTGCCTACTTTAAAAGGTGTGTTAACAGTGAAGAGTGTTGTTTTTGGAGCATTTTTGATTCCAATCCAATCAATTCGTTGAGCAACTAACATTTTCATTAACTCTTGTTCGCCTACAGCAGCTGGGTTGTAGAAATGTTTGATGTGCATATATTGACTATATATTCCATCGAATTGAGCTGCAGAGTAGTGAATAGAGATTATTGATAATACTGCTATGAATATTATTTTTCGTAGTTGCATGTTTGCTTGTTGAGACTTTCTATTGTTTATATAACGATGTTTTTGTTTGAAAATTGTGGTAATAGAAAGTTTTTTTGTTTATTAGTATTCTTCTTCGTTGAAGAAAAAGTCTTCTTTGCTTGGGTAATCAGGCCAAATATCTTCGATAGATTCGTAGATTTCGCCTTCGTCTTCAATACCTTGGAGGTTTTCGATTACTTCGAGAGGTGCTCCAGAGCGCATTGCGTAGTCGATAAGTTCGTCTTTAGACGCTGGCCATGGTGCGTCTTCGAGTTTTGATGCAAGTTCGAGTGTCCAGTACATATTGTTTACTGTATATTGTTTAGTGATTATTGTTTAGTGATTATTGTTTAGTGTACGAAGTTAGGGGGGTATAATATACCCAAGAATACAGTATGACTTTCAAAGTGCAAAAATAATATTTTTTTTTCAATTATTTTACTTTTTCCACAAAAATTCGCTTTTTTCTTCATTTTGGGTGAAAACTCGTGCCAGAACAAAGAGGAAATCTGATAGGCGATTGATGTATGTGATGACGTTTGTGTCGATTGTATATTGTTGATTTACAGTGATAATTTCGCGTTCGGCACGACGGCAAACAGCACGGCATACGTGACAAATTGCAGAAATTTCATTTTCGCCGTAAATTATAAAATTCGTGATTTTTGGTAAATTTTCTTGAAAAAAATCGATTAAATTCTCGATTTTTTCGATTTTTTCGTCGTGGATTTGCGCGAAATCGGGAATTTTTTCGACATTTTCGTCAAGGGCGAGGTGTGCACCGACGGCAAAAAGAGTGTTTTGTATGTCGAGAATTTCGGCTTTTATATTTTCGTCATTTGTTTTGGCGCGAAGGAGTCCGAGGAATGAATTTAGTTCGTCGATAGTGCCGTAGGCATTTAGTTTGTCGGAATTTTTTAGAACGCGTTTGCCCCCGATTAGCGAGGTAGTTCCTTTGTCGCCAGTTTTTGTGTATATTTTCATATTTTCGAGTTTAAGCTTTGTCTTAAGTTATAGAGTGTCATGGATTATGTCAGAACTACCAGAGATATTATCGCCATAATTGAGTGTGATTTTAGCGTTGCCAGTGTAGTGAAGTTTGCTTGAACCTGAGAGGTTGATAATGTTGATATTATCGTTGCAATGGATATAAGCATCGCTTGAGCCAGATAAGTCGCACTCGCATTGGTTGCAGATGAGAGAATAGTGGTTGTCTATGATCTTTTTTGTTATATTACTAGATCCAGATAATTTTATTGTGAGTCTATCTGTTTCTCCTATAAGGGTGGCGTCAGCTGAACCATGGAGTTCGATGTCGATGTTTTGAGCAGTTATGTTTCCTTCCAAGTCAGAAGATCCGGATTGTTCGATATCGATGTTTTGAGCAGTTAAGTTTCCTCTGAAATCAGATGATTCAGATAGATTGATTTCTATTTCATCGGCTTCGATATCGCATTTGAAGTCGGAAGCACTAGAGAGGTCTATGTCGATTTCTTTGTTTTTAAGGGCAAATTCTGATTGGAATTTGGATGCACCATTAAGTTCGACTTCTTGTAGGTTTGGATTGTATGGTAAGATTATTTGTATGTTGGAGCGAGAGATGAGGTTGTTTTTTGCGAGATATAATCTTAATTTGTTGTCTCTTTCTTCGATTACAACATTGTTGATGATATTTCCAGTTGTAATTACAGAGATTTGGTCTTGTTCGTTGCTGATAATTACATTGATATCATCTTCTACACGTAGTTTGGAGTAGGAGTTGTCGATGTCGAATACTTTTTCGATTTTTTCGCCTGTGAATGTTGAGCAACTGCAGAATATAGTGCATAAGAATAGGCAAAGTAGTTTTGTTTTTAGATTGATATTCATATTAATTTGTTTTAGAGGTTAGAATGCGACGATGTAGTGTTGTTTTGGGATGTCGGAGTTGAACCAGATGATGCCCATGTGGAAGATGTCGATAGCGAGGCGAATATCTGGGTCTTGTCGGATTTCGTTCCAAGCTTGTTGCATGCCTTCGGACCAGTGGATGTCGTCGAAGACGATTATAGTGTTTTTGTGGATTTTGGATTTAGCAAGCTTGTAGTAGTTGATAGTAGCTTGGTATTGATGGTTGGCGTCGATGAATAGCAGGTCTATTTGTGGTAGTTGTTGGATGAGCTGAGGGAGTGTGTTGTCGATGTTGCCTTCTATTATATTAATATTGTGGAGGTTGAGTTTGTTGAAATTGTTGTGGGCTATGCGGCAGAGCTCGGGTTGGCCTTCGAGAGTGTAGACCTGTGATTTTGAGTTGTTAGAAGCAAGGTATGCAGTAGAGATGCCGAGATTTGTGCCGAGCTCTATTATATAATGTGAATTGTTGGAAGCACAGAGGCGTTGGAGTAGTTGTGCGAGTCGAGGTGATTTTGCGCTATTTTTTAGTTCGCGAGCTATAGTGGTAGTTTTTGCTTGCGATGTGCCGAGTGGTTGTAGAGAGAGTGGAGTGTTGTCGTGGAGTAGTTGTTTGCGTAGTGATTCGATGGGATTGAAACTATAATACGGTGTGCGTTCGAAGATTACGTAGTTGAGGGTGTGGTATGTGAAAGGCGAATGCACCCAATGTCCTTTGCGATAGTGAGCGCGAAGGGCATATTGTAGACGAGATTTTATGTCGAATAGTAGAGACAAAGAGAATTGAGAATTAAGAATTAAGAAAGTGCAAAGTTAGTAAAAAAAAAGGTTATTTGCAATAGGCAATTGTTTGTTTTTTTGTAGTTAGGTTGGACTAATTGGACTGATAGGAGTAATTAGTTTAATTGGTTGGATTAATTACTTGATTGATTACTTGGTATAGATAGTGCGGATGGCAAAACCATAGCAGCGAGTACCTTTTTTGCCTGCATCTAGATTTGGAAGGTGCGAATAATTAATTGTAATCAATCGAGCATATTGTGATTCATCAATATTAGCTAACCAATACAATCCATATTCGCCTGCGGGATAACTTGGTTTAGTAGATCCTTTGTAGCCTACGGCAGGTAGGAAAATGTAGTTGCCGTTTGGACCCGTTATTTTATATCCAGCTACACTATTATATGTGGTCCAACTCCAAGTGCATTGCTCAATTAGTTCATTACGTTCTTCTACGGTTGGCATGCGATAATTTTCACCCAAAATAACAGTTGCAGCGTCATCTTCGGGATCTAAAACTGTTTTGCCATCATTGGCGTTATATTTTGTAATAGAACTGCTCGAGCCTTTACACCATTTATATGTTGCCCAAGAGTAGGTCTCTTTCGGTTCCGTCTCGCCCCAAGCAAAATAGTAGCCATATTCTTCTGGAGATTCAGCACCAATGTTGCATGTCGCCCATTTCACCGAGAGACCTAAATCTACATATTCATGTTCTTGTTTTTTAGGACAGACAGGACGGATAACACGACCTATATATCGAGAATAAGCATTTATCCCATAAGAATTAGACATATCTCCACTTTCAGTAGGACGATTAAAAATATCATCTGCATTATACGGATTGGTCGAACTGATAGAATTAATCCAATAATAACCACTACTGCCATCATGTTGCAATCCTGCACTTGTAATAGCCCCAACCGCAGGCAAAAATATACTATTCCCATTAGGGCCTATGACTTGATGACCATTAACTCCATTTATAGTAGTCCATATCCAAGTACATTGAGAAACCAACTCATTACTCTCTGCTAACGTAGGCATACGCCAATCCTCCCCCATATTTACATGTGCAGCATCATCATTTAATTCCAATATAATTTGATTATCTACCACGCCATATTGCTCCTTAGTACAATATTTAGTAAGTTTAGTATAATCACCATCACACCATTTATAGTTTCCCCAAGTATATTCCTCCTTTGGTTCCGTCTCGCCCCAAGCAAAATAGTCGCCATACTCTTCAGGAGATTCTGCACCAACGTTGCATGTTGCCCATTTCACCGAAAGACCAAGATCTACATAAGGATATTGAGTTTTATAAACCGTATCCACGATATTACGAACGTACAATGTGTCTGTATAAATAATAGTTGGCTCAACAATAAACTGCGATGTATCACCACCTTGTGCTATCGTTCTATACTGCTCGGCTGACAACAATTGCGCTGAATCGGTAATAGTCACCTGACGATGTTGCCAAACTATGGGTTGTTTTGTGTACTGCGGCAAAGCATCAGTTGAATTAGAGAAAATAATGCGCAAAGTATCGCCTGCAACATTGCGTTGGTGCGCCACACTGTCATATTGCACTATAGGAGTCGCATACACAGGGTGCCCTTGCATCCAAGTAATGAATTGCCCCATAGCTTCGTTGTTAGGATAAACAATCCCCTCTCCACAAGGCACAATGACTGCTATAGTATCTTTTTCGTAAGTCACATTATATATGGTGTCAACCATTAACGTTGCCTGAGAATAATAGTTCCCATTAAGGTACACCACTTCACGCACCTGTGCATACATCTCGATAATGGCGATTAACAATAAGAAAAGTGTAAAGTATCGTTTTAACATAATATAATTGGTTTAGTAGAATTCAACCATCAGTACTCCCTGTATAGAAGGTTTATTTGCTGCTTTTTGATTACCTATATAATGTGCAATGCCTTGTGAACCTGTTGGGAAGGAGATAGATGGTTTGGCTATATAGCATGGACGTAATGTAGGCATTTCGTCTGAAGGTTTGCCAAATACTAAATATTCATTAGGTCCGACATAGATAGGTTGAGGGAAATCGAAGTCTTGCACACCAGTGCTATCGGTGGTGAGTGTAGCTACAAGTTCAAAATTATCTTCGGTTGTTTCAGTCAACGATGGGACTTTATAGACATTCAAGGTGCCTATTTTTGCCACTTTTAGTCGCACACCATGCACTATTGTGCCTTGAATACAAGATTGGTCGGAAGGGGCGTGCCCTCTGCCACCATGTCCCCAAGAATCAGTTGCAGCATCCCAATGTTCTTGCGTAAAAGTATAACAATTTCGCACATTTGTATCTAACACAATACGGAAACCGATATGAACGTCAGGATAATCAGCCCTGCGAGATTGACGATATTTGACGGTACAACGAGATGCAGCTTGTGTCACATAACTACCACTACGTAGCACACGACTTGTTCCAAATGATGGTCCTTGTGGGTTGATTTGTTTTTGTGCAGAGTAATTGCCATACCAATCAGAAACCCATTCCCACATGTTGCCCGACATGTCATATATGCCCAATTCGTTAGGCATTTTAGTTCCAACCACATGCAATTTATTATCCGAATTAACACCATACCAAGCCACCATGTCGATACTGTCACTTCCCGAATATTTATAGCCTTGACTAAGTTTTCCGCCCATTGCGGCATATTCCCATTCGGCCTCGGTAGGAAGACGGAAATTAAGCCCAGTCTTTTTACTAAGTTTTTCAACAAACAGCTGAGCATCATCCCACGAAACATGCCCCACAGGTTTGTACAGATCATCATTTTGATTGCTAGGATTTGTACCCATAACAGCTTTCCAAAGAGCTTGTGTAACCTCTGTTTGTCCGATATAATAATCAGATAGAGTAACCTGGTGTGCAGGGCTTGTATTATTGCTACTATCATCACCCATAGTGAATGTGCCACCTTTGACGAAACTCATTTCAAAAGCCACATTATTAACTAGTATAGTTTTGAAATCATAATCTTCGGCTAACACCAATCGAAAACCCATCCAATTGCCACACCATGTAGGTGTATAAGGATAACGTTGGGTTACACGAACCGAATCTGCCACGCGAGGATGAGAATTTCTAAACATACGATTACCTGCATATTCCTTGATAGGACTGATTTGACGAGGGTTGATTTGAGGTTCAGCAGAAGGGTAAGGTGCAGAAACTCCATGTGCAAAATCTAACGTCATTTCGGCTATATTGCCCGACATATCATAAATACCTAATTCATTAGGGCGAAGAGAAGCTACGGGCTTGAATGCATAACCTATTGCAGCTACGTAGCCTATTGCAGCTACTTCATTTGCATCATTACTACCCGAGTAAAGATAACCTTTACTGAGATGCCCGCCTCGCGCTGCATACTCCCATTCGGCTTCGGATGGCATACGAAAATGAAGTCCTGTTAATTCATTGAGTCGTTCTATAAATTCAAGACATTGAGAAAATCGAACATAAAAGACTGGATAATCTCCCCCTACAAATTTAATCTCTTCTTCTGGAGATCTTGACTTCGCTCGTAGGTCGTATATATCCTCTCCCATAACAGCCTTCCAAAGACCTTGAGTGACTTCGGTTTGCATTATATGGTAATCGTAAGTCAATGTAACTTGATGCTGAGGACGTTCGTCTTTGTCAGCTTTTTTGTCGTCATCCGATGCCCCCATCATAAACGTACCACCTTTGACACACATCATGTTTATAGATAGTGTATCATTCACCCTCACCACCATACAAGGGTCGGGAATATCGTCATAGACAGGGCGGATAGTTAATCCATAATAGCGCACAGCAGAACTACGCTCAATAGCATTGTCGTACATCAGCATGTAATAAGCATAATCTTCTTTTTGGAAATTAGGAATATGCGAACTAGACGCATAATATCCCACGCTATCAACAGCATATTCTACTTTATTCATTCGTAATCCCGCACGAGGTAGGAAGATAGAGTTACCATTCTTAGCAGTTACACGATAGCCAGTAACACCGTTGACAGTAGTTTTCTTCCATGTGCACTTTTGGCGAAGTTCTATCCATTCAGCTTCAGTTGGCATACGCCAATTACCACCCCAATTGACATAGGCAGCATCATCCTCTGGTTCTAGTGTTGTTTTGTAATCGGCATTGCCATAATTGCTATCCGAACAATATTTTGTTAAAGAAGAAGATGTACCATTGCACAATTTGTATGTAGCCCACGAATATATATCCTTCGGTTCTGTTTCGCCCCACGCAAAATAATCACCATAATCCTCTGGCGCAGAAGCTCCGAGGTTGAACGTTGCCCATTTGACAGATAAGCCTAAGTCGACATATTCTGGTGCAGGCGGTGGCACTGGGCGTTCGTCTAGCACCAAACGAATGCCTATAGATGTCTGATCTAAATTTGCACCTGTCGTACGACGATATGCTACACGGCTAGATGAAACATGCTTCCATCCTCCACCACGAAACACACGATATGGGCCACTCTCTGGACCTTGAGGGTCAACTTGTGCTTCGACACTATATAGACCATACCAATCATAACACCACTCAAACACATTGCCCGACATATCATATATACCCAATTCATTAGGCTGTTTTGTCGCAAAAGTATGTGGCTTTCCATCGGCATTTTCCTTATACCATGCCACTTCATCAATATTGTCACTACCCGCATATTTATACCCCCTACTTTTAACTCCTCCACGGGCAGCATATTCCCATTCAGCCTCAGTCGGCATGCGGAAATTCAATCCTGTCATCAAATTGAGTTTCTCAATAAAAAGTTGACAATCATCCCAACTCACATTATGCACAGGCAAATCGTTACCTTTGTGGGTACTTGGATTATTACTGTTCCCCATCACATTCTTCCAAAGAGCTTGTGTTACCTCTATTTGACCTATGTAATAATCTGACAAAGTAACCTCATGCATAGGTGATTCATGTGCATAAGCATCAGAATCCATCTCCTGCGTACAACCCATCATAAACGTACCTCCCTTCACATAAATCATATCAAACCATACAGATCCTACATTAAAAGTCTGAAAATGATGTTCTTCATTCATTACTAAACGAGCTCCTACATTAATTGAAGTAAAAGTAGGTGTTTGAGGAGCACGATGAGTAACCCGTACTGAATCTTTATGCATATTATGCGCACCACCACGATAAGCTCGATTACCATTTTGTCGTATTTTGCCACGAGGATTAACCACATCGCCAGATTCATAAGGTTGATGATATTCAAGATAATCAACACAACGTTCAAGTCCATTACCCGACATATCATAAATACCTAATTCATTAGGCATCAATTGTCCAACCGGTTGCATTCCTTTGCCACCATACCATGCTACACTATCAACATTATTGCTACCGGCATAGAGATAACCATGACTTTTATTTCCTCCTTTTGCAGCAAATTCCCACTCCGCTTCAGTTGGCAAACGAAACTTAAGTCCTGTCATCTGACTTAATTTACGCGTAAATTCCAAAATATCTTTGGTATAAACATAGTACATTGGATAAGCCGCACCAACAGGATCAGGATTAGGAGAAACAGATGGGTGAGTTAATACCGCATACATATCATAAACATCTGTTCCCATAACTGCTTCCCAAAGAGATTGTGTTATCTCATACTCAGCCACATAATAGTCACTATCTAAAGTTACCTCATGTTGAGGTAATTCATCCCCTTTTGCATCTAAATTTTGCATAACAATAGGATCGTCTTCCTTCGCCCCCATCATAAACGTACCTTTCTCTACCTTTCGCAAATAAAAACGAGTAGTGTCATTAACATATACTTCACGGAAAGGCTCTTCGTCGCTCATCGCAAGGCGCAAACCGATACCATCGGTACCCCTATTATAATAAGAATGTCTGAATGTAGGCAAACTCCTATAAGGTTCATAAGTCCAACATCCGCCTCTATAAATAACTGGCCGTCCCACTGAACCATGCACAGCTGCACCCGTAGGATTGATCTGCGGATAGAGATTATATGGTGCATACCAATCGCTAACCCATTCACACAGATTACCTGTCATGTCATACGTGCCAAGTTCGTTGGGTTTGTATTGTTTTACAATTTGTGGTCTGTATTCTGTAGCATTTCCGTTATACCATGCCACTTCATCAATATTGTCGCTACCTGAATAAACAAACCCCATACTACAACGTCCGCCTCGGGCTGCATACTCCCATTCCGCCTCGGTTGGTACTCGGAACTTCCTGCCTGTCAACTGATTGAGTCGCTCTACAAATTCACGACAATCAGCCAAAGAGATATATGCCACTGGATAATCGTCTGGGTATTTAGGTTGATTTGCCGGCAGGGTGCCCATCACCGCTTTCCAAAGTCCACAAGTCACCTCTGTCTCGCCGATGTAGTAGTCCGACAACGTTACTTGATGCGCATCTTCCTCGGCTCCCATAGTGAATGTGCCTCCCTCGACACACATCATATTAAACTTAACACCATTCACCTCAAATGTCTCACATGGCGCAGGTGGTGGCACAATTGTGTCATGCACCAAGCGCACTGCACGACCATTATAGCCATAACTTTGATCTCCAGAATTATAATTTGTATTAAAAACCAAACTTTGATAATTGAAATACAAATGCTTAACACGATTACTTCCCGAACGGCTACTACTCCAATAACCGCCATATTCTACTAAATAACCTATGTTCAATCCATCACGACGACCTGTTGGACACAAAAACACTGCTCCTGCCTCTTCCATCTTTTGCCATTGGGCACGAGTATATATATTGATATCCAAATCCATAGTAAGATTATCTGGTGCTGCAGTAAAATGTAAACCTTCTGGCAAGACCCAATCATCTGGTAAAACAATCATACCACGAACACCATCAATACTACCTTTACTATATAATTGTTTCGCATTTTTTCTGCTCTCAAATATATACCCCCACTCTTCTTGCGATAATGTCCGCCACGTATTAGGCGCATCTCCACTAATTTCATTCACACCCCAATCTACAAAATCACCTGCATAGTCCGCTGCTTTAGTCGAAATACTCACCCCAAACGGAGCAGTAGTATTATCCCCACTCCACCCAAATAAATCTATCTTATTCGCCAATTTTCCATCTTTGATATTTTTTGCTCCAATC
Organism: Candidatus Aphodosoma sp.; assembly: GCA_045631465.1. GTDB lineage: Bacteria > Bacteroidota > Bacteroidia > Bacteroidales > Paludibacteraceae > Aphodosoma. The sequence continues at coordinate 1,511 of JAZQUV010000011.1, read as the reverse complement.
ATCTCATATTGTTGATCCGCAAATTTCCAGGTGTTTTGATTTTGAATGTATTGGAGATTGCCTTGCGAGAAAGATACTTGTTTGTTTTTAGCCACAGAGAATACCCCTATGCGGCGACTTGGTTTGAGGTAAATCGTATGAGTTGTGTGTATTGTGTCGTGGAAAATTATGCCTGGTATGTGTGTGTTGACAGTATCGTAGATTATGCGACGAGATGCACGATCGATGATAATGAGAAAAGTGTCGGCATTGACGAATTGGCCGAAAGTGACACTGTCGATATTCGTTATTGGATTGGTATGTAATACTTTACCCTTGCTATACCAAACTTGATTCACTTGGCAGAAGAGAGACAAGCAAGTGAAAAGGAGAATGGTGTATGTTGATATAAAGCGATTCATTGAAAGTTTTATTTCTGAGGGTTTGAAATAATCTACAAATATACAACAAATATGTTGAATATGGGGTGTTTTGGTGGAATATTTTTTTTGAGGGGGGATTGGTTGGTGTGTTCTTACGGATTGTGTTTGTCGGATGTGTTTGATATTTGGGAGTATTGTGATTGGTTGGTTGAAGATAGGGTTATAGTATGTTTATAGTATATTTATCCTATATTTATCCTATATTTATCCTATATTTATCCTATATTTATGGTATATTTATAGTATGTTTATGGTATGTTGTGGGTAGGGAGTAGAATGAGGAGTGAGGAATGAGGAGTGAAAATTGAGAGAATTGGATATTCTGGATATTTTGGAGCGCTGCGCTTTTCTGGGATTTTTCTGCCTTACGGTTGATTTTCTAGTAGATATAGATATTCTAGACGCTGCGCTTTTCTGGGATTTTTAGTCTTGGAATTGATGAGACGTAGTGGGCTACGTCTCTACTGTTTTTTGGTCTGGCGACCGAGTGGACACGGCGTGCCGTGTCCCTACGAAAGAGTGGTGTAGGCTTTTTTCAACTTTTGTGGTGGGATGGTTGGTGGTTTGGGATTTTTTTGTTAATTTTGTAGTTTGAAAGTCAATAGTCGAAAGTCAACAGTCAACAGACGATAGACTGTTGTTGTGCTGAGACGAAAATCTTGCTACTCGCTACTGAAATACTAAATATCTGAATTATGAAAAGATTGTTTTTGCTTGATGCTTATGCGTTGATTTATAGGGCTTATTATGCGTTTATGCGTATGCCGAGAATAAATTCGAAGGGGATGAATACTTCGGCGATTTTTGGGTTTGTGAATACGTTGGATGATGTGTTGACGAGAGAAAAGCCTACGCATTTGGCGGTGGTGTTTGACCCGTCGGGCCCGACGTTTAGGCATGAGGCATACGAGGAATACAAGGCTAATAGAGAGGCTACGCCTGAGGATATTCGTAGGGCGGTGCCGATTATTAAGCAGATAGTGGAGGCGCATAGAATACCTGTGATTGAGGTGCCGGGCTATGAGGCTGATGATGTGATTGGTACGTTGGCGGGCTTGGCTGAGAAAGAGGGGTTTGAGGTGTTGATGA
>JAZQUV010000010.1:0-72026 GCA_045631465.1 Candidatus Aphodosoma sp. | reverse complement strand
AAAGAACGCATCGAAAATATAAAAAAGAAACAATTAAATGAATGGTCAAAAAATAATTTACCTCAAAATCTAGTTTGCAAACGAATTAAAGCATTATCTACTGGCTCTTTTTTTTGACCTATATTTTGAGCACCCTACCCTGCGGGGACCTCCCCTATAAACAGGGGAGGAGTTATAATAGAAAATGCCCCTCAATCTTGTGTGGATTGCGGGGCGTTTTGTGTGTGGTTGTGCCTTATGCTTTTAGCGATAGAAGTCTTTTGGTTTCAGCACTCGGAAGTCTTTGTCGGTGAGGGTTTTGATGCGGATTTCGGGTTTGCGCCAGTGGGCTGGGAAACCGTCGTTGACGCAGTTGTTGTAGACTGCTTTGATGCTGTGATAGCCTGATTCTAACACCATTTGGGCGCATTGGGTTTGGTTGCGCTTGAGGCGTCCGTTGTTGTTGATGACCCGAATGTCGTCGACCCACAACTCTTCTAAATCGGTGGTGATGAGATAGGTGGTGGTGCTGTCGACTTTGATATAGCCTTGATAGACCTCGATCCAGGGCTCAAAATATGTATCATTATAGTCATAAACAAGCGAATCTACCAAATCGGTAACATCAAACTTCACATAATCGAGACTGTCGGTGTTGGGGAAATAACCATACGCTCTTTGACGATATAATCCATTTTGTGATAATCCTTTAGCTGCTGGATGTGGAGCCGACAATTTGTTGTAACACACCTCTATAGTGTCGGAATTTCTACCATTAAAAGTGGTGAAAGACTTTAAGAATGAGGAATGTGAAATGAGAAATGAGGAATTATTATCCTTCTCTGCTTCGCTATTTGCGGACACGGCATGCCGTGTCCCTACTTTTGAATATGTATCATCAAGAGTATAATAGATGTCGTAGTTGAGGGTATTTGTTAGTTCTACTTGGATGGTGTCGATGAATTCGATGTATTGGGCTTGTGGGCCTTCGGGGAGGGGGATGTGGTAGTTGATATTGCCATAATCGAGGCGACGCTGTGCGTCTATGAGTCGCTCGGTGAAGTTGGTGTAGTCGCGATAGTGCGTGGTCCACAACACTTCGGAGAGTGCCAAGAGGCGCGGATATATCATGTATTCGGCTTGATGATAGTCGGGCATATATTCTGCCCAAAGGTTGGCTTGTGCGCCTAGGATTTTATCTCTCTGTTCGGGCTTTATTTCGTCGGATATTGGCTCCCAATTGTAGACTTTTTCAAGTGGGAGGAATCCGCTTTGTGCCATTGGTTCGAAGAGTTTGGAGCCTTGATAGTGGTCGAAATAGCAGATGTCCCATGGGGTCATGATGGCTTGGTTGCCTTGGTTGGCGGCTTTGATGCCTCCTTTGCTTCCGCGCCACGACATGACGGTGGCTGTGGATGATGCTCCTCCATCGAGTATCTCGTCCCAACCGATCATTTTACGCCCTAATTTGTGCAATATCTGCTCCACTCGACGGATAAAATAGCCATGCAATTCAACCTCCGAAGCAAGTCCTTCGGCTTGCATACGAGCTTGACAAAGAGGACATTCGTGCCATATATTGGTAGGACACTCATCGCCACCAATATGTATATATTCGCTTGGAAATATCGCTACTAATTCAGTAAGAATATCTTCGATAAAAGCAAAAACCGAATCGTTGCCTGCACAAAGAAGGTGCTCTTCGACGCCCCAGGTGGTGCGCACGGAGTAGGGTCCGCCTGTGCATCCATACTCGGGATATGCGGCTAGGGCTGCCATGGCATGACCTGGCATCTCGATTTCGGGGATGATGGTGACACCTCGAACTGCGGCATAGTCGACTAGTTGCTTCAACTCCTCTTGTGTGAAATAGCCTCCGCGGTAGATGGTGCCGTCGACGTTGGTGCGCTGGGTGCCTACCTCGGTGAGACGTGGGTATTTCTTCACCTCAAAGGTCCAGAGTTGGTCGTCGGTGAGGTGGAGATGGAGTGTGTTTAGTTTGAATTTCGACATCCAATCGACTTGCTTGTAGATGTGCTCGAGTGGCATGAAATGGCGGCATGGGTCGACATGCATGCCTCGATAGGGGAAGCGTGGGAAGTCGGTGATGAGTGCCATGGGTAGGGTCCACTCTACTCCACTGACAACGGTGTCGGACTCGATGGCTGGTGGGAGGAGCTGGAGGAGGGTTTGCAGACCGTAATAGACGCCTGCGGGCGAACCGCCAAAAATGCCTATTCCGTCGGGATAGATGTCGAGGTAATAAGCTTCGGGATTGGAGATTTTTTTGTCGATGGCGAGGTAGATGGGGTTTTGGGAACGCTTGAGGATGGGGAGTTCGAGCCCTGTGGAACGACGAAGGGTTTGCGCTACGACCTCTGCCACTGGGATTAGGGATTTTTGCTTGCAGATGAAGGCTGTTTGCTCGTTGAGGTGGTAGGTGTGGGTGGGGTTGACGTCATACTCGTAGGGATGTGGGATGACGTTGATAGCACTCAAAAATGATGTGGCTATGAGGATTAGGAGTAGTGTGAGGTGGCGCATAGAGAATGAGGAATGAGGAATGAACCCCCTCCGGACTTCGTCCCCGTCCCCCTATGAACAGGGGGACAATTTTTTTTTTAGGGATGGTGCATTTTATAATTGCTCCCCTGTTCATAGGGGAGCTGTCCGTAGGACTGAGGGGTTAAATATTTTACTACTTGAAGCTGGTAATGATTAAATTTATTTAATTTGAACCCCCTCCGGACTTCGTCCTCGTCCCCCTATAAACAGGGGGACAATTTTTGGGGGATGGTGCATCCTACAACTTTCCCATATAAACAGGGGGGAGAGTTTTTAGAGCATTATGCATAGCGAATAATTGTGAATAAAAAAAAGAGACAAGAGGTGATGATGGTATCATATTTTCTTGTCTCTATGTTTTTTTTCTTTGAATAAATTATTGTCTATTTTACGCGTGGATGTGATTACACACGTGATGGGTTTTTCCAATATACTTCGCCATCTTCGAATTCTTTAGCAGCGCGAAGTGTTGGTTTTGGGAGTTGCTCGTAGTAGCGAGAGATTTCGATTTGCTCGCGGTTTTCGAATACTTCCTCGAGATTGTCGGATGCAGATGCGAAATCAGCCAATTTTTTGTCCAATTCGTGTTTAACTTCTGTGCTGATTTGGTTAGCACGTTTAGCAATAATACGCACTGTTTCATAAACATTGCCAACTGGTTCGCACAATGCATTCATGTCGCGAGTGATTGTGTTGTTTGGAGCTGTGATTTTTTTTGCCATAATTTATTTTAATTTGAAAGCTGAAAATTGAAAGTTGAAAATTAAAAGTTAAAGCCGAACGGAAAACTTTCACATTTCAAATTTCACATTTTAACTTGATTTATTTTACTATATTTTTTGCTTCACGAAGGATGCGATTTGCCTCTCGGATGTTTTTGCCATCGGGAAATTCGTTGGCATAGCGATAGTATTCGTCGATTACTTCGCTATAGCGCTCTTTTTTCTTCTCTTCGACCGAGAGAGATGCCTCTTTGGATTTTGCCTTGAGGATGATGAAAACTAGGTCGTCGCGATAGGTGCAGTCGGGATAATCGCGAAGGGCATTTTCGGCTGTTGTGACACATGCCTTGTAGTTGTTGCCACCATAGAGCCCAAGATTGTAGTAGAGACGCGAACTGAGCAACTCCTTGTATGCCAATTTGTTCTCCATCTCGAAGAGATATTTACGACATTGACTGACGTGGTTGCTCTCGGGATAGATGCTGATAAATTCGCTAAGGGCATTGATAGCATCGTAGGTTGCCTCTTGGTCGAGACGCGCATCGGGAGAGTCGAGATAGTAGCAATATGCTACCTTATAACGCGCCTCTTGCGCATAGGTGCCTCGTGGAAAATTGCGGAGGTATGCCTGAAAATATTCGGATGCTGAATAGTAGTCTTTTTGACCCATATAGGCCTCTGAAAGCAAGTAGAGAAGCTCCTCGGCTTGGGGCGTGCCACGATAATAGGGCACTATTGCCTCGAACATTGTAATACTTTTGGTGTATTTTTTTTCTTGGAAATAGTTTTTACCTGCGTTGAACTTCACCTCTGGGTCGGTGGATTTTTGTAGCTTGGCATAGTCGCTACACGAAGTCAACATGAGGGTTAACAATATGATTGTCAGAAAGTTTTTCATCAATTCATAATTCATAATTCATAATTCACAATCAACACGACGCAACACTTACCGCATTATATGATTTTAACGTGCAAAGTTACAAATTATTTTGTGAATATCAAAGTGTTTGTGAAGATATTTTTTTTTGCACCGAAGGATGATTGATTGGGTGGGTGTAGCAATACCCTATTTTGCTCATAATGCTTTGAATTCTTTGTAAATGGTGAATTTTTCGTTCAAATAGGGCAATATTTCGGCTACGGTGAAAGTGACTTCGACGTGACCTTGTGCATAACATGCTGCTTCGTAGGGTGGATAGACAAATGTTATGGCATGCGGCTCAAATCGCACATTTTCCATATGTGGTTCGAAACCGTCCCAGAAACAATCTGACTCTTCGGCATTCTCGAGCATTCTATCTGAAATCAATGCCGACAATTCGGCTGTTTTGCTTTGATCAAACATATCGGCTGAGGTGAGACAACGGCCTGTGTTCAGTTCGAAAACAAAATAGATTTCGTTCATATAACCATGTGCTCCACCCAAATACCCTCCGAATGTGGTGGTATAACACATAAACTCCTCGCCTACCCATATTGGTCGGCCACAACGATAGAGGTAAAAGTCCTCTTCGTCGCAATACGGCGCAAAGCCAAAATAGTGATGCGACATGGCCTCGAATGGGGGCAAAATGCGAAGACTATCTTTGTAGGTTTCGCACAAATCGTCGTCGCTGAATATTATGTGGAACAGAGTGTCTTTGAGTGCTGCGGTTGTGGTTTGTGGCAAGAGAATGTCGAAATAGCGAATGACGATATGGTCGCGCCCCTCATCGAATTTCTTCTCGACATAGTGATAGATGGTGAGTGTGGTATCGTATTGATTTGGTGCAACATCGGCAGTCGGAACGATAGACGAACTAACGGATGGGGTGAGGGTGTCGGTCGGATGGTTAGTAGCGACATTGGTGTTTGGGGTCTTGGTATTGCAACTTGCAAATACAAGTGCAAGAAATAGGGAAAAGAGTGCTCGTTGCATGATTGTTGTGGGTTTTGGGGTTATTCGGTGCAAAGGTAGGCATTATATTTAATAATAGCAACTTTTTTGGGGAGAAAAAAATGAAGGATTCTCTACCTATGTGAGGAGGAGAATCCTTCGTCATGAAAATTGTTATAAAAAAGAAAATCTTATTTTTGATGTTCGAGAGCAAGTGTGCGTGTTGGTTGGTTGCATACACAGTCTGGTCCGTAGTATTGGATTGGGCCAGGGAAGAGGTAGCTTGTGGTTGAATTTGCCCATTCGGCACGATGATCTGCAAAATATTTGAATGGCGCACCGTCGAGTTGCACAAGTGCTTTTTGGATTACTGGTTTCATCTCGCCATGACGACGTTCCATGTTCATCATCATTGTGATTGGCACACCGCCTGCTATCCATTCGTCGGCAGGAGCTGTGAGGTTGCGCACGCTTGACATATAGCCTGTTTTGCCTTCGGAGATCAGCACTGCTGCTGTGTAGCCAAGTGAGTAGCAGTAGTCGGCATCGAAGTTGGATGGTGTTGCACAACGACCTTCGTAACCAAAGAAGTGGTTGACTGTTGAGAATTTGCCTTTATATATTCCTGCGGCTTTGAGGCGGTTGAGTTTGGCTACGCACATCTCGATGAGGAGTTTTTCGGTCTCGATGCGCGATACTTGCACGTTGCCATGAGGGTCGCGGTCAAGCGTGAGCTGACGAGCAATTGCCACTGGGAGGTCGGAATAAACACCGCAACTCTCTTCTGAAAGACGCGAACGCACATACTCGCGTTTTTCGTCAGAATTGAGGATGAGGTTGAACTCTGTATTGTTGGCAAGAATATCGTTGAGCTCGGCGATGAGTTTTTTCATTGCTGGCACAAACTCGATTACACCTTCTGGGATGAGGATTGTACCAAAGTTGAGTCCATGATTTGAGCGTTCGACCACAACATTGACGATAGAGTCGACAAGTTGGTTGAGTGTCATTCGCTTAGCCTCTACCTCTTCGGAAATAATACAGATGTTTGGTTGTGTTTGAAGTGCACATTCGAGTGTGATATGAGATGCCGAACGTCCCATGAGACGAATGAAGTGCCAATATTTTTTTGCTGAATTGGCATCGCGTTGGATGTTGCCAATGAGCTCTGAATAGACTTTACATGCTGTGTCGAAACCAAAAGATGTTTCGATCATCTCGTTTTTGAGGTCGCCATCGATTGTTTTAGGACAACCGATAACTTGGATGCCACACTCTTTTTGGAGATAGTATTCTGCCAATACGCAGGCATTTGTGTTTGAGTCGTCGCCACCGATGATTACGATTGCATTGATGCCAAGTGCTTGACAAATCTCGATACCACGGTCGAATTGATAGATTTCTTCGAGTTTGGTACGACCAGAACCGATGACGTCGAAACCGCCTGTATTGCGATATTCGTCAACGATTTCGTCGGTAAGTTCGATATATTTGTGATCGACAAGACCTTGTGGGCCACCTAGAAAACCGAAAAGACGGTTTTTAGGATTCAAACGCTTGAGTCCGTCATAAAGACCAGAAATAACATTGTGACCTCCAGGAGCTTGTCCACCCGATAGAATAACACCTACGCTCACTGCAGGATATTCTTTATCTTCTCCTTGTTCAAACTTAATAAGAGGCATTCCATAGGTATTAGGGAAAAGTTGTTGGATTTGAGCTTGGTTGGCAACAGACTCGGTTGCTACGCCTTCAGTCAAAACAACACCTTTTTGAAGCGAAGCGGGCAATTTAGGTTGATACGATGCACGCGCTAATTGTAATGGACTTTTTTTCATATAATTTATACTTAAGAAACAATGCTTTTTTGTATTGCAATATGTGATATACCGCTATTTTTTTTAAGAGTTGCAAAGTTACTACTTTTTTCTGATTTATGCAATTTTTTTTATATATAAATACCAAAAAAGTTATCTACATCCCATAAAGTATCAATAAGTTAGATAGTTACATAGCTAACTACATATTGTACAAGATACATAATTAAGAATTAGGTGTGTGGAGTGTGGAATTAAACACATAGCGCAGTTAAAAATAGTTAAAAACAGCAGTTGCTATTGCATAAATGAAGAAATGGCATTACCTTTGCACTAGAAAAAACAAAACAAGTCAACTAGCAACTAAAAAAAACATCGCACTATCAGCCTGAGATTGGAAAATTCGACAATTAATTATTTTTACCGAGGCTAACTTCCTTTATCAATGGCGGGCTGCGCTTCTCTTTAAGAGTTGTAACCATCGATGGTCGGCAGATTACAAAGAGTTGGAAACCCTCAAATCCTGTTTTATAGGAATTTTTCTCAACAAATGGCAGTGCGATTTTTATAATAAAAAATCAGCTCACTACACAATTAGTAGTGAGCGGATTTTTTTGTATTCTACTGAATATAAACTATAAACCTCAAAAATGTATACATAATAATTTTCTATCAAAAATTAATTGTTAGACCAAATCCATTTGTTGTAGAACCAAAATTTAATGTTGCTATTTCTTTTTTACTACAATTTTTATTATATATATCAATTGCCTTATTTTGTTGTTTATAAGCAACCAAAATAGTAGGTATACAAGCTATATCAGCACATAAACCAGTAACCAACAAAGCTAATCCCGATGCTAAATCTCCAATCATAGTAAGAGAACCAGCTAGAGCACAAACCGAACCTGCACACAATAATGTATAACCAGCAATACTTGTATTATAAGCCTTTTTATACATTAAATATGCATCATAACAATTATTAGCATAAAATTCTCGAATATTTTCATGTGCTATTAACCTTCCATCACACATATAATCACCATTTTCCAAACGAACTAAAGATAAACTTCCTGTTCCTACAACATAATTATTATTTTCTGTTTTTGCTATTACTGTATTTTTATTTGCAACCACTTTTTCTTTTTCCACTTCTTTTACAATGGCAACACTCTCTTCTTTTTCTATTTTTGATTCTTCGTTTACAACAACTTCTTGCTTTTCTTCTTTAGTTGTTGCCACTACTTCTTCTATACTAAATGCTTCCACTTCCCCATTACCCCACATAATAGCTGCTATATTACTTTTTGCTTCTAATATATCAGGTCCATCTTGATAACTCCATTTTTTATATTTTACAGTTGTTGGAGTTACTTCAATAATTTTAGCTTCAATTCGTTTTGAATCTTTTGTTATTATTATATCTTGAGCATAAAGCATTGTTGTACAAACAACAAACACTAATAATGTAATTATTTTTTTCATAGCTGTAATATTATTTTGTAGAATTTGAATTTATTGAATCTTGATTTATTATATTGTTTATAACAATTGGTTGTTGAGAAGAAATCTCTTTCTTTATTTTAGTTTGTTGTCTTCGTTTTCGATTCCGTTCCTCTCTTTTTTGATTCTCTTTTTTACGCTCTAATAAATACATGTATACAATAAAAATTAGTACAACCGTACCTACACTCAATCCACCTATACCAGATGGAGAAGCCAATAAAGAAACTATATCTTCCATAATTATTCAACTAATATAGATTGACAATTTAATTCATTATTTTTTATAGTTAATTTATAATCTAAATCAGAATCAAATTTAATACTTAGTATTAAATTCATCAATAACATCTCCCTTGTATTTTATATACCCACCATCTATTTTTTCTACCCTACATAATACTACTTTTACTTCTACATTAAAACCATCTGGATAATAATAGTTCAATTTTTTTTCATTTGGATTTAACGAAAACATTAATCTTGAATCGAAATATACTACTGCCCCATAATCACTTGTATTAAAACAAGTAATCTCAGTTGTAAATTTATCTGTATTATCACAAGAAATCAACACAAAAAGACAAAATAAAAAAAATAACATTTTTTTCATAACTTTATCCCTAAATTCATGTCGGGCGCAACTATTTAGATTATAAAATTAGATACAAAAAAAAGCGAGAACTTAACTTTCTCGCTAATTACAGGTATTTTGGCGTGACCCAGACTATACGAATAAGTTAAGCCCACGCTGTATATACAACAATGGGCATTCTTGAACTTATCCTTTCATAGTCATAAAATTCGCCAAAATTTCGTAATTAGAAAGAACAAAGCAAAAATGCTTTAACAAAACCACCTGAGAACGCTACTCAGTGTATTCATACCGCAAAGGTAGAAATTATTTTTCAAATACACAAGGATTTCAATCAAAAAATAGAATAAAAACATAGGTAACATTTCAGAGTGGGTTGCTTTATAGTATGTTTATAGTATATTTATCCTATATTTATAGTATATTTATCCTATATTGTGAGTTGCTGTTGGTATGGATTATCAAAACCAGATAGTCCGGATAGTCTAGAACGCTTCGCTTTTCCGGATTATTTCAGACTTTGGATGATTGAGGATAGTGAATCTAGAGAGGCTAGATGCTGCGCTTTTCTAGATTTTCGGTCTTACATACTATATTATAGGTGTAGACACAAAAAAAAGAGACGGTGCGCACACCGTCTCTACTTATTATCTGTTATTTATAATTTGTTATATGTAATCAAACTCCTAAAGAAGCGCGTACTGCATCAACTTTGGCAGTTGCTTCTGCCTCGCAGCGAGCATAGTCGGCACGAGATTCCATTTTGCCACGTACTTCGATATAGAACTTGATTTTTGGTTCTGTACCTGAAGGACGAACCGACACTTTAGTGCCATCTTCGGTGAAATATTGCAACACGTTCGATGTTGTAGGGAATGCAAGTTTTGACTCTTCGCCTGTTGCCACATTGCGTTCAACAAGTGTTTGATAGTCTTTGATTACCACTACTTTTGAACCTGCGATTTCTTTTGGAGGATTAGCGCGGAAATCTTTCATCATTTGTTGGATTTCTTCGGCTCCTGATTTGCCTTTGCGAACTACCGAGATACCTTTTTCTTTGCCATAACCAAATTGGAGGTAAACCTCTTGGATGAGTTCGAAAATAGACATACCATTGTCTTTTGCCCAAGCTGTCATCTCTGCCATAAGAGCACATGCAGCAACAGCATCTTTGTCGCGGAGGAAGTCGGCTGGAAGGTAGCCATAGCTCTCTTCGCCACCACCGATATATTGTTCTTTACCTTCGCGCTCGCGAATTTCGGCAGCAATCCATTTGAAACCTGTGTAGCAATCGAGAAGTGGTGTGTTGTAGTAGTTGCAGATGTCTTTCATAATCTCGGTAGTCACGATGGTTTTCACCATGAACTCTTTGCCTTTGAGAAGACCGAGCTCGTGACGACGACGCAAGATGTAGTATGTAAACATCATACATGTTTGGTTGCCATTAACCAAAATCCATTCGCCTTTGTCGTTTTTAACTGCAATACCCATACGGTCGGCATCAGGGTCAGAAGCCATAACGATGTCGGCATCAACCTCTTTGGCTTTGCGGATAGCCATATCGAGCGCAGCAGGTTCTTCAGGGTTAGGACTAACTACTGTAGGGAAATCGCCCGAAATAACTGTTTGTTCGTCAACGAGAATAACATTGTCGAAGCCCATATCTTTGAGGCAACGAGGAATGAGTGTGATACCTGTGCCATGGATAGGAGTGAAGACAATCTTGAGGTCTTTGTTGCGAGCAATGCTATCAGGAGAGAGGAAGAGTGTTTTGAGTTTTTCGAGATATACGCTATCTACGTCTTCGCCAATGATTTGGATGAGTTCAGGACGAGCCTCAAACTTAATCTCTTCTGGACCTTTGATTTTTTCTACTTCGTTGATGATATTCACATCGTGTGGAGCAATGATTTGTGCACCATCGTTCCAATATGCTTTGTAGCCATTATATTCTTTTGGGTTGTGAGAAGCTGTGAGGATGATACCGCTTTGGCAACCAAGATGACGGATAGCAAACGAAATCTCTGGAGTAGGACGAAGTGCTTCGAAAAGATACACTTTGATGCCATTAGCCGAGAAGATGTTGGCAGATGTTTCGGCAAACAAACGACTATTGTTGCGGCAGTCGTGACCAACTACTACGCTGATTTCTTGTCCTGCAAATTCGCGTTTGAGATAGTTGCTAAGACCTTGAGTTGCAGCACCAACTGTATATATATTCATACGGTTAGAACCCATACCCATAATACCACGAAGACCACCTGTACCAAATTCGAGGTCTTTGTAGAAGCATTCGATAAGTTCGGTTTTGTCTTCTGCTTCGAGCATACGACGCACTTCGGCTTTTGCTTCTTCGTTATAAGCACCATTGAGCCATTTTTCGGCTTTGGCTGTAACCTGTTGTAATAGATTATCCATAGTATTTTATTTTAAGTGATTAAATATTAATTATTAGCAAAAAGACAAAATAACATAAGGACATAATTTATACAACAATATTTTTATGTTATTCTGTTATTTTGTCTTTTCAATTACATATACGTTTCTAACAATTTAGAATTCACAGTTGGCACAATGTAAAGGCTATTCATTTCGGCTGGAATGAGGATGGTCTCTCCATCGGTGAGGGTGAGATAGTCATCGTCCCACTTGATTGTGACATGACCTTCGACACACGAGAGCAACACGAATGAATTGATTGGTGCTAAATCATACTCTTTTGGTTTGTCAATCTGCATCTCGTTAACCACAAAATATGGACACTCTACAAGATTAACTATACCATTCTGAGCTGGTTGAAGTGTGATTTTGCGACCTTGCCAATTTTCGAAATCTATTGCTTTTTGAGCCAATTCGGTGTGAAGTTCGCGAAGATTGCCATCGGCATCGCGACGATTGTAGTCGTAGATGCGATAGGTGATATCGGATGCTTGTTGCACTTCGAGAATGAGACAACCTTTGCCGATAGAATGCACCATACCAGCAGGGATGAAATAGACATCGCCTTTTTGCACTGGGTATTTCTGAAGCACTTCTTCGAGATTGCCCACAGCTAGACGCTCGACATATTCGGATTGCGAAACATAACGATTGAATCCGAGTATGATATATGCATCTGGGTCGGCATCAAGCACATACCACATCTCGGTTTTGCCATTCATGCCATGCTCAGCCTCGGCTAATTCGTCGTTTGGATGCACTTGTATGGAAAGGTCGCGATTAGCATCTATTATCTTGAGCAACAAAGGAAAATCATTGCCATATTGCTCATAAACCTTATCGCCTACCAAATCACCCATATATACCTCCAAAAGGTCGGCAAGAGTATTGCCCTCCAACCAACCATCGATTACCTCGCAATCATCACCTTCGATAGCCGACACATCCCAGCTCTCTCCTACTCTATCCAATTGAGGTTCATCGTGGCGATATATAGTTTTTATATGATTACCACCCCAAAGTTTCTGCTTCAATATCGGTCGAAACTTTAAAGGATACAATTTATTTAATTCTATATTCATTTCTTTCAAGACATGGGAACAGGAGAACATGTCTTCTTGTCGTCCTGTCTAAATAACTACTTATCCTTTGAATGCAGACGCTGACATTTTGAGCATTGTAACTTCCATTTCTGAAAGATAGCGCCATTTGCCACGTGGGAGGTTCTTTTTGGTAAGACCTGCAAAATATACACGGTCCAATTTCACCACATGATAGCCAAGAGCATCGAAAATACGACGTACAATACGATTTTTGCCTGAGTGAATTTCGAGACCCACAGTGCGCAAATCTCCTTCATTTACAAAAGAGAGTTCGTCTGCTTTGATTTCGCCATCTTCGAGCACAATACCAGAGAGGATTTTAGCAAAATCTTCGTCTTGAAGGTCGCGATCAAGAGTTACTTGATAGATTTTCTTTTTATTGAATTTAGGATGAGTGAGTTTTGTTGTCAAATCACCATCGTTGGTAATCAAAAGTACACCAGTAGTGTTGCGGTCGAGACGACCAACAGGATAAACACGCTCAGAACAAGCATTTTTCACCAAGTCGAGCACAGTTTTACGAGCATGTGTATCTTCGACTGTAGTAACCACATCTTTCGGTTTATTGAGAAGAATATAAACTTTTTTCTCACATTTCACTGGTTGATCGTGGAACATAACGCGGTCGGTATCAGGAATTACTTTTGAACCCAACTCAGTTACCACCTCACCATTCACAGTAACTACACCTGCTGCAATATATTCGTCAGCCTCACGACGTGAACAAATGCCAGAATTGGCCAAGAATTTGTTCAAACGCATAGGTTGTGAATAATCTACAAATTGTTTTTTATACTCAATTTGTTTCTTTTGACTATATTTGCTATTTGGATTATAATCGCCCTCACCATTGTTACGATTAAACTTATTGTTGCGGAATCCGCCTTGACCACCACCATTGTTGCGTGGTTGATAGCCACCACGACCTTGATTTTCGCGGCTTTGACCATATGAGCGGCCTTCGCGACTTTGGCCATAAGAGCGACGTTCGCCATCGCCATCTTGATTGTAACGAGGACGGTAGCCTCCACCTTGATTTTGTTTGTTGTAACCACCTCTATTTGAAGAGTATTGTCCATCTCTCGACGAACCCCCTCCTGTACGAGGACGTCTTTCACGATTGTTGTCATAGCCCGAATTTCTCAATCCGTATGGCTTTTTGTCATAATTGTGTTCCATTTATTTTAAAAATTTTAAATGATAGATACTTAGTTAATAACCATTTAGGCATAAACTATCGACTATCGACTATTAGTTTGCAAAGTTACAAAAAACATTCCAAACTCACAACATGATTTACAATATTTATTTTTGTTACAACATATTGCATAAATCAAAAACTTTTACTAATTTTGCATGCTATTTTATGAGCAAATATAAAATCGTTAATAATTAATAACTAACAATTAATAACTAACTGAAAATGAACATTATTAGAACTGACATTGATGCAGTAAACGCAGTCCTCACACTTCAAGTTGTAGAGGCAGATTACGCTGAAAAAGTAGAAAAAGCACTCAAATCTTATCGTCAAAAAGCTAATATCCCTGGCTTCCGCCCAGGTATGGCACCAATGAGTCTTGTTAAAAAAATGTATGGTAAAGGTGTAAAAGCTGACGAGCTCAACCGCCTCCTCCAAGAAGAATTGTATAAATATATCGCTGACAACAAACTTGATATCCTTGGCGAACCTCTTCCAAACAAAGAAGACGAAGAACGCAACATCGACTTCGCAGCAGAATCTGATTTCGAATTCAAATTCGACATCGCTCTTGCTCCTGAATTCGAAGCTACAATGAACAAAAAAGACAGCATCAAATACTACAACATCACTATCTCTGACGAAATGGTTGATGCTCAAGTGAAACAATATGCTGCTCGCTTCGGTTCTTACACTCAAGTAGAAGAAGCTAAAGATGCTAAAGATATGCTCAAAGGTACTATGCTCCAACTCGATGCTGAAGGCAACGTTGTTGAAGGCGGTATCAAAGTTGAAGATGCTGTACTTTCTTCTGCTTATATGAAAGATGAAGACCAAAAAGCTATCTTCGCTAATGCTAAAGTTAACAGCGTAGTTCGCTTCAACCCACGCAAAGCATTCGAAAACGAAGCAGAAATCTCTTCTATGCTCAAAATCACTAAAGAAGAAGCTGCTGAGATAAACTGCGACTTCCAATACGAAATCCTCTCTATCACTCACTACGAAGAATCGGCTCTCGACCAATCTCTCTTCGATAAAGTATACGGCGAAGGCAACGTAAAATCTGAAGAAGAATTCCGTGCTAAAGTGGCTGAAGGCATCAAAGAATCTTACAAAGAAGACTCAGAATACAAATTCGGTATCGATGCAAAAGAACACTTCACTAAAAAACTCGACAAACTTACATTCCCAGTTGAGTTCTTGAAACGTTGGGTGCTTGCAACTAACCCTAACATGACTGAAGAAACTGTTGAGAAAGACTTCGACCTCATGCTCGCTGACCTCAAATGGTATCTCTTCAAAAACAAAGTGGTGAAAGCTAACGATATCAAAGTTGAACGCGAAGACATCAACCTCTTTGCTCGTCGCATGGCTAAAATCCAATTCGCTCAATATGGTATGACTTCGGTGCCAGACGATATCCTCGACAACTATGCAAAAGAAATGTTGAACAAAAAAGAAGCTGTTCAAAACATGGCTGAAAAAGCTCTCGAAGATAAAGTATTCGCTGTAATCCGCGAAAGTGTGAAAGTAGTTGAAACTGAAATCTCAGTTGAAGACTTCAACAAACTCTTTGAATAATACGAAATATTCAAAATAAAAAGAAGACCTACACATTCGATTGTGTGGGTCTTCTTTTTTTATACATATATATCCAAATTCTCTAGTTGGACTAAAACAATCCAAATTGCTGCAAGAATACAGCAAGAAGTAGCAATGGTGCTATATAACGTAGAACAAAATAATAGATATTAAAAAGAGTTTCTGGACATTTGCATTCTACGGTGAGTATATATTTCAGATTTTCTTTCTTATAGAACCATCCGAGATATAGCATTATGAGCAAACCTCCAAGAGGAAGAATGATATAAGAGGTAAGCATATCGCATACGTCGAAGAGTGTGATACCAAAAATACTAATAGAGTTGCCACCTTCGATTGGCAATAATGAATAGGAACACAAACAACATACAACCAACATAATCACCGACATGAGAACGAGCGAAAGCTTTCTATTCATCTTGAACTCCTCTGCCACAGTGGCTATCTGCACCTCGAGGATAGATATTGTAGATGTAAGTGCCGCCACGGCTACCAACAAAAAGAACAACACAGAGAAGATATAGCCTCCTGTCATCTGTGCAAATACAGTAGGGAGAGTAATAAATACAAGTTGAGGACCTGCAGCTGGGTCGATACCAAAAGAAAATACAGCTGGAAACACCACTAAACCTGCGAGTATTGCCACTAATGTATCAAGCGAAGCAATTTGAATAGATGTTTTAGCAAGATTTGTACCTCGCTCAATGTATGAACCATATATCATCATGGCACCCATGCCAAGAGATAAAGAAAAGAAAGCTTGACCTAATGCAGCAATGATAACCGATGGTGTAATTTTAGTAAAATCTGTATCAAAATAGAAGCGATAACCTTCACCCGAATTTGGCAAGAAAATAGCATATACACAGAGATATACTACAATAGCAAACAACATAGGCATCAACACCTTGCTCCACTTTTCAATACCTTTCTCTACACCTGCATATAATACGCCTGCGGTGAGGGCTATAAAGACGAATATCCATAGGTATGGTCGCCATGTATCAAAACGAAATGCATCGAAATTAGAGGCTATTGTTTCGCCCGACGCACCAATAAAAGCTCCTTGAACCGACTGATAGACAAACTCGAGACTCCACCCTGCTACTACAAAATAAAAACCTAGAATGATGAATGACCCCAAAAAGCCAAGTATGCCTATAGAGGCCCAACGATTATTGCCAGTTATGTTGCGCATAGCACCTATACCATTGCTGCGACCAATGTAACCAAGCGACAATTCGGACAACAACGCAGGTACACCTAAGAACAATACGCACAACAAGTAGACAATAATAAAGGCACCACCGCCATTTTCACCTGCAAGATAAGGAAACTTCCAAATATTGCCAAGACCTACTGCCGAACCCACTGCGGCAGCAAGCATACCAAATTTTGAACCAAAAGTAGAACGTTTCATATCAAATATTTTTTTAGACAGAATAACAAAATAACATAAATTTTTGTTTTTATGTTATTTTGTCTTTTCAGTGTTTATTGTAAGCATCAACGATGCGTTGAACGAGTTTGTGGCGCACAATATCTTTTTGGTTAAAGTGCACAAAGCTAATACCTTTTATGTCTTTGAGAACTTCCATTGCATCTTTGAGACCAGATTTTTGTTGTGGTGGAAGGTCGATTTGGGTCATATCGCCTGTAATAATCATTTTTGAACCCAACCCCATACGAGTAAGGAACATCTTTATTTGCTGAACTGATGTATTTTGAGCCTCATCGAGAATAATAATAGCATCACTCAATGTACGACCACGCATAAATGCAAGTGGAGCAATTTGTATTGTTTTATTTGTCATATACTCAGCCAATTTAGCAGGCGGAATCATATCCTCTAGGGCATCATAAAGAGGTTGGAGATATGGGTCGATTTTGTCTTTCATATCGCCAGGAAGGAAACCGAGTTTCTCGCCTGCTTCGACAGCAGGACGGCTGAGGATTATTTTCTTTACCTCTTTGTTTTTGAGCGCTTTCACGGCAAGCGCAATAGCCGTATACGTCTTACCCGAACCAGCAGGTCCGATAGCAAATAGTAGGTCATTCTTAGCATATTCGTCGACAAGCACACGTTGATTGGCAGTGCGCGCACGCACCTCTTTACCCCCCACGCCATGGAGGATGAGATTGTCGACTTTGACCTCAGGAATTTCGTTGCCTTTGATGGTTTCGAGCACGGTTTCTTCAGTAAGTAAGTTGGTTTTAGCGGCTTGAAGCATCAATTTGTCTATAACATGCGAAAGGTTCTCAACTTCAGCTTCGCTGTCGCCTGAGAGTTTTATCATACGACCTCGTGCCACAATCTTCACTTTAGGACAGAGGTCTTTGATTAGTCGGATATTTGCATTATTGACACCATAAAAAATAGTGGTATCGAGTTCTTCAAGTAGTTCTTTTACTATTTCCATATTATTAGTACAAAGTAAAAAGTCGTAAGAAGTAAGACTTTAGATTCTTACAAACCAAAATCTTTCTACTTACGACTTAGTACTTATTGCTTATTTAAATTACCACGCAAACAATGGGTATTTAACCATCATTTCGTTTACTTCTTTGCGAACTGCTGCGATAACTGCTTCGTCTTCAGGAGCGTTGAGTACGCGGTCGATGAGGTCAACGATGATAGGCATAACGTCTTCTTTCACACCACGAGTAGTGATAGCAGGAGTACCGAAACGGAGACCTGAAGTTTGGAATGGGCTACGAGAATCGAATGGCACCATGTTTTTGTTAGTAGTGATGTCGGCAGCAACGAGTGCTTTTTCAGCTACTTTACCTGTCAATTCAGGGAATTTAGTGCGAAGGTCGACAAGCATAGAGTGGTTGTCAGTACCGCCAGAAACGATTTTGTAACCTTTAGCCATAAATGCTTCAGCAAGAGCAGCAGCATTTTTCTTCACTTGGAGTTGATATTCTTTGAATTCAGGTTGAAGAGCTTCGCCGAATGCAACAGCTTTAGCAGCGATAACGTGTTCGAGTGGACCACCTTGTACGCCTGGGAATACAGCAGAATCCAACAAAGCAGACATCATTTTCACTTCACCTTTAGGAGTAGTTTTGCCCCATGGGTTAGGGAAGTCTTTACCCATCAAGATGATACCACCACGTGGGCCACGGAGAGTTTTGTGAGTAGTAGAAGTTACGATATGAGCGTGTTTAACTGGGTTTTCGAGGAGACCAGCAGCGATAAGACCTGCAGGGTGAGCCATATCGACCATGAAGATAGCGCCGATTTCGTCAGCAACTTTACGGATACGAGCATAATCCCATTCGCGAGAGTAAGCAGAAGCACCAGCAACGATGAGTTTTGGTTTGTTTTCGCGAGCAACACGTTCGAGTTGGTCATAGTCAACGCGACCATCTTCTTCTTTTACACTATATTCGAGAGCTTTGTAGTTGATACCTGACATATTCACAGGAGAACCGTGAGAAAGGTGACCACCGTGAGAAAGGTTGAGACCGAGGAAAGTATCGCCAACGTTGAGAACAGCCATAAATACAGCCATATTAGCTTGAGCACCAGAGTGAGGTTGAACATTAGCCCATTCAGCACCAAAAAGTTCTTTCAAACGATTGATAGCGATGTTTTCTG
The DNA here is from genome assembly GCA_045631465.1 of Candidatus Aphodosoma sp. Classification (GTDB taxonomy): domain Bacteria; phylum Bacteroidota; class Bacteroidia; order Bacteroidales; family Paludibacteraceae; genus Aphodosoma. The sequence continues at coordinate 53,017 of JAZQUV010000010.1, read as the reverse complement.
ATTGGTCAACCACTTCGCAACCACCATAGTAACGTTTGCCAGGATAGCCTTCAGCATATTTGTTAGTCATTACAGAACCCATAGCTTGCATTACTTGCTCGCTAACGAAGTTTTCAGATGCAATCAACTCAATACCTTTAAGTTGACGTTGTTTTTCTTGTTCGATTAAATCGAAAATTTGATTGTCTTTTTTCATTTTTCAATTAATATTTAAGGTAATATAATAATCAGTTCGTAGGGTTATAAACAAACCAAGCGCAAAGATACAAAAAAAACTTCATTCAACATGCACATTGAATGAAGTTTTTTTGTTTTACTCTATATTCTTGGATATTATGTCGAGTTTGTTGGTTTTGAGTCGGACTTTCAGCCAGTTGGAAAGGTGTTGATATTCATCATCGGTGGGCTGTTGTGTCCAATTGATGTTTAATGTTGGGATTGTGTCTGACGTATTACTTTGTACGTTAAACTTCACGGCTTCTGCTATAGAAATATCGTGTATGTGAGGGTAAAGGACTGATAATTCGTAAGCAAGTTGCTCGGCTGTTACTTGTGCGCGTTGTTGCTCTATGCGTATTTGCTGACGCAACTCTTGTATTAAAGAATCTTTTTGCGCGATAGTGCGGTCTTTGTCTTCAATAAATTCTTGCAACATCTTGGCTTGAGTGCCAACATCGAGCGATGCTCCACCTGCTTGACGAATGGTCAACTTGGTATTCTTTAACCCCATCTCTTCCATACGTTTTTGCAAAATAGCAACTTGCTCAGAAGTCAAAGGTTCGCCAACGAGCGAAATTGTGATTTCATTACCTTTGCTTGAAAATGTGCGTTTTTGTGAGATTATCTGCACATTTTGCATCACAGGATTAGTCTGTATATCATTTACATATTTTATTGCATCATTGTTAAAAGAGGTTTCACGAACTACATTGATAGCAATAAAAACAGAAGGGACAAGCACCACAACAGTAAATAGGGCTATACCACGACGCACTTTGAGTTCTGTTGTTGGGTCAAGAAATGTTTTGTGAGGAAAATGCAAGTAGCGCACCATTAAATAGGTAGCCAATGCAATGAAAAAGGCATTGATAAAAAAGAGATAGAATGCGCCAAAGAAATATATCAACTGACCAGTGCCAAGTCCGTAGCCTGCGGTGCAAAGCGGTGGCATCAAAGCAGTTGCAATCGCTACGCCACTGACAATTGTGACTTTTTCTTGCTTACGCGATGCTGCCAAAATACCAGCCAATCCACCGAAGAATGCAATAAATACATCGTAAATAGTGGGTTTGGTACGCGCTAATAACTCAGATTGTGCATCGCTCAATGGAGAAATCAAGAAATAAAGACTTGATGCCACAAGCGAAATAACAATCATTATAAACAAGTTTTTCAACGACTTACGCAACAATTCGCCATCAGAAATTCCGATTGACAAACCTAAGCCCATGATAGGTCCCATAAGTGGCGAAATCAACATAGCACCAATAATTACGGCTGTAGAATTGACATTCAGACCTACTGACGCTATAATAATTGCGAAGAATAATACCCAGACATTATCGGCGCGAAACTCAACTCCCCTACTTATATTAGCAATCGTAGTTTCGGAATCGGTGTCTTCAGCAATACTTGCAAGCGATTTGAGATACAACCAAATATCTTTGATTATCAACAATAAACGTTCTTTCATATATCTTATTTATAACCTTTTTGTTACAATAATCATACCATATATTACTTAAGAATAAATTCAAGTGGTATGGCAACGCGTTCGGACCATGATTTTTCGGAATGAGAGTGACCTTGGAATACGCCAGTTTTGAGGCGGTCGCCTTCGTGATAGCCGAGGAAGTCGAAAAGACGATTCATCATTTCGTAGGCAGGTATGTAGTTTGAGTCGTAAGGACAATCGCCATTGTCGAAATAGAGGAGATAGTCGGCATTGCGAGGGAAATTGTCCATCAAATAGTATTTCATTGCTGTTGGGAAGTCGGGATTATCGCCAATTGCACCAGTCCAATGGGTTGACATACATACGGCAGCACCAAAGACGTCGGGGTGCTCGGTAACGCCATAAATAGAAATCAATCCACCCATACTTGAGCCCATTATAGATGTTGATTTGCGGTCGATGAGGGTTGAGAATTTATCGTCAATGAGTGGTTTCAATGTATTGACAATGAATGACAAATACTCATCGGCACGATATTGACTGCGACACATACGGTCGATAAAATCGCGCACTTCGCCAGGAGGGGTCATCTCCACTACGCGCTCGGGCATGAGGTCGCCAATGCGAGTTGTATCAACACTATGAATGCCTACAACGATAGCCGGTTTGACTTTTTTATCAGCAATGAGCGAGCCGAGAACCGAGTCGATTTCCCATGCTTGATGGTTCCAGGTGGAGTTGGCATCGAAGAGGTTTTGTCCGTCGTGCATATAGATGACAGGATATTTTTTTGAGTCGGTATAGTCTTTAGGAGTCCACACATCGATTTTGATGGTTTCGTTTAACTCAGGCGAGAAAATGTCGGCGTGCCAAAGGTTGCCCGATGTGACTTCTAATTTCGACTCCGCAAATGGGGCTTCGGGTGTAGTTGGATTTTTGCAACTCGCTAATAGTGCGATGATTGCGAGGAGAAATAACAAATTTTTCATACTTTATTTTAATAATTTTCTATCATTAACATCTTCTAATACTTTCATTTGTTGAATAGCAACTTGATTTAATTTAACCAATCGCTCGCTTTGAGGTACATTGTCGTTAATAAACACAGCATTAAGATTTTCCATATTTGATAAGCAAATAAGTTCGTTTATAGTAGCATAATCACGAATATTTCCTTTTAAATCTGGATTAGCCTCTCGCCATTGTTTAGCAGTCAGACCAAACATTGCAACATTCAATACATCAGCTTCATTGGCATAAACATGTGAAATTTGCAAAGGTGTTAACTCTTGAGGAATCAAATGCTGTTTAATTGCATCTGTATGAATGTGATAATTTATTTTAGATAGTTCACGCTTGGCAGTCCAACCTAATAAATGTTGCTCTTCCTCTTTCAATCGTTGAAATTCTTTGACAATATATAACTCAAACTCAACAGATATCCAGCTAGCAAATTTAAAAGCAATATCTTTATGAGCATAAGTTCCCCCATATCTACCAGATTTTGAGATAATACCAATAGCATTTGTCGCATTTATCCATTTCTGAGGAGAAAGAGTAAATGCATTCAAACCTGCTTCTTTTTTAAACCCTTCGAATTCGAGGGGTTTAAAATTGGGATTATACAATCCTTCCCAAATCCCCAAAAATTCAATAGTATTTCTATTACGCATCCAATTTGCAATAACCGCAGTTGGATCATCACTTTTATATCGTGCTATATCAGTCAGTGAAATATAATCATTTTCATTTATTGACAATATCGTTACATTTGTATTTTGAACTATAATTTTCGCCATAATATCTAAATATTTATTTTTTCTTATTTTTACGAACAGACCAACCAAATTTACCAATTTCTTCACCGAGTTTGTAATAATGTCCGTGAGAATAAGCAATAAGTTTGGCATCAGAGAGGCGGAATTCGTCGGTTACGGGGTCGATATAGCGTTCGTCGGCTTGTACGTTTACGACGTTGGCAATGAACATATGGTGAGAGCCTAACTCTTTGATTTCAATCACTTCGCACTCGATGCTCAGTGGCGATTCAAGAACGATTGGAGCTGCCACTTTTTGCGCCTTTTGAGGTGTAAGATGCATCTCTTGAAACTTGTTGTAGTCCTTGCCACTGCGAACACCACACCAGTCGGTTGCACGAGCCATATCTTCGTTGGTGAGGTTGATTACAAAGCTTTTAGTGCGCTTGATTATATCGTACGAATGGCGCTCGGGGCGGACAGAGATGTAGCACATCGCAGGATTGGTGCTGATAGTGCCAACCCATGCCACTGTGAGCATATTATATTCCTCTTCGGTTTCGCCACAAGAGATGAGAACGGCAGGCAATGGGTAGATGAGCGTGCCGGGTTTCCATTGTTGTTTTTTATAGTTTTTTTTCATTTTATTTTAACAAAAGTACATATTTTTTTCACACTATCAAATACACACTCTCAGTGTGTATTCATTCAAAATTTTTCCTAAATTTAAATATACTATACAGCAACCTGCAAGCAAGCTTCAAGCAACCCTAAAAATACACACTCTCAGTGTGTATCCCGAATTTACTTTCTGCGTCGTTTCTTATCGAAAAACTGTTTTCGCTCTTGCTCATAATGGCGAGGTTTGTTATTCTCTTCCGACACAGCACGTCGTGCTCCTACACCACTATCTCCCGCAAATAGACGGTCGGCAATGTCAGTACGCTTGATTTTTTGGAGGAATTGCTTGATTGTGCGGCGCTCTTCGGGCTTGTACCAAAAGAAGAATTGACGCTGAGCGAGTTTATCGTCCTTAGTGCGTGCCACAAAAATAGGTTTGAGCGTATATGGGTCGAGACCAGTGTGATACATCTCAGTGGCAAGCGTCATCGGTGTAGGAGTGAAGTCTTGCACTTGCTCGAGTTGGAAGTTAAGACGCTTGGTTTCAATAGCCAACTCAGCCATATCGATAGGTTCGCAACCTGGGTGACTAGAGATGAAATATGGTATAATCTGTTGATTGAGGTGTTCCGACTCGTTGATACGGTCAAAGGTTTGTTTGAACTGTTTGAAAAGCGAAAAACTTGGTTTACGCATGACCGACAATACCCTATCAGATGTATGCTCAGGGGCAACTTTGAGACGACCACTGACGTGATTTTTAATGAGTTCGCGAGCATATTCGGCATTGGTGCGATTAACCTCTTCGGAGTCGGTGCGATGCATAACAACATCGTAGCGCACGCCACTACCAATGAAACTCTTTTTGATACAAGGCAATGCATCCACAGCACGATACATCTCGAGCAGAGGTGCATGGTCGGTGTTCATATTCTTACAAACCGAAGGGAAGGCGCACGATGGGCGTTTGCACTTAGCGCAAAGCTCTTGGTTTTTGCCTCGCATCATATACATATTGGCACTCGGCCCACCCAAATCGCTGAGATAGCCTTTGAATTCAGGGTCAGAGGCAAGAGTTCTAACCTCTTTGAGAATAGAGTCTAACGAGCGAGAAACGACGAATTTGCCTTGATGCATAGAAATAGTGCAGAAGGCACATCCACCCCAACAACCGCGATGGGTGTTGACCGACCAACGAATCATGTCGAAAGCAGGAATAGTTTTGCCTTTGTATTTAGGGTGAGGCTGACGAGTAAATGGGAGTTCATAGACAGCATCAAGTTCCTCTGTGGTCATTGGCGAATATGGTGGATTGACCACTACATATCTATTGCCAACACTTTGAACTAATGTTGTCTGATTGAGCTTGTTGCTCTCCTCCTCTATCGTTTTGAATGTTGCAGCCGAAGTCTTTTTGTTTTTAGCGCACTCTTCGTGCGATGCTAATTCCACTACTCCATCACCTTCGGGTTTAGTATCAGACAAATAACCGACTTGGCACATATCGTGGCAATCCTGGATTGTTGCGCCAGCAGAGAGACGACGCACAAGTTCGCGCACAGGTTTTTCGCCCATACCATATATGAGAAGGTCGGCACCCGTGTCGGCAAGGATAGAGCGATGATACGAATCATCCCAATAGTCGTAGTGCGAAAAGCGGCGAAGCGAAGCCTCGATGCCACCAATCACGAGGGGAACATCGGGATATAATTGTTTGATAATCTTAGCGTAAGTGATAGTGGCGCGGTCAGGGCGCATACCAGCTTTGCCATCAGGCGTATAGGCATCGTTAGAGCGAAGGCGTTTGTTGGCAGTATAGTGATTGACCATCGAGTCCATACAACCAGCCGAGATAGCAAAGAAGCGACGCGGACGGCCCATTTTGGTAAAATCACGATGGTCGCCACGCCAATCAGGTTGAGGCACAATGGCTACGCGCCACCCCTCCGACTCGATTACGCGTCCGATTACAGCAGCACCAAACGATGGGTGGTCAACATAAGCATCGCCCGAAAAGAGCACTACATCCACCTCGCCCCAACCACGAATCTCTAATTCTTTCTTGGTTGTAGGAAGAAAATCAGTAAGTTGATATTTCATAATTATAAAAAGATTGTCATATAAATAGGTAAGAAAACAATACCACCCTCACTCTTTAAATCTTGGTAATGAATAACGTATGGCTGATAAAGTTGAGCATTATATTTTTTCATAAACTTACCTAAAGAAGTAAGTGTGTAACGAGTACTTGATTTCACCTCTATTGGGGAAATATTATGTCGGTTTGATATAGTTGGTTTCTGAATCAAAAAATCTATCTCCATCCTATCATCTGCAACATTAGAATATTGCGAATAGAAATACAACCTATGACCTGACGCACGAAGCATCTGCGCTACTATATTTTCGACCAACATTCCCTTATTGATTTCTAATTTATCCAATAAGAGTTTTTTATAAATCTCCTCACCAACTATCATTTTTTCATCAAAAGCAAGACTTATCAACAACCCAGTATCAGCCATATAACACTTTAATTGTTGAGTATCCATCTTCATTCTAAGACCCAACGATGGTTCAGTTGCACCCCAACAAATATTGACAACTTGCGACTCTTCCAACCAGAAAAACGAAGTTTCATATTCTCGAAAACGAGCAGAAGATTGAATATCTTGCAACCTAAATTTTTTTTCATGGCGTTGCAATGTAGCTGGAAGCTGCAAAAAAATACTTTTTACTTTCGTTTCAAATCCAGAAGCATACTTCTCAATATCTGACTTATATAGAGAAAGTATATCACGCTTAACCTTATCAACATCTCCAAAATTCTTATTACTCTCCACATAACGACACACCGCTTGCGGCATACCGCCCACAATCATATACTCCTTGAACATATCCATCGCTTTACGATGCATCAACGGCCCAAGAGGTTGTTGCTTATCAAAACCATGTTTTATAAAAGGAATCAACATATCATCACCCAAAGCCCAAGCAAATTCCTCAAAATCCATAGGAAACATCTGTAGTCTACGCTCTTCAGATGGTATGACAATATCTTTCACATTCTTGTTGATAGAAACCAACGAACCAGTTTCGATATAATCATAACGTCCATCTTCTACAAGATATTTAATTGCTGCTCTTGCGCGTGGACAAAGTTGCACCTCATCAAAAACAATCAACGACTCACGCTCATACAATTTTACTCCCATTATATTTTGCAAATACATAAAGAGCACATCCAAGTCTGAAAGATAATTATCAAACAAGGCAAATACATCTTTGGGAGCGCTATTAAAATCGATAAATAGAAAAGATTTATACTCGTTTTTTGCAAATTCTTTCACTATATAACTCTTTCCCACACGACGTGCTCCATCAATAAGAATAGCCACTCTACCCTTCTCCTCTTGTTTCCATTTCAATAACTCGTTGTAAATCTTGCGTTTCATATCAAAAAATCACATTTTTAAGGTTTACAAACATAGGAATTACCACATTTTTAATGTTTAGAAAGGTGCTTTTTCCCACATTTTTAAGGTTTACAAGTGCAAAGGTAGAAATTATTTCTGAATTATGCAAGGTTTTTTTGTACTAAATTAGAAAAGTAGACACAAAAAAAAACGACCACCTACTCTTTTATTTAGAATAGGTGGCCGATTTGTAGGACGCCATTCCACAACATACGCAAAAAATCACGCAGATAAATGGCATCTATATCATCAATTTTCCGAGTTATTTTATCTAACATCACTTAATTGTTGACGCAAAATAGTACTTTTACCAGTTTGTCTTGCCCCCAATAGGAATATAGAAGTATCTAATTCATTGATTAACTGAAAATAACGTCTTATCATAAAATATTCTATCGTATAATTTACATTGAAAATCTTAAACCAATTTTACGATTTTCAATGTAATTTGTAAATCAAATTTAATATTTTCAATAAAATTATGGTACAAAGGTACAACTTTTTTTTCGCATAAACAAGAAAATGTCTATAATTTTAGGCTCTATGTCAACAAATTTAGGAAAATAGGGACTTGCAAAGTTCGCAAAGTTTGCAAAGTTGCAATTAAATTACTGTTATTCAGCTAGATACACAAGAAAAAGAGACAGAAAGTTCACAATCAGAAAATCACTTAAACCACTGATAATTAGTTAGATTTGGGAACTTTGCAACTTTGCAAGTTGCAAAGTTGTCTATTTTTTCAGTAAAAGGATAAGATATCTGTCTACTATTTTAGGGAAAGAGACTATTCAACTCGCATTTATAAAGTTTGCAAATGCTGCAAATGGAGAGTGTAATGATGACTGTTTTCTTCGGCATAGGTTGCTTGCACCTTGCTGTTGGGTTTGAGTGTACCTATCTTGATGTTATAATAAAAAAATAGGCTGACAATCTATCAATAGTCAGCCTATTTTTGGACAAATATTCAAATAAACAAGCCAATTACACTTAAAACAATAGATACTATTGCAACTATAACCGCAAATCGGAATGAATATCTGATAGAAGCTTCTGCATGATACCATAAATAACAATACCATCTTGCCGATTCTATCTCTATATAAGAATCTTCTTTTACATTCAACTGCTTCATACTTCGATACCCTAACATAATATCTCCTGCTATGAAATCTTTAACAGTATAACCTACCGCTCGTCTGTAAATAGATTTTCCCCTATCCTTTTCTTTATTCGTAACTTTTACTAACAAATTTAAAGTTTCCTCTGAAATATCGTCATTATCCTTCCAACCAGAAAGTTTCGATATAACACTATTTTGCAAAGCTACAAGATGTTCACTTTCTACATATCTATCTGTAAATCGTTTATCAAACTTTTTTACTTTAAGTTTAAGTTTGATTTTATCTTTACCATTCTTCCTCATGAAAAGTCTTAATCTAATTGTTTTACATATAAGAATACCTTTTGTCCTGATTCGTTATCAAAATTTCCTAAATGCTCAAGTTGATTAACATAACCAATAGTATTTTCTTTTATTTTTTCAATAATTTCAGTATTGGTTTTACCATCCGCATCTTCTTTTGTAGTGATAACTAAATCAGCAGATATGTTAGAACCATTAAAATAGCGACTTGCTTGCGATATAGCCTTTACGCTTGCAACGCGTAACATCGTACTTTCGCTTCCACCATATTTAGAAGGATCAAGTATTACGGCAGAAACCAAATAATGATTTTCATAATCTTCTACAACTTTAACATCAAATGCAGCATGTTTATACATGCGAATAAGAAAATTTGTCAATGCTGTCTTATCAGAGTTAAAACTTTGTGCAAAAAAAAGAGTTGGAACAAGCATAAATGCTAATAAGAAAATTGTTTTTTTCATATGTTATAAATTTATAATTTTAAAATTTACGGAAGTAACTTCTGCATAAAGTTTGTAAATGCGGTTCTGTTTTTTTGGGAATCTCCGTTGCCCCACATACTTTGTTCTAGTTCCAACCATAAATCATCTACAACCTTTCCATTTCTAAGAAAAAGAATAACTCCTTTATTAGATTTATCATCAGAAACATAAGGATTATACGGATTTTTAGCTCTATATGTTTTATAATCCCCATATTTATAGCATGCCCAAGCTATAAATAGCTTTTCGTCGGATGCAAAAAAGATATGAACTTTATCTTTATATTTGCCAACCATTTCATAAAGATAAAGTAAATTGTCATTATAAAAAATGTCATCTGAAATTAATATAATAGGTTTATTATCTGTACTTTTAGGAAGATTAACATAATCCCCTGATCTCTTTAATGCTACATATTCAGGTTTTTTTAATCCTAAGTTTTTTAAATTGTCATCTATCAAATCAACAAAATTCATATTGTCAGGGATTTGTTTTAATTCAAAATTAGATATTTTACCTAAACGTTCAGGATCTATTCTTACTCTTATACTATAAGAGAATCTTGTTTTACAAGTAGGTAACGATATATTTTCTTTTTTAGGTGGAATGATAGAAGTAAACATATTACAAACAAAAAAATCAGACCCCATAGAGTTATAATTTTCTTTTAGATATACCTCTCCGTTAACATTATAATCTAAACCCCATTTCTTAAAGATATCCTTCTTAATAGTGTTTTCAGATTCTCCATTTTGAAAACTACAAAAAGAGGGATAATCAAAAAAAGAATAATAACCATAAGTACCGTCTCTTAGAGGAATTATACTATAAAAATCATTTAGATTATCTGTTATGTATAGTCTATTGCTAAATTCAAATATTTTCACTATATTTGGAAATGGAGAATAAAAGTTATATGATATAGTTTCTGGATAATCAGATTTTAACCAAGAACCAAGAGAAAATGTTATTTTATCATATTTAATAGAATGCTCATAAACTTTAGCATTCATCTTTTTTAAGTTTTGGAGTTCTTCTGCTGATATATTCAATGCCGAACAAGTAGACATAACAATATCTCGACATGCCCAAACAGCATCATTCATATAGTAATCTATATAAAATTTAATATTGCCATATACATCAGGAGTGCCAATAGACAATTTTCTATCATACAAATAGGGCGCAAATGCTTTCAATTGTGTAAGCATATTTTCAAATGCTTTTTCCGTGTTTAGTCGGTTTAACTCAATCAACATAAGATTAGCCTTAAAAGTTGCGCCGGCGAATTCGCAACTTGCGCCTTTACTTTGTGCATATGCCGCCAATTGTTTTGTAGATACAACAGCCTGTAGTACAACCATATGGTTACCATTAGGTAAAATATTTGAATTTAATTCTTTAAAAGACTTTACATTGCCAGAAGTTACTGTGGCAATCTCATCTTTAACAAGTTCATCATTAAGGATTTCCGTATTGGCTGAAACAAAAACTCCATATGCTTGCTCTACTGCGCTACGTAAAGCCACATGTGTTGCTTGCTCTTTTGTAGGACCATCGCCAGAAACAACAAGTGTTACATCATCCACACCTTGTGCGGATAAATTTACTCCCATAAACGTAAGGACTAATATAAAAAGCATTTTTTTCATAGTTATAAAAAATTAAAATGAATATAAATAAAATTATTATTTTAGAGAACCAAATTTAAATGCTTTTTCTTTTTTGATTCCAATATCAATTTTACCAAAACGATTGGCAAATGTATTTAAAATAGCGGCTTTGTCTGCTTGTTTTTGTACATCTAAAGCATATTTATCCTCATATTGCTTTACCTTAAATTCCCAACGTGCTTTAGCTGCCGCTGCTTCTGCCGCTTCTATCTTACGCAATTGTTTATTTATATCTTGGATTAGTGCATTTGCCTCCACTTGACATTCCGCAGTAGGATTTACTTTTGCCAAGATATCTAATGCCTTAGTTGCACAATCATAATCGCGTTTAACTAACCACGCACTGCGTGCATCTTGAATCAATTGTTTGCCCTCAAATTCAATTTGCATATTGAAAATTTCAATTGCTTTTGCTTGACACATAGCATAACAATCAGCACAAACTCGAGGTACAGTTATTAATGTAGCAATTGCTTCACCATATTGTTGTAAACCAACCATACGGTCTGCATCTTGGATAATAAATTGACAATTATTTGAATAATATGATACAATATCATCCTTCATTTTATTGATAAACTCTTTCAATGTAGGATGATTCGGCTTGATAGATTGAAATGCATTAATAAAACATTTTGCTTCAGTTTCTCCAACACCCATAGATTGAATAGTGGTTGTACCATACACTTTTTCTTCTTGTACATCGCCTACGATAAAGGTAATCTCCATGCGTTGTACAATCATCCCTACTGTATTAATCTCTTTTTCGGTAATATCCACACGTGCGGTCATAATAAAACGATCGGCAGCGCTACTTGCTAATCCACAATTAGAGATGATACGTTGCATTTTGGATTCTAAATTTGCACGTGCAATATCAGGAATGTTTTCGTACGTAGGTTGTACTGCACTGATTGACACAAGACCTGCATTATCTTGTGCTAAGATAGTAAAACAAAATACACTCAAAAGACAAGTAAAAATAATTTTTTTTATATTAAAATCCTCCATTATTTTTCACCTATAACAATTACAGCTTCTCCTAAACCTTTGTTCATAACTTTACACTCAATTGATTGCTCTCGCAAATATTTGCGTAATTGATTAGCAAACATACGCGCATCCATTGCTCGGCCTTTATCGTTAAACATAGGTATGCGAACTTGTTCGAATTTAGCTCGGCTCTCAGTGTTGCTAGCAAGATTATATACGCCTTTAACAGTATTATTTTCTATCCACTCTGCAATCACATCGATAAGTTCAACTCCATCTGCATTTTCTTCCTCTAAAGTTATATCACTTGAGTCCCAGCAACGAATTTGGAGTGTAATTTCACGGCCATTATTTTGGATGTCTTCAAAGTGTCTATTTAATTGTAATTCAAAATTATTCATTTGTTCTTGAAGTGCTTTTTCAATTAGACGCGCCACAATATCGTCTGTAGCTTCACAAGTTCCATTTGAGGCTGCTACTTGTTTGTTGGAATATGTATCAATAGCAGCAATATTTACCGAAATAGAACGACCTTTAGCCTCTTTATTAATAGTCCAATCGACACGTAATTCTATATCATATTTAACACGACGGCGCAACATATCTAAAGGGGATTCTACTAATGCAGATCCACTACTACTCATAGTTACTTCTTCCTCTGTTTGTTCATCCATTAAAGACTTGTATTCTTGCATATAGTCTTTTACCGGATAGCCATTCGCTGCCATAATTTCACCAATCTTTGCTGTAACACTATATAATTCGGCATCTTCACGAAATGCTGTTTCATAATCATTAATGGTTACCTTTTTACCTTGATTGTCCATTACTTTAGTAAAATATCTACTTGTACACCAATGGTCACTAGGTATAACCATAATAGTTGGTTTTTTTGCTGTTGAATTGGCATAAATGCACAAATGTATCATAAAAAGATACAGTAAAGAAATTAATGTTCGTTTCATAACTCAGTTCATTTTAAGGTTAATATTTAATTTGTTTACATATAGATACAAAAAAAACGTGGAATTCGACTATTGTCGTTCCACGATTCGAGGCCTTCGCATTGCCCATCATATTAGAACAACAACGCGAAGCCCACGCCGAAATGTATGTATATCTATGCACCACGAGAGACGCAATAAATTACGACTCTACAAGGCATGTTACAAAACACCCCTGCAGGACATCTAACGTTGCTAAGTTCCGAATATGATTATGAAAGTTGCGAAGTTTCGAATCGTCAGAACAAAGCGTCGATAAACGCCTATATATGTAATATGTCCGTAAACCCACCCTCAAAAAATAGACATAATCCCTTGGCGTGGGTTCACGATACAAAGGTAAGAATTATTTTCGAAAGTTCCAAATGTTTTATTATAAAAAAAGAGACGCAATGTATTGCGTCTCTACATTTTGGACACGCATGCCGCATGTCCACTGTATATTATTTCAATCTTGCGATTGAGCGGACGCACGAGCCGTGCGTCCCTACATTATTTAATAAATACGTATTATTTAATTGCTTCGATTACGTAGTTGATTGCTTCGTCCATGCCGTCTGGGTTTTTGCCGCCGGCTGTTGCCATGAAGGCTTGTCCGCCACCGCCACCTTGGATGAATTTGGCTGCTTCGCGGATGAGTTTGCCTGCATTGAAACCAGCATCGACCATAGGTTGACTGAAGAAGATAGTGAGCGATGGTTTGCCTTCGAATACGTTACCTGCTACATACATGAACTTAACGTCGGCAAATTTGCCACGGAAGAATGGAACAATAATCTTGTTAGTTTCAGGATTTTCGTTAGAGATGTGACGGATAACTTTGATATCGCCAATCTCTTCAGCACGTTGCAACAACGAATCGCGCAACATCATAGCACGCTCTTGCATGAAGTTTTCGACTTTCTTACGAAGGTCGGCACTCTCTTCGAGGTTCTTCTTAATTGCAGTCAATACGTCAGGTGTATTATTAAGCAACTCTTTAATAGAGTTTTGGTGGTCTTGCATTTCATCTACAAGATGTTCGGCATACTCGGCAGTTACAGCCTCGATACGACGCACACCAGCGGCGATTGAACTTTCGGAGATAATACGGAAAAGACCGATGTTACCTGTTGATTGTGCGTGAGTACCACCACAAAGTTCGATAGAATCGCCATAACGGATTACGCGCACTGAGTCGCCATATTTTTCACCAAACAACGCCATAGCACCCATAGCCTTAGCCTCTTCGATTGGAAGGTCGCGATGCTCGTCAAGTGCGATGTTTTGACGGATAAGTTTATTAACCGCGTGCTCTACTTTGCGAATCTCTTCTGGTGTAACTTTTTGGAAGTGAGAGAAGTCGAAACGCAAAACCTCAGGCGAAACGTAAGAACCTTTTTGCTCTACGTGAGTACCAAGAAGGTCGCGCAATGCTTTGTGAAGTAAGTGAGTTGCTGTATGGTTAGCCTCAGCAGCAGCACGTTTTTCTGTATTGATTTTAGCCAAGAAGTTGCAAGTTACATCTTCTGGCAATTTGCTCATAATATGAACAGGGAGGTTGTTTTCGCGTTTTGTGTCACGGATTTCTACTCCGTTGCCGTCTTCGGTAATCAACCAACCAGAGTCGCCCACTTGACCACCCATTTCGGCATAGAAAGGAGTGCAAGAGAGAACCACTTGATAGTACTCTTTATTCTTTTGAACAAGACGACGATAGCGAAGAATTTGAGTGTCGCATTGAGTTTGGTCGTAACCAACGAACTCGATATCGCCTTCGCGCACCACTACCCAGTCGCCAGTTTCTACTGCAGCAGCGTTACGTGCACGGTCTTTTTGTTTTTGCATCTCGGCATTGAAGTCGTCGATATTGAGAGTAAGAGCATTCTCTTTGAGAATCAACTCAGTAAGGTCGAGAGGGAATCCGTAAGTATCATACAATGTGAAGGCATCTACACCACTGATTTCAGTTTTACCTGCCGCTTTAGTTTCAGCCATCACACGGTCAAGAAGGCGAATACCTGTTTCGAGAGTACGGAGGAATGAATCTTCTTCCTCTTTGATAACTTTCTCGATAAGAGTTTGTTGTGCTCCAAGTTCAGGATAAGCCTCGCCCATATTGTCGATAAGCGCAGGGATTAATTTATACATAAATGCTTGGCGTTGACCGAGGAATGTGTAGCCATAGCGCACTGCACGACGAAGGATACGACGAATCACATAACCAGCTTTTGCGTTAGATGGCAATTGACCATCGGTGATAGCAAATGCGATAGTACGAATGTGGTCAGCCACTACGCGCATAGCAACATCTACTTTTGCATCTTTAGCATACTCTGTGCCACAGATTTCGCCTACGGCTTTCAACAATGGTTGGAACACGTCTGTGTCGTAGTTCGATGTTTTGCCTTGCACTGCCACGCAAAGACGCTCAAAGCCCATACCAGTGTCGATTACTTTGTTAGGAAGTGGCTCGAGCGAACCATCGGCTTTGCGGTTGTATTGCATAAACACGTTGTTCCAAATCTCAATCACTTGTGGGTGGTCGCCATTGACGAGGTCGCGACCATTGACTTGAGCGCGCTCTGCATCCGAACGCAAGTCGATATGAATTTCTGAGCAAGGACCACAAGGACCTGTATCGCCCATTTCCCAGAAGTTATCTTTTTTGTTACCGTTGATGATACGGTCTTCTGCAATATATTTTGCCCAAATGCCTGCTGCTTCGTTATCGCGGTCGAGACCTTCGGCTGCAGAACCTTCGAACACAGTAACATAAAGGCGGTCTTTGTCGAGTTTGAGCACTTCGGTAAGGTATTCCCAAGCCCAAGCAATAGCCTCTGCTTTGAAATAATCGCCAAACGACCAGTTGCCCAACATTTCGAACATAGTGTGGTGGTATGTGTCGTGACCCACCTCTTCGAGGTCGTTATGTTTACCGCTCACGCGCAAACACTTTTGCGAGTCTGCCACACGTGGATATTTGATAGGGTCGTTACCCAAAATAATGTTTTTGAATTGATTCATACCAGCATTGGTAAACATCAATGTAGGGTCACCTTTGATGACCATCGGTGCAGAAGGAACGATTTTATGGCCTTTAGAAGCAAAAAAATCGAGAAATGATTTACGAATTTCTTTTGATGTCATGTCTTATGATATTTAATAGCGAATAGCGAGCATCAAAACTCGCTCCATTTCGCCTCGTTTTTATTTATTAATCAATGTAATACGCGCAGCTATATAGTGCGCACAATCAAACTGCAAAGATACAAAAAAAATCTTAAATACACAATCACGAGAAAAATTTTCAAATGAGTTATTTTTTGAATGGTATATTATAGCCAATACCCCACTCAATCATCTCTGCTTTAGATAGATGTGTTTTAAGAGCAGCTGATACAAAAATATTGTCCCACACTCGGCAACGCATACCAAGACGAATATAGTTCCAACCATCTTCCTTATTTATGTTATATGTATAAAACATTGGACGATTAGTTCCATATTTAGGATTGACCTCAGGTTCATAACAATTGCGCAAAGGGTCCCACACATAAGCACCCACATCGACAAGTATAGTCAAACGGCCAAGCATAAATTCATTGCAAACAGCAACACCAAGTTTAAACTTCTCGGTCAAGCGGTCTTCGGTGATATGATAACGGTCGAATATAGTATGCTCTTGTTGCGCAAGATTCTCTTCGTCGGTCATCACTATGCCATCCAAACCACAAATAGTATCAAGACCTTGTTTCACATAGCTACCATTATAGAAAGCGTCAACAGTACCACCGACAGCATACCAATTATTAACCTTATATGTTGCACCAACACGGAAAGAACCAACCCCATAGTTCTTTCTATCAGGATAATACAACTGACGAGTGCCACCCGATGCCGTAACTTTCAAACTCCACACGTATGGCAAATCGGGGAATGTTTTCTCTTTTTTACCGCCCATATATCCACGATCATTGATTGTATACGACGCACCCACCGAACCATACAACATGTTGATACCCATATTAGGTTTGATAGTCGAACCATTAGACATGTGGGAAAAACCAAATTCGGCATTCACAGCCCAACCATCGCGCAATGGAAAATTAACATTAAGACCTGTATTCAAATAGACATTTAGCACCGAACCAATGAGAGGATTGGCTTGTGGCGTGTAGTAATGATCCATCACTGTGTCGCAATTCCAATAATACTTATTGAAAAAGCTCATACCAAATCCACATTTCCAATTGAATTGGAAATGAGGCAAATCAATCATATGCAAAAGAAAATAGGGATACACCGCCACACAATTGCCCAACACCTCTGCTCCAAGATTCATATAAACCAACCCCACGCCAATAGTTGGGTCGCCAAAATATTGTTGCCACGCATATTGACGAGTTGAAGGAAACTCTACATCAATCTCACCTCCCCATGATGGTCCTGGCGCTATGATTTTAGAAGGTTTATCTGAATATAGAATTTGACCTCCACGAAAATTTGTCTTGATTGTTACTTCCGGTTTTGTTTCTTTTATATCAGAAGCGAAGAGATGAAAAGACATCAATAAGCAGAAAACGAGAGTTATATATGCTTTCATAAACTATAATTTAAATCATGTGCAAAATTACTATTTTTTTTGGTATTATGCAAATTGCTTTATAGTATATTTATCCTATATTTATAGTATATTTATGGTATATTTATCCTATATTTATCCTATATTTATCCTATATTTATCCTATATTTATAGTATATTTATCCTATGTTTAGAGTAGGGTAGAGGTAGGGGATTGTTGGGGGATGGGGATGAGTGTTGTTTGGGGGTATTGTGTATATGGATTTTTTTTTGTAATTTTGCGGTCGGAAAATTATAAACATTAATATAAATAGATTTTATGGCTACTACTGCTGATTTTAAGAACGGAATGTGCCTCGATATCGATGGCCAATATTTCTTTATTGTTGAGTTTTTGCACGTTAAACCAGGTAAAGGTCCTGCTTTCGTACGTACAAAATTGAAAAATGTTACAACTGGTCGTGTTTTGGATAAAACATGGAACTCGGGTGTGAAAGTGCAAGAGGTTCGTATTGAACGTCGTCCATATCAATTCTTGTATCGCGATGATATGGGTTGCAACTTGATGAACAATGAAACATTTGAACAAGTGTCGGTAAACGAAGAACTTATCAATGGTGTTAAATTCATGAAAGAGGGTGACCAACTTGAAGTTGTGGTTCACGCAGAAAGCGAAACTATCCTTTATGCTGATATGCCAACTCACGTGATTATGGAAATCACTTATACTGAACCTGGTTTGAAAGGTGATACAGCAACTAACACATTGAAACCTGCTACTGTGGAAAATGGTGCTGAAGTGCGCGTGCCTTTGTTTATCAACGCTGGTGACAAAATCAAAATCGACACTCGCGATGGTTCGTATGTAGAACGTGTACGCGAGTAATAATAAAAGTCAACAGTCAACAGTCAACGGTCAATAGTCAACAGATAATAGTTGATGGTTGATAGGTGTTGGGTGTGATGATATAAAAAAGAGCAGCTCGGATGGTGAGTTGCTCTTTTTTTGTATGGATTTAGTGAGTTATAGTTGGCATTCGAGGATGGCGCGGGCAATGGTGCCGTTGACATTTTTGCACTCGCCGAGTAGGGTGCCACGCTCGTTGAAACGGCGTTCGATTTCGGCAATTGTGTCTTCGCCAATGTTGAGTTGAGAGAGGCGAGTGGCGAGGCCGAGTTGCGAGAAGAATTGTTCGGTGCGACCGATAGCTTCGGCAATACGGATGCCGTCGGTGCCTTCGGTGATGCCCCAAACGCGTTCGCCATATTGGAGGATTTTGTCGTGTTTTTGTTCGCTGAGGATAGTCATAGTGCCAGGGAGAACGATGGCGAGAGATTCGCCGTGAGTGACACCGTGAAGGGCCGTGAGTTCGTGGCCGATGTTGTGAGTAGCCCAGTCTTGAGGTACGCCCATAGCGATGAAGCGGTTAAGGCCCATTGTGGCAGAGAGCATATATTGCGACATGAGGTCATAGTCTTGAGGGTTTTCTTGGATTTGAGGTGCTATCTCGATGAGGTTGAGGAGGATACCTTCAGCCCAGCGGTCCATGAGAGGGTTGATGTTTGGAGCAGTGAGGTATTGTTCCATGACGTGCACAAAAGTGTCGGCAATGCCACAAGCGACTTGATAAGGAGGGATAGAGTAGGTTACCTCTGGGTCGAGTATTGACCATTGAGGGTAGAACGAGTAGAAACCATATTTCTCTTTAGTTGCGAGATTGGAGATAACGGCGCCGTTGTTCATTTCGGAACCAGTGGCAGGCATGGTCATAACAGAAGCAAAAGGAATTGCACCGCTGACTTTTTTAGGGTCGAGGACGAGGTCCCAAGCGTCGCCGTCGTAGCAGATAGCGCAGGCGATGAGTTTAGTGCCGTCGAGGGTAGAGCCACCGCCTACGGCGATGATGAATTCGACTTTTTCGGCCTTGCCGAGTTCGACTGCACGGCGAAGAGTTTCTACTTTAGGGTTAGGCTCGATGCCCCAGAATTCGACGATTTCGTGGCCTTTGAGGGCAGCGATAACTTGGTCGTAGACGCCATTGCGTTTGACACTGCCACCGCCGAAAGTGAGCATTATTTTGGTAGGGCGAGAGAATTGACGTTCGATTTTGGCGATAGAGCCTTTACCAAAGATGAGTTTAGTTGGGTTTTGAAATTCGAAGTTTAGCATAGTATTGTGTTTTTATTAGACATAATGACATAAAGACATAATTTTTTTCTGCATACGCCTCGCTGAAACTAAAGTTTCATCTTGGCGAAATAATGACATATTTTTAGAATTTTATTATATCTTTTAAAAATTCTGCATGTTGTAGAGTTTTGTGTATTGTCCGTTTAGGGCGATGAGTTGGTTGTGAGTGCCTTGTTCGATGATGTGGCCTTCGTGGAGGACACAGATGAGGTCGGCAGATTTGATTGTAGATAAGCGGTGGGCGATGACGATGGCCGTGCGATTTTGCATAAGGTGCTCTATGGCATCTTGGACTAGGCGTTCGGACTCGGTGTCGAGCGCAGAAGTGGCTTCGTCGAGGATGAGGATAGGAGGGTTTTTGAGAATAGCGCGGGCTATAGATAAGCGTTGGCGTTGACCACCAGAGAGGCGCGAACCGCGGTCGCCAATGTTGGTTTGGTAGCCATCGGGGGTAGCCATGATGAAATCGTGGGCATTGGCAATGCGAGCGGCTTGTTCGACTTCGGCTTGAGTGGCAGATTCGACGCCGAAGGTGATATTGTTATATATGGTGTCGTTGAAGAGGATAGCCTCTTGGTTGACGTTGCCCATGAGGTGGCGTAGGTCTTTGATTTTTAGATGTTTTATGTCGATGCCATCGATAGTGATGGAGCCCTCGATAGTGTCGTAGAAACGAGGAATGAGGTCGACTAGAGTGGATTTGCCAGAACCAGATTGTCCGACAAGAGCGATGGTTTGGCCTTTGTGGATAGTGAGGTTGATATTGCGGAGCACCCAATCGTTTTGATATTTGAAAGATACGTCGTTGAAACGGATTTCGTGGTTGAAAGAGTTGATAGATTGGGGGTCAGAGGATTCGGTAATGGTGTTTTGAGTATCGAGAATAGCGTCGATGCGTTGGAGAGAAGCCATGCCTTTTTGGATGCTATAACCAGCGCGAGAGAGCTCTTTGAAAGGGTTGATTATAGAGTAGAAGATGACGAGATAGTAGATGAATTCAGGCGCAGAGATGCCACCATTGCCGTTGAGGATGAGGAATCCGCCATACCATAGGAGAATGGCGATGACGGCAGTGCCGAGAAATTCGCTGACGGGGTGGGCAAGGAAGTAGCGAGTGTGTATGCGATTGAAAGTGTGGCGGATGGTGTTGTTGAGAGAAGAGAAACGTTGAGAGAGTTTTTCTTCGGCATTGAAGGCCTTGATGATGCGTAGACCGCCGAGAGTTTCTTCGATTTGAGCAATGAGTTCACCAGAGAGTTGTTGCCCGAGGAGAGATTTGCGTTTGAGAGACTTGCCAATGCGGCCGATGAGAAGTCCGCTGATAGGAAGGAGGATGAGTACGAAGATGGTTAATCGCCAGCTCATTGAGAATAGCACAACGAGGTAGATGACAATCATTATCGGATTTTTGAATATAGTTTCGAGCGAAGCAATGATAGAGGCTTCGACCTCGGCAACGTCGTTGGTCATGCGGCTGATGATGTCGCCCTTTTTCTCTTGAGAGAAATATCCTATGTGGAGAGATGTGATTTTGCGGTAGATTGTGTTGCGAATGTCGCGAAGGATGCCGGTGCGTATTGGGACGAGAGAGGCAGAGGCGAGAAAAGTTGTGAGGGTTTTGAATAAAGTCATCACAATGAGATAGATGCCAAGTAGCATGAGGGTGGTAGATGCACCATGTTGTGAGATTAGGGATTCGATGTAGGCGTATATGTTGTTTTTACCTATTTCTAGTAGAGAATTGAGTGATGAGATCTGAGAGAAAGGGATAAAAGTGTGTGTGTTAGCCTCCATTCCAAAAAGTATTTGTAAGATAGGAATGATTGAGGCAAAAGAGAATAGGTTGAATATAGTGGCTAAGAGGTTGAGCAGTAGGTTGGCTACGACTAACCACTTGTAGGGCGATAGAAATCGGCGGAAGAGAGAGAACATAATATAAATGAGGAATGAGGAATTAGGAATTAGGAATGAGAAATTAGGAATTGAGATTGTTTTTATTATGCAAAGGTAATAAAAATAATTCATAATTTATCGCTTTGCTCAAGATTTTTGTAATGCTTGGTAAAAAAAATGAACTTTTTTACTCTCGCTTATTGTAAAAATTCATATTTTTTTGTTAACTTTGCATGTTTTTAGTAGAGAAGAATAATAATATCGTAATTATGGAACAATATATTGTATCGGCGCGTAAGTATAGGCCACAGACGTTTGAGTCGGTGATAGGTCAGGCAGCGTTGACGGCAACGTTGAAGAATGCAATAGCTAATAACCATTTGGCACATGCATATTTGTTTTGTGGTCCGCGAGGCGTGGGTAAGACAACATGTGCTCGTATATTTGCGAAGACGATAAACTGTTTGAACCCAACAACTTCGGGTGAGGCATGTAATGAATGTGAATCGTGCAAGTCCTTTAATGAGCAACGTTCGTTTAATATTCATGAATTGGATGCGGCATCGAATAATTTGGTTGATGATATCAGAAAATTAGTGGAGCAGGTGAGAATACCGCCTCAGATAGGTAAGTATAGTGTGTATATCATAGATGAGGTGCATATGTTGACAAATAATGCATTTAATGCATTTTTGAAGACATTGGAAGAGCCACCTGCACATGCGATATTTATATTGGCAACGACAGAGAAGCATAAGATTATTGCTACGATATTGTCGCGTTGTCAGATATATGACTTCAATCGTATCACGATAAATGATACGGTAGAACATTTGAAGTATGTAGCTAGAGATAGGGGAGTGGAGGTTGAAGAAATGGCGTTGAATGTTATAGCGCAAAAGGCAGATGGAGCGATGCGAGATGCATTGTCGATATTTGACCAAGTGATGAGTTTCTGCGGTAATAAGATTACGTATGACGGAGTTATTGCCAATTTGAATGTGTTGGATTATGACTATTACTTCAGATTGGTGGATGCATTGTTGCAGAATAGGGTGGCAGATGCACTGATGGTGTTTGATGAAGTGTTGAGTAAGGGGTTTGAAGGACAGCATTTTGTGGGAGGATTATCGTCGCATTTGAGAGATTTGATGGTGAGTAAAGATGCGATAACACTGCCATTGTTGGAGGTTGGAGCTGCGATAGCAGAAAGATATAAAGAGCAGGCTCAGCGATGTGATATTTTGTGGTTATATAAAGCATTGGAGTTTGCAAATGATTGTGATTTAGCATACAAAGCAAGTAGGAATAAGCGATTGTTGGTAGAGGTGATGTTGATACGTATAGCAGGGTTATTGGGAGGATTACAATCAAAAAAAGTTGAACCGGAGTTGCCATTAATAGATGTTGCGTCAACTCCGGGAGGACAAATAAAAGCAACAGAGCAACAAGAGGTTGTAAATAGACCTATTGTTGAGGAACGAATAGTTTCACAACAAAGTGTTTCGGTAGTAGCAACAGGACCTATTGTTGTGCAGAAACCAATAACCGTAAAGGTAGATTTGGCTACTAATGTCCACCATACACAGCAAGAAGATGCAAAACCTATGGGTGTAGAAGAAACTCCTACTGAGGTTATTGTGCAAGAGGCGGTAGTGGAGACAGATAGGATTCAATTGACGTTGGATGCATTGATTAAAGTTTGGAGATTGTATGCAAAGAAGATAGAAGGGGAGCTGTATACATCAAAAGCAATGATGAATTGTTTGCCAAGTGTAATAGAGGGGGCGAAAGTGGTGGTTAAATTAGTTAATCAGATGCAATATGATGACCTAATAAAGCATAGGGCTAGCATAGAAAGATTTATGAGCAATGAATTGAGGAGTAGTGGTATAGATCTGGAGTTTGTTGTAGATGAGAAGATTGCACAAGAGGCTATTTTGACACAAGATGAAAAGTATGAGCATATGCTCAAGATAAATTCAGACTTTAGAATATTGAAGGCAGAATTAGGATTGGATTTATTGTGATAAAAAAAAGAGAGGTGTAACGTGAGGTTACATCTCTCTTTTTTTTGTTATTCAGCGAAAGGTTTGATTTCGCACATTTCGGTATATTCATTCCAATCGGGATCTATTTCAACATACAGAGTTATTGGTAGTTGAGGTAGATTGGCAAGGGCTTCGTTGAGACGTTCGCCAAATATGCGAGATGTTCGGGTGTAGAATACCATTGTGCGCTCGTTGTTGCCTGTATATATGCCAGTGAGAATAGCAAGTTTGTCTTTTTCAACTGCATTGCGGAGAGCGTCAACGACTTTTTCCATTAATTCGCCTTCATTGTCGGAAGGCATACCATTGTGGGAAGAGTCGTATTTCCAATAGATTTCTACTCTTTCTTTGAATTTGCCAGATAGGCGAAATTCGTCTAAGTCATCTCGTCCGGAAACGAAAATAGGCATTTCGTTGTCGGCTTCAGCCATAGTGCTGAACCAATTGTCTGTTAGTTTCATAATTAGATTTCCCAAGCGAGAGCACTAGCCCCGAGGATAGCAGCATCGCTTTCTTTGAGCGTAGAGAATAGGACTTTTACTTTGTTGCGCCAGATAGGCATAAGGTTAAGATTCATATTTTCTACGATAGGTTTATAAATCAAATCACCAGCTTTGGTTAAACCACCAAATAGGATAATAGCTTCAGGAGCAGAGAATGCAATGAAGTCGGCAAATTTTTCGCCCAACATGCGGCCTGTGAATGCAAATATATCTTTAGCAACCTCGTCGCCTTCGATAGCAGCATCGAAAACATCTTTTGAAGTGATGTTTTCAGCAGGGATGTTGCGAAGGAGAGTTTTGCGGTCGGTAAGTTCGAGAATTTCGCGAGCAGTACGAGCAACACCCATAGCCGAAGCATAAGTTTCGAGGCAACCAGTTTTGCCACAACCGCAAATACGACCATTGTTGCGCACAGCGCAAGTGTGACCTAATTCGCCAGCAAAACCATCGTGGCCATAAACAACATCTCCATTGATTACGATGCCCGAACCAACACCAGTGCCAAGCGTAATCATGATGAAATTTTTCATTCCGCGAGCTGCGCCATATGTCATTTCTCCTACAGCAGCAGCATTGGCATCGTTAGAGAGAGCCACAGGAACACCAACTTTCTCTTTGAGCATATCGGCAAAATGCACGATTTGGTTCTTAGCCCAAGTGAGGTTAGCTGCACTTTCGATGCAACCAGTATAATAATTGCCATTAGGAGCGCCAACGCCAATGCCTCGAATTTCGTCGATAGAATAATCTTTGTCGATGAGTTTTTTTATACCTTCGGCCAAATCATTTATAAACTCTTCAGGATTGTTTTGTGTGTTGCTACGAATAGCAGTTTGTTTTAGCACATTACCGCGAGCATCTACAATGCCAAATTTGGCAGTTTGACCACCGAGGTCAACGCCTATAACATAAGGTTTACTCATAGTGATTAGTTATTTTAGTTGTTAGTTGAAATATTTTGGTTTACATTTTTACTTCCGAGGATGGCATATATTAGCATATATAAGATGCCAACTAGCACGACATAGTAGCTATTTATGAATCCGAAATTGTCGGCTACCCAACCTTGAATTAGAGGTAGAACACCACCACCGCATACCATCATCATAAATATGCCAGATGCCGCAGCGGTATATTTTCCGAGTCCTTCAACCGCAAGATTAAAAATAGCGCCCCACATAACAGATGTGCAAAGACCGCAAAGAATGAGGAGCAAAATGTTCACTGGTACCGCTTCTATGCCGAATGATATGTCGGATTTGAATACAGGCATATTGACCATAGTTTGAGGCAAATAGATAGCGCAGACAACAAGCAGAGTAGCAATTGTAGTTGTCGCAATGAGCATCGATTTGCTCGAAATATATCCACCAATCGAAGCACCTATAAATCGACCGATAAGCATTAAAAACCAATAAGTGCCTACAATTGTACCAGCCACAGCTGTGTCCATGCCAAGGTCGGTGGTCATGTATAGATTGGCGATATTAGGAATACCAACTTCGACACCGACATATATGAATATAGCAATAATACCGAGATTGAAATGGCGGAATGAGAAAGCCGAATGATTATCTTTTATAGTTTCTTTTTGTTGATTTAGGTGAGGTTCTGGCATATCAATGAAAAATAGAACCAAAAAAGCAAGTGCAAATATACCCATTGCAAGCCATAGAGCAGGATTTGCATCTTGAATTGTTCGATTGGCAGCATTGCCCATTAGCATACCAACCAATACAGGGGCTAGTGTTGCTCCTGTCGAACCAAACACTCCACCAATTTGTATCAACTGATTACCTTTTTTGCCTCCTCCGGCAAGAGTATTTAGCATAGGGTTGCATACCGTATTAAGTATACACATTGAGAATCCAGAT
The DNA here is from genome assembly GCA_045631465.1 of Candidatus Aphodosoma sp. Taxonomy (GTDB): domain Bacteria; phylum Bacteroidota; class Bacteroidia; order Bacteroidales; family Paludibacteraceae; genus Aphodosoma. Next base: position 26,834 of record JAZQUV010000010.1, on the reverse strand, counting down.
ATAAAGGCACCACAAAGGTATATTGCATATGTAGCAGAGCCCATATATCCCGAAAGGAACGTGATTCCTACACCCACTAAACCTATGGCAACAGCAACTAGAGATGTTGTTTTGTAGCCATATCGTTGCAGAAGTAAACCGGCAGGTATACCCATGCAAGCATAGGCAATGAAATTGGCAAAATTGCCCAATTGCGACATCAAATTTGATGCATTGAATTGTGATTTGACAATAACACCAAAAGGATTTTGCAAACCAGTGACGAATGCTATCATAAAGAAGAGTGCAATCATCATTATGATAGGCAAAATGTTATTTTTTTTCATTATAAGTTGTTTTTAAGGAATGTGTTGAAACGAGTATATAGGTGATAGCGAGTTTTTGCTCCTAAGATACTATGGTTTTTGTTTGGATAAATTTGCATTTCGAATTGGATTCCAGCCTCAACCAAAGCATCGCAATAGAGCATAGCATGTTGGAAATGAACATTGTCGTCGGCAGTACCATGGCAAAGGAGCAATTTTCCTTTGAGGAGGTGAGCATTAGCAATTAAATCAGATTGTTCGTAGCCTTCATAGTTTTCTTGAGGAGTAGACATAAAACGCTCAGTATAAGCTGTATTGTATAATCTCCAATCGGTTACAGGAGCAATAGAGATACCAACTTTGAATGTTTCATTGCCATAAGTAAGGCAGTTGAGAGCCATGAAACCGCCAAACGACCAGCCCCAAATAGCAATTCTATCTTCGTCGATATAAGATTGTTTTCCAAAATATTGAGCAGCTGCTACTTGGTCTTCAGTTTCGTATTTACCAAGGTTCCAATAAGTGCAAGTGCGGAATTCGTGACCACGTGCGCCAGTGCCACGACTATCAACACAAGCAACGATATAACCTTCTTGAGCGAGATAGTATTCCCAATCAGGTTTGAATCTGTCGAGAGCTTCTTGACTATTAGGTCCAGAATATTGTACCATTACGAGAGGATATTCTTTGTTTTCGTCGAAATTGGTTGGCTTAATAATCCATCCATAAAGGTTAGTGCCGTTTACAGCATCAAAATTGATAAACTCTTTTTTAGGCAGATTATAAGCATCGAATTTAGCTTGGAGTTCTTTATTGTCAATAATAGTGCGCAACACTTTGCCTTTTGTATCGCATAAAGTGAACGTGTTGGCAGTTGTAGTGTTGTGAAATTGCGCTACAATATATTTCATTCCAGTAGAGAATGATGCAGTATGAGTGCCAGGACGTGCGTCGAGATTGATAATATTACCTTTTTTATCAGCTTTATATATGTGGCGTTGAGAAGGGTGTTCTTTCGCAGCTTGGAAATAAGCCGTTTTTGTTTTTTCGTCATAACCATAGTATGCAGTTACGTCCCATTCGCCTTTTGTAATTTGGCGAATAAGTCCACCATTTGCGTTGTAGTGGTAGATATGACGCCAACCATCGCGTTCGCTCATCGCAACGAACGAGTTGTCCGAGTTGAATTTCAAATGCGTATAGTTTGTATAGTCGATGTATACTTTGTCTGTTTCTGATAACAAAGTTTTTGTTACACCCGAGCGCGGATTAACACTGAGCAAATCGAGGGTTGTTTGGTTACGATTCAAACGAACAACGGCAAGCGATTCATTGTCGTTAGTCCATTGAATAATAGGGAAATAAATATCGTTGCCCGAACCACAATCCATTTGTTTTGTAGTACGATTTTCAGTGTCGTACACCAAGACCGAAACAGTCGAATTTGTTTCGCCAGCTTTAGGATATTTGTAGGTATAAGCTTTGTCGTAAGGGTGGTCATATACATCAAATGAGAATTGCTTGATTTCGCTTTCGTCGAAGCGCACCCATGCCAAAAGTTTGCTATCTGGGCTCCAAGCAAAATAGCGAGTGCAACCGAATTCTTCTTCGTATACCCAATCGGCAGTACCATTGATAACTTTGTTGAATTCGCCATCTTTTGTGATTTGAATCTCTGTGTTGAAGTCAAGTTTTTTGATAAAAAGATTATTTTCGCGTGCAAAAGCAATCATACGACCATTAGGCGAGAATTGAGCAAGATTTTGAAGCCCTGGTTTTTCGCTTAGCGGTTCCAATTCGTTGCGTGTTATATTATACACGTAGTATGTTGTTGTGAACGAGTGGCGATATATCGGAGTTTTATCAGTGAGGATAAGAATACGTTTTTCTTGAGAGTCGAATTCGTAGTCCGAGATGCGTTTTAATGTGCAGTTTTTTGCTGTTGCAACATCAAAGATAGTATCAATTGCTTTGCCAGATAAGTAGTTGTATTTAATGATTTTAGTTCCATCTTCAGATAGCATGGTATAGTTTTCTCCATCATTCATCGAGTAGAGAGCTGCCATGGTTTGAGGTCTGAATGCACCAGAAGTAAAATCGCGGAGATATGATTCCGATACAGAGTTTGCCGAAGCAAAGTTAATGCAAAGAATAGCAATGACAAAAGTTAAAGTTTTTAGGATTTTCATAATTATTTCAATGTTTAGCATTATAATTTGCAAAGATACAAAAAAATATATATAAATGAAGATTTATTTATATGTTTTTCCTACAATAAATGGCACATATTTATTTATGCATAAAGCGCAAACTATAGAAATCGCAATTGTTGACAATGCTATGAGCACATTTATTGCATAGTAATCAGTAGAAAGCAAGTTGATTGAGAAAACAGCCATTCCTAATATTTTTATAAAACCAATTATATAATTTTGTAGGGCAAGAGTTACTATATTATTGTCTCCAACATATTTTATTACTTGAGAGTTTTTTGATTTTAGTGCTAAAAATTTACAAAAAGCAATGTATATTGGCATTATACAAAATCCAGATGTTATGTATATTAGGTGGGCAGTATACGGCGACACATCGTATTTGTAATCTACAGTTATCAAGCAGATAGCAGATATTGTTGACAAAAATAATATATATTTGTTTTGCAAAAACTGTGAGTCTATTTTCTCTCGTAGTATGTTTGCCAATGTATAGAAAGGTAGGTATCTAATAGCCTTATCCAAACACCAAGGTAAGTCCTTAAAATCAAAATAAATAATCACGAAGTATAAGCCAATAGCAATGCTTATGATGATGATATTTGAATGAATAGTTTTTTTCAATAAGTAAAATAATATTTGCATGCAAAATAGGCATGTTATAAACCAATAAGGGGCTAGCACAACATTAGGCGTACCCATTAAGAATTCTTTTATTGGAGTTATGCGGCTTATCATTAACTCACTTTCACCAACCATATCGCGCCCAATAGCGAGCCATAAAACATAGAATATCAACGAAAACCAGAAATAAGGCACAATGAGGCGTTTAAATCTATGTTTGAAAAAATTGGTAAAATCATTCCATTTATTAATATCAAAAAGCAATCCTGCAATTAAGAAAAAAGCAGGCATTCTCAATAATTTTAAGAAATCAAATATATATCCATCTAAGTTTGGATTTGTATGAAACAAAACGACCAAGAATATAGATATAAACTTGGCATAATCTATCCAAACCTTTCTCTCTTTTAGTTGCATATATTATTTTACTACAAGAATTTTTGTTATATGTTTGTATTTTCCGTTAGGCGAAACACATTGTGCAAAATAAACACCCGTAGTCACACGTTCTCCCGAAATTCCACATCCATCCCATGTTGCAACACCTCCGTTTGATATAGTTTCATATACAAGGTTGCCATTCACGTCTGTTATTCTCACTTGTGTATCTGCCACAAGTCCAGTTATTGTTATCACACCACTATATTCTGGACGAACAGGATTTGGATAGGCATGCACATTTTCGAATCTATTGCCACCTTCTATAGCATCGGATTGATAAGATATCAACCCACTACCAGTTCCAAAAAACACTTCTCCTGTCTTTTCATTTATAGCAATCGATTGTATTGCGTTCGACAATAGTGGACTATTTTCAGCAGTGAAGTGGTGTATTGTTTCCAATCCATCTTCTGATATAAGATAAACACCCGACGATGCAGTACCTATCCATTTGCGATTAGCTCCATCTACAGCAATAGCTTTTATTTCTTCTGTACCAAGGAGATAATCAGCCAAATTAGTGCCGTCATTGCGAGGTATTTTTATGCGATGAGCCTTAAAGTCATTATCAAACACTTTTTTAGGATTGTTTATTAAAAATATGCCGGAAGTTGTGCCAATCCATACAACACCATTTTTGTCTTGAGTAATACAACGCAGTAGATTTTCTCCGTAAAAATTTATTTCTTTATTATCTTGGTCATACACTTTTTTCAACGATACACTTTTATCGTCATAAAGATTATCTAGTGTGCCATTGTCGTCAAACGAGAATAGTATAGAATTATTGGTGTTTGTATGTCGTGGAATCAGTACGAATTTTTGATTTTCATTCCTATTACATATTACGATATCTTGCGGAGTAGAAGCTGTGATATTAAAATTCATATTATGATATTCCCCATTGCTATCTATAACTTTAATCAAACTTCCGGCATTATTCAAAATCCACAAATTACCCTTTGAGTCAAATGTCATACCATCTGTTCTTGTGTAATTATATGGGTCTTCTAGTATTACGGGTTTTAATCCGCTATTGCCGCAATGATGAAATTTATATAATTGGTCGTTACGGAATTCATATATTCCAAGACCATAACTTGCAGCCCAAAAATTAGTTTTATCATTAGGATTTATGGCAATATCAACTAAATCAATGCAATTTTTTGCGGTTTCTGTATGTTGTACGAAATAATATGTTGAGTAATTGTGCCACATCCCATTTTCATAAAACGACAAAGAAACTGGAGTGCAGTAATTAACAACCCATCTACCCCCCGGAACGCTAAAGATTCTTCCATTGGCGTATTTCAATCTCCACGATGTATTTGAAAAAGGACCATTAGGTACAAATCCATTGCGTGAGTTATTGTCTCTGTTATAAGAGTATACTTCTCCGTTAGCGATATACCAGATTATATTTGTTTTTTCGTCATAAATACCAAATGATCCATTTTTGGTAACTATTTCGGTGTCGTTTCCTTCTATTGCCGATAATTGATTATCTGTATTTGCAATAAACAAGATTCCGTCGTTGTAAGAAATATTTTTGATGTTAGATTCATAGTTTTTCCATTCACCATTCGAATATTTATATAACGTATTATCTTTTTTTAGCAAATACAGAGAGTTGTCTGCTATCACCATTTTTCTGTTCTCTGTCATTGCATTTGGGTTTTGTAGTTTTTCCCAATTCTGGTAATTAAGCAGATTCGACTTTAGCGATGCTGTCAGAATATTATTCGTTGTGAGTGCAAAAATACTATCTTTCAATATCTCAACATTTAATACCTGAGTCGCATCTCCATTGTCGCCAATTATATATGTTTCTGCAAATTCTAGTTTATCAACATCTAAAGTAACTATTCCAAAATCACATGCAATATAAGCCATGTTTTTCTCAAAGCAAATATCATTTATTTTTTTGCTTCCGTTCATACTTTTGCGATATAAGTCCGCAATATTTACTACTGAACCATCGTCCGAAAGCAAATCAATGTTTGAATTATCATAAGCGATAAACAAAACATCCTGTTCATGCGAATATTCTATAAAGTGTATACCATTATCATTCAATCCATACATTTTTGAATATGTTTCAATGATATGGTCTGTTTTTAAAATGGAATATAGTGCTCCACCACTAATGCCATATACCTTTTCGTTTGATTGAGTGATTTGCGTTGTGTTTGTATAAGCCATGTGCGTTTGCCAACTGCCTATTGCCGATTGTGCCAACGCCGACAAACAAACACAACTAACCAAAATAGATGTTAATAGGTATTTCATGGTCTATATGTTTTTATAATTTAGATATAAATTCTTGAAACTTTTGCATAGCTATAGCTCTATGCGATATATTGTTTTTGATTTCAGATGATAGTTCGGCAAATGTTTCATCATATCCATCTGGAACGAAAATAGGGTCATATCCAAATCCATTTTCACCTCTAGGCGTATCAATTATTTTTCCTCTTATGACACCTTCAAAAAAATGATATTCACCATCCAGTATAACGGCAATCACACACGTAAATTGTGCACTTCTATCACTCTTGTCTTTAAGATTATTCAACAATTTTTCGATATTCATTTTCATGTCGCAATGCTCGCCTGCATATCTTGCCGAATATATTCCAGGCTCTCCATCTAGTGCATCAACCGACAATCCCGAGTCGTCTGCAAAACAATTGCATTTTAGTCTTTCGTGTATATAATCTATTTTTTGTTGTGCATTTTCTTTAAACGTCAATCCAGTCTCCGGTATTTCATCAAAAACGTTGATGTCCGACAAGTTTTTTACTTCAAAATTATTGCCTACTATCGCCTTCACCTCTTGTAGTTTATGGGCATTGTGCGATACAAAAATCAATTCTTTCATATTATTATCTAGTTTCAATTTTACATCCAGTAAAGGCCTCTTTGCCTATCGATAGTGTGTTTTTATGTAGTATTACTTCTATTTGATTGCAATTGTAGAATGCAAAGTCGGCAATATATTTCACCTTCTTCGGTATTTTCAATCTACCAACTTTGGCTTTGGGGCAATAAATCAGAGTTGTCATATCTGCGCTGTACAGCACTCCGTCTACCGATTTATAGTGTTTGTTGTTTTTTTTAACGTCTATATGTGCCAAACTTTGGCATCCATTGAATATTTGTCGACCAATCTCATATGTTTTTGCACCTATTGCAATATGGCGCAGATTGGTACATCCGTTGAATGCATAATCTTCTATTCGTTCTGCATTCAAAATAATGTTTCTCAAGTTAGTGCAATTATCAAAGGCCTTTTCATTTATCTCCACAGTCTCAGAGTGTATCACACAACTGTTTCTATAACCTTCTGGGCAGTGATACAACGTAGCCATATTGTTAGAATATAGCACACCATTGTGCACATTGAATTTATCGTTTTGACTTTTTACGTATCTCGTAAAATTCCTAGCTTTATCAAATGCCGACAAACTTATAGAGTCTGTTTTTTTCGACAATTCCACCGAGTGTATGCCCCTGCATCCTCCAAATGCCAAATCTCTAATCGTGCTAACATTGTATGGCATTGTTATTTTTCCATTCAAGTTTTCGCAACCATAAAAAGTTGCATAATTGATTGTTTTCAGATTTTGAGGCAAAACAATGCTCTTTTCGTCATTTATGCCTTTCAAGTTGGAGCAGAACGAAAAAGCCATATCGCCAATCGAAGTTATGTTGTCGCCCACGAAGGCATGTTGCAATGCGCTACAATTCCTGAACGTAGCCACTCCAATTGAGCATGTAGCATTGTCTATCCTGATTTCACCGATACTACTACAGTTTTCAAAAGCATAGTCATCTATATTCGAAATAGATGATGACAATCTCACCGATTCTATACTCCTACAATTTGCAAACGCACTCCGACATATACTTCTTATTTTAGTAGGGAAATGAATAGTTTTCAAATTTGTGCAATTTTCAAATGCACTACATCCAATCGACAGCAACGAACTAGGCAATTCCACTTCTTCCAGCTTTTTATTGTCTTTCATAAAGTTAGCTGCAATATTTGTTGTGCCATCTTTGAATGTTATTTTCGATGGACTATCATCCCCGATGTATTTATATGCAACATCGTTGATATACACAATTTTATCGGTCTGATTGTTATACCAAGTTGTGTTTTCAAATGCCGAATTATCTATCTCTATAGCATCATTCGTTTGCAAATCTATTTGAGCCAATGGTGTCGAGTTTGCAAATGCCAATCTACCTATTTTCGTCACACTATTAGGTATTACAATCCGATCAATATTCATATTCTCAAACACTCTATCATCTATCAGCATCACAAGGTTGCCTATATGCAAATTTGCCCTTTCCGGTGTATACGAAAAAACCGGTTTACCAGCTTTGCAGTTTTCTGCGTTAAAGTATATGTCTGTAAGATTATCACACTCTCCAAATGCCCCAACTCCCATCTTTTTCACCGATATAGGTATCTCTATTTTCTTCAATTCGCCACATCGAAAGAATGCATATTCCCCAATTTTTTCCACTTGACCAGATAGTGCCACCTCGTTCAGTCTCTCACACTCCTCAAAAGCTCGTTCGCCTATTTCTACTACCGTATTCGGAATCGTCACATTCGTCATATTCCCACATTTTGCAAAAGCTTTATCATCTATGCATCTTACGCCATCCGGAATCTCCACCGATTCCAAGTTTTCGCACCTATAGAAACACCCCTTTTCAATACAATCTATTGCATTCGGTATCCGCATTGATTCTATTTCACTGCAATAGCTAAATGCATATTCTCCAATTTTTTGTATATTATTTCCTAAGTCAACAACCGACAACAATTCACATTTAGCAAAAGCTCTATTGCCTATCGTAAGGTTAGCATTGTTCACTTTTATCGAAATCAAACTCTTACAATTCTCAAAAGCCGATTTCCCAATCCGGTTCAATGTTTGAGGCAATGATATCGATTTCAAACTCCTACAATTTTCAAAAGCTCGATTATCTATCATTGTCAATTTTTCGCCAAACGCCACACCTCTCAACTCATAGCACTCTGCAAATGCTCTATATCCAATTTCCTCTACGCCGTCTAAATTTATATTTCTGATATTTCTGCATTTATAGAAGGCCAACGACTCAATTTTTGCCGATTCTGCCATAAAGTTCACCGACTCCATTCCTATGCAATTCGAGAATGCCCTTGTCCCCACTTTTTTGCACCCTCTAGGTATTCTTATCGAGTCTAATATCGAGCATCCCGCAAATGCATATTCTTCTATTTCCGTCACGTCATTATGAATCTCTATCGTCTCCAAACTTTCGCAGTTCGAAAAACATCCTGCAGGTACGATAGTCGTATTTTGGGGTAGATTTGCTCTCTCCAAGTTCGTGCAATTATAGAACGTAGCCATCCCCATCTTGTTTACCGATCTTGGCAATCTAGCTTTGCGAAGATTCGTGCAATTAGCAAAACTATATTTCCCTATTTCAATCAAACCCTCGCCCAATACGATGCTTTCCATTTCCTCGCAACCATAAAAAGCAAAATCATCAATGGTCTCGATGTCCACCGAAAACGTTATTTTTTCTATATGCTTGCACTTTTCGAATGCCGATTTTCCAATATATCTAACCGTCGATGGCAATTCTACGGTTTCTATATCTTTTTCGTAAAAACAACATGCAGCAATCGCATTTGTGTTTGGTCTAAACACGGTTTCATCTACATGCACCTCTTTCCCTTTGTAGTGATATGCAATATTGTTCACATATATCAAATCCTCTTCAGCTCCATAAAACCACTCTGTGTTATGCAATGCAAAACGTCCAACTCTCTCTATCGATCGAGGAAAATCTATCGTGTCAATGCCTCTACAATTGTATAGCAAGTATTCTGGTATATATTCAACTCTATTTCCAAAAACTATCTCCGACAATCCCACATTTCCTTCGAATGCTCCGATTGTGCGTTCTACACGTTTGTCATAATATGCCCCTGCATCTTCACAATTTATGGCGTTGTAATACAGCGTGTCAAGTTCTCTATTTGCTTGCAATATCTCGTATCCTAGTCTTTTTGTTTTTTCTGGTATAGTGAATGATTTCAATTGAGGACACCACGCAAATGCAAAATTCCCAATCTCTTCGATATTTTCACTCATGTCAATTTTCGCTAATTGTGCGCAGTTCGTAAATGCTCGCTCCCCAATCTTTGTTATAAAGTTGTGTATTTCAATGTACTCCAATCCACACCAAGCAAACGTATAAGGCTTAATTTCTGTTATTGTCGATGGCAATTCTATTTCAGTCAGATTTTCACATCCTGCAAATGCACCTTCGCCTATATATTGTATGTCGCTCTCTTCATCAAACACCATCTTCTTTATCTTTCTATTTCCGCTAAAGGCATTATCTGCTATGCCAATCACATAGAATGTTGTGTCGTTCTGGATTATGCTGTTAGGTATAAAAATCTTCTCTTTGCTTAGCGAAACCGATTGTCTGCCCACTTCCACATTATATCCATCTATTTTGTTGTACGTCAGTGTGCAACCATCACTTTTGTATGTTATCTCTTGCGACCTCACACAAACTAACTTAGCCAATAGTGTGACTATTAGCACTATGCGTAATATGTTACTTCTATATAGCACAACATGCAAAGATACAAAAAAAACAAACAAAAAGCAAGTAAAACTCCGTTTTTCTAATTCACTTTTTTTTTGTACCTTTGCATGCTATTACCTACAATTAAGATAAAAATGAAGAAAAGAGTATTCATAACAGGCGCAACAGGCCATATGGGCTATGCTACTTTGCAAGAATTCATGACCCGTCTCGACCGCTTCGAGGTGACTGTCCTTGCTCGCGATAGCAAGAAAAACCGACAACTTTTGGCTTCTGTTCAAGACAAAATCCGTATCGTATGGGGCAATCTTACCAAATACGATGATGTCTTGCGTGCGACCGAAGGTGCCGACTATGTCCTTCACATCGGTGGTTTAGTTTCGCCTAAAACCGACTATTTTCCAAACCGAACTCGCAACATAAACATCACTGCTGCGCAAAATGTTGTTAAGGCTGTTCTTGCTCAGCCTAATGCCGATGACATTCGTGTTTGTTATGTGGGCACTGTGGCTCAAACTTCCGATCGCAATGAGCCTATTCATTGGGGACGCACTGGCGATCCTATCTGTATCTCGGTTTACGACCACTATGCTATATCAAAAACGATTGCAGAACGCATTTTTGTCGAAAGTGGCATAAAACATTGGGTTTCACTTCGTCAGTCTGGCATCCTCTATGCCGATATCCTTAAGAACTACGACCCAATCATGTTCCACGTTCCTCTTCGTGGAGTTCTCGAATGGGCTACGGTAGAAGATTCTGGTCGCGCAATGGCTAATCTTTGCGAAGATTGGGTGTCGCCTGACTTCTGGAATCGTTTCTACAACATTGGCTCTGGTCCTGAATATCGCCTCTCTAACTATGAGTTTGAGTGCAAACTCTTGAAGGCTATTTCTTGTCCTCGTCCTGAAAAAATATTCAATCCCGAGTGGTTCGTCACTCGCAATTTCCACGGACAGTGGTATGCCGATTCTCAACTTCTCGAGGACTATCTCCATTTCCGCGCCAATGTGCCTGTCGACGAATATTTCAACCACATGAAGCGTCAACTTCCTTGGTTCTTCTCGCTCGCGCGTCTTGCCCCTGCGCCAATTCTCAAACTTGCTATGCGTCCTATGGCGTATAAAAAGAAATGGGGTACTCAGTGGTGGATTAAAAATAATGATACTCAGCGTATAGCTGCCTACTATGGCTCAATCGAAAAATATCGCGCTATCAAACCTTGGGCAGAGCAAGACCTCTCTCATCCAAGCGAAGAGCCAATCATTCTCAACCATGGCTACGATGAGTCAAAATCTCGCGACGAGTGGACCATCGACGATATGCGTCAAGCTGCCGAATTCCGTGGTGGCAAATGCCTTAGCACATCAATGACCACAGGCGACTGGCGCACTCCGCTCGAATGGGAATGCCAGTTTGGTCACCGCTTCAAAGCTTCGCCAGCACTTGTATTGCTTGGCGGTCATTGGTGCCCTGAATGTTTGCCTGCCCCTTGGAATTATGACGAAATCGCTAAAGGCAATCCTTTCTTTGCCCAAGTTTGGGATCCTTTCCACAAAGACGATCCTCAGCCAAATTTCTATCCCGAGTCAATCCTTCAAGGTTGGGATGGCGACGATTCTAAACTTAAAGTGGATGTAAAATAGCGAAAGAGATTATTTTTCTTTTATCAAATTATTACCTATAACCTAAACATTCTCTAATAACAAACATCAACTAATCAGCAAAATAAATAATTTGACAAAAATGAAAAAAATATTTCTATTATTGGTTTCTGCATTGTGCATTGTGCATTGTGCATTTTCTCAAGAGCGCATAGAGCCAATTCCCTATGGTGATATGGAGCAATGGGCGGTGCGTTACATCAAAGAGAGTGCACTACTTGGGGGTCAAACGCAAACTCTTTATGTGCTTGCTCCTACCGATACTATCAAAGGAAACAAAGTGTTTACTTTCGAAAATACTCCTTGGGGTATCTCCAATGCCTATGCTGCTCCTGCTGGTGTCGACAAAGCTGCTTGCACTACTCAGCCTGAGCGCCGTGGCGATGGTTGGTGTGCTCGATGCGACACTCGCCTTATCACTGTGCGTGCTTTAGGCATAGTTGATATTCGTGTCATGATTGCCGGAACTCTATTCCTTGGCAAAGTGCGCGAACCTGTGCGTGATGCTGGCGACCCTTATGGCGCAATCGAAATGGGCATCCCTTTCACACAAAAGCCTAAAGCCTTGATGCTCGACTACAAAACCAAAGTCAACCCTGAGCATAAACTCATCAAAGCCAAAATCTTCTCTGTCAAAGAAATCGAAGGTCACGACGAGCCCGAAGTTTATGTCTATCTTCAAAAGCGTTGGGAAGAGAATGGTAAAATCTATGCCAAACGTGTAGGCACTATGCGCCACCGTTTCCCTACAACTGTCTCTGAATGGCAAAACAATGCTCGTTTCGAAATCCATTATGGCGATATTTCCAAAGAATCTTGGTTCAAACCCTATATGGACCTCAATCCTAACGATGGTGCATTCAAAGCCGAAAACTCTAAAGGCAAAATGGTTCATGTCGAGGAAGTTGGATGGGCAACTGAAGACGAACAACCTACTCACGTAATCCTTATGCTCACAGCTGGTTCCTATCCTGCTTGGTATGGCTGTCCAGGCAATGCTTTTTGGATTGACAATGTTTGTTGGGTATATTAATAAAAAAATAGAGATGCAACCTATTGTGTCTCTATTTTTTTTTGTACCTTTGCACAAAATTTTCCAATTATGAAACATCTACTATCTATTCTAATCATCCTCATCCTTGCCTCTTGTGCTGGCAAAACCCCTAAAACCGAATCTTTTGTATTAAGTGAAAATGAGTTATTGCCCGTATATTATGCTCAAGGCTTCGATATATTATATGAAGATAACTACAAAACAGTCGTAGTCTACAATCCCTGGAATGATGGCGAAATCCAACAAACCTATTATCTTGTCAACAACGACACAGTCCAAACACCTTCCGATGGCATAAAAATCCTCATCCCAATCGACAATGTCGCCATCTCAAGCTCCACCCACGTCGAGTTCCTCAACCTTTTGGGCGAACTATCCACTGTCAAAGGCGTTTGCACCCCCCATCTCATCTACAACGACACTCTCCGTTCTCGATATGCCGCAGGTCAAATTCAATCTCTCGGTGACGCTCACAACGTCAATCTTGAGCAACTCTTACACCTACGTCCTGATGTCTATTTTGCTGCATCATACAATCAACAAGACGAACAAGCCAAACGCCTACAACAGAGTGGCGTAAATCTCGTTTTCAATAACGAGTGGACCGAGCAGTCACTCCTTGCACGCGCTGAGTGGATTAAGTTCGTGGCGGCATTTTATGATAAAGAAGCTATTGCTTACACCATTTTCACTCGAATCGAGTACAACTATGAAACCGCAAAAGCCATAGCTCAATCCGTCGAGCAAAAACCCATAGTCATGGCAGGTGGCAATTTCAAAGGCACATGGTATATGCCTTCTGGCGCATCCTATATGGCACGCCTCTTTGCCGATGCTGGCGCCGACTATTTCTATAAAGACGAAACATCCACATCTGCATCCCTCGCTCTCAATTTCGAAACTGTGCTCACTCACTTCCACGATGCCGACGTTTGGCTCAATGCCCCAACCACCACACTTGATGCCCTCTACCAGATGGACTCGCGCCACAATCTCTTTCGTTCAGCCCGCGAGGGTAGGGTATACGCCTTCTATCGTCGCACGCTCCCCGACGGAGCCAACGACTTTTGGGAGAGTGCTGTCGCTCGCCCCGATTTGGTGTTGAAAGATTTAATTTGGGCTTTACATCCGCAATTGTTGCCAGAATATCAGCCTATGTATATTATGAAACTTCAATAAAATTTATTGGTGCCCGGTAAAGATAAAGCAATTATTCAAACTATTAATAAACAAAGGGGAGATAAGATAATCTTATGAGAGGGGGGGCTTGTATTTTGGTTATACCCTCATTTAAATGCAATTTTCACTCCTACGGAGTCCGATTTTTATTGGACAGTAATAAATAAAAGTAAGTGAGATATGAAGAGTTCCTATGCTGTAGGAGCTCTTTTTTTGTGTCTTATTATATCATGAAAGTGTGTGTATGGGTAGCTTGTAGCTATGGTTATCCTATGAAGAAGGTTGCTGTTAGGTAGGGAGGAGTGAGAAGTTAGGAATGCATAGGATGATCTTTCGTATATCTTTCGTATATCTTTCGTATATCCTTCGTATATCCTTCGTATATCTTTCGTATATCCTTCGTGTTGTGTGGGGTGAAAAAAGAGTAACCAGCAACATATTTTTATTGCACCAATGGTATTGTATATTTTGTTTTGATATCTAATCTGTGTTAATATTTGTTAATGGAGAAAGAATGTGAAATATAATTACTACCTTTGTAAAACAATATACACTTTTGTCAATAATCAAAAAAAATAGCCTTATGAAAAAACTAATAACCTATTCAATTCTTGTGCTTTGCCTATTTCTAAGTGCAATTTCAGCACAAGCGCAAACCTACTGGAATGGTGGTGTGGATAAGTCATGGACTGGTACGGGTACGGCAGATGACCCTATCCTCATCTCTACCGCCGAAGAGTTGGCTGGTTTGGCTGCTCGAGTGAATAATAAAGAGCAGAAAGAAGATTTTGCTGGTCAATATTTTAAATTAACTAACGACCTCTATCTTACTGACTTTACTAACACTGATACTGCAAGTTGGCTTGAATGGAAGCCGATTGGTATGTGGACCGATGAGCAGATGGGTCCATACGAACATTATTTTGATACTTGCTACTTCCGTGGGCATTTTGATGGCGATGGACACACTATCTATAATGCGTATATGGGTACTGTTGGTGATATTTCTATTGATAATCCTGATGATCCATGGGCAGAAGATGTGATTGATTTGACAGGTTCGTGTATGGGATTTTTTGGCTTTGTGGATAGTGCTACGATAAAGAATTTAACATTACAAAATGTAGGTATTACTGCTTCAAATTATTATTCAGGAATATTGATTTCGAATGCTACGAATGTATTGATTGAGAATTGTCATGTAAAGAAAAGTTCGTTGGTTGCCGCAGTTGGCTCTTCAATTGGAGGTTTGATAGGTCATTTATCAAAAAATAGTGTTGTAGATAATTGTTCGGCAGAAGAGATAAATTTGCAAGGCTCGTTTGTTGGTGGATTAGCAACGTATATAGACAGCGCATCGGTTGTCCGTAATAGTCATGTGACAGGTTTGATTAAGATTATGAGAAGACACAAAGGCAACTATGGTGGAGATGGAGGTGGATTGGTGCAACTCAATGAAGGTGTGATAGAGAACTGTTATGCTGATGTGGATATATTTCTTGCTAGCATAGCAGATTATGCAGGTGGTTTTGTTGCAACAAATAGTGGTGTCATTCGAAATAGTTATGCAATGGGCGATGTACGATGTGGGGAAAATTGCGCAGGCTTTGTTGCACGTAATTTAGGACTTATCGAGTCGTGCTATAGTACAGGAAACGTGATTCTTCCTAGTACTTTTGCACATTATCCTGCTTCATTTGCATCTCAAGTGGGTCTCTTTTCTACTTATAATGGTTATGTAGAGACTGATATGCCAGGTACTTGTATTAACTGTTTTGGCGCTGGTAGTTGTATAAGTACAGAAACAGGTACATCGGAATATATTACATACGGATTTCTACATGGTTTAGCTGAGAACGATAGTCGTATAGTGAATTGTAGTTTTAATAAAGATAGTGTTGTTCTTCTTCCTGATTTAACTATGAAACTTTCAGGTGGCGCACGAGGTTACACTACGGCTTACATGCAAAGTCAGGCATTTGTGGATAAATTGAATATGTTTGCTGCTTTATATGGCATCAGCACTTGGGAATATCGGGCAGGGCAATATCCAGTGCCAACTGGTGTGAAAGCAACTAATATTACGGATTATTTGGCAGGCGGTTCGGGTACAGAAGAAGATCCATATCTTATTAGTACAAAGCAGCAGTTGGAGAACTTCCGTGATTATGTGAATCTTGGTGAAACGTTTAGTGGCAAATATATTCGTCAGACAGCGGACATTGCATTGAATGCACCACGTAGTAAATGGGGAGTGCAAGCTCCTATACCATGGACTCCGATTGGCGATTTATTGTTTTCGCAATTTCATGCTACAATAATTTTAGATTTATTCAATTGGGAAAGATGTTATCATTTTGGAGGTACATACGATGGTGATTCCCATAAGATAGAAAATATGTATATAGATGACCCTCAAGGTCGTCCTGCAGGATTTTTTGGTATACTATATCATGATGCAACAATTAAAAATCTTAGTGTAACAGATGCATACGTGGTTTCGCCTGGTACATTAGGCGAGGTAGGTATTTTAGCAGGTGAAGCGCCAGCAGAGGAGCATAATGTCTATATCTCTCAATGCCACACTTCAGGCATAGTGGGTGACCCTGATAATATATTTGGATTGTATAGTGCTTCTGCGATTATTGGAGGTATAAGGGGTTGTAATAGTCGGATTTTGAATTGTTCATCTTCAGCAGATGTATATGCTGTCGGGAGGGCAAGTGCTGTTACTCGCCAGCCTGTTATTGGTGGTACAGATACAATTGGAAATTTCTTATTTACTGGGACTTTGACTAAACGAGGCATCACTTCTGATTGTTATGTTATGGTGCCAAATGCGCAAGATAGTTGGGTAGTTTCGGAGAATGGTTATTTTGATTCGGATAAGGTTAAACCTTATAATGATGCTACTAATTACAACAACCTCGGTCGTTCTACTGCTTATCTACAAAGTGCAGAGTTTGTGAATATTCTCAATGCATACGTAGATGATTGGAATGCAACGCATACATACAAATTGGATTATTGGGAAGTGCAAGAGAATGGGTATCCTAAGGTTAATCCGAATTACAAACCAAGTTTAGTGGTAACATTCGAGAGCAATGGAGGTTCGGCTATAGCGGCAAAAAAAGTTGGTGTGAATACGCATGTATTGATGCCTGAAAAACCGACTAAAGAGGGCTATATCTTCGCAGGTTGGTATGCCGATGCTGCTTTTACCCAGGTATTTGACTTCGATTCTACCGCTGTTACTCAGAGCATGACGCTCTATGCTAAATGGTTAGAGCCTACATACGATGAGTATGATTATTCTATCTTCAATAATAAGTTTGCTACTGAGTTCCATATCACCAACAAGGCGCAATTCATTGGTTTTATGCACGCTGTGAATGGCATAGATGGTGTGTTGACTGCCAATAACTTCAAAGGTAAAACGGTGTATCTCGATTGTGATATCCTTCTCAATGATACTGCTGATTGGCAGTATTGGGGAAAATATACTTACGCAGAATCATGGACGCCAATTGGCACGGGTAGTTATTACATAGACCCTATACATCCATTCTTGGGTACTTTCGATGGTCAAGGACATGTGATTAGTGGTTTGTATATAGATGGTAATGAAGATACTATTAGGGAGCTTGAAGAGCATGGTTTATTTGGCTATGTAGGAACCAAAGGCGAGACCACTGTGATTCGCAATTTAGGTATTCAAGCATCCGTAGCTGATATGCGTGGCAACTTAATCCACAGTAATATGGGCTTACTGGTAGGCGTACTACGTGATGGCACTATTTCGCAATGTTTTACACATGGAAAGATTATTGTTAATGCTAAAAGTAATGAAGATATTGGTGGTTTTGCTGGTCAGTTGGGTGGTTTTAATTACGATGCTGGCGGAGCGATTACTGATTGCTATGCGAGAGTAGATATCATTTATAATCCAATGGACATTAATGCAACCAATAGAGGCGTGTTTGGCTCTGGTCTTGTAGATTGGAATAATGGTAGCATTAGCAATTCCTACGTGGCAGGTGGCAGTTGGCAAGAGGGTGTTGCTGGCGGAACAATCAGCAATGTATATTACAATAAGGAGTTAAGTCCGAATACTGGAGCTAATACAGGTGTGGGTATGATTACACCTGAGATGCATTCGAAAATAACTTTTGCTGGTTTCGACTTTGATAGCATTTGGGGGCGTAATGATACAATTAATGATGGGTATCCATATCTTCGTTGCTTCCATAAAGAGTTTATTCCTGATAGCCCCGACGAAATGACTATTGTTACTGGCATCGAACTATTAGAGGCTGATAGCATTATCAATGTCGTAGCTGGCGACACAGTGCAGTTGCACGCTTCGGTATTACCTTACGATGCTGACGAAAAGGGTATTACATGGTCTTATCGTGGTTATGGTGGTTTAAGTATCGATGAAAATGGTTTGGTTATAACCAAACATCTCCGTAATTATGCCAATCGTTATACACAAGAAGTCGTTACTGCAACTACAGTTCAAGGCAACTATCAGAAAAAATGTACTTTAAATGTTTATCATCCAAGTTATACGAGTATTACATACTCTAAACATCGTTATATTGGCACTACCGAGTGGACTCAATGGGAAAGTGCTGAATCTTACACTAAAAGTGTAAATTGGGAATATCAAGTGGGTTTCTGGACTACCCCAGATAGTTTGCATCAAGCGGTAACTTTCACTAATAGCAATCCTGAAGTGGCAAGTTTTGAAATCATATCTCAAGATACTATCGACGATCAAAAGCGTCGTATTTCTTTGGGTGTTTTGAAATGCCTTACTGCAGGTACAACAACTATTCAATTTATTCACCCGAATGGGTTCACTTCATCACAGCAATTTACGGTAGCATTTAACAATGTGAATAGATTGGATATCGTAGCTCCATCTACTACACTTAAAATAGGAGATACTATGCAATTACAAGCGACAATCATTCCTGTCTATGCAAGTGAACCACCAAAAGGTCTCTCTTGGTCAAGTAGCGATGAGAATATATTGAAAGTAGATGCTAATGGTCAAGTGGTTGCGGTTGGTGTTGGCACAGCAACTGTCACTCTCACAAGTGCCACTCCGGCTTTGACAGCTACTAAGCAAATTACAGTGGAACATGTTAGACTATCTCGTCTCGAAATTCAATCTTCCGATGATGATGCTACTATATTCATGGGAGATACTTGCACTTTGTATGCAGTCTTTACTCCTGCAAATACCACAATGCGCGATGTAGAATGGTCAACGGATACTACTTATTTCAAAATTATTCCAATGGGCGATTCTTGTAAAGTAGTTGGCTTGAAAGAAACCGGCTCTCGTCGTCGTAGTATTAAAGTTAAATCATTAAATGATTCTTGGTATTCTGCTGAATATATTCTTTATGTCAATAAAAAAGTTGCTGTTACTGGCATACAGCTTACAAAAAGCGAATATTCGTTACTAAAAGGTGATGTTGATAAAACGCTTGTTGCAAATCTATCTCCTTCTAATGCAAGTAACAAAAATGTTATTTGGTCTAGTGCCGATACAACTATTGTCTCTGTACGAACCGAAGAGGGGCATACCGATATTGCCTATCTCTCTGCCTTGCGCGTAGGTAAAACTACTATCACTGCAACAACTCAAGATGGTGGTTTCTCTGCCTCTTGTTTAGTTACTGTTACTTCTAACGACTTCTTTACTATCACATTCCTTAATGAGGATGCTACAGTATTGCAAACAGTACAAGTGCGTGAAGGCGAAATGCCACAATATACTGGTACAACGCCTATTAAAGCTGCCACTGCAGAGCATATCTACACTTTTGCAGGTTGGTCTCCTGAATTTGTTCCTGTTTTAGAAAATGCAACTTATACTGCCACTTATACCGAATCAAAACGTAAATATACGATACAATTCTTAAACTATAATGGTAGTCTGTTGCAATCTTCTCAAGTCGAATATGGTGTTATGCCTGAATATATTGGAACTACTCCTGTTCGTCCATCTTCTGCGCAATATAATTATATGTTTGATGCATGGACTCCTGAGATTGCAATCGTAACTAAAGATGCAAATTATACTGCTTCTTTTACTAGTTTCATACGTCAATATAAAGTAACCTTCCTCGATTGGGATGGTACTAAATTGAGTGAGCAATTGATAGATTATGGTACTGCTGCCACAGCACCAGCTGACCCAGTACGTGAAGGATATACTTTCACAGGTTGGGACAAAGACTTTAGTAATATACAATCTGACCTAACCGTAACTGCTCAATATGAACAAAATAAAATCTATTACACTGTAACCTTCCTCGATTGGGATGGCACAGAGTTGCATGTCGAGCAAGTCGAAGAGGGCAAAGATGCCATAGGTCCTACCTCAAATCCTACCCGTGATGGTTACACCTTCATCGGTTGGAGCAAACCAAACACCAATATCACTAGCGATTTAACCGTCATTGCTCAATATGAACAAAATAAAATCTATTATACCGTTACGTTCCTCGATTGGGATGGCACAGAATTGTATGTTGAGCATGTCGAAGAGGGCAAAGATGCCGTAGGTCCTGCCTCAAATCCTACTCGCGATGGTTATACCTTCATCGGTTGGAGCAAACCAATCACCAATATCACTAGCGATTTAACCGTTATTGCTCAATATAAGCAAGATGAAAATACTGCTTTAGATGATATTGAAGAAGAATCAACTCTCCGTCCTCGCAAAGAAATGATCGATGGCATCCTATACATAATAATGCCTAATGGTACAAAATACACAATGCAAGGTAAACGAGTGAAGTAGTGATTTTGCTACATAAACCTAGTTTGAGACGCAGCAACTATACTGCGTCTCTTTTTTTTATATTCACTCACAAAGTGTTTCTTTTTGTCATATTATTGCAGCTATTGTGTCATCTTTTTGTGTCATCTTGGCAGAAAAAGTTTTTTTATAAGCGAAAAATATAAAAAAAATCGTTTGGCACATCATTTGAAGTAATTATAGCGACCGGACAAACGAAGTGGTCTGGTAAATCCGGATTTTCCGGGAAATTAATCGAATATTAACAAAATAAAACAAATAAACAATCATGGGAAAAATTATTGGTATTGACCTCGGCACAACTAACTCGTGCGTGGCAGTTATGGAAGGCAACGAACCTGTTGTTGTTGCAAACTCTGAAGGTAAACGTACAACTCCTTCTATCGTAGCATTCATCGATGGCGGCGAACGCAAAATCGGCGACCCTGCTAAACGTCAAGCGGTGACTAACCCTCACAAAACTGTATATTCTATCAAACGCTTTATGGGCGAAACTTACGACCGCGTTTCTAAAGAAATCGAACGTATGCCTTACCGCGTAGCTAAAGGTGATAACAACACTCCACGTGTAGATATTGACGGCCGTCTTTATACTCCGCAAGAAATTTCAGCTATGGTGCTCCAAAAAATGAAAAAAACTGCTGAAGATTATCTTGGCCAAGAAGTTACTGAAGCTGTTATCACTGTGCCTGCTTACTTCTCTGACGCTCAACGTCAAGCTACTAAAGAAGCTGGCGAAATCGCAGGTCTCACTGTTCGTCGTATTGTTAACGAACCTACTGCAGCTGCTCTTGCTTATGGTCTCGACAAAGCTAACAAAGATATGAAAATCGCTGTATTCGACCTTGGTGGCGGTACTTTCGATATTTCTATCCTCGAACTTGGCGACGGCGTATTTGAAGTGAAATCTACTAATGGTGATACTCACCTCGGTGGCGACGACTTCGACCACGTTATCATCGACTGGTTGGCTGAAGAGTTCCTTCGTGAAGAGGGTGCCGACCTTCGTAAAGACCCTATGGCTATGCAACGTCTTAAAGAGGCTGCCGAAAAAGCTAAAATCGAACTCTCTAGCTCTACTTCTACTGAAATCAACCTCCCTTATATCATGCCTGTAGGTGGTGTGCCAAAACACTTGGTGAAAACTCTTACTCGCGCTCAATTCGAAAAATTGGCTGACCGTCTTATCCAAGCTTGTCTCCCTCCTTGCGAAAACGCATTGAAACACGCTGGCTTCAGCAAATCTGATATCGACGAAGTTATCCTTGTAGGTGGTTCTACTCGTATCCCTGCTATCCAAGAACTCGTTGCTAAATTCTTCGGTAAAACGCCTTCTAAAGGTGTTAACCCTGACGAAGTTGTGGCTGTAGGTGCTGCTATCCAAGGTGCTGTCCTCACTGGCGAAGTGAAAGATGTTCTTCTCCTCGACGTAACTCCTCTTTCTCTTGGTATCGAAACTATGGGTGGTGTGATGACTCGCCTCATCGATGCTAACACTACTATCCCTACTAAAAAATCTGAGGTGTTCTCTACTGCTAGCGACAATCAACCTTCTGTACAAATCAACGTACTCCAAGGCGAACGTCCAATGGCTTCTCAAAACAAACAAATTGGTATGTTCCACCTCGATGGTATCCCTGCTGCTCCACGTGGTGTGCCTCAAATCGAAGTTACTTTCGATATCGATGCCAATGGTATCCTCAAAGTGTCTGCTAAAGACAAAGCTACTGGCAAAGAACAATCTATCCGCATCGAAGCATCTTCTGGTCTTTCTGACGAAGAAATCAAACGTATGAAAGCCGAAGCTGAAGCTAATGCCGAAGCTGATAAAAAAGAAAAAGAGCGCATCGACAAACTCAACCAAGCTGACGGTATGATTTTCCAAACTGAAAAACAACTCAAAGAACTTGGAGACAAACTTCCTGCCGACAAAAAAGCTCCTATCGAATCTGCTCTCGAACAACTCAAAACTGCTCACAAAGAGCAAAACCTCGAAGCTATCGACCGCGCTATGGAAGCTCTCAACTCTGCATTCCACGCAGCAAGCCAAGATATGTACAACGCAGCTAACGCTCAAGGCGGTGCTCAACCAGGTCCTGACTTCAACGCAGGTGCTCAAGGTGGCAACCAAGCTGGCGACAACGTAACTGACGTCGACTTCGAAGAAGTGAAATAATTACACCTTATATAATAAGGAATATATAAAAGAGACGCAACACATTGCGTCTCTTTTTGTTTATGCTATGATAGAGTAGAGGCGCAACACAATTCTCAACTCTCAATTTTTGCGATAAGCGAGCGCAATAGAATTTATTCTAATTGCCGAGCATAGCAAAAATCATGAGCGAAGCGAATAATTCTCAATTTTTTGTGATAAGCGAGCGCAATAGAATTTATTCTAATTGCCGAGCGTAGCAAAAATCATGAGCGAAGCGAATAATTCTCAATTTTTTGCGATAAGCGAGCGCAATAGAATTTATTCTAATTGCCGAGCATAGCAAAAATCATGAGCGAAGCGAATAATTCTCAATTCTCAATTCTCAATTCTCAATTCTCAATTCTCAATTCTCAATTCTCAATTCTCAATTCTCAATTCTTACCTCTCCCTATTGTGTATATCAAAAAAAACAATTAACTTTGCACTTTCAAAACATACACTAATTAAAATATTTTTATTATGAAAAAAGTTTTATCTATTTTTGCTGCGATTCTTTCATTCGCAATCCTTTTCACAGCATGTGAACCACAACAAGGTGGTGAAGGTACTATCGACACTACTAATGCCGAAGTAGTTAACGCTATGTCTATCTACAACCAAGGTCCTGTTGACTACAAATTCCCTTCTTTCCGTCAATTTGCATACGAAGGTTATACCGGTACAGTTAACTACGACCCTAAAACTAACGCCCTCGAAGGTGATGGCTATGTAATCCAAATTTCACAAGCTCTCTCTTTCATTAAAGACAATGAAATGCCAGTTGCTACATCTTTCGTTCCTTTCGAATTGACAGATAACGGTGTTGCCGAAGTTTTCTCAGGTGGTGCTGTTGCTATCCAATATTTTGTTATCGAAAATGGTGAAATCAATCAAGATCCTGTTTATACTTATGATTTCAAAGTTGAAACTATTAAAAACTCTCTTGCAATCGAAGGTAATTTCGATGGCGAAGTGAAAACTTTTGTATTCGAAGGCACTCCAACTCTCTACAACGATAGCCCTTATACAATGCAAGATGTTGAATCTACAAATGTTGTTAACACAACTGCTAACTTTGCTCAAGCTCAAGTTATCTATTATGGCACAGATGCTCAACCACTCCTTCCTTTCAATGTAATCGAAGTTGTTCTTGTTGACAAAACTATGTCTACTTTGGCTAACTTCTATTGCTATGGTTCACTCGATAGCGAGAAAAATGTTTATGGCACATTCACTATCTCTAACGAAGTGAAAGTTGGTTCTGCTGCTCCTAGTGCAGGTTTCTATATAGCTGAAGACAACAATGCATATCCTTCTCCTTCTTTCATCGTTCTTAACAACGATGCTCAAACTGGCGCTGGCGACTACTATCTCGTTAATGGTGGTACAATCTCTATTGCCGAAGATGCTATCTCTTTCGATCTTACTACTCTTAATGGTTCTAACATCAAATCTATCTACACTGGTAAAATCGAACTTACTTCTTACAAATCAGTTTATGGCGCTCCTCAAGCAAAAGCTCCAGTTGCAAAACAAGCAAACGAACTGAAACCTTTTCACAAAGTGGTTAAATTCTAATTTATAAAATAACTTACAAAAAGAGATGCTCCACATTCGAGCATCTCTTTTTTTTATAATTCATACCAATTTGTGTGAAATAAAAATAATATATACATACAAACACTTCCCCAGAAAACACCTCCCCTGAGTTAGGGGAACTGACGAACGTAGCAAGAGCAGAAGGTAAGCTTGCTTGCATTATGCTTTGCAAGGAGGAGGTCGCTGAAGGCAAAGTGTCCGTAGAACGGAGGGGTCTGTAAAGCAAATGAGTCTAACCACAATTCTCCCCCTGTTTATAGGGGGAGTACCCGAAGGGGGAGGGGGTTCACTCCTAACTCCTCACTTTCTCCAACACCTCCTCTGTTTATAGGGGAGGTGCCCGAAGGGTGGAGGGGTCTGTGATAGAAAGAATCCTATTTCAAGAAGCAGTGCACCCTGATTTGACGTCCAATTTTGTGCCAATTTGTGTAATTTATGGGAAATAAAAATAATATATATGTATATTTTGTGTCACATAGTATGATTTCTAGCATAAACAAATGCCAATTTTAGAGTAAAATTCATTAAAAAAACACAAAAAAATCCGAAAACGCGAAAAATTACACTTGAATCATTGACAAAAACACTCGAAAAATACTAAAAAAAAGACCAAAAACATGCTTTTTAACATAAAAAACACAGAAATATTAAAATTTTTCTTTTTGAAAAACAATGACTTATGAAAAAGTTTAAGAAAAAACTTAAAAATATTTTGGTGGTTTGAAAAAATGTTGTACCTTTGCATCCGCAATCGAGAGAGATGGCCGCTGAATGAAAAGACAGCGATTCTTTGAAAATCTGAAACAACAAAAATGTAGTATAAGTACAAGGTAATAAAATACCACCGTCAAAGAGATTGGGAGTGATTTGAATTAACTTTCAAATTTCAACTTAAAACTGACTACAATAAAGCTTGAGTTTAGGGACAAACGAATAAAAAAAAATAAATGTACAATGAAGAGTTTGATCCTGGCTCAGGATGAACGCTAGCGATAGGCTTAACACATGCAAGTCGAGGGGCAGCATGAACAAAGCTTGCTTTGTTTGATGGCGACCGGCGCACGGGTGCGTAACACGTATCCAATCTGCCCGCGGCTCGGGGATAGCCCATCGAAAGATGGATTAATACCCGATGGCGTGGTCACTCCGCATGGAGTTTCCACTAAAGGTTTTCCGGCCGCGGATGAGGATGCGTATGATTAGGTAGTAGGCGGGGTAACGGCCCACCTAGCCTTCGATCATTAGGGGTTCTGAGAGGAAGGTCCCCCACACTGGAACTGAGACACGGTCCAGACTCCTACGGGAGGCAGCAGTGAGGAATATTGGTCAATGGGCGAGAGCCTGAACCAGCCAAGTAGCGTGAAGGATGACTGCCCTACGGGTTGTAAACTTCTTTTGTTTGGGAATAAAAGACGGTACGCGTACCGTTTTGCATGTACCTTACGAATAAGCATCGGCTAATTCCGTGCCAGCAGCCGCGGTAATACGGAAGATGCGAGCGTTATCCGGATTTATTGGGTTTAAAGGGAGCGTAGGCGGGCTGTTAAGTCAGCGGTAAAATGTCAAGGCCCAACCTTGTCCTGCCGTTGAAACTGGCGGTCTTGAATGCACACAAGGGAGATGGAATTCGTCGTGTAGCGGTGAAATGCTTAGATATGACGAAGAACTCCGATTGCGAAGGCAGTCTCCTGGGGTGTTATTGACGCTGAGGCTCGAAAGTGCGGGTATCGAACAGGATTAGATACCCTGGTAGTCCGCACCGTAAACTATGGATACTCGCTGCCGGCGATAGACAGTCGGTGGCCAAGCGAAAGCATTAAGTATCCCACCTGGGGAGTACGCCGGCAACGGTGAAACTCAAAGGAATTGACGGGGGCCCGCACAAGCGGAGGAACATGTGGTTTAATTCGATGATACGCGAGGAACCTTACCTGGGCTAGAACGGCAGATTGCTTCTTGGGAGAGACCCCTTGATTCTTCGGACAATCTGTTGAGGTGCTGCATGGTTGTCGTCAGCTCGTGCCGTGAGGTGTCGGCTTAAGTGCCATAACGAGCGCAACCCTTGCTGTCAGTTGCCATCGGGT
>JAZQUV010000009.1:0-28728 GCA_045631465.1 Candidatus Aphodosoma sp. | reverse complement strand
AGGTCTTGTCTTCCTAAGACCGCTTGGCCTCCGACTTGTAATCAAGAATTGTGAGTTACCATTAAATTTATAAGAGATTGTTTGATTGTAATTAGCACCAACCACTTCTACGTTTGGCATTGTACGAGTCAAATTTGCCATCACGTAAGTATATTCATACTTATCAGAAGCAAAACCATCTAACACTACACCATTAACTTTAATAGACTTCAATTGTTTGTTACCTGAAGCAGGACGAACGAACTTAATTTGATAATTTTGTATTGTTCCATCTTCTGCCATAACAGCAATAGTAGCAATACGCTCACCATTAACTTCATCACCCCAAACAATACGATGTTGTTGGTCTTGCACTTGACCTACAATAGAAATAGATGGCAATGTTGTAGCTTCTGCATCTAAAGAATAAGTATAATCATAAACCCCCGAAGAGAAACCATTTAATACAACTCCATCAACCGAGATTGACGATAAGAGATTATTATAAAACAATCCTAGATTTTTCACTAATAATGTTGATGTACCTTCAGCTGTTCGAGTCGAAACATCAGTTGCATTTTCTGAACCTGCCGAATTCAATACAATATTCATTGTATTAACCTCTGTATCACCATACTCAATTGTTTTAGATATAGATTGCCAAACATTTTTATTATTATAATCTCCTGTGTGTAATGTCTCTTTTAAATTAGATCCATCACCAATTCTAAATAACACGCGCCAATTACTTATTTTTTTATTATCTAAAGGATTAGCCTCAAATCTAAATTCATCTGGTGTATTACGAAAAGTTATACCTCCAGATACAGAAGATGTAGTTCCATTATTCGTTTTAGGAGAAACAGACATATCTCCTAACGTAATCATACCAGGAAAAGACCCTCCAATACCAGACAATTGTCCTGATGCTATAGTATACAAACCAACTATCCCTTCTCCTCCTGATGATTGATTTTTTACTGTAGCTGAAAAATCAGTACCAGTATCCCATATTAATGCATCTACCTTATATGTTCCTACGATATCACCAGCACAAGTCCAATATTTAGGCTTTCTTGCACCTGAATACTTAGCCATTGCATCCCAATCATTAAAATTAGCATTAGGAATAACATCATTAGGATAGTGGAAATAAACAGTATATGTATTTTCTTCATCACCAACTACAACATTAACCACTGCTTTATGTGTTGTCAAAACTGGTTCTTCTGCCAATTCTGCATCACCAATAGTAATAGCATCAACCATAGATGGTTTTGTTGTTACATTCATAATATAAGTAGTTTCACCTGGATCAAAATTAGGTACATCCACACCATCAATTTTAATAGATGATAATGAAGCCGCAGTCTTCTTTCCTACCTTATATTTCAAATTATAAACAGTTTGATGCTCTACTCCATCGTTAGCAAACACTACGATACGAGTACCACCAAGAATGCCTTTTGAAGTGATAAATGTACTTTGCTCTGGGAAATTAGTTGCCACTGAAATTGTTGGCAACTCTTTTGTTCCGTATGGCAACTCTACCTCATAATCATAAACACCATCTTCAACCACCACAGCAACATCTCCTACACTAATAAGTTGAAGTGTATTTGCTTCACCACTACCTGCTACTTCATAATTGATGGTATAAGTATTAGTAGTACCATCTTCTGCAGTTACTTTGATAGTAGATGGTTGATAAAGATTACCAGCGTGATACTCTACTACTTGTTCTGTAAGAAGTTTACCGCCCTCTTCGCCCAAATCCCACGACAAAGTAGGGACAACATTTGTACCGTAAGGCAAATTGATAGTATAATTGAATGTATTTGCATCAAATGCAGGTACATCTTGAGCATTGTTATTAAGATTATAGTAAATAGCACTCAAAGTAGCCACAGACGATTTGCGAGTTGTGAAATTCACTGTATACGTCTGTTTCGAAACACCATCCTCAGCGGTTACCACAATTGTAGTTGCACCATTCACACCACCGTATGTCATCTCGATTGTTTGATTTGGCAACATAGCAACAGGATTCAACACAGACTCAACTGTTGTGCGCCAAGGAAGTTCTACATCGTACACATATTTGTCGTACTTAAATCCATTGATTGTAATAAACTCGTGATTTTCAGCATCCCAAATTTGCAAATCTTGCAATTGAGCAATATTAGTTTTTGCAAAATTATAGCGAATAACATACTTACGTTGAGAACCATCTTCAGCCACAACAAGTACCTCAGCACCATTCAATCCTGCATCGGCAAGGGCAACCATTTGTTTATCCACTGAAGCAGTATAGGTAACAGTAGGTGCTGCAACACCCTCAATCCAATCCACATATACTGTATCATTTGTAGCAAAATCAGTAGCAGTAAATTCTTTTACATAATCTAATGCTCTTAACGTCAAAACTATTTTTTGCAAATCAGTGTTAGACGATGGTTTGAATGCAAAATTGATAGTATAGGTAGTTGTAGTAGAAGCATCTTCAGAAACCACCATAAGTTTGGCTTCACCCTCAAGAGCTGGAGCTATGAGCGTTACATTTTGATTATCATCGCCTTTTGTGTATGTGATAGTAGGAAGTACGGTTGTTCCTTCAGCCAAAACATAATTGTAATCATATTTGTTTGCCTCAAATATTGAAACACCGCCTACTTTAATATCGGTCAAAGTAGCTGCAGATGATTTAACACGGTCAAAAGTAACATTATAGATTGTAACTGTACCATTTTCGGCTCTTACGATGAGTTTTGTGTCGCCTGTAATAGAGTTAGTTTCAACGATTACTGACTGTTTTTCATCACCTTGCACGTAAGTAACAGTAGGGATAGTGCCATCAGTGATTTGCAAATTGTAATTTACCGAATCAGGATTCCAACCTGCGATTTGCTCACCATTAACTAAAAGAGTTGCAAGTTTAGAATTAGAAGATTGAGGATAGTTGATATTAATTGTATAAACATTTTTACTTCCCGACTCTGGAGTAACTTCGATACGCACAGTACCTGTGATACGAGGAACGGCAATAGAGATATTCTGACCAACTTCCTTATCGACAGTAATTTCTGGGCATTCAGTTACAGCCGATGTCAATATGTAATCATAGTTTAATTTTTCTTTCTCAAAATCAGCCAAAGCTACACCGCCCACGTAAATCATCTTCAAGAAGGCATTAGCAGACTTTTCGACACTGAAAGCGATTGTGTAGATGCGAGTTGTGCCATCTTCGGCTTTTACGAGAATTTGAGTTACGCCATTGATACCACCACGAGTAACAGAGACATTCTGTGCGTCATCGCCTTTAGTATAAGAAATTTCAGGCAATGCAGTAGTACCAGCAGGCAATACGAAAGCATAATCGATTGTGTCTGACTTGAAATCAGGAATAGAAACACCACCTACTTTAATGTCGGCAAGGTTCACATTACTATTAGTTTCAACTTTAAAGATGATAGAATAAACCGTAACATCGCCAGTTTGAGCCTTAACCGTAACTTTAGTTTCGCCATTCACTCCACCTTCGGCAAGACGAATAGTTTGTGAAGCATCGCCTGGAGTCCAAGTGATTTCAGGCAATTTAGTTGTTCCACGAGGGAGAGTTACATTATAAGTAACAACATCAGAGGCAAAACCATTGAGCATAACTCCGTCGAGCATAATAGCATTGAGAGTTGAGTTTGACGATTTAACCACTGTGAAATCAATGGTATATGTAGTAACCGCACCACTTTGAGCCTTAACCAAAATACGAGTTGTAGCAGTCAAACCACCTTCGGTGAGAGTTACTGTTTGATATTCATCACCTTTCACGTATGTTACTTTAGGAGCAACTATTGTGCCTTGAGGCAATTCTACTTTATACGATGTTTTTGCAGGGTCGAAACCTTCGATAGAAACGCCATCGAGCTGAATATCAGTCAAAATAGAGACTGAAGATTGGGCGATAACAAATTTAATACGATAGATTGTTTGTGCGCCCGATTGAGATTTAACGGTAATCTTAATCTCCGAATTTTCAGTTACAACAGAAACTTGTTGATATTCATCGCCTTTTTCGTATGCTACAGCTGGCAATGTAGTCGTACCAATAGGTAAATTAACTGTATATGTTGTTAGTTCAGAATTAAATCCTTCAATCAACTCACCATCGAGAGTGATAGCAGACAACTTACTATTGGTTGATTCTGTAATAACAAATTTAATTTTATAAGTACGGGTATTTGTTGTTCCCTTAGGAGTAACTTTAACATCAATACCACCTTCAACACCTTTATTATCCACAACTATATCATGATATTCTGGATATGCAGTTGTATATTCTAATACAGGAGTTACAGTAGTACCCAATGGGAGTTCAACAGTATAGTTATTTTTAGTTGGGTTAAAACCAGAGATTGTTTTACCATCCAAACGAATATCTGTCAATGTATTATCAGTCAATACTCCAACGGTAAATGTAATAGAATATTCGGTTTTAGAAGTACCGTCAGGGGCAGTAGACGTAATCTTCACAGTGCCAGGGAAAGTAGAAGGCACTGAGATATCGGCTTTTTGTCCGTCTTCGGCAAAAACTGCTTCAACTATAGGATAAGTTGTTGTACCAAAAGGTAATTCTACATTATAAGATTTAATGAGCGAATTGAAACCTGCAATAGAAAGACCATCAATCAAGATATCGCCAAGATTAGCATTTGACGACATTGCTGCAGCGAACGTGATGTTATAAGTCGATACCGATGAGCCATCTTCGGCTTTCACTGTGATGGTTGTAACTCCGCCAATAGCACCTTTATTAATAGTATATTCCGAAGCATCGAGCCAACGACCACTACGTTTCAATGTAATTTCGCCTACCGAAGTAGCCGTTTTTCCCATAGAACATGTATAATCGAATTGTCCTGATTTACAAGACAATTTTTTACGACCATCCACATAAATTTCATCAATACCAGAAGAATAAATCAAGCGGACATCGTCAGCCCAAATAGCAGCGTTCAATTCGACTTGATTAGCACGCTTATTAGGATAGTTCGCCGCCGCAATAATCATATTACATTTCTCAGGCTTTTCGTTAGATAAATATTTAATTGGCACTTTAATCTCTGTCCACTCAGTAAAAATCTCCTTACTGCGCCACATAGCCTCAGCGATTTGAGTGGCTTGAACTGACGTACCACAATCGTTAGCATTAGTTTGCAAACGAATGTCCGATTCCTCGTCGTAGTGAGTTGTAGAAGAACATCCTCCATTCTTATTTTTATAGCTTGTACCTGTCGACGTACCCTTCCATGTATAAAACACGATGTGGGCATTTTCATTACCACTTGCAGTACGTTTAATCCACACTGCCACAGTGTCAGGGCGATAAGTAAACGTAATACCACCATCGGTACCCGCTGTCGCAGTACCTGTTTGTATACCATCAATATAACTCCAAGGTTTACCTAAAGTAATCCATGCTGGACTCGTTTCGGTGATACCTGCAGCACCCACCTCAGTGTTGATTGCTTTTGCGGAATATGTTCCGCTATGTGCGTCAGCATCAGGGAATACCATATTGGCACCCGCTGTAATACCAACCACTGTTTTCTTAATATTCGAAGTATTCCAATTGACTGGACGTTGACCATCCTCGAAATCGTTTAATGCGTCATGCTCCCAATTCTCGAAACTTGAGTTTGGCAACTGCTGTGCATTGAGAATTGAGAATTGAGAATTGAGAAACAAAAATAACGCTAAATAAAGTAATTTTCTTTTCATATTCATTTTTGTTATAAATTTACACATTATAAATAAAACATACTTCTTTATTATCAGCGTGTTACAACGCCACAATAAAAAAGCACAAAAGACCTACAAAGTTACAAAAAATATGGCTATCTCACACACCAAACAAATGTTAAAGGAGACTGAACGGTAGATTTCAGACACTGAATGGCGAACGTAAAAAACGTGAAACCGATATAATTACATTATTTTGGGGATGTTTTTAGCGAAAAAGAGACGTATTTTGAGGGTGGATATTGAGTCGTTTTTTTATAACTGAGGATTCGGTTATCCTATATTTATAGTATATTTATCATATGTTGAAGGTTGGGTGGATTTCGGTCTCTTCACTGGGTTAGTTATCTTGAATCAAAAAAAATGTGTAAACTATTGTTTTTTTAGAATTTATTACTATATTTGCACCCACTAATATTCATTAAAAATAGGAGGTCGTTATGAAAAGATTTTGTTATTTTATTACGTTAGTGGGTGTGTTATTTATTAGTTGCGATAGAGAAATAAACAAAGTAGATACTACAGAACACTTGTACTTATGTAATGCGTTAAAAGAAAATGTTGTATTAAACCTATTCAAAGGTGATACAATTTTTGAATATGAAATAAAACCTAATGATACTATTTATTTAACTACTATTTATTCTGGTTATGTGAAACTCAAACCAGGAGAAACAATGAATCATTTTCCTCCTGCTTCAGATCGTGGTGAATATTTATGTAGTTTTGATAGTGCAACGGTAGCATATAATTCACTTTTTTATGCTTTTACTAAAAATGAAAATCTTCTTTATGATTCCATTAATACTTCAGTATTGTTTATAAACCATGCTTATCCAGTTAATAGCATTTCAATAGGGGATTATTCTTACTACACTTACGATGAAGAATATTTTGAATTTTTAGATAGGGCGATAGAAGAGCTTCCTCTTTCTTATTAACAGTAAAAATAGTGCCGTAACCATAGAAAGTTGCGGCACTATTATTTTTTTGTATTTTGTGGGAATGTTTTTTGTTATGTCAAAATAAAGTGTTAACTTTGCATGTTAATATATTTTGTAATTTAATTTTTAAAAATCAAGATACTATGGAAAAGGAACAATTGATTGCGGAAATTAACCGTTTGAGAAAGGAGAAAAATGCTGTTATTTTGGCGCATTATTATCAAGTAGGTGAAATTCAGGATGTGGCGGACGTTGTGGGCGATAGTTTGGCTTTGGCTCAATGGGCAGAGAAGTCGGATGCTGACATTTTGGTGGTGTGTGGTGTGCATTTTATGGGCGAAACGGCTAAGATTCTTTCGCCAGAGAAGAAGGTGTTGGTGCCTGATTTGGCGGCAGGTTGTTCGTTGGCAGATAGTTGTAATGCCGATGAATTCGGCAAATTTGTGGCAGAACACCCGGATTATACTGTGATTTCGTATGTTAACACTACGGCTGCGGTGAAGGCTCACACGGATGTGGTGGTGACATCGACTAATGCGCGCAAGATTGTGGACCAATTCCCTAAAGATGCGAAGTTGATTTTTGGTCCTGACCGTAATCTTGGTGGTTATATCAATGCCGTTACGGGCAGAAATATGTTGTTGTGGAATGGTGCGTGCCATGTGCATGAGCAATTCTCGCTCGAAAAATTGATTGAACTTAAAGCTCAATATCCTGAGGCTAAGGTGTTGGTGCACCCAGAATGTAAGAAAGAGATTGCTGATTTGGCGGATGTAGTGGGTTCGACTCAGGCGTTGCTCAACTATGCTGTGGATGGCGAATATACTCAATTTTTGGTTTGCACTGAGTCGGGTATTTTGCATGAGATGCAAAAACGTTGTCCGCAGAAGGAGTTTATCCCTGTGCCACCAGCGGGAAGAGCTTGCTCGAAAAATGAGTGCGACTATATGAGAATGAATACGTTGGAGAAATTGTATCTCTGCTTGCGTGATGAGATGCCAGCGATTGAGGTGGATGAGGAGATTAGAGAGAGAGCTGTGAGACCTATTCATAAGATGTTGGAGATGAGTAAGTGATGATAGGGAATGGGGAGTAGGAATGAGGAACTTTGTGGTAACTGATAGGGTTGAGGTGGAGTTGGCAGCGATAGTGAAGACTTTGGCTGTTGATAGGGTGTTTGTGTTGGTGGATGAGAATACGGCAGAGTGTTGTTTGTCGAGAGTGGATTTGTCGGGATTTGATCCGTTTGTTATAAAAATAAAGGCTGGGGATGAGAGTAAGACGATTGATGCGGCGGTTGGGATTTGGAATGAATTGGTGGATAATGGAGCTACGCGGTCGTCGTTGTTGCTGAATGTGGGAGGTGGTGTGGTTACGGATTTGGGTGGATTTGTGGCTACTACATTCAAAAGAGGTATGCGGTTTGTGAATGTGCCAACGACATTGCTTGGAGTGGTGGATGCGGCTACGGGCGGTAAGACGGGTGTGAATTTCAGGGGGTTGAAGAATGAGATAGGTGTGTTTGCTATGCCAGAGCGGGTGGTGATAAATCCTAAGTTTTTTGAGACACTTGATTTCAAGAATCGTTTGTCGGGCTATGCAGAGATGCTGAAGCATGCGTTGATTGCGGATCCGATATTGTTGGAACAGACATTGGCGTTTGATTTGGATGAGTTTGATTTGAAGCGATTGTCGGTGCTATTGAAAGATAATATTGATGTGAAAGAGAGGGTTGTGGCGATTGATCCGCGCGAGGTGGGGGTGCGTAAGGCGTTGAATTTTGGTCATACGGTGGGTCATGCGTTTGAGTCGTTGTCGTATGAGATGGGGGTGCCGATGTTGCATGGGTTTGCGGTGATGTGGGGTATGGTGGCAGAGTTGTATTTGTCGTTGTTGAAATTGAATTTTGACAAATCGGTGTTGATGAGAGTGTTGTGTTTTGCAAAAGAGTATTATGGCGCGTTTCCTTATACTTGCAGAGAGTATGATAGATTGTATGAGTTGATGATGCATGACAAGAAAAATAGTGGCGGACAGATAAACTTTACGTTGCTTGCAGGTGTGGGTGATGTGCGAATAAATCAATCGGTTACGAAAGAAGAGGTGTTTGAGGCATTGGATTTTATTAGAGAAAATTGATATGAAAATAGCATTAATTGGATATGGAAAAATGGGGCATATAATTGAACGTATTGCCCTAGAAAGAGGACACGAAGTGGTGTCGAAGGTGGATGTTGATAATCAAGAAGAGTTTGACTCGGAGGCGTTTGCGTCGGCAGATGTGGCAATAGAATTCACGGTGCCGAATAAGGCGGTGGATAATTATCGTAGGGCTTGGGCAGTGGGAGTGCCTGTGGTGTCGGGTACTACGGGTTGGAATGCTGTGTTGCCAGAATTGAAGACGGAGATCGCAGAGAAGGGGTATACTTTGTTTTGGGCATCGAATTTTTCGCTTGGAGTGAATCTCTTTTTTGAATTGAATAAACGCTTGGCGGCTATGATGAATCGATATGTTGACTATGATGTGGATATGACAGAAATACATCATACGGAGAAGAAAGATGCTCCGAGTGGCACGGCTATTACATTGGCCGAGGGTATTTTGGAGAATTTGGATAGAAAAGAGGAGTGGGCGTTGGTTGATGGTCAACAGTCGGCAGATGGTGGTCGGTTGGGCATTGTAGCATTGAGAGAGGGGAAAGTGCCAGGGACACATATAGTAAGGTATGATTCGGCGGTTGATACGATAACCATCAAGCATGAGGCAAAGTCGCGTGAGGGATTTGCTTTGGGGGCAGTGGTGGCTGCTGAGTTTTTGGTGGGTAAACCAGCTGGATTTTATTCGATGATTGATTTAATGAATGAGGAATGAGGAATGGGGAATGAGGAATTGAAAATTATATCCGAAGGGTGTAATTAAGAGGGTTGCTATTGACTACTAAAAATCTAAAATATGAAGCTGAATAGCAGTCTTGTTACTCGCTATTCGCTACTAAAAGTTTAATATATGAATAAATCTCGTTTGAAAAGACCTATTGGGTCGTGGATTAAGTTGGCGATATGGTCACTTGTGTATGTGTTGTTTATCGTGTGGGTGGGCAACTTTTGGTGGATGTTGTTATATCCGTTTGTGTTTGATATCTTTATCACTAAGTTTATTCCTTGGACTTGGTGGAAAAAATATGAGCATACAAATAAAACGTTGTATACCATTTGTTCGTGGGTAGATGCTATAGTGTTTGCGCTTGTGGCGGTGTATTTTATTAATCTCTATTTGTTTCAAAACTATCAGATACCATCGTCATCGCTAGAACAAACATTGAAAGTTGGTGATTTTCTTGCTGTTAGCAAATGTAGTTATGGTCCTCGTATACCTAATACTCCGTTGTCGTTTCCGCTCGTGCAACATACTTTTCCTTGGGGCGGAAAATCGTATATTGAAAAACCGCAATGGGAGTATCGCCGCTTGAAAGGTTGGGATAAGGTAGAGTTGGGCGACATTGTGGTGTTTAACTTCCCAGCAGGGGATACAGTGCCACAACTTTGCTCGAATCCGGATTATTATACTCTATGTTTTCAGGCAGCACAACGCACTATTGCGTTTAGAACATTTAAGTACGATAGTGTGATGTCGTATGATAATTTGATGGAGCGTATGGCTACGGGTGCAAAATTTGTTCGTCAGCAAGAGTCGCAGTTGGGAAAATTGGTAGTGCGCCCAGTGGACCGTAGAGAAAATTATGTGAAGCGTTGTGTAGGGTTGCCTGGTCAGACAATTGAATTGAAGGAAAATGTGTTGATGGTGGATGGTGAGGTGTTTGAGTCGCCAAAAGGAGTGCAACATAATTATTTTGTGCAAACTAATGGTGCAACATTTTCGGCCGAAGCATTGCATAAATTGGGAGTGAGTGTGACAGAGACCTCTGTAATTAATGGAGATGATTATACTCCATATCTTACCCGTATAGGTTTGGAGCCAAAAAATAATGGTGCATGGGGACCTATTTATGTTATGGCAATGACAGAAGAGGTGCTTGCAAAAGTGAAAGAGTTGCCAATGGTGGAGCAAGTGGCAGTGGAGAAGATTTTGCCAGAAATGCATACACCTATTTATCCTTTGGCCTATACATATAAATGGAATAGAGATAATTATGGGCCATTATGGATTCCTGCGAAAGGAGAGACTATTGAGTTGACAGAGGATAATATACTTCGTTATCGTCAGTGTATAGTAAATTATGAGCGTAATATGCTTGATTATCGTAATGGAGTGGCTTACCTCAATGGTGAGCCTGCTACTGAGTACACATTCAAAATGGACTATTATTGGATGATGGGTGATAATCGTCATAATTCGGCCGACTCGCGTATGTGGGGTTTTGTGCCAGAAGACCATATAGTAGGGCGTCCAATGTTTGTGTGGTTGTCGTTGGATAGAGATGTTGATTGGTTTAAGGGTAAGATTCGTTGGAGCAGATTTGGTCTTGATGCATCGAAATAATAAGTAGTAATTGTGTGGCGAGTAACGAGAAAAAAGTCTTGTTACTCGCTATTTATTGTGATAGTCATATAATTATGCAAGAAGAGATATTCCCAATTGTAAATTCGGATGGAGGAGTAATAGGTTCTGCTACGCGCAGTGAGTGTCATGCAAAGACCTTTATTTTGCATCCTGTTGTTCATTTGCATATATTTAATTCGAAGGGAGAATTGTATTTGCAGAAGAGAGTGATGACTAAAAAAATACAGCCGGGCAAGTGGGATACGGCTGTAGGAGGTCATGTGGATTATGGTGAGAATGTGGAGGTTGCTTTGTTGCGCGAAACGCAAGAGGAATTGGGTGTGGTGGATTTTGAGCCTGAATTTTTGATGCGATATGAATTCCGTTCGTTGGTTGAAGCAGAGTTGGTATATGTTTATCGTTGTGTGTATGATGGGGTATTTGTGCTAGATCCGATGGAGATAGATGAGGGCAGATTCTGGACCTTGGAAGAGATAAGGGATAATGTTGGTAAAGAGATATTTACGCCTAATTTTGAGTCGGAAATAGAGCGCTTGGGTTGGTTGTAGATATAAAAAAAAGATATGGACTTTTGGTTATCGCTTCACAGCGACTAGCAAAAATCCATAACTACAAACAAAATCTATTATCTAAAATCAATCTCTTATTATGAAAACTCAAAAACTATTGTTTTGTATTTTTCCTAAAAGTGTTGTTTATTTGTGAACAAAGGTATATAAAATAATTTGTTTGCCAAACAAAAAAGCGAAAAAAGCACGTTTAATTAGAAATATTGTCGGATTGTGCAGTGTAGATATGGGAAATACCACACAATAGTGGTTTTGTAAATATAAAAAGTCGCAGAAAAACATGTGTAATCTGCGACTTTTTTGTGTTTTAAATATATAAAAATGTAAATTTTATATAATAAATTCTATAAAAAATTTAATAAATGATATTTAAAATTATATTTTTGTCAAAAAAAGTTTAGTGTTATACGTACTCGATGTCGTCGACCATA
The DNA here is from genome assembly GCA_045631465.1 of Candidatus Aphodosoma sp. GTDB lineage: Bacteria > Bacteroidota > Bacteroidia > Bacteroidales > Paludibacteraceae > Aphodosoma. The sequence goes on along the minus strand of JAZQUV010000009.1, from coordinate 16,484 downwards.
TATCCTCCAGCATTGTCGTTGTCGTCATCGTCCCAATTTTCTTCAAAATCTTCTTCAAATTCATCGTCCCACTCCTCTTCGTTGTTATTGTCTGATGGAGTTTGACGTTGAACTTCGAGATTGCGATGAGTGAAGGTATTTACTCGGTTTTCTTCCTTATTGATTTCAGCCCAAAGTAAGTCTTTTAATTCAGTAATATTGTAGTCGGCTACCGCAGAGATAAATATATGAGGGACATCTGTTGGTAGTTCGGCTTCCATTGCTTTCATCAACTCTTCGTCGAGCATATCGCTTTTGGTAATTGCAAGGATGCGTTGTTTGTCGATGAGTTCTGGATTGTATTCTTCGAGTTCGTGCAATAGGATGTTGTATTCTTTTTGAATGTCGTCGCTATCGGCAGGAATCATGAATAGTAGGATGGCATTACGCTCGATGTGACGCAAGAAACGCAAACCTAGACCTTTTCCTTGACTTGCACCTTCGATAATACCAGGAATGTCTGCCATACAGAACGATTTGCCACCGCGATATGATACGATGCCAAGATTAGGCACAAGAGTAGTGAACGGATAGTTTGCAATTTCGGGTTTTGCTGCAGAAACTACGCTTAGCAATGTCGATTTGCCAGCATTAGGAAAACCAACTAAACCTACATCGCCTAGGACTTTAAGTTCGAGGATTACGCTTTTTTCAACGCGAGGTTCGCCAGGTTGGGCATAACGTGGGGTTTGGTTAGTAGATGTTCGGAAGTGCCAGTTGCCTAATCCGCCGCGACCACCCTTGAGAAGTATTACTTCTTGTTTGTCTTCGGTGATATCGCATAGGTATTCGCCTGTTTCTGCGTCATAAGCTACTGTGCCACACGGAACATCGATGTGTTTGTCTTCGCCGTCGCCTCCAAAACTACGGCTGCCACTGCCATGACCACCATCGCCAGCAAATATATGGCGTGCGTATTTCAAGTGGAGTAGTGTCCAATAGTCTTTGTTTCCACGAAGGATGATGTGACCACCACGGCCCCCATCGCCACCATCGGGACCACCTTTTGGAATGTATTTCTCGCGGTGAAAGTGAGTAGATCCACCACCACCTTTGCCTGAACGACAAAATATTTTTACGTAGTCAACAAAATTGGAGTTTGACATAATTTTAGTAGCGAGTGATTAGTGGCGAGAACCGAGGGTTGTCGCCATATGATTATTATAAATTATCGATTATCTCCTTTACTTGTGCAAAACAAGCCTCTACAGATGAATTGTTGCAAGCAGATTTGTAGCGACCAGATGTTTTGTAGTGTTCTATTACAGGTAATGTTTGTGTATTGTATACGTCAAGTCGTTTTTGAATAGTTTCTAGATTGTCGTCAGCGCGACCTGAAGTTTTGCCTCGATTGAGCAAACGTTCAATGAGTAAGTCGTGCTCTACTTGCATATGAAGCATACAACTAACTTCTGTGCCAAGTTCTTCAAGCATAGCATCGAGCGCAATAGCTTGAGCTGCAGTACGAGGGAAACCATCAAAAATGAAACCTTTGACACTACCATTGTTAAGGTCATTTTGTACGCGGTCGTGAAGCATGGCAATAATCATTTCATCAGGCACAAGTTTACCATCGTTGATGAGTGCTTCTGCCTTTTTGCCGTTTTCAGTACCCGCTTTAATTTCTTCACGCAACATATCTCCTGTTGAGATGTGCGATAGTCCGTATTGTTCTACGATAATAGCACTTTGTGTGCCTTTGCCAGATCCAGGAGCTCCTGATATTACAATGTTTAACATGTCTATATTTTATTTTGATTATTATTCTTGGATGAGAGTGTATATGTCGCGAAGATTACGACCATATCCATCATAGTCTAGTCCATATCCGACGATGAAGTCATTTGGTATTTCCATTGCAACATATTCGATATTGAGGTCATATTTCAACGCATCAGGTTTGAAAAATAAAGTTGCAATGTGTAGTTCTCCTACTTCAAGTGATTTGAGATATTCAACCATTCCGAACATTGTGCGTCCAGAGTCTACAATGTCTTCAATTATCACAACAGTGCGTCCTTTTACATCTTCGTTTAATCCGATGAGTTCTTTAACATTGCCAGTGCTTGAAGTGCCACTATATGACGAAACTTTTACAAAAGAGAGTTGTGCTGGTAGTTCAACACGTTTTAATAAATCAGAAGCAAACATAAATGCGCCATTCAATACGATGATAAAAAGTGGATTTTTATCAACTAAGTCGGCATTCATTTTTTCAGCAACTTTGTCTATTGCAGAAAATATTTGTTCTTCGGGTATTGAAATTCCAAAAGTTTTGTCTTTTAGTGTTATTGTTTTCATATATTTTTGAGAAAAAACAAAATTATGTGCAAAGTTAATACTTTTTTTTGAGATATGTGCCATATTTATGTATAATTCTTTTTTTATTTCAATTTACACCTTATATATAGCACTGCGTATAAGTCAAATGTTAAAAAATAAAAATAAATTCATGAAAATTTGGTGAGATTGCAATACTTTTTGTTACTTTGCAAAAATTTTCACTAAGGGAATATTTTGTCTATTTGTGTTGAAGGAATGTATGTTTTTGTGATGTTTAATCTCTTAGTTTCTAGTGTTTTATATATAATATTTAATCATTTTATATCTTTATGCAAAAGAATTTGGTAATCGTCGAATCTCCAGCCAAAGCCAAGACAATTGAGAAATTTCTTGGTAAAGATTATCGTGTTATGTCAAGTTTTGGTCACATTCGTGACCTTCATGAAAAGGGTTTTGGTATTGATGTGGCGAATAATTTTGAACCAAACTATGTAATTCCTTCCGATAAAACAAAATTAGTTTCTGATCTTCGTAAGGCAGCAAATGAGGCAGATGTGGTTTGGTTAGCATCCGATGAAGACCGCGAGGGAGAGGCTATTGCTTGGCACTTATATGAGGTGTTGGGATTAAAGGAAAAAACAACGCATCGTATTGTTTTCCACGAGATTACTAAAAATGCTATATTGAATGCAATTGATAATCCACGAGAAATTAATCTTGATGTAGTAGATGCTCAACAAGCGCGTCGTGTTCTTGATCGTATTGTGGGTTTTGAGTTATCACCAGTTCTTTGGCGTAAAATAAAACCATCGCTTTCTGCTGGTCGTGTTCAGTCTGTTACTGTGCGTCTTGTGGTTGAACGCGAACGTGAAATACAACAATTTAAGGCAGAGGCATCTTTCCGTGTTGTTGCTACGTTTGTTGTTAAAAATGAAGAAGGTAAGGATGTTGAATTTAAAGCAGAATTGCGTAATCGTTTTGCAACAGAAGCAGAGGCCAAAGCATTCCTTGAAACTTCAATTTTAGCTAAATATGACGTTGAATCTATCGAAACCCGTCCAACTCGTCGTACCCCAGCTGCTCCTTTCACTACTTCTACGCTTCAACAAGAGGCATCTCGTAAATTTGGTTTCCCTGTAGCAACTACGATGCGTGTTGCTCAGTCGTTGTACGAAAGTGGTAAGATTACCTATATGCGTACCGACTCTGTCAATCTCTCTGATTTAGCATTGAATACTGCTAAAGCCGAAATCTTAGAGATGGTAGGCGAGAAGTATTATAAACGTCGTCAGTATAGTACTAAATCAAAAGGAGCACAAGAAGCGCATGAGGCAATTCGTCCTACATATATGAATGTGCATGAAATTGAAGGTACAGCGCAGGAACGTAAGCTTTACGACCTTATCTGGAAACGCACTATCGCCAGTCAAATGGCTGATGCTGAGTTCGAGAAAACAACAGCAATCATTAATATAGATAATTCTGATGAGAAGTTTGTTGCTATCGGAGAAGTGTTGAAATTCGATGGTTTTTTGAATGTGTATATGGAGTCTACCGACGACGAAACTGCCCAAGAAACCGAAGATATGTTGCCAAAATTATCTCAAGGCGATATATTGTCAATGCTCTCGATGCAAGCGCAAGAGCGTTTTACTCAACGCCCTGCTCGCTATACCGAGGCTTCCCTTGTTCGTAAGTTGGAGGAGTTAGGCATTGGACGTCCATCTACCTATGCGCCAACTATTTCAACTATCTTAGCGCGTGATTATGTTGAAAAACGTGAGATCCAAAACGAAGCGCGACCTTATCGTATACTTACTCTTAAAAACGGAAAAATCAAGGAAGAAGATAAACTCGAGAAGGCATCTATAGAAAAAGGAAAACTCTCTCCAACCGATATTGGTATCGTTGTTAACGACTATTTGTTGGCGAACTTTCCAAATATTATGGATTATAATTTTACAGCATCTGTCGAACAAGATTTTGATAAAATAGCCGAAGGTAAACTCGAGTGGACTAAGAATATAGATGTTTTCTACACTACGTTCCATCCAAATGTAGAGGAAGCTATGCATTCTACAGGCAAAAAGGCTGGAGAGCGTGAACTTGGTATTGACCCAATCTCTGGTCGTCCTGTTTTTGTTAAGATAGGGCGTTTTGGACCTGTTGCACAGATTGGTTTGGCCACCGACGATGAAAAACCGCGTTTTGCATCACTTCGCACAGGTCAATCTATGGAGGCATTAACCCTAGAAGAAGCACTCGAACTATTCAAACTTCCTATCGATTTTGGCGAATACGAAGGCGAAGCATTGAGCATTGGTGTAGGTAAATTCGGGCCTTATGTACGTCATGGCAAAACATATATTTCTATACCAAAAGAAGAGGATCCATTGACAATTACTCGTGAGCGTGCTATTGAACTTATTGCCGAAAAGCGTCAAGCCGATAAGAATCGCGAAATCAAAAAATTTGAAGCTGAAGATATTCTTGTTCTTAATGGTCGTTTTGGTGCATATATTACTCATGCCGGCGAGAACTATAAGTTGCCAAAAGGCACAGTGGCAGAAAGTCTGACTCTTGAACAATGCCAAGAAATTATTGCTAACGAGGCAAACAAGTCTAAAGGCACAGCCAAAAAGAAAACCACTAGAGGTAAGAAAAAATAAAGGGATTTTTTTCAAATCCCCTTGTATTATATAAGGTCTATAACCTTCGAAATAGCGCTACTTTCAAATCCGCGCGATTGGGCAAACTTAAATAGTTTGCCCTTTTTTTCATATTCCGATGAATATTTCAACGAGCGCAATTTATCTCTCAATATCTGTTGCAACTTCTCTAAATACTCTTCGTTATCTATCTGATTTAAAGCTTCTTCTATAAATTCGCTCTCGATATTTTTGCTTCTTAGCATCATACTAATTTTATATTTTCCCCAATGATTGAAGAGAAATTTATCTTTTGCATAACTATTGGCATATCGCTGATTATCAATATAACGTTCCTCTATAAGATACGCAATTATCTCATCTGTTTCCTCGCAAGTGCCACCCCAATCCAACAATTTCTCCCTTACCTCGCTTTCGCAATGCTCACATCTCGAAGCATACGTCGCTGCTTTATTTAATAATATATCATTCATTTTCAATTCTCCATTCTCCATTTTTAATTCTCAATTCTCAATTCATAATGTTGCTCTCACCATTCTCGCATTCCCATTGATGTCATCTTTCAACTCCACATTTCTATATCCCATTGCGACCAATAAATCACAAGTCTCCCTGCCAAGATACTGATTTATCTCAAAATAGAGAGCTCCTTTAGGTGTAAGATGTGTTAATGCAAATTCGGCAATAGCTCGGTAGAAAATTAAGGGGTCTTCATCCGATACAAACAACGCAGTATGAGGGTCATAATCGAGCACATTTGCCTCCATCTCCTTTTTTTCACACTCTCTAACGTATGGCGGATTGCTCACTATGACATCATAACCCTCCTCTATAACATTGCACTCTCCTAAGATGTCACACTCAACAAATCTCACATCCCTCGCCTCTAAAATCTTAGCATTTTCACGAGCCAAACTCAACGCTGCCGTTGATATATCTACTGCCGTAATCTTGGCTCCTTCCAATTCTTTTGCCAACGACAACGCAATGCATCCCGTTCCAGTTCCAATATCAAGAACATTGATTGGCAATTGTCGACTATTGATTGTTGCCCAATCGTTTATAATCCAATCCACGAGCTCCTCCGTCTCTGGTCGGGGCACAAGGGCTCTGCTGTCGCATTTAAATTTGCGCCCATAAAATTCGCCATACCCCAGCACATGTTGCAGTGGTTCATTATTCTCTAGTCGGCATATAGCCTCTTCCATCCAAACTCGCTGTTCTTCTGTCAGTTGCAAATTAGGTTCAGCCAACAACTGTGCTGTCGTCAACCCCGTTATATGGCTCATCAACAACCTTTTTATATATGCTGTAATTTCCATTTCTCTAACTTCATACAAAAAATGCATAACCCATAAATTATGAATTATGCATTATGAATTATGCATTCGTTAAATAATTATTCATTGATAAGCATAGGCATCAACAATGTGAGCATATCTTCATTTTCTTCGTTTTCAAGTGGGAGGATAATACCAGCACGTGAAGGGTCAGCCAATTGCAAGCGTACTTCATTGCTTGAAATACCATTGAGAATATCAACCAAAAGAGGGGCTTTGAAACCAATGTTGATAGGTTCGCCTTCAAATTGGCAAGGAATAGTTTCTTTTGCCGAGATACTGAAGTCGATATCTTGAGCCGAGAGAGTCATGCGACCTGATTCAATGCTAAGTTTCACAAGATAAGTGCCTTGATTAGCAAAAGCAAGAATACGTTTGATTGCGCTGATAAAGTGGTGACGGTCAAGAATGATTTCGTATGGGTTATTTTGTGGAATAACACCATTATAGTTAGGGAAACGACCTTCGATTTGGCGGCAAATCATGCGATAAGTTGGCAATTCGAAGATGATGTTTTTGTCGTCAAAGCTAATTTTAACATCACATTTTTCGCTTGCAACAAGGTTTTTCACTGTATTTGCAGCTTTGCGAGGTAGGATGAACGACGATTCCACGTCTGATGTAACCGTTTTATTGATAAGGCGCACAAGTTTGTGTGCATCGGTAGCAACAAATGTAACTCCCTCATTGCTAAAACGGAAGAATATACCAGTCATTGTTGGTCGAAGGTCTTCTGTTGCTGCTGCAAATGCAGTTTTGCCAACGCCAGCTCCCAATACGCTCGATTCCATTGTATATTGGAAGTGCTCTGCTTTCAATTCTGGGGCTTTTGGGTATTCATTACCATTTTGACCGATAAAGTTATAGTTACCTGTTTCTGTGCGGAACATCACTGCAAGATTTTCAGGATTTATATCGAAGCAAAGTGGTTGTTCTGGAAATTCTTTTAGCGAATCTATCAATAATTTTGCTGGCAATGCAATTGTTATATCACCTTCTTGATTATCAATTTCAAGAGTTGTTGTAAGTGTTGTTTCTAGGTCAGAAGCCGTGATAGTAAGTATGTTACCATTCACTTGAAGAAGGAAATTGTCCAAAATTGCCATAGTGTTTTTTGAACTAATCACCTTGCCTACCATTTGTAGGCGACTAAGAAGTAATGAACTTGATACCGTAAATTTCATATATTCTATAGTTTAAATTGTTAGTTTAAATTGTTAATAATCTTAATTTAAAAGTTTTTTGTTTACGAAAAGTTAATGCCGAATGGAAACTTTCAACTCTCAACTTTCACATTTCAACTTTATTATGCGTCAATATTAGCATAAACTGCGTTTTGTTCGATGAACTCACGACGAGGACCAACCTCATCACCCATCAACATCGAGAATATTTGGTCTGCTTCAGCTGCATTTTCAATTGTAATTTGGCGCAATGTGCGGTTTTCTGGGTTCATTGTTGTTTCCCACAATTGTTCTGCATTCATCTCACCAAGACCTTTGTAGCGTTGCTGAGTGATAGCACCCTCATTACCACCGCCATACTCTTCGATGAAGCGCAAACGTTGGTCTTCTGTCCAACAATATTGTTGCACTTTACCCTTTTTGCAGAGGTAGAGTGGTGGAGTCGCAATATAGATATAGCCATTCTCAATCATCTCTTTCATATAGCGGAAGAAGAATGTCAAAATCAATGTAGCAATGTGAGCTCCATCCACGTCGGCATCGGTCATAATAATCACCTTGTGGTAGCGAAGTTTGCTCATATTCAATGCCTTCGAGTCCTCTTCTGTGCCGATTGTCACACCCAATGCGGTGTAAATATTACGTATCTCCTCGCTCTCAAAAGCTCGGTGTTGCATAGCTTTTTCAACGTTCAAAATCTTACCACGCAATGGCAAGATAGCTTGATAGTTACGGTCGCGACCCGATTTAGCCGAACCACCCGCAGAGTCACCCTCGACGAGGAACAACTCGCATTGCGAAGCATCGCGACTCGAGCAGTCTGCCAATTTACCTGGCAAACCTCCGCCCGAAAGTGGCGACTTACGTTGTACCATCTCTCTCGCTTTACGCGCTGCATTACGTGCCGTTGCCGCAAGTATCACTTTGTTTACTATCATCTTAGCTTCTGTCGGATGCTCCTCAAGATAGTTGCTCAATGCCTCGCCCACAGCTTGGTCAACCATACCCATCACCTCGCTATTTCCGAGTTTAGTTTTAGTTTGACCCTCAAATTGTGGTTCTGCCACTTTCACCGAAATCACAGCAGTCAAACCTTCACGGAAGTCATCACCCGAAATTTCAACCTTCACTTTTTCAAGCATTTTGCTATCTTCGGCATATTTTTTCAACGTACGAGTCAACGCACGGCGGAAACCCGACACGTGTGTACCACCTTCAATTGTATTGATATTATTCACGTATGAATGCAAATTCTCCGAATACGAAGTATTATACATCATCGCAATCTCCACAGGCGTACCATATTTCTCTGTGTTAATGTGAATTACGTGTGGAATCAACGCCTCACGGCTCGAGTCAATATATTTCACAAACTCACGAAGTCCATCTTCCGAGTGGAAATGTTCCGATTTAGGTTCATCGCCTTCATTCTCTACGCGATAATCAGTGATAGTCAAATGAATACCTGCATTCAAGAATGCCAACTCACGCAAGCGAGCAGCCAAAATATGATATTGATACACAGTCTCCGAGAAAATCTCAGGGTCTGGGTGGAACGTAACAGTAGTACCCGTAGTCGTAGCCTCACCTGCCTCTTTCACGCTATATTGTGGCACACCACGTTTATAATCTTGCACATACAATTTGCCACCACGGTGCACTTCTACGTGTAAATCAGTCGACAATGCATTCACACAACTCACACCCACACCGTGCAAACCGCCCGACACTTTATACGAACCTTTATCAAACTTACCACCAGCGTGCAACACAGTCATAACCACCTCAAGAGCCGAACGACCCTCCTTTTCGTGCATATCCACTGGGATACCACGACCATTATCCGCTACTGTTATCGAATTGTCAGGATTAATACTTACTTGGATATCAGTACAATAACCAGCCAAAGCCTCGTCAATAGAGTTGTCAACTACCTCATAAACCAAGTGGTGTAACCCCTTTGAACTCGTATCGCCAATATACATCGACGGACGTTTACGTACGGCTTCAAGACCCTCAAGTACTTGAATACTACTCGCGCCGTACTCTTTTGCGGCACTGTTTTTTGCTTCTTCTGTCATATAATCTTCTGTAAATTAGTTTTTTAACTTCAAGGACGAAAAACGTCTATTTTAACTTACAAATGTAGCAATTTTTTTCGAAATACGCAAATTTTTAGGGCTTAAAAATATAAAAAATCTCCTCTCAAAAATACACACTCTCATTGTGTATTCAGTCCCGAATTTTCCAAAATTTAAATATACTATACAGCAACCTGCAAGCAACCTTCTCCTAACCTTAAAAATACACACTCTCATTGTGTATTGCCAAAAAATAAACACCTATTGCGTAGGTGAAATTTTTTTCGTACATTTGTACGTTTTTTATATTGCACGTATTATGCTTTGGCAACTCTTCACTTCGTTTATGAAAATCGGAGCTTTCACCATTGGTGGAGGCTATGCTATGTTGCCTATCATCGAAGCCGAAGTAGTCACTAAGCGTCAGTGGATTACGTCTGAAGATTTTCTCGATATGGTCGTCCTTGCGCAGACCGCACCGGGCATTCTTGCTATGAATATTTCTATCCTCGTAGGCGAAAAAATTGCAGGCAAGCGCGGTGCTATCGTCAGTGCTCTCGGTGCAGGACTCCCTTCTTTCGTTGCAATTCTCATTTTTGCAATGTTTCTCAATCAATTTCAGGACAATGAATATGTCGCTCGTGCCTTCCGTGCCATTCGTCCCGCTGTTATTGCTCTTATCGCGGTACCAGTATTCAAACTCGCCAAAACTGCTAAAATCACTTTGAAAACCATTTGGATACCTATCCTAGTTGCTCTACTCATTTGGCTCCTCGGCGTATCACCAATTTGGATTATCCTCACCGCAATCGTCAGTGGACTCGCAATTAGAATATTAAAAGATAAGAAAGACAAAAATATTAAAAATTAATTCCTCATTCCTCATTCCTCATTCCACATTATGATGCTTTACTTACAACTCTTCATAACATTCTTCAAAATCGGACTCTTCGGATTCGGAGGCGGAGCCGCAATGCTCTCTCTCATTCAGTTCGAGGTTGTAGAGCATTATGGTTGGATTACGGCTTCTGAGTTTACCAATATGGTGGCGGTCAGTCAAATCACTCCCGGACCTATTGGCATCAACTGTGCCACCTATGCTGGCTATCTCGCCACAGGCAATGCTTTTGGCTCAGCTCTCGCCACATTTGCCCTTGTCTTGCCTTCGTTCATCATAATGATGCTCTTAATTGCCTTTATGACTAAGAAAAAAGACAATAAATATATCGACAGCGTCATGCGCATCTTGCGTCCCGTAGTCATCGGACTCATTGCCGCCGCCGCCCTTCTTCTCATCACCGAAGATAGTTTTGGCGCCGGCTATCGCGATTGGACCGCTTGGCTCATCTTCGCTGCCGCATTTATTGCCACCAAATGGCTCAAACTAAGCCCAATCCTCATGATCCTCTCTGCCGCCATCATAGGGCTGATAATATACTAAAAAGTCCAACTAATCCGCCATCAGAATAGGTAAAAAATATCAGTTTAATATTAAAATTCCGTGCTATCCGTAGAGCGTATTTTGCGTAGCAAAAAAGTGAATTCAAGAAAATAAAATTTAGGTTTTATAATAAATTCCGTGTATTCCGTGTCTTCCGTGTGAGATAAAAGTATATCGAATTCACGTTAAAATAATAGAAAAATGAATCTTTGGCAAGAACGTACAATCTTGATGTTTGGCGATGAATCCGTCCAAAAACTCGCCAAATCCAACGTCTTAGTAGTAGGTGTTGGCGGCGTAGGTGCCTATGCTGCCGAGATGCTTGTTCGTGCCGGTGTCGGTCATCTAACTCTTGTCGATGCCGACGTGGTTAGTGACACCAATCGCAATCGCCAACTCATTGCTCTAACATCTACCGTCGGACGTGCCAAAGTAGATGTGCTTGCCGAGCGTCTGTTAGATATAAACCCTGACGTAAAACTCCGATTAATTCACGAATATTTGCGTGATGAGCGCACTATCGAAGTCCTCGAAAGCGAGCCTTACGACTATGTAATAGATGCCATCGACACCCTCGCTCCGAAGGTATATTTGTTGCACCAAGCTGTCGAGCGCAATATCCCTATTGCAAGCAGTATGGGTTCTGGTGGCAAGCTCGATCCTACACAAGTCAAAATTGACGACATCTCTAAATCCGACTATTGCAAACTTGCTCGCATGGTGCGCAAACGTCTGCACAAACTAGGTGTACGCAAAGGCATCACCGTAGTCTATTCGGCCGAAGTAGTTGACCGTGAGCGTATTGAAATCACCGAAGGCGAACAAAACAAAAAATCCAACGTAGGCACCGTGAGCTATATGCCAGCCGTTTTCGGTTGTTGCCTCGCCTCACACGTCATCCGCCAACTAACCCAACAGTAGTGATTCGCCCTAAAAAACGCACGTTAACGCCGGATGGTAAACGAGCATTGCGTAAAAAGCGTCAAGAAAAATTGATATAAATCCGTAAACGGAGATTTTTGACGAGGTTATGCTTACCAATGACGAGGCATTGAAACTATGCGTTGCGCTATAACATTGAAAAAGTAGGTAGATAGCCCGAGTTTCAATCGGAGTAGGATTTATATCTATTTTTTAGCTTTTTAGGCGTAGCTCTAGCCTTTTGGTTACTTTTGGGCAATGACAAAAGTAACAAAGAAAGCAACAAAGAAAGCAACAAAGAAAGTAACAAAGAAACTAACGAGATTATGATAAAAATCACCAACATACACAAATCCTACGATTCTCTCGAAGTGCTCAAAGGCGTCGACCTTCACATCGCACCTCGCGAGATAGTCAGCATCATGGGTCCAAGTGGTGCTGGCAAAACTACGCTTTTACAAATCGTAGGCACTCTAGATCGCCCAAACTCTGGCTCTGTGACTCTTAATGGCACCGATGTGCTTAATCTCAAAGAGCACGAACTCTCTGCTTTTCGCAATAAGCACATCGGTTTTGTTTTCCAATTTCATCAACTTTTGCCCGAATTCACCGCCGAAGAGAATGTGATGATGCCAGCTTTGATTGCTGGTGTATCTATGTCCGAAGCACGTAAAGAGGCACGCCGTTTGCTTGAATATCTCGGACTTGCCGAACGTTGCAATCACAAGCCTTCCGAACTTTCTGGTGGCGAAAAGCAGCGTGTTGCTGTGGCTCGTGCGCTTATCAATAAGCCCGAAATCATCCTTGCCGATGAGCCATCGGGTAGCCTTGATTCGCAAAATCGCACTGAACTCCACCGTCTTTTCTTCGACCTTCGTGATACCTTTGGGCAAACTATTCTCATCGTCACTCACGACGAAGAACTCGCCTCCATCTCCGACCGCGTTATACGTATGTCCGACGGCAAAATTAAATAAATAAAAAACGAGAACTCCGAATGGCTAAATGTGCCTTGTCTTAGAAACGCGAAGAAGAAGGATAATAATGAATCCGTTAAGCTGCGGTTTTTGGCGAGGTTACACAGGTCAATAACGAAGTATAAGGCTTACGGGCAAAAATCAAAATTTTATAGAGCAGAAAAGACCGCCCGAGTTTAAAGCGCAGTAGGATTTATTATTATTCTTTAGCGTTTCTAAGCACAGCACAAGACTTTTGGTTACTTTTTGCGACAAGCGAGAGCAGAATGAGCTTGCTTATTATGCCGAGCAAAGCAAAAATCACGAAGTAATTTTGGTCACAAAAGTAACATATAAAAATTAAGCAAAAATCACGAAGTAATTTTGGTCACAAAAGTAACATATAAAAATTAAACAAAAATCACGAAGTAATTTTGGTCACAAAAGTAACAGAAAAACATAATATAAAATCTAATATATGAATTATTTTGATGACATTCGTCCCGTAAACAACGATGAAATCGCCGAAAATTTGCAATCACTCCTAAGTGACCCATCTTTCGTGCATCTCATCAAAACCTACTTCCCTATGGTCAATTTAGACCAAATTGCGCAAGCAAGTAGTAGGTTCTCTAATTTGGTGGAATTTCAGAATATGGTCATTCGTCCAATTCTCGAGGCTTTGATTTCTACCTCTGCTACATCGCTAACTGTGTCGGGTGAGGAGCATATCTCTTCATTGCCAACTTTGTTTATCAGCAATCACCGCGATATCGTAATGGACCCATCGCTTCTAGCCCTTTCGCTTATGCGCACTACTGGCACAACTTGCGAAATTGCTATTGGTGATAATCTTCTCGCTGCTGAGTGGATACGCACTTTAGTTCGATTAAATCGCTGTTTTATCGTCAAACGCGGTCTCACTCCTCGCGACATGGCTAAGTCGTTTATGCAACTTAGCAGTTACATCCGTTATGCTATTACCGAGAAGGGTGTTTCGGCTTGGATTGCTCAACGCGAAGGTCGTGCTAAAGACTCTAACGATCGCACACAAGAGAGCCTTATCAAGATGTTTGCTCTCTCAGGAAAAGCCGATTTCATCGATAATTTGAAGTCTCTCAATCTCTCGCCTCTGACTATTTCGTATGAGTTCGACCCTTGCGATCATCTCAAGGCTGCCGAGTTCCAACTCAAGCGCGATAATGCCGATTATAAGAAGTCTAAGAATGATGACCTTCTTAGTATGCAAACTGGCATCACTGGTTATAAGGGCAGAATACATTATGCGTTTACTCCATGCATCAATTCAAAACTCGATGAAATCGCACAAAATTGCACAAATAAGAAGGAGCAAGCCGCTGCTGTTTGTGCTGTTATTGATGCTCAAATACATTCGGCTTATCAACTATATGCTATCAACCGCTGGGCGTATGAGCAACTCACTGGCGACACTCAATATGCAACTGTTGACGGAGCAGACGAGCGTGCTATGGCAGAAAAATATCTTCGTGGACAACTCACAAAAATCAATATTCCTAATCGTGACGAAGAGTATCTTTGGCATAAACTTCTCGAAATGTATGCCAACCCTTTTATCAACTATTTAAAAACAAACACTAATAATTAATCACTAATCATTAATCATTAATCATTATTTAAATTATGTTTAAAGGACAACCAAAAGGACTTTATGCTTTGGCGTTGGCTAATACTGGCGAACGCTTTGGTTACTACACCATGCTTGCGATTTTCACATTGTTTTTGCAAGCTAAATTCGGCTTTTCGGCTGTAGCAACATCTAACATTTTTGCTGGTTTCTTAGCATTGGTTTATTTCTTGCCTTTGCTTGGTGGTATTTTGGCTGACAAATTCGGCTATGGCAAAATGGTAGTTACAGGTATTATCGTGATGTTTGCTGGTTATGTGGCTCTTGCCATTCCTGCTTCTAACGGTATTGATGGTAAAATTGCAATGTTTGGTGCATTGTTTTTGATTGCCCTTGGTACAGGTCTTTTCAAAGGTAACCTTCAAGTAATGGTAGGTAACCTTTATGATGCTCCTGAGTATCAATCAAAACGTGATGCTGCTTTCTCTTTGTTCTACATGGCAATCAACATTGGTTCTATGTTTGCGCCAACTGCAGCAACTAAAATTACTGAGTATTTCATGGGCAAAGCGCAACTCTCTTATGATGGTGCAATTCCAGAACTCTGCCACAAATATCTTGCTGGCGATATGACAGTTGCTGACCGCCTCACTGAACTTGCTTCACAACAAGCTGCTTTTACAGGCGACCTTACTGCTTTTGCTAATACATATATTACAGAACTTTATGGCGCTTATCACTGGGGCTTTGCAGTAGCATGTGTTTCTCTTGTGCTTTCTATGGCTATTTATCTTGGCTTCCGCCCTTGGTTCAAACATGCTGACGTTAATGCTAAACAAGCTGTTGCGGCTGGTAATCAAGCAGCTGTTCAAGAGCTTACTCCTGCTCAAACTAAAGCGCGTATCACTGCATTGATGCTTGTGTTTGCTGTGGTTATTTTCTTCTGGATGGCATTCCACCAAAATGGTTTGACTCTCACATTCTTTGCTCGTGACTATACATTGCCATTCGCTGAAGGCTTCAGCCGTATTGGTTTCAATATTTGGAATCTTGTGCTTATCGTTATCGCTGTTTATGGTTTGTTTGCTATTTTCCAATCAGAAAAGGCTAAGAGCAAAGTAATTGCTGCTGTGATTACAGTTGCGTCGGTTGCCGCTGTTGTTTATCAATATCTTGCACTTGGTGATGCTCAAGTTGATATTCTTCCACAAACTTTCCAACAATTCAACCCATTCTTCGTGGTTGCATTGACTCCAGTTTCGATGGCAGTGTTTGGTGCGCTGGCTAAAGCAGGCAAAGAACCATCGGCTCCTCGCAAAATTGGTATCGGTATGTTTATTGCAGCCCTTGGTTTCGTTATTATGGCAGTTGGCTCACTTGGTTTGCCTACTCCTGATGCTTTGGCTGCAGGTGCTGCAGTTGAGAAAACATCTCCAAACCTTTTGATTTCAACATATTTGGTGTTGACATTTGCAGAGTTGTTCCTTTCGCCAATGGGTATTTCGTTTGTATCGAAAGTTGCGCCTCCAAAACTTAAAGGTGCGATGATGGGTTGCTGGTTTGCTGCTACTGCTATTGGTAACTACCTTGTGTCAGTTATCGGTATGCTTTGGGGCGGACTTCCATTGTGGGCGTTGTGGGCTATCCTTGTAGCATTGTGCTTAGTTTCGGCATTGTTCATTTTCTCAATGATGAAACGTCTCGAAAACGCAACAAAATAATATTTGATAGTTTGATTTTAGGTGGCAAATTCGGATTTGAATTTGCTACCTTTTTTATTGTGTTCTTTGAGAGTGCCTTTGGGATATGGTGTGGCTTGCTTGTGGGTAGGGTTATAGTATATTTATGGTATGTTGTAGTATGGGAGAGGGTTGGGAGAATGAGGAATGAGGAGTTAGGAATGAGGAATGTTTATTTGCGCTTTAGTTTTTAGTAGGGTGAGTTTGGAAGTTCCGGATGGTCTG
>JAZQUV010000008.1:0-37870 GCA_045631465.1 Candidatus Aphodosoma sp. | reverse complement strand
ATATTTAGGTGGTTATAGCAGTGGGGTTCCACCTCTTCCCATTCCGAACAGAGAAGTTAAGCCCACTCGCGCCGATGGTACTGCGTTGCATCGTGGGAGAGTAGGTCGCCGCCGTTTTTCAGAAACCTCGAAGATTTAGTTCTTCGGGGTTTCGTTGTTTTTGTATTGTCGATAGTTAGTGGATTGGTCGGACTAGTCAGACAGCTCAGACTATTTAGATTTTTTTTTGATAATTGTTATTGGTCATGATGCGACGCTCTTCGGGGGACGGAGGAGCCTTTGGATAATGCTGGCAGATAATGGGCAATGGACTCATTCTTTTTTGCAAAAAGGAGGGTTTGGATAATATATAAAGGTTGAAGTGTGTGGGGTTGGTAGTTTGGGCATGAGTTGGTTGCTTGAAGGTAGGTTATCTTTTTTAGTTATTAGGGATATTGTAGTTAGAGGATGTTTCTTTCACTCCTATGCGTTGTATTTTGGAGAAAATACTATATACTTTCAACTGAAAAGAATTGTTTTGGATGTATATTATCAATTAAGAGGTAAGAGGGGAAAAAGACTCTTAAAAAGAGATATGGATAGATTATAGGTGCGTTGTTTTATAATATAGATTTTCTTTGGGTAAAGTGTGAGTAGTGAACGTAATGGATTAGGTTTGGATGAAATAGATAACTGTTATTT
This sequence comes from Candidatus Aphodosoma sp., assembly GCA_045631465.1. Classification (GTDB taxonomy): domain Bacteria; phylum Bacteroidota; class Bacteroidia; order Bacteroidales; family Paludibacteraceae; genus Aphodosoma. The sequence goes on along the minus strand of JAZQUV010000008.1, from coordinate 37,189 downwards.
ATAGATTTTATCTTATTCTTCAGAAAATTATTGATGATATGAGAGTTGTATCTTGAAATGATAATAGAGTTAATTTGGAAAGAGATTTTAGGGAAAAGAAAGTTATTATTGGTTTTAGAAAGGAGTTTGGTTGTGTGTGGAATATTTTGTATCTTTGCGAGTTATTTTTTTAGTATTATTTGTTTTTTAGTTTGGTTCATTTTTATTTTGAAGAATATGAAAGTAGAGGTTAATCCGATGGATACGATCAGAGGTGAGGCATTTGAACTTTGGATATCTTCACCAATGCCTATGGTTACGTTGACGAAAACATTTGATGTTAGTAGAGTAGTGAAAGTAAGTAAGAAATTAGGTGTGGGTTTTAATGCTTTGCTTTGTTGGTGTATTGCTAGAGCTGCTGCACAAATGGATGTTTTTTATTTGTTACCAGAGCAGGGTAAGTTATTTAAGTATGATAGTTTAGCTATAAATGTGATTGTAAAGAATCGTAAAGGGGGAATTAATTCGTGTGATATTCCTTTTGTTGAAGATAAGAAACTGTTTGTTGAGGAGTATAAAGTTTTAACGAATAAGGTTTCGGAGGAATGTAAGAGTTCCTTTTTAGAGGATTATATGATTATTGGTACATCTGCTATGATTCAAACAGAATTGGATTGTATAGTAAATCAGTATACCGATAAGTTTTGTAATCCTATGGTGATGTGGGGGAAATATAGGAAGGGATTATTTTCGGTGAAATTGCCAATTTCTTTTCAGTTTCATCATGTGCAAATGGATGGTGGTGATGGTGCAGTTTTCTTGGAAATGTTGCAGAAGGAGCTAAATAGGATATAAATTTAGCTATGAAAATTGTTTGAAATATATTGTATTTTCATGTATTTTCGTAAAAAATAAGAAAAAATGGATTCATTTTTTTTGTTTTAAGTGTTATTTTGTGGTGGTTTTTAGTCGTTTTTTTGAGATTTTATGGATTTTTGAGTAGAAAAAGCATTTTTAATGTTTTTATTATTAGATAGTTATAAAAAAGATGATAAAAAAGTTGTAAAAAGTTTTGGTGTTTTAGAAAAATGTTGTATCTTTGCACTCGCAAAAGAGAAACAACGGCTCCATAGCTCAACTGAATAGAGCATCGCACTACGGATGCGAAGGTTACAGGTTTGAATCCTGTTGGAGTCACTAGAAAGGAATTAACTTCGGTTAGTTCCTTTTTTTTGTTATGTTGTAGGATTGTGTTTTTTGTGTGTGGGGTAGTGAGTTTGTAATGTTTGTAATGTCATTCTTCTTCGGTATAGGTTGCTTGAAGTTTGCTGTGGGGTACGACTATTGATTTGTGAATATTTGGATTGGGGTAGTATTTCTGTTTTTTTTGTTTTGTATGTGGTAAAAGAATGCTCTATAAAATAAATTAGAAAAAAAGATTGTAAATGTTTGGTTGTTTGGAAATAATGTCGTATCTTTGCAGTCCGAAATATTATCCATGCCGAATAGGCAAAAATTTTCAGGAAGTTAATTGTGTTTGAGTGAATTAGCCCGCTCTAGCATGGCCCGAATCCTGAACAAGATTTTTTAATTAACAACAAAAAACTTATTAATTGTGGATACTTTAAGCTTTAAAACACTCTCAGTAAACAAAGCTACTGCACAAAAAGAGTGGATCCTTATCGATGCAACAGACCTCGTATTGGGTCGTATGGCATCAAAAGTTGCGAAACTTCTTCGTGGTAAATACAAACCAAGTTTCACTCCTCACGTTGATTGTGGTGACAATGTAATCATCATCAATGCTGACAAAGTTAAATTGACAGGTAACAAATGGAATGACCGTGTTTATCTTTCACACACAGGTTACCCAGGCGGTCAACGCGAAACAACTCCTGCTCAATTGATGGCAAAAAGCCCAGAAAAACTTATCAAAAAAGTTGTAAAAGGTATGCTTCCTAAAAACATCCTTGCTGGTGCATTGCTTGATAATCTTTATGTATATGCAGGTTCTGAACACCCACACGCTGCTCAACAACCTAAACAAATCGATTTAAACCTCATTAAATAATAGAAGACATGGAAGTAATAAACGCTATCGGTAGAAGAAAAGCTGCAATTGCACGCGTTTTCGTAAAAGAAGGTAAAGGCGATATCATCATCAATGGTCGTGAACTTGCTAATTATTTCCCTTCTTCAATCCTTCAATTCGTAGTTAACCAACCTCTTAACACTGTAGGTGCTGTTGGTAAATACGATATCAAAGTAAACCTTAAAGGTGGTGGTTTCAACGGTCAAGCTGAGGCTCTTCGTCTTGCTATTGCTCGCGCTCTTGTGAAAATCAATGCAGAAGACAAACACGCTCTTAAAGTTGCAGGATTCCTTACTCGTGACGCTCGCGTTGTTGAACGTAAAAAACCAGGTCAACCAAAAGCTCGTAAACGTTTCCAATTCTCAAAACGTTAATATTTTTGGACGACTATTATCTCGCTTACAGATTGAAATTTGCGATTTGAAGTTGAGAATTAGTAGCGATATTGGTTTTCAAATTTCAATTTCCAACTTTCAACTTAAGAATATGTTTAGTATCTAAATCATTTAGACTCGGTGCTTGTTGCCGACTACTTGGATGATTGCTTAAACAAAACAAGTAAAAAGAAAGTAAACAATTAAAAAAACAAACAATTATGTCTGTACAATTTCAAGATCTTCTTGATGCAGGTGCACACTTTGGTCACCTCCGCCGTAAATGGAACCCAGCAATGGCTCCATATATCTTCATGGAACGCAATGACATCCACATCATTGACCTCCACAAAACTGTAGCTAAAATTGACGAAGCAGCTGCTGCAATGAAACAAATTGCAAAATCGGGCAAACGTGTACTTTTCGTAGCTACTAAAAAACAAGCTAAACAAGTTGTAGCTGACCTTGCAACAGAAGCTGGTATGCCTTACATCACTGAACGTTGGGCAGGTGGTATGTTGACAAACTTCCCTACAATCCGTAAAGCTATCAAAAAAATGGGTGCTATCGATAAAATGGCTAATGATGGAACATTCGATGCACTTTCAAAACGCGAAAGACTTCAAATCACACGTCAACGTGCTAAACTCGAAAAGAACCTTGGTTCTATCGCTGACCTTAGCCGTCTTCCAGCTGCAATCTTTGTAGTTGACGTTATGAAAGAACATATCGCAGTTGCAGAAGCTCAACGCCTTGGTATTCCAGTGTTTGGTATCGTAGATACTAACTCAAACCCTAATGGTATTGACTTCATGATTCCTGCTAACGACGATGCAACAAAAGCTATCGAAGTTATCGTAGGTGAAATGGTTAAAGCTCTTAAAGAAGGTGCTCAAGAACGTAAACTTGAACGCGCTGAAGAAGAAGGTGCAGAACAACCAGAAGTAAAAGAAAAACGCACTCGCGCTAAAAAAGGTGCTCGCGCTGAAAAAGCTGAAGCTCCTGCAGAAGACAAAGAATAATATTTCTTTAATGTAGAAAGTCGTAAGTAGAAAGTCGCAAGACTTTTGTTTCTACGGTCGATTAACGCCGAAAGGGTTTTGCTACTAATATCTTGCTACTAACTACTGATTAATATAAAGCGTTATAGATTCTCTGCTTCATGCCGTGATTCTCTAACGCTTTTTATAAAAATAAACTTAATTATAAACTTTAAAAATACTTACTACTATGGCAGTAACTATGGCGGAAATTTCTAAACTCCGCACAATGACAGGCGCAGGTATGATGGACTGTAAAAACGCCCTTACCGAAGCTAATGGCGATATGGAACAAGCTATCGAACTTATCCGTAAACGTGGTCAAGCTATCGCAGCAAAACGTAGCGATCGTGAAGCATCTGAAGGTTGCGTACTTGCAGGTGTTAAAGACGGATTCGCAGCTATCGTAGCTCTTAAATGCGAAACTGACTTCGTTGCAAAAAATGCTGATTTCATCGCTCTTACTCAACTTATCCTTGATACTACTCTTGCTAACAAACCTGCTAACCTCGAAGCTCTTAACGCTCTTGCAGTTGAAGGTCGTACTATCGCTGAATTGGTAACAGATCGTTCTGGTGTAACTGGTGAAAAAATGGAAATCGGTTATTACGAATTCGTTGAAGGTGCAACTGTAGTTGAATATATCCACCCAGGTAACAAACTTGCTACTATCGTTGCTTTTGCTGAGGCTGGTGTTGACCACCAAGTAGGTCGCGACGTTGCTATGCAAGCTGCAGCTATGAACCCAGTTGCTCTTAACCGTGATGCAGTTCCAGCTGACATCATCGCTAAAGAGTTGGAAATTGGTCGTGAAAAAGCTCGTGAAGAAGGTAAACCAGAAGCTATCCTTGATAGAATTGCTCAAGGTCGTTTGGATAAATTCTTTAAAGAATCTACACTTGTAGAACAAGAGTTCATCAAAGATAACAAAATGACTGTAGGTGCTTACGCTAAAGCTAATAACGCTACTCCAACAGCATTCAAACGCGTAACTCTTAACCAAGACTAATAACTTATTGTTATTATAAAATAATGAAGGGCTGATTAACGAATGTTAGTCAGCCCTTGTTGTTTGTTGGATTTGTGATAGGTGGGTATAAAAAAATAGCACTCTATTGGAGTGCTATTTTTTATTTATTTAGTTAAAGATTAGAATCTGTAACGAACGCCAAGAGAGATGCCGCTGTAAAGACCGCCACCATTGAAACCAGCACCTTCTTCCCAGAAACCTAGACCGATATTAGGACGATAGTCGAGAGAGAGTTGGAGAGGGAACCAGAAGTCGTAAGCGATACCTACGTGACCAGCAACGCCAACATAAGCGCCATTAAGTCCAGGACCGAAAAGGCCATACATACCACCAGAAGCACCAACACCAAGATACCAATTCCAAGAACCTTTGTATTGCCAAGGCACAGGAGCGTTGAATGGGTCAACCCAATCGTAAGTAACAGTAGCACCGATACCTGCAAAGAAAGGAAGATCAACGTTTACATCAAGGAAGTTTGCTTCACCAAGATTGTGTTGGTAAGAGAAACTGGCACCATAACCGAGGTTAGCACCGATAGCGCGTGGTTGTGCGTCGGCATAGATGAAAGCGCACACAACGAGAACGAGAGTAAATAATAATTTTTTCATAAGTTATAGATATTAAAATAAGTAATTTTTGTTAGTGCAAAGGTAGTAAAAAAATCTAAATTATGAAATAAATTTCGTTTTTTTTTCTTTGTTTTTTATATATTTGATAATTGTCCATAGTATACTGCAGAGAATTAGTGGAATATGAGGAGCGGGAATTGGTACGGATGGGTCGGTTGGTGTTTCGTCTCGCTGTATGCGAGATGGTTTTTGGGGTTCGGTAGGGTCGTGGAATGGTGTGTTTGGATAATAGTTGAGAGAAGAAGTGGGGGATTGTGATTGTATTGTTGTAAGATTTGGGTGATTGGTGATAGTTTGTGTAGATGGGTATTGGTTATAGAAGGGGGTATTGTGTTTGGGGTGGGTGTAGTTGGCGTTATGATATTGTGCATTTAAGTTTGGGTATATCAATAGAAGTATTAATATTGGGTAGAAATATCGAAGTGTTTTCATATGAACATGGGTTTAGTGTGATGTTTTGAAGGTGAATATAGAGTTGGTTGTTTGTATGGTTATGATGTAGATGCCGTTGTGGGTGAAATTATAATTTAGGGATGTGATATTGTTGGGTGATTGAAATATTAAGTGGCCTATGGCATCGTAGATATAGATGATAGCATCGTTGGGAAGATTTTCGATTTGTAGCGTTGCGTTGTTTTGGTGGATAGAGATATTTTGTTTTTCGATATATGAGTTATTTGTTATTTCTTGACTAAAGAGGAGTTCGAATCGATTGTTGTAAGTGCCGCTATCGAGGTGAAGAGTGTAGATGTTGTTATTTAAATTAGTTGTTGTTTGAGTTGCTTTGTCGTATAGGTTGACGTTAAAAGTGGGTAGGATTTGGTTGTTGATAGAGAATGTGTATTCGTTGGTGTTAGGAATATATATGCCGAGTGGGATGGTAGTTGAATTGTTGATGGGTTGAGAATTGAAAGCGAGTAGTTCGTTGTTTTGGATAGAGTAGATTTGAGGAATTTGGGCATATCCAATCCATTTGGTGAGGTCGTGCCCAATTTCGTATTCGGTGGTTGTGTGTGGGTTGTTGATAATGGTAGTGTGGTCGGAGCGGGAGTTAGTGTCGGAGAGCAAAATAGTTATTTTATCATTAATGGGTTCGGATAGAACTGGCGCAGATTGTTGGTTGTTGATGTTGAAAGTTGGGGCAGATGTGGTTTGGACAAAGAAACTTGTAAATGGATTTATGGTTGCGGATTTGTATTCGGTTTGGGTGTATGTCATGCCATCGGGATTTGGGATAGTAGCAAAGGGTGGTGTAAGTGTGCTATTGGTAGGGAAGAAGTATGGATAACCGATAAGATTCCAACCATTAGTGCTTGTGGATGGGGTTGTGGTGTTGAACCAAGAGTCGGTGTAGTTTAGGGTGAGAGATGTAGGTTTTGCTATTGTTTGAGGAGTTTTTGATGGGAATTTGACGGTTATTTGTCCTTCACCAAAATAGCCGATGATGTAGCCTTGGTTGGCATTGAGGGTGTGGTTGGTGCCGAGAAGTTCTTTCCAGGCTTTTCCGGTTTCGGTAGAGCGATTTTGGTCGTAATGGTTGATGACATAGTCGCCAGATGTAGAGTTAGGGGCATAGGTGAGATGATTGCCGTTGGCGTCAGTAGCAGAGATATTGGTTAAGTCGCAATCGAAAGGTAGAGAGAAGAAGAACCAGCGAGAAGAGTTGAAACATTTTTCTATTGTGATTTGTTGGGTGGTTAGAGTGCCATTGGTTGTGTTGATGGCGCTATAGTCGTCGGAGTTGGTTTTGATGGTTAGGTTGTTGATTGAGCAATTGTTTGTTATGTTAAGAGTGAGATTTGGTTCGATTATTATGTCGACGTCCATGCTTTCTGATAGGGTGAAGTTTTCGGTGTCGATGTATTTTTGGGGGATAGTAGAGTAGATGGTTTGTCGTGTGACAAAGACGGGGTAGAGATTGATATCTTCGGTTAAAGGGGTGTTTGTGGTGTTGTTGTATAGAGTTGGAGGAGTGTTTGTTGGGCTAATTTGAGAGGTGGACCAACCGACGAATTTTATGTTTTCGTCGTTGAAAGAGGGATTGTGTTCGGTTGGGATATTAAGGATTGGACTTAAAAAATGGTGGGTTGAACCATCGTTGTAGTTTAGGGTTATTTTGTATTTTGTGCAGATGGTCCATAGTGTGGCTTTGTTGTGTTTTTTGTAGATAGATACGGATGCTTGAGTGTTTTTGTAGCAGGCAAAACGATCATAATTGTATTGTAAATAGAGAGAAGAGAATTCTTGATTTCTTATCGTTGTAGTATTGTCGTTGATTGATATATTCCAATAGCATCTATTGGGATATTTAGTTGATATTATTGAGTTGGTATGTATCTCATATATTGTGCCATTTGATGTTATATAACGTTCTTCTGTTGTGCTATATAGAGAATATTTATAGATATTATTGTCAAGAATAACTCCAATGGTGAATATTGTAGCTTCGCCTATATTTGTGATTTGGGTTGTGTCTTTGGAAAGGGTTATAGTTTGTGTAGTTCGATAGTTTTTGTTTTTGTGTTGTGGGCCTACGGCAACGTTGTTTTTTGGGTTGGCGATAATGATTTGGCTGCCATCGGTGAGTTCGGATGTTTGGCGGACGATGAACCAAGAGTCTTCTTTAGGTCCATTGCCAAAAATGGCATAAAGGTCGGTATTTGACGTAATAGGAGTTGATTGGTGGAAATAGGTAGGTTCGAGGTTGGATGTGATGTTGTTGTAACCAGTGGGATTGGTAGTCCAGCCAACGAAGATTGGGAGTTCGGTGTTGTTGGAAAGTAGATTTGTGGAGTCGGGAAAATTGGTTATGGTATCATTTTCTTCGACAGTAGTAGTGTGTATGACCTCTCCGTTGTGCCAGAATTTGACAGTGAAGTTTTCTGCTTTGCAATGAAGGGAGCAGAGGGTGAAAATGATAGTTGTTATTTTTAAGAAGTGAAGGAGTTGTGTTTTCATAAATGTTTGTTGTTTTTGTTGTTTTTCTTTTGCAAAGATAGTATAAAAAATTTGAATTTTGCTTTATTTTGGTTTGAAAAAAGAATTAGAGGGTTGAGTTTTTTGCTTGAAGGTAGGGTTATAGTATGTTTATAGTATATTTATAGTATATTTATAGTATATTTATCCTATATTTATCCTATGTTGTAGGTATGGAGTGTATTGGGTTCTTCGTTAGTTTAGTTGAAAAGGGGGATGTTGAGAGGATTGTTTTTATGTGGATATTCTGGAAATGCTTGATATTCTGGATTTTTTCGGTGAGTATGGTTTTTCTATAGTAGTTCTAGACAATCTAGACGCTTCGCTATCTAGATTTTTAGCCTGAAGGCTTAAATAAAAGGTTTCAACTAAATTGAAGAAGAAGTGAGGATAGGGAGTTGTGGGTGTTAGGATTTTTTTGTAACTTTGCAGTCGGAAAATTTATAATTGTCAATACGAAATGTCGGAAAAAAAGTTAGAAGAAATAGTGCCATTGTTGCAAGATGAGAATAGTCGTTCGAGGGCATTCTCGCAGTTGGTGCGACTTACGCAGAGTCGTTTGTATTGGCATATACGTAAGATGGTGTTGGTGCATGAGGATGCTGATGATGTGTTGCAAAATACGTATTTGAAGGCGTGGAAGTCGTTGGATTCGTTTAGGGGGGATAGTGGTTTGTATACATGGTTGTATAGGATTGCGACGAATGAGACGTTGACATTTTTGGCGCAGCAGCGGTTGAAGAATGTGGCGACGTCGATAGATTATGAGGAGTTGATGATATCGAGGATGGAGGCGGATGCTTATTATGAGGGAGATGATATGATGAAGAAGTTTCAGAGAGCGGTGTTGTCGTTGCCTGAGAAACAGAGACTTGTGTTCAATATGAGGTATTATGATGATATGAAATATGAGGAGATTGCGAAGGTGACGGGGACGAGTGAGGGGGCGTTGAAGGCGTCGTATCATATTGCGGTGAAAAAAATTGAGCAATTTATTAAGGAGGAGGATTAAACTTTTTTAATAGATGGTAGTCAATAAGAGTAAAAAGAGAAAAAATTTGGATTATGAATATGGATATGAATGATAAGCGTTTGCCGTTTGAGGTGCCTGAAAATTATTTTGAGGACTTTGCGGCTAGGATGGAGGCTCGTTTGGCCGAGGAGATGAAATGTGATGTGGTGGAGGTACCTGTGAAAGGTCGTCGTATTGATTTTAAGCGTGTGGTTACGTTGGTGGCATCGTCGGCTGCGGTGTTTGCGGGTTTGTTGTTTGGTGGTGTTGCGTTGATGAATATGCAAGAGCAGTTGGATGTTCAAGCTGCTGAGATTATAGCTCAGGAGACGTATGAGGATGAGGTGCTCGAGATGTTGGATATTTATCATTTAGAGTTGGCTTTGGCGGATGCTGAATTTGTTGATGAAGATTAGAATGTTATTATAAAAAAAATATGGTTATGAAAAAGATAGTTTTATTTTTGGTGTTGGCTATGTCGTTGCCTATGATGGGGCAAGAAGAATGTAATAAACCTAAACCGGAACATCATAAGAATAGAACGGAGTGGTTTGCACAAATGCGAGCAAAGAAATTGGTGTTTTTGGTAGATGCGATGGATCTAACGGAGACGGAGAAGGCTGCGTTTGCTGTATTGTTTGAAAAAAATGAAACGGAAACTGGTGAGTGTTATCGTGAGATGCGTTTGGCGAAGAAGGCGATGAGTGAGAATCCGACAGAGGAAGAGTATAGAAATGCGGTGGAAGTTGCGCGAATTCAGATGTTGAAGATAGCTCAATTGCGTGCAGAATACCTTGAAAAGCTGGAAAAAATAATGTCGGCAGAGAAAATTTATAAACTTTATGAGGCAGAAGAGGCTTATAAGAAGCTGTTAATTAGTGATATGGGTAGATGTAGACGTGTTGAGAAAAAATAATTGCGAAAATATTTGGTAGTTTCGATAAAAAGTTGTAACTTTGCACTCGCAAAAGCAAGGTTCCTTGGCCGAGTGGTTAGGCACCGGTCTGCAAAACCGTCTACAGCAGTTCGAATCTGCTAGGAACCTCGAATATGGCGACTAACTCAGAGTTGAGTTGGTCGCTTTTCTTTTGTTGATTTGTGTTGGGAGAAATTGATGTTGGATATTGATAAAAAAAAATAAATCCTCAGGAGTGTGAGGATTTATTTTTTGTCGGTTGGATATCTAAAGGATGTGTAGATGTCGATGAAGGCGGATATGAAAAGTAGCAGGATGCAGTAGTTTTCGCCTTTGAACATGAGGTACGCTGCGCCGATGATTAGAATCGCGCTAAGGGCGAGCATATTGTTGAGTCGACGTATGCGGAAGTCGTCGGATGGGGGAAGTGTGAGTATTCGACCTATAATAGATAGGGAAGCTCCGACAGAAAATATGTATGGAATGTATGCAAATAAAGGACTGATTGGATTGAATATGAATCCAATTACGGCGAGGATTATGATGACATAACCAATCGCATAGAGGGGTAATCCGTATTTTTTCATTTAAGGGATTAGCGCTCTAAAAGATTTTTGATAGCTTGTATGTCGCGTTTAATATCAAGAATTTCGGCCGCGATGTTTCGGATGTCTGGTTCGCCGGTTTCGCGGACGAGTTCGGCTACGTTGACGTTAAGATATTTTGCGATTTGAATCAAGCGAGTGAAAGGGACGTTTGTTTCGCCACGTTCGACTTTTGTGTATGTGTTGAGAGAGCAACCGAGATCGGCTGCAACGTTTTCTTGAGTTAGTCCTTGAGATTGGCGAGTGAGTCGGATATTGCGTCCTAGAGTTTTTAGATCCATACTTATTAGAAAAATAAGGGCTGTGAAGAGAAGATCAACACAGCCCTATATTATTATAGAAGATATTTAGCAGAGATAGATTCGTGGTTGTAAACTTGCATAATAGTTTCGGCAAACATATCGGCAACAGAGATTACGCGCACTTTAGGGCATTTAGTTTGATCGAAAGGAATTGAGTCGGTGAAGATGAGCTCAGTCATTTTAGAATTCATTACATTTTCGATAGCTTTGCCCGACATGACAGGGTGAGTAACCATAGCGCGAACAGAGCGAGCGCCGTTGTCCATCATAAGGTCGGCAGCTTTGCAAAGAGTACCAGCAGTATCAGCCATATCGTCAACGATGAGGATGTTTTTGTCTTTAACATCACCGATGATGCTCATGTTGCTTACTACGTTAGCTTTTTCGCGAGTTTTGTGGCAAAGTACAAGAGGTACATCGAGGTGTTTAGCGTAGGTGTGAGCGCGTTTAGAACCACCTATATCTGGAGATGCGATTACGAGATTGTCGATGTTGAGGCTTTTGATGAAAGGAACATATACTGTAGAAGCGTAGAGGTGGTCTACAGGAATGTCGAAGAAGCCTTGGATTTGGTCAGCGTGGAGGTCCATTGTAACAATGCGGTCGACACCAGCAACATGGAGCATGTCAGCAACAAGTTTAGCACCGATAGCAACGCGAGGTTTGTCTTTGCGGTCTTGGCGAGCCCATCCGAAATAAGGCATAACAGCGATGATTTTGCCTGCAGAAGCGCGTTTAGCAGCGTCGATCATAAGGAGAAGTTCCATCAAATTGTCAGCCGATGGGAAAGTAGATTGAACAATGAATACATAACGGCCACGGATAGTTTCGTCGTAAGAGATACCAAATTCGCCGTCAGAGAAACGGGTGTAAGTGCTTTTGCCTAATTCGCAACCAAGAGAAGCGCAAATTTTTTCCGCGAAATAGCGGCTGGCAGAGCACGAAAATACTTGAAATGGAAGTGGGTTCATATTTGTGATTAGTGAATAGTGATTAGTGAATAGTGATTATGAAAAAAATCACTAGATTTATGGTTTGCAAAGTTACATTTTTATTGTGGGTTATGCAAGTTTTTTGTCAAAAAAATGTAAAAAAATAGATTTTTTTTGTTTTATGTTGTACAACATATTTTTAACATTTGGCAAAAAACTAAGTTATAGTGTATGGTAAGCACAAGTTTAGGTGTTAAAAAAGGTTGTTTGGAAACTATTGTGGTGGTTTAAGTTTTTTGTATTTTATTAAAATACATGCAGTTAGCAAAAAGATTTAATTTTTAAAATAAAATAACATATTTTGTGATATGTAGTTGAAAATATTGTTGTAATTTTGTATGCTCAAAAGAATATGTGTACAGATTTAAGGACAAAAATATTGAAAACTGCCGGTGAATTATTTTTTAAGTTCGGCATTCGTAGCGTAAGTATCGATGATATTTGCGCAGAATTGCATATTTCGAAAAAAACATTTTACACGGTGTTTAAGCAAAAGGAAGAGTTGATTGTTGAATTGCTTGACGCTATGCAGCAGAAGAAAGAGAAGGATTATCAAGCAGTGATAGATCAAGATGGGAATGTGTTGGATATGCTAATGGCTAATTTTAAGCGATTACGTAGTCATTCAATGGATAAACATCTAGCCTTTGGGTTTGATTTGGAGAAATTTTATCCAGAGTTGTGGCATGAGCGTCAAGGCATGATGCGTGATTTGGATAAAAAACATACAATGCAGATGTTGCAAAAAGGGATAGATCAAGGTATGTATCGGAGCGATTTGGATGTAGAGGCTACATCATTATTGTTTTCACATATGATAGAGAGTGTGTTTAGGAATTTGACGATGATGAGTGTGGCGCAACGTGTAGATTATGTACTCGATATGTTGGTGAGAATGATATGTAGTGAAGCGGGTATGGCCTATTATTTGCAAAAGAAAAACTGAGTAATAAAATAAATAATTAAATATATATTAAATGAAAAGAAGAATTTTAAGTTTATTGAGCGGGGTGATGATGAGCCTCGCATTAGTGGCTCAAACTAATGATTCGCAAAAAGAGATGCGACTATCATTGGCAGAAGCTCGTGATTATGCATTGGAGCACAATCGTACTTTGCAAAATGCAGATCTTAGTGTGCGTCAAGCTTATGCTACACGTTGGCAAACTATTGCATCTATGTTGCCACAGGCAGATATGTCGCTCGGTTTAAACTACACCGATGGTAAAATGAAATTTGCATTGCAAGAAGGCATGCCACCAATGGAGAAAAATATTGAGAACTTGGCAGGTTCGTTGAATGTAAGTGCTTCTATTGCAGTTAATGGTCAGTTGATTATGGGTGCCCTTATTAACAATACAGCCATCGAAATGCAAGATATCAATAAACGCAATAGCGAACTTGATGTGGTTTCTAACATTGAGACCTATTATATTACTGCTCTTGCAATGGAAAAAACTGTCGGACTTTTGGATAAATCGATGGTTGATTTGGAAAAACTTTATGAAATAACAGAAAATTCAGTAAAAGCAGGTGTGGCTGAACAAACTACTGCAGATCAAATCAAAGTGCAAGTGGCTAGCATGCGTAGTGCAATCAACTCTACAAAACGTTCGCTTGAGATGATTTACAATGCATTGGCATTGCAAATGGCTGCAGGAGCAGATGTAAAATTGGTGTTGACCGACGAGCTTGACAATGTGTTGAATGTGGAAGAGGCATTGAATCTTTTGTCTTCAGACTTTAACTTGTCGAATAACTATGGATACCAATTGGCTGAACAAAACGTCAAAATGGCTAAACAAAACGTCATTATGGCTGGTATGGCGTATGTGCCAACACTCAGCGCGTTCTATCAATATACTGCACCTAACAAATACTTTTCGGGTGAGGCTGCTATGGAACAGTCGATGGGTGTTGTAGGTTTGCAACTCTCTATTCCATTGTGGTCGAGTGGTAAACGAGCTGCTGGTATTACAGAAAAGAAATTGGCTCGTCAAGCTGCCGAAAACTCATTAGCTGATGCTCGTGATGGTTTGATGGTACAACATAAACAATTGCGTTATAATCTTTCTACTGCATACGAAGATTTCGATACTCAAAAACTCAATATCGATGTATCGCAACGTGTATTTGAAAGCACATCTAACAAATTTGAGTATGGTCATGCATCGGCACTTGAATTGACTAATGCAAGCATGACAATGCTTACAGCTCAAAGCGATTATGTACAAGCAATACTTAATCTCGTAAATGCACAAATCGAACTTAAAAAATTGCTAAATAAATAAGGTGTTAATTCATAGTAAATAATAAGTAAAAAAATAAATACAATGAAAAAATTCTATTCTATTGCTGCTATTGCCTTGGCAGTATTGACAACATTTGCATCTTGCGGTTCGAAAGAGAAGGCTGAAGATGCTGCTGTGTCAGAAACTCGTATTGAGAAAGTGAAGACACAACAAATGACCACAACAACTATCACTCGTGAAGTAGTGCTTAGTGCAACACTTCAAGGTTACGAAACTCAGAATGTTGCACCTTCTGTAACAGGTAAAATCGAACACATCTATGTAGAAGAGGGTTCAAGAGTTGCTGCTGGAGCAAACCTTGTGCGTATGGACGAATTGCAATACAAAACAGCAAAACTCACTTATGCTAACCTTGGCGTTGAATTGGCTCGCGTTGAAGCTCTTTTGAAAACAGGTAGCGCAACACAACAAGCCTACGATCAATTGAAACTTTCTTACGACCAAACTGCCGAAAATATCGAATTCTTGGAGAAAAATACATACGTAAAAGCTCCTTTCGATGGTGTTATCGCTGCTAAAAACTACGAAGATGGTGAACTTTATGGTGGTCAACCAATCTTGGTTCTTACTCAAATCTCTACTTTGAAAGCCGAAATCGCTGTACCAGAACGCTATTTTCTACAAGTGAAAGCAGGTATGAAACTCGATATCCGTTCTGAAATCTATGGCGCAGAACAAGTGTTCGAAGCTACAGTTGAACGTGTATTCCCAACTATCGACCCTGCTTCTCACACATTCACTATCAAAGTGAAAATCCCTAACGGCAAAGATATGCTCCGTCCAGGTATGTATGTTAATGCAACATTGTTCCTTGGCGAAGAAGAGGTTATCGTTGTGCCTTACCAAGCAGTATTGAAACTTCAAGGTGCCGACAATCGCTATGTATATATCAACCGCGGAGGCAATGCTAAATATGTGCCTGTGAAACTCGGTCAACGTTTTGACGACCAAGTAGAAATCATCTCAGACGAAATCAAAGAAGGCGACGAACTCGTAGTTATCGGTCAAGCTCGTTTGGTTGATGGTGTTAAACTCGAAATTGTAAAATAAAAAAAACAATTTGAAATGTGAAATTTGAAATGTAAAAGTTATGCCAACTTTCCAATTTCAACTTTCAACTTTCAATTTTCAAATTAAATATTATGAGTATATATAAATCGGCGATTAACAGTCCTATTACCACAGCGTTGGTCTTTGTGGCTGTGATGATATTAGGTGTATTCTCATATATGAGATTGCCTATCGACCAATTTCCTGAAATGGAGCCTCCTTACGTGTCTGTTATGACTGCGTATCCAGGTGCTAACAGTTCGGAGATTGAAACCAACGTGAGTAAGTTGCTCGAAAATAGCCTTAACTCAGTTGAAGGTTTGAAAGAGATTATGTCAACAAGTAAAGACAACCTTTCGCTTGTTACTCTCGAATTCGAATGGGGTTACGACCTTGACGAAGCGGTGAACGACATTCGTTCTTCTATCGATATGGTGTACGACAACTTGCCTGATGGAGTAAGCCGTCCGTTGATTTTCAAATTTAATACTTCGTCAATGCCTATTATGCAATATGCTATTACGGCAGACGAAAGCTATCCTGGTTTGGAAAAAATCCTCGACGACCAAGTTATCAACGTATTGAACCGTATTGATGGTATCGGTAACTTGTCTTTGGGAGGAGCTCCAAAACGTTATGTTTATATCGACCTTGATCCACAAAAACTCGATGCTTATGGGCTCTCTGTTGAGCAAGTAGGTAATGCCGTTAGTGCTAACAACCTAAACTTGGCGTCTGGTTCGGTGAAAATGGGTAAAGAACAATATCAACTTCGCGTACAAAGTGAGTATGTCGAAAGTAGCGAAATGAATGGTATTGTAGTAACCACAACTCCTGCAGGCAAACAAGTCTATGTGCGCGATTTGGCTGAAGTGCGCGATACAATCAAGGACGTTACTCTCGATGAGAAAATCAATGGTCGTGATGGTGTGCGTCTTATCGTAATGAAACAATCGGGTGCCAACACAGTGCAAATTGCCGAAGATGTGCGCGAAGAGTTGGCTCGTATTCAAAAAACTTTGCCTCCTGATATCCAAATCCAAAATATCTACGACTCATCTACCGAGATTGAAAATGCAATCGATGGTTTGATTGAATCTGTAGGTTATGCGTTGTTGTTCGTTGTATTGGTGGTATTGTTCTTCCTCGGCAAATGGCGTGCTGCGTTGATTATTTCTGTTACAATTCCTATCTCGTTGCTCGTAGCATTCATCTATTTGTTGTTGATTGATAGTTCGTTAAACATCATTTCGCTCTGTTCGCTTAACGTGGCAATTGGTATGGTAGTGGACGACGCCATTGTGGTATTGGAAAACATCACTAAACACATCGAGCGTGGTTCTAACCCTCGTGAGGCTTCTATCTATGCAACCAATGAGGTGTGGGTGTCGGTTATCGCAACAACACTCGTTATCGTGGCGGTATTTGTGCCATTGACAATGGTTGGTGGTCAAGCTGGTATCTTGTTCAAAGAGTTGGGTTGGATTGTAACAATCGTTTGTTCGGTATCTACTATCGTGGCTATCTCGCTCACACCAATGTTTTGCTCTAAACTCTTGAAAGCGCGTAAAGTTAAAGTCGACGAAAAAGGTCACCTTATTAAAGAAGAACAACACAAAGGTTGGTATCAAAAATATGTAGTATCAGCATTGGACAAAGTCGATGTTGTGTATGCAAAAATGCTCCGTTGGTGTTTGTCTCACAAAACTGTTACTATCCTTGCAATTGTAGCATTCTTTGGAGTATCGTTGATACCTGCCTTGACTGGTAAAATCGGTACCGACTTTATGGCTCAACAAGATAATGGCCGTATGAGTCTTACTATCGAACTCCAACGTGGTACTCGTGTAGAAGAGTCAATGAAAATGGCTCGTCAACTCGAAGCTCAAATGCGTGAAGTAGCACCTGAAATCCTTTTGATATCTTCATCTGTAGGTTCTGACGATGATGGTGGTATCGGTGCATTGTTCTCTTCTTCTACAAACAATAAGATTACAATGACTGTGCGTTGCCCTAAAAAATGGGAGCGTGAACGTACTATTTGGCAAATTGCCGAATCTATCCGTGGTATTTTGAACGAAACACCAGAGGTAATTAACTACACCGTATCAACTTCAAGCGGTGGCGGTGGTGGCGGTGGCAACAATGTCGCTGTAGAAATCTATGGTTACGACTTTAACAAAACCAACCTTTTGGCAGAAGAGTTCAAAAATAAATTCAAAGAAATCCCTGGCGCTCGCGACATCGATATCGACCGTGAAGAAGACCGTGCCGAGCTTCAAATCATCTTTGACAAAGAAAAACTTGCACGTCATGGACTCAGCACATCGGCTGTATCTATGTATGTTCGTAACCGTGTGAATGGTTTCACTGCTGGCTATTTGAAAGAAGATGGTGAAGAATACGACATCATCGTGCGTCTTGCAGAAAAACATCGCGATAGTATGACCGATATTGAAGACTTCACTCTCGTAGATGCTATGGGTCAACGCGTGAAACTTCGCGAATTGGCAGAGGTCGAAGAGTATTGGTGTCCACCTGAAATTAAACGTAAATCACGTCAACGTATTGTAACCGTATCTGTTACTCCAGAGGGTGTTTCACTTGGCGAATTGGCAGCATCTATCCAAGCTGTTATCGACCAAACAGATATTCCTGTAGGTGTTAACGTCAATGTGGGTGGTACTTACGAAGACCAACAAGAAACATTTGCCGATATGGGTATGTTGCTTGCTCTTATTGTGTTGCTTGTATACATCGTGATGGCATCTCAGTTCGAAGACTTTATGAAACCACTTATCATTATGTCAGCAGCAGTAATGGCTATCCCTGGTGTTATTTGGGCATTGTTTATTACAGGTGTTTCTCTTGATATGATTGGTGCTCTTGGAGTCATATTGTTGATTGGTATCGTAGTGAAGAATGGTATCGTGCTTGTCGACTATATCAACCTCATGCGCGAGCGTGGCTATGAGCTTAACGAAGCAATCGCCCTTTCAGGTCAATCTCGTCTTCGTCCAGTGTTGATGACTGCATTTACCACAATTCTTGGTATGGTGCCAATGGCGTTGAGTCAGTCAGAAGGTTCAGAGATGTGGCAACCACTTGGTATCGTCGTTATCGGTGGTCTTTTGGTGTCAACAATCGTAACTTTGGTTATTGTGCCAATCCTTTATGCAATCACTAGCCGTCACGGCGATCGCAACAAAGAGGCTGAAAACCGCAAAAACTTCATCTTCATGCAAATCGACGAAAACGATGTACCAGAAGATGGTGTAGAAACTATTCCTGCAAATTAATATAGTAATAACAGAGTGATAGAATAAAAATCCTCCTCTATATTAGGGGAGGTGCCTAATGGGCAGAAGAGGATGTAATTTAATTCCTCATTTTTCATTCCTCACTCCTCATTCCTCATTAAAATGAAATCAGTATTAATCATATTCAACCAAGCTAATACCGAGCGTGTAGAGTATATGCTCGATGAATTGGGCATCCGTGGCTTTACATTTTTCGAACAAGTGCAAGGTCGTGGATCTAATACAGGCGAGCCACGTCGTGGAACTCACACATGGCCTGAAATGAACTCAGCGGTAATCACCGTAGTGCCTGATGAGCATGTAGCATCATTGCTCTCTGCAGTTCGCAAACTCGACCTCCGTAACCGCGAAATCGGCGTTCGCGCTTTTGTTTGGAACATCGAACAAACAGTGTAATCTTATCGAATTATACTTCTCGTATAGACTCCGCCTCTTTGATTAGAGAGCGGAGTTTTTTTTATTTTTAGGCAGATAGATTTTGAGGTTCGGTTTTGCGGAATGCACCATATGCAAATATACAACATCTCGAAAGCGCGTTGGCGGTTTTCTCGGCTATTTTGAAAAAGAAATTTTAAAATCGTTTGTGTTTTGTTGAAAATAAGCAAGAAAAAAAATAAAAAAAATTACGTCATTTTTGAGGTAGAGGGGGAATATGGGGAACTTTGCAACAGTTTTTAGGAGTTGAGAGGCATTTAGGAGTGTAAATTGATTTTGGAGATTAAATGAAATTAAGAAAAGGTGACCAATACAACTTGGTCAACTTTTTTTTACGATATATTTTTGTTAGATGAAATAAAAATCGTAACTTTGTAGTCAATAAATGTTTTTATGTTATGAAGTCGAAATTGTTTTTATTTGTCGTATTTTTATGTGGCATTGTTTTTTTTGCATGGACTAGGTCGGAACCTATATCTCAATATCAAACTAATTCAATAGAAAATATAATTGTTGAAGAGACAAAACTTGCGAAGGTAATAGATGGCAGGAAGTCTCAAGTTATTAGTCATTTGGCGTATACTGTGAGTTATAATGATAATTGGAAATTGCCTAATTGGGTGGCCTACGAGTTGACAAAAGAGGAGACTTTGGGCGAGGTGGAACGATGTGATGGTTTTTCGCCAGACCCTAAAGTAAAAGGCAATGTTGTGGTGCATGGTGATTATACAAAAAATCCAGGAAAATATGATAGAGGACATATGGCGCCTGCGGCAGATATGAAATGGAGCAAACAAGCGATGCGAGAATCGTTTTATACTACAAATATTTGTCCTCAAAATGCTAACCTTAATCGTGGGGATTGGAACGATATAGAAGAGTTGGTGAGAGATTATGCACAACGATATGGTTCGGTCTATATTGTGTGTGGTCCGATAGTGGGCGATGCTCCAGAATATATGGGCAATTATCAGAAGATTGCCATACCTGATGCGTTCTATAAAGCTATATTGCGCAAGAAGGGAGATTCGTGGACTTCGATAGGATTTGTGTGTAAAAACGAAGCAGGCTCAAAACCAATATTATCTTACATCAGAACTATTGATGAGATTGAGGCATTGGCAGGTGTAGATTTGTTTTATGGCTTGCCAGACGACATTGAAACCAAAATAGAAGGAGAGGATAATATTGCCGATTGGGCGTTATGAGAAAAATAATAAGAAAAAATTGAATGCGTATGAAAAAGTTATTTTTATTGTTAATTGCTCTTGTATTGATGTTGCCGGTAAAATCACAAGAGATGAGTCGTCCTCAGGTAGAGGAGGGTAGATTGGCAGAAGTGACTCGATTGTATGAGGCTAATGAGGCAAGGGCGGCTTTTGATTTGGTGAAGCAAGAGTTGGAAGAGAATAAGAGGAATGGGTATGCCTATTTTTTGATGGGTTTAATAATTTTGGATTCGTCGGCAGAGGAGTTGAATTTGACTGAAATGGAGGCCAGATTGGTGTATGATGCAAATGTTCTTTTGCAAATTTGGAATCGAGCTATAAAGTATTTACCTAAAAAGGATTTGTATTATAAATCGGTGGCTTATTTCTATAAGGCAAAGGTGTTGCAGAGTGTGGAAAATTTTGACGAGTCGAATAAGATGTTAGATAAGGCTTTTGCGTTGAACAAAGATATCGAGTTTTTGCAAGAGAAGGGTCAGAATTATATTTTTATGGGAAAATATGATGTGGCTAAAGCTATGTTTGAGGAAACGTATAGAATACAGCCTACATCGGCTAACTGTGTGGGTATTGCTGTAGCTTGCATTAATCTTGAACAATACGACGAAGCGATAGAGATGGCGCGCAAGGCTGTTGGTTTTGCTGACGATAGAATGGATTGGGCTTTGGCTCAGATGGCTCGTGCCTATGTGCTTAAAGGCGATTTGCCTAGTGCGATAGAGCCTGCTGTCGATTCGTATATGATTTCTCAAATTGATTGGGTGGGTGAAATGTTGGAAGAGGCTAAGAACAAACATCCCGAATTGCTTGTTAGTAGACTGAAAATAGCTTTGATTGAGCATCCTAGTAAGGAGGTTTTTATTAAAGATTTTTTGTCACGCATTTATTATTGGGAACTTGATGATTGTCGCAATGCAATTAAGTATGCCGAAGAGGTAAAACAGTTGGAACCTACTTATTTATATCCATATTCAATATTGGCTCTTTCGCATGTAGATCTTGGCGAATATGACAAGGCGTTGTGCGATTTGGATACATGGGCAGAGATGGATTCGTTAGTTTCAGGTCTTTCAAGTCTTCATTATCTTTATCATATGGCATATTATGGACAGGGTAAGTTGGATAAATCACTCGAATCTATTAATCAAGCAATTGCTTTAGATCCAGAGGAGGCAAGTTTTTATCAATTGCGCGGTAAAATTTATAGATATATGGGTCAAATTGATGATGCAATTGATGATTATACAATGGCGCTCACGTTGGATTCTACGGTGAGTTATTATTTCTTGAGTCGAGGTGTTTTGTTGAAACAACAAAACAAAAATGTTGCTGCGGCGGCAGATTTTTATAAAGTTGTTGAATTGAATAGTGGTCGTGGTGGTGAAACGGCTTATGCCTATTTCTATTTAGGCGATAGCGCAAAGGCATTGGAAACTTTGGTTGAAGGATATGCCGAAAAGAGAATAGATGATTATAATGCAGCTTGTTTGTATTCGTTGATGGGTCAAAAAGAGATGGCTTTGCGATATTTAGAACGTTCGCTGGATAATGGTTTCCGAAATTTCAATCATATATATATAGATGAGGATTTCGATAATATTAGAGATTTACCTGAGTTTGAGGCTTTGATAGAGCGATATAAGAATTAATAGTGATTGTTGAATGATAAAAAAAAGGTTGACTTCTTAGAATTTAGAGGTCAACCTTTTTTGTTATAATGTTTTTTCTTCTTCATCTACTTGCTTTATGATTTCTTCAATATAATTGAGTAGTTCGTCGCGGCCTTGTGTTTTTTCTGACGAAGTGACGAACATTGGAGGCAATGATTCCCACTCTTTTAGAAGTTCGTTTTTGTAATTTTCGATGTTTGATGCAAGACGAGATTGGCTGAGTTTGTCGGCTTTGGTAAACACGATTGAAAAAGGAATACCCGATTCACCTAACCAACGCATAAATTCAACATCTATTTGTTGAGGTTCGTGGCGGCAATCTATTAACACAAAAAGATTTGTGAGTTGTGGACGAAAAAGAATATAACCCTCAATAATGCCACGAAGTTTGCGACGTTGCTCTTTTGATGCACGGGCATAACCATAACCAGGGAGGTCAACAATATACCACTCTTTGTTGACGATGAAGTGGTTAATCAACAGTGTCTTACCTGGTTTTGATGATGTCTTTGCCAAATCAGGGTGTTGCAAAAGCATATTGATGAGCGATGATTTGCCAACATTACTGCGTCCGATGAATGCAAATTCGTGTAGTCGTCCTTCAGGACAGCGTTTGTAGTCGGTGTTCGATATTACGAACTCTGATGAATTGATATGCATAGTAGTATATAATGATTATTTTCTTATAAAGAATAAACTAACAAAAACGAGTAACCCATTAAGTAATAATAACTCATACCCCCAGTGATATTCCCAATAATATGATGTGGTAGTACTTATTATATAGCACAAAAGTGGTGATACAATAGCCACGAGTGGCACCAATCTATCGCGCACTTGATAGCGAGTGAATAATCCGAAAGCAAATATTCCCAATAGCGGACCATAGGCATAACCTACAATTGTATATATGGTGTCGATAATCGAACGATTTTGTGTGAATCCAAAAGATACAACAATAATAGCAAATACCAGACATACAGCAAAATGCACTCTCTTTCTCAGCAAATTGTTTTCTTTAAGACGAAATATATCGATCGAAAGAGTCGTAGTAATTGCCGTAAGGGCAGAGTCGGCACTCGAAAATGAGGCAGATATTATGCCAAGCATAAAGCAGATACCAGCGATAGGCGACATAATTGTAGATGCCATCATAGGCATAATTTTGTCGGGTTCAGAAGGCAAATGTATGCCTTGGGTTTGGGCGTAGATTACGCATAACGACCCTAATAATAACAATATAAAATTGATAGGTAGAAAAGCCACTCCATAGCTAAGCATATTTTTTTGACTCTCTTTTAATGTGCTGCAAGTGAGATTTTTTTGCATCATATCTTGGTCGAGACCCGTCATAACAATGACGATAAATATGCCGCTAATGAATTGTTTCCAAAAGTTTTGTTTGCTACTCCAATCGTCAAAAACGAATGTGTTGGTCGTATTGCTGAATAGGAGCAACTTAAATGCCGAATGTTGTTCGTTGAGCAATTGATATGCCTCGTAACACATCACCGAAATAGCAATTATAAAGAACAAAGTTTGTAACGTGTCGGTCCATACAATTGTCTTAATACCAGCACGATGCGTATATAACCATATAATCGTAACGCATATCATCGTTGTGACCCAAAACGGAATGCCCCATTGGTTGAAAATAAAGTGTTGCAATATCAAAACTGCGATATAAAGTTTTGTTGCAGAGGTCACAAGTTTGGCTATAACAAAGAAAATCGAGCCCGTATGGTAAGACGAAGAACCAAATCGCGAGTTGAGATATTCGTAGATAGAGGTGAGGCGTAGTTTGTAATATAGTGGCAAAAGCACGTATGCCACAATAATATAGCCAAAGAAAAAGCCTAAACAAGTTTGAAGGTAGGTCCACCCCGATGTAGTCACCATTCCGGGCACTGATACAACGCTGATACCGCTAATCGATGCCCCAATCATGCCGAAAGCCACAAGATACCAAGGCGAACGATGCTCAGCACTGAAGAAAGCCTCGTTGGATGCATCTTTGCGCGAAGTCAGATAACCAACTCCGAGCAAGAAGATAATATATATGATTAGTATAATTAAGTACACGATAAAAGATTAGGTGGAGAGTTTTTGTTGATAAATTAATTATGAATTATGAATTATGAATTATGAATTATGAATTATGAATTATGAATTATGAATTATGAATTATGAATTATGACTTATGAATTATTTGTTCGTATCTAGCTTTAATTTTTTTCAATCCAGCACGTTGCATAGGGCTGAACTTCAGTTTGCGATTGAATTCCGAGCGCGACATTGAAGCCCAATCTAATTCAAAAATTTCTTCAATAGGCTCAAGTTCTAGATGATTATGTGGATGGGCAAACCTATTCCAAGGACAAGCCAATTGGCAACGATCGCACCCATACAAAGTATTCTTGGCCACCTCAATCAATTCATTATCAATATCTCCCCGTTTTTCAATTGTTTGATACGAGAGGCAACGACGAGCATCTATAGTTTTGTTGAGTATAGCATTGGTCGGGCATGCATCAACACATCTACGGCATGTTCCGCATCTATTTTCCATCTCTTTATTTGGCTCTAAATCAAGCGAAGTAATCAATGTGCCGATAAAAGTAAATGTTCCCAACCTAGGATTTACGAGCATTCCATTGCGTCCAATCCATCCCAGTCCTGCACGCATCGCCCAATATCGTTCCAGCACAGGTGCCGAATCGCAAAATACCGCATAACTATGTGGTGCAACCTTGTTTATTTCCTCAGCCAATAGTGAGAGTTTCGATTTGACAATGTGATGATAATCATTTCCATAGGCATATGCTGCAATCTGTGGTTTATCAGCAGGTTGCCACCTACAAGGGTAGTAGTTCATCAACACCATTATCATCGATTTAGCCTCAGGCAATAGTTCTTTGGGATTGGCGCGTAGGTGCAAATTATTGTGCATATATCTCATATCTCCCGCATAACCTTTTTCGAGCCACAGCTCCAAATGTCTCATTTCGTCCTCAATTGACCCAATAGCAGCAACTCCAATCGCGTCGAATGGAGTTGAGAGTTGCGAATTTAAGATTGAGATAAATGCAGAATCAAGCGACATATTTACTTTGTAAGGTTATAGATGGCATTTTCCACATTCTCGTGGTTGTATCGGCCAAGAATATTGCCCTCTTTGTCCATAAGGAAAAACGTTGGCAATTCGCTTATGTTGTAAGTAATCAAATATTTAGATTGAACCGAAGCCTCATCTCTCACGCATACCCAAGGAATATTGCGTGTTTGTTCGAGCCAAAGCAATTTATCAGCATCAAACGATATTTGATAGATTTCCAATCCAAGTTCGTGGTATGTGGCATACAATTCTCTCAAAAATAGAGTGTGGGCCGAAGCCTGCTCCATTGCATATGCCGAGAAGTCGATGAGTATCACATTACCCATGAGCGACGAAAGCCTTGTTGTTTCACCAATGCGATTAGGCAAAACAATATCTATAAAACCCTCTTCCGAGATATTCTCAATAATATTTTCTGCCGATATCTGAGCCATTTTTTGTTGACCAATTGCCAACAACACAGTTTGTTTCAACTCTTTAGCGCGTTCGTATTCAGTGTAATGCAAATCCCATGCAGTTGCCACAGCATTCCAAAAAGGTAAATCCTCCTTTTGATAAGGCGACATATAGTAGTTGCCCGCAATTGTTTGATTGATAGCATAATATGCCGCTGCCGAGCGAGGATTAGCAAGTACAATCTCTTGAGCCAAACGTTTGTGAGATTCAAGCATTTGACCCACTTTGTCAATGTCATTGTCGTATGCAGCGCGTTGAAGTTCGAAATTCGAATTGCGCAAGCGTTGAATATCAAGCGAAGCATCTGATCCTTTGATAGTTGCATCATTTAGCGCATTTGCCGAAGCAATGATTTCAACACTCGTAGTTGCCGAGTCCATTGTGAATACAACAAATTGATTACCAAGACGAATACGATAAAAATCCGGATATCGTGGAGCCTCCAATTTGAAGCTAAAAATACCATTTTCATCCAACTTAACCGAATCCAACAACGTCGTAGTCGTCAATCCAGTATGTTCAAAATAGATAGTTTTGTCTTTTGCATCAGCAATCGAACCCTCGATGTTCGCTTTAGGCGCACAAGCCGTAAATAATACGACTGAAACAATAAATAAAAATAATCTCTTTTTCATATATGTATATAATAATTTGCAAATTACCATGCTTTATACGGTTTTTTGAATAGGCATGCATTATAATATTTAGCATCGCCAGTTACCTCATCTCCAACAAAATCAGGCAATTCAAACTCCTCATCTTTACTCTCTAGTTCAATTTCAGCCACCACAAGACCCTCATTATCACCATGAAACTCATCCACCTCCCACGTGAATCCTTTGTGCTCTAGCACATAGCGCGTCTTGTCTATAATCGGTTGCTGACAAGTGTTGTGCAACATTGCCTCTGCATCAGCAACCGGAATTTCGTATTCATATTCATTTCGGGCAAAACCAATAGTAGCATTCTTTATTGTGATATAAGCTTTTTCACCTTTTACGCGTATGCGCACCACGCGATTCTCCTCGCTGCAGATATAACCCTGCAAAATGCGAGTTGGCACTCCAGCTTTATATTGCTCGTTTACAACTAAATATTTACGTTCAATTTCAATCATACAACCAAATTTTTTAACTTACAAAAATACACATAAATTTTCAAACTACAAAATATTTATTAAAAAACTCTAATCTGCCAATACTCACCATATCTATAACATAGGATAAATATACTATAAATATAGGATAAATATACTATAAACATACTATAAATATATTATAAAGCAATCTTCACCTTTTGAAAAAGCAGCATTTTAACTAAGTGAACAACCAAAACAACAAATCTTGTAAAAAAAATAAATAAATAGGTGTTTAGATATCAACTTTTTTTTGTAACTTTGCACTTTATTAAATTCATAATTCATAATTTATAATTCATAATTTATGAATGTGTTGATAATTACGAGTTTAGATGTGTAATAAATAATAAAAAACGAAATAATTATGTCAAACAAAAACATTCAACAAGAACCAGATGAGTTGCAAAATGTAGAACAAGCACTCTCTAAAACAGAACAATTTATCGAAAACAACCGCAAACAATTATTGACAGGTTTGGCTGTAATTGTAGTTATTGCTATTGCAGTAGTATGGTTTTTCAATGGCTACGTAGCTCCTAAAAACGTAGAAGCTGCCGACAAAATGGCTGCAGCAGTTCGTTATTTCGAACGCGACTCTTTCGCTCTTGCCCTCAATGGCGATGGTATGAACGAAGGTTTTATCGAAATCATCGATAATTATGGTATTACCGAATCATCAGCTCTTGCTGCTTTCTATGCAGGTGTTTGCGAATACAAACTCGGCAACTACGACGAAGCTATCTCTTATTTGAAAAAATTCAATGCCGCTTCTGTCAATATGGAACCAGCAGCTCTTACTCTTATTGGTGATAGCTATGTTGCTAATGGAGATGTTAAATCTGCAGTTAAATATTTCGAGCAAGCAGGTGCTATCGAAAACGACCTTACAGCTCCACGTGCTCTCAACAAAGCAGGTATCGCTTACGAAGAACTTGGCGAATGGGCAAAAGCAGAAAAATGCTACCAAACAATCAAAGATGTTTATTTCGATTCTCAACTCGCAATGGAGATGGACAAACGCATCGAACGTTGCCAAGCAAACAAATAATTTCGAAATAAGTTTTTATTGATGATATAGAAGGGATGACTACAATATAGTCGTCCCTTTTTAATAAATATTAATTTAATAACGAAGTTCTCAATTTTTGCAATCAGCGAGAGCAACAACGTTTACTTTAGTTGCCAATCAAAGCAAAAATCAAGAGCGAAGCGAATAATTCTCAACTCTCAATTCTCAATTTTCAATTCTCAACTCTCAATTTTCAATTCTCAATTCTCTTATGGCTACAAAATATCATAACCTTTCAGAATACGATGCTAACACTTTGCCAACAGCCGAAGAATTAGCAGGTAAAAAATTTGCAATCGTTGTTGCCGATTGGAACGACAACGTAACTCACGCCCTTTGCGATGGCGCAGTAGAAACATTCATTTCTAACGGAATTCTCGAAGAAAATGTCGAAATTTTCCACGTTCCTGGAACTTTTGAGCTCACTTTTGCTGCTTCAAAACTCCAAAAAACTGGAAAATATGCCTCAATTATCGTCATAGGATGCGTAATTCAAGGCGATACACCACATTTTGATTACGTTTGTCAAGGTGTAACTCAAGGTATCACACAAGTTAATCTAGAAGCAGATTGTCCGGTGATATTCAGTGTGTTAACTACGCTTACAATGCAGCAAGCAACCGATCGTGCAGGAGGCTGTTTAGGCAATAAAGGTGTCGAAGGTGCAGTTACTGCGTTAAAAATGGTGAAAATATTTGGTAATATCAAATAAATTTCGTAACTTTGCACTCGCAATTCGGGGATGACTCGATTGTGGTAATGGGCAGTTACCAGAGTGGCCAAATGGGGCTGACTGTAACTCAGCTGTCTTTCGACTTCGGTGGTTCGAATCCATCACTGCCCACGAACGAAAGTTCAATATTCAGATAAGCGGAATTTTCGCGATAAGCGAGAGCAATGAAGTTACTTCAATTGCCGAGCATAGCAAAAATCTCGCAAAATTCTGAAAGAATTTTGCGGAAGTAGCTCAGTTGATAGAGCATTAGCCTTCCAAGCTGAGGGTCGCGGGTTTGAGCCCCGTCTTCCGCTCTAAAAAAGAGATGCAAAATTTTGCATCTCTTTTTTTTTTGTATATTTCTAAGACGATGTGTCATAATGTCCAAATTGCTGCGTTGTTCTCAATATTAAGCTTCAGTCATGTACTTCAGTACACTCCTTTCTGCTTAAATTTCAACGCCTTGCACTTTAGGCATTCTTACACATCTAAAAGAGGATGAGCCAAAAATTTCATTTTGGCACAGCCTCTTTTTATTTCTAGGCAGATAGGTTTTGATGTTCGGTTTTGCGGAATGCACCATATGCGATGTTCTCGACCTGTTGAGAGGCAATAAACTCGCGAAGGTAGGTGTCGGTAGTGCGGACGCTGATGTTCAATGTTTGACCGATGTTGACTAGCTCCTTGCGCGAGAATTGAGAAGGCATCATTTCTAAAAGAGTTCTTTTTTGTTGCTCTTTTAGCGTGTATTGTTTGGCAGCCTCTTCGCCTTCGGGTAGCGATGAGTAGAACTGCATAGCATGTTGCAATAGCGATTTCGAAATTGTGAGTGCAGTCTCGAATGTTTTGTTAGTGCATTGGATTGTAGAAGGTAGTATGTTGCAATTTTCGAGACGAAGAGCACTGATAATCATTGCAATGCGATAAGTAATAAGCCCTATGCGACGGACTGAAGCTGTAAAATTATCGTCATCGATAAGCGATTGCTGTATGCCGTTAAAGTGTTGATTAAAAAGTGTTTTTTGTTTGTCAGTAAACTTGAACTCAATTGGTTTTTCAGCGCAACGAAGTCGTTTGTAAAGTTCATATATGCGATTGGCAAGTAGCGAGTAGGCGAGGGCATTCGATTCATTATTTTTACAGAAAACATCGTTCCACGAATTGTTTGATTCGAGATGCAAGATAGCAAAACGCGAGAAAAGACCATTTTCGGCACTAGGAATTAGTTTACGGCACTGTTTAGGCGTGCCAGAGAGCACGATTGAAAGGTGCGGTTCGTTGATATCAATGCGTTCGTTCTCTTTGCGGCGGAGGTAGCTGATAGATTCGTGGTGGAAGGCTTTGCGCAGACCATCCGAGAAATTGCCAAAACCATTGCGCATAGCAATATTCAGAGTGTCAGCTTCAGTTTCGAAAATGAGTCCATGTCCATTGTTAAGTGCGAGTTGTTGATAGATAGCCGTTGCGCTACTATTGGCAGGAAGAATAAGCGTTTGAGCGTTGGATGTGGTTTGTTGCTCTTGGATGATAGGTTTTATCAAACCTTTGCACATTTTGAGGCGACCCTTACCAGCCGAAGCTTTAGCATTGACAAAGAGATAGAGATTAGGGAAGATAGTGTTTTGGTCGTAGATGCCATAGATGTTAGGTAGTGTGGCGGATAGGGTAGTGATTGTGCCCATAAGCATCATATCTGCTTCGGCAGGCGAAGCAGAGTGGTTTACGACAGATTGAAGAATTTGAGGAAGTTGATCTTTCACCTCAAAAGCAAAATTAGAGATGGTTTTAGTTTCCATAAAAAATTGATTTTAGATTTTAGATATTAGTGTTTAACGTAAATTTTCATTAATTATTCGTAAATTATTGTGTTGAGTTTTAACGCTGCAAATATACAACATCGCAAAAGTGCGTTGACTGTTTTCTCGGCTATTTTGAAAAAGAATTTTTAAAATCGTTTGTATCTTGTTGAAAATAAGCAAGAAAAAATTTTAAAAAAATTACGTCATTTTTGAGGTAGAGGGGGGATATGGGGAACTTTGCAACAGTTTTGTACTGTTGAGTGCCATTTTTGGAGCGTAAATAAATCTAGGAAAATGTCATTTTTTTCAGGAAAAAACACGTCAACTTTGCGAAAAATAAGAGGTTGCAATAATATGCGAAGTTGGGCTGCGCCTCGGCATAATTGAAAATGAATTTTCATTCTGCTCTCGGCTTGCACCAACATTGCAAAGTTCGCAAAGTTTGCAATGTTGGGTTAATGCGTTGATATTCTTTGTGTTATCTAGGGAAGGTTGATTTGTGTTGATTGTGTGGTAAAAGTGCTTTCGATTTAATAATCAGAGATTTATCTGAACTTTGCAACTTTGCAATTGCAAAGTTGGGTATTTATTTGCACTCACTTTGCAAACTTTGTAAGTGGGTGGTGTAAAGATGTCTGTTTTCTTCGGTGAAGGTAGCTTGCAGTATGCTTGAGGGGAAGGTGTCGAGGTGTGGGGAGGATGTGGATTTTTTATGTTAAAATTTTGTTTTATTATTTTGTATTGTGGATAATAAGTGTTATATTTGTGAACTGTTGGGTGTGATATTGTGATAAAAGGTAAATTGTTGATTTGGTGTGATCTGTGTGTTTGGGGTAAGTTTTAAAATCTCAAAAACGTGAAAAATGTAGTTTATGAAAAGGAAAATTTATGATAAATTATTGCAAAGAAATTAAAGAAGAGTACTATGGAAGTTATAAAATTGAATAATACTACGGATATTTTTCACGATGTGCGTTTGATTGTAGAGCAAACAAGAAAACATGCATATCAAGCCGTGAATGTAGCTATGATACAGCGTAATTGGCTATTGGGAAAGCGTATTGCAGATGAAGAATTGAAGGGGGAGAATCGTGCTGAATACGGAAAAGAGATTGTGAAAAATTTATCAGAATTTTTGACGGTAGAATATGGTAAAGGTTTTGATTTCAGTTCGTTGTATAAATGTGTTAAGTTTTATAAAGCATTTCCTAACATTTTGGACTCAGTGAGTACAAAATCTTATTTTCTTACTTGGACTCATTATCGCACTCTATTGAGAGTGACAGATGAGCAAGCTCGTGAATGGTATCTTCAAGAAGCTATCAATGAAGGTTGGAGTGTTCGTACGCTCGATAGAAATATAGCGTCGCAGTATTATTACAGATTGTTGCAATCGCAGAACAAACAGCCTGTGGTTGATGAAATGAAGCAACTTACATCCGAGTTTCAAAAAGACAGATTGGAGTTTATAAAAAATCCAGTAGTTGCTGAATTTCTTGGACTTGCATCGAATAGCGATTTTTCGGAGAGCAAATTGGAGGCGAGTATCATAACTCATATTCAGAAATTTGTGATGGAATTGGGTAAAGGTTATGCCTTTGTGGCTCGACAACAACATATTCACACGGATATGGGAGATTATTATATTGACCTTGTGTTTTATAATTATATACTTAAATGTTTTTTGCTTATTGATCTTAAAACGGCAAAAATAAGTCATCAAGATGTAGGGCAAATGGATATGTATGTTAGGATGTATGATAAGCTAAAACGTACAGAAGGGGATAATCCGACGATAGGGCTTATTCTTTGTGCAGAAACCAGTGAAGATATGGCAAGATATTCTGTTCTGCAAGATAACGATAGACTATTTCAAGCAAAATATTTAACGTACTTGCCTTCGGTAGAACAACTTAAACAAGAAATAGAACAACAGAAACTTATATTTCAGTTACAACAAGAGACAGAATAAATTGTTTGGGACGCTTATTATAGAGCGTCCTTTTTTTATGCTTAAAAACATAAAAAAATAATCAACAAAAATTTTGTTTTATTAAGAAATAAGTATTATATTTGCCGTTGCCGATTCCATGCCGGGGGCGTCTGCCTCTAATTGGGTGGGATTGGCAGACATATAAAAAATGGCGTTTACTATAACGCTTTGATATTCGACACCTTAGAACTTCGCAACTTCTATAAACCGAGTTGAATACAATGCAATGGTAGATGTTCATGGGTGTATTGTATATAGCCAATATTGCATCCAAAGTAGAAAAATTCAAATAAATTTTTAACGATATTTACATATGGATTTTGTAAAATATTTGCTAGAAGGGAATAACTATCCATTGGAGGGGTCTGTTTTTTTTGATTCTTCTGATCATGTTCGTTTTCAAAATGGACAAGATGTTTCAGGTCATAATTTTGGATGTAATAGACGATTAGTGATAGAAAAAAACATAGAAGGTGATGAAGGTTATACTCTAACAATGTATAATCTTGATGGTATACATCCACTATGGAAAAATAATGTACAGATGGCTCCAAAGAAAATGAGAATTATCAATGTTGCTAATAATATAGTAGAACTTCGTGGCTTTGGATATGATGAGAAAGCATTTGCAATGGGAGCGCCTCTTCAAGTTGCATCTTTTGAGAATTATGGATTTGTGTTGATGATAGAAAACAATGAGATAGTTCGCGCACAACTTAATATGTTTGATAGAAATATCAGTATTGTGTATCTAAAATGATTATTATATGGAATTTGAAAGAAATTTCGATGACAATGTCTATTCTAATGTAGACGATGGTTTTGTATTTCCTTTGTTTATTCGCTATTCCGAAAAGACAATTGATTTTAACAATAAAATCAATGGGGCTAATTTTGAGGACATGATTGCACAAATCAAGGGAATACACGATTGCTATTTTATTCATAGACGCCA
The DNA here is from genome assembly GCA_045631465.1 of Candidatus Aphodosoma sp. Taxonomy (GTDB): domain Bacteria; phylum Bacteroidota; class Bacteroidia; order Bacteroidales; family Paludibacteraceae; genus Aphodosoma. The sequence continues at coordinate 3,986 of JAZQUV010000008.1, read as the reverse complement.
AAAAGCGAAGGACGGGAAACTATTTGAAGAATTAGCAGTAAAAGTTGATGATCTTAACTATTCTTTTACAGCAAAGTTGGCTAGAGATGGCTATTCTCTATAAAATCCTCTGCTTTCTGAAAAAAATATAGTTCTACCAGAATCAAATGAATATGTTAAAAAGAAATGCGATATAAAATTTGTTGACCAAAATGAAAGTGAACTCCGTTTGATTAGTGGAGCGGGTACTTATTGGCTAAATAATCCATCACAAATAAGCGACTTCCTCAATGAATGTCTAAAGCTTCCAATACCTCCTATAGAAATCCACATTGAAGAAGATAAAGAAATGTGGCAGGCTTATTTGGAAGGATTGAACGCTTTACTTGAAGCTAAACGAGATCTGATAAAAATAGATACGGTTACCAAACAAAAAGGAGGCTTGGTTCGTCTTGATTTTGACACTGATAGTTACATTCAAAACTTCAAAGAAAAAGTAGAAGATGAGCTTCAAGGCAAGTGTGAAATAGAGCCAGAAGTATTAATAGAAGATGGTGAATGTTCTATCAATTTCGATAGTTATCAAGTTATCCCAGAAGAAACCATTGAAACGATACGAAGTATTGGTAAGGAATATTGTTATACTGCAGAAGAGGAGGTAACAAATTATGTACATGGTTCTCTAGAAGTATTGTCTGACCCTAACGAATTATCATTAATAGTATCAAATATAGAAGAGGAGTTGAAAAAATTTGGTTCTATATTTGAAAAAAAATGTGATAATGAGTTTATCGCAACTAGAGACCAAGAACTTGCTTATTTGCGTCGTATTGTGGATGCCTCATGTAAAGGCATAGCAGAGGTACGCAATACTACCCAGATACAAGTTGGATTAAGACCATCTGAAAGTTCTTTTAATATAAACTCATTAAGAGCTGATTTGACTTTTGGTTGTAAGATTCAGTCAGCGGGTAATTTCTATGTTGTTACATCTCATAGGCCTCTTACAACCCAAGAGGAGGTATTTAACAAATTGTCATTTGTTAGTTGTCGAGCATCTATAATTCCTCCCCAAATAAATCCTGAAATTGTAATTGATTCTGCAACACAAAAAGATAATGCCTACAGCTGGGTGTTGAATGATATAGAACAGGCACAACGTGTAGATTCATTATTTAACCAAGTGCGTAAACAATACCCTAATCAAAAAATAAGTAGTATTTATCAATACGCATTTAGACCTATAATTGACAAGTCTGTTTTGGCAGAATTGAAATACAATAATTATGATAACAAATCTATCTTTGTAGATGTTCCGCGTTCAAGTATTGTCCTTTCCCCAAAAACGGTAGAAGAATATAATGAATTGATAAAGACAATAGAGGAACAATTAGGAGAAGATGTTGAAGCAATATTCCCAGAGTATCGTCCTTCTGCATCTGTTGTTTTTTTATGTGATGATTTAGATTTTAGAAAGTCGCTATTTGAAAAAGTTAGCGTAGAACTTTCGGATAATAGAGATTGCTTCACTTTGTACAAACTAAAGAAAGATGCTACTCGCTTAGATTTTGAATTTACTTTTACAAGTATTGAAGAACGTGAAAGTATTATTTCTATTATTAGAAGTTGTATATCTGATGTACATGGTATAAAGTTGTCTTTTGAAAATAATAATGACAAAGGTGTAACTGTATGGAATTTGATAGAAGATAAATCTTTACGATTGGAGGTTGAACAAAAATTACAATCAGAATATCGCGAAGAATATGTCAATTACGTTAATGGCAAAAAGTATAATGAGGTTTCTGAAATAGATGACGAAGAGTTTGCAGCAAGTAAATTCCGGTCCAGAGAACGTATGATCAAGTTTAAACAAAGAGCTTTTCTAAAGTTCAATAGTCCAAAACTTGGCATATGTAAACGTAGGGGTATTGATTTTGCTATTATTCAACTTGACTCAGAAGCTGAAGATGGTATTGGTTCTGGAGACTTGCATATTGAGAAAGGTGATTATATCCAATTCCCAGCTATGGGTGAAGCGATGGAACTTCTTCGTCAAAGCCGTGCTATGAATAGAATTTTGCGCCCAGCCTCAAAATACAATCGTAAGCCTATTAATGAAAATCTTCAGAACTTTATCTTTGACCCCAAGTATGCAGGAGAAACCAAAGTTAGTATAGACGATGCTGTAGAAGATATCAAAAAGAATTGTATTTCAAAGCCTACGCCTAACGATCGACAGATAGAAGCTATTGCGAAGTCTGTCTTAGCAAATGATTTAGCTTTGATTCAAGGCCCTCCGGGAACTGGTAAAACAACAGTTATAGCTGAAATCATATGGCAGTCTATACGCCGCAATCCTGATTGTAAGATTTTGCTTACATCACAGACCAACTTAGCTGTTGATAATGCTCTAGAAAGACTTCAAGGTCAACCTGGCATCAGACCAATTCGTATTGGTAAGCCAGATAAACTTGAACCAGAAGGTCGTAGATTTTCTCTTCCTATTATAGAAAGTTGGACTGCTGATTCTAAACAGAATAAAGATAATGCAGCTAATATTTGGATTGATAGAATATGTAGCGAAGTGTCAAACGACCCTAAATATGCATCTGCCATTAGTGCTTGGAAGAGTGAACTAGAAGCAAAAGACCAGCAATCACGTAGTCAATTCTGTCAGCTATATAAGAAAAATGTAAATCTTGTAGCAGCTACATGTAGTATTTGTGGTTCAACAGATTTCATGAAAACTTATTGCGATATGTTTGGCGGAAATCAGAATGATGATATGTTTTTTGATGTAGTTATAATGGACGAAGCCTCCAAAGCCACACCTCTTGAAATGGCTGTTCCACTGGTGCTTGGCAAGAAAATTATCATAATAGGTGACCATAAACAGTTACCTCCAATGCTGGACGAAAACACAGTAGATTCATCTTTGGAAAAAATAGGTCAAAAAGAACTTGCGGAAAAATTGCGCAAAGCGGAATCACAGTTCAAGCGACTTTTTGAATCTGCTGCAAAAGTACGTAAAACTATAGTTTCTACTTTGGACACTCAATATCGTATGCATGAAGATATTATGAATACGATTAAGCAATTCTACGAAGAAGAGCTTGCTACTACTGGTGGTCTTAAGTGCGGTATACTTGGCTCGATGAATGATCCTGACTTATCTAATAAAGGAAGTAGATGGCACGGATTGACCCTTGAGCCAATTCTAAAACCCGAAAATCATGCAATTTGGATAGATGTTACTACACCAGAAACCCGTTTAAATCCAGGCTATAAGAATGAGGGTGAATTGAAAGCTATTGACTTAGTCTTAAAAGCTTTAGAACAATCGGAAGGATATGAAGACTTTATTAAGTCCCAGAAAAAAAATGAAGATAAGGAGATTGGTATTATTACATTCTATAGTGCTCAAAGTCGTGAAATCAAGCGTAAATATAAAGGCTGTAATTATCGCATGGACGTAGTCGACCGATTCCAAGGAATGGAGCGAAATATCATTATCGTGTCTACTGTTAGAAGTAATGCAAAGAATAACATTGGTTTTGCAAAAGAAATTGAACGTATCAATGTCGCGTTTTCTCGTGCCCGCAGACTACTTATTGTTGTTGGTAACAAACGCCAATTTGAAAGTAATACTAATTACGCTGCTTCTATACAGAATATGAAAACTTTCTCTGTTGAACAATTAAGAGCCGCACTACGATGAAAAATAATAAACAAAAAAAACATAAGAAACAACAGCATATTATCGTTGAGAGTTTAGAAACTAAGATAGCGAAAGCTGTATTTGCCGAGAAGAAAATTTCTGAAAGAATCATCGGTTACTATCCTTATCAATTTGAGTTTGTTAAAGCTACATATTTTGGAACGACTAAAAGACCTGCTAAAATATCAGCAATAGAAAAAGGAATTGTTGGTATATTGCTTATTGATGGTTATGCCTCATTTGAAAGAATAGGTAGACTTTTAGGTTTAGATGTTGTTAATGACAA
>JAZQUV010000007.1:0-1514 GCA_045631465.1 Candidatus Aphodosoma sp. | reverse complement strand
TGTATTTCTTACATAGAGATGATGTAAATCGTCCAGCAGGTGAAATCATCGAATTCTTAGAAGAACAAGTAAAAGCAGGAAAAATTCGTCACTACGGATGCTCTAACTGGAGTCTTGCACGTATGATGGAAGCAGATGCTTATGCGAAAGAACATGGTCTTCAAGGATTTACATGTAACCAATTAATGTGGAGTCTTCCAGATATTAATTTCGACAATTTGGATGATAAGACATTTATACTCATGGATGCGCCAACATTTGCATATCATAATAAAGAACAAAAGAATGCGATGGCTTATATGGCAATGGCAAAAGGTTATTATTCAAAATTATTTGCAGGAAAAGAAGTGCCATATTCTATTTCAAAAGTATATGAAAACGCAGTAAGTAATGAGATTTACAATATCTTAAAAGAAGCAGTTACACCTGAATGTACAATGGCAGATTATGTGCTCAAGTACTTACAAGTGCAACCATTCCCAACAGTACCAATCGTTTCATGCAGCAATCACGCACAATTAGTAGAAGCAATGCATTCTATGGAAGCTAAGTGCGATGAAGCAGTTATGAATAAATTGGTAGAGCTTAAAGGATTGACTGGGAAATAATAATTTGATATAATATATGTGTTGTGAAAGCAATACATATATGGCGCCATGGCCAAGTGGTAAGGCAAAGGTCTGCAACACCTCTATCACCAGTTCAAATCTGGTTGGCGCCTGAATGAAAAGAACTTAGAAGAAATTCTAAGTTCTTTTTTTGTTGTTTGCAAGATGGTATAATGAGTTCAATAAATAAGAATTTGATGAGGTGATATAAATGATTGATTATGGGCTAAAAGATAAGGTGGCTATCATTACAGGAGCAAATAATCCATGGGGGATTGGGGCAACAACGGCTATTGCCTTTGCTCGTGAAGGTGCGAAAGTGGTTTTGGTATATAAGAAGGTAGATAGACCATTTGATGCAACGAAAATGGATAGAAATGGCGTAGATAGATATTATGGAGCAAATGCAGGAAATGCAGATGCTGTAGAATCTAAACTCAAAGAAATAGGTGCCGATTATATTGTTTTAGAAAGTGATATTTCGAACGAGGATGATGTGAAAAATATTTATTCTATAGTTCTTGATAAATACGGACGAATTGATATTTTATTTAACAATGCTGCGACAGATGATGAAACTGGTTGCGATACTATAGAAACCATAACTCAAAAGGTGATAGATGATACATTTGCAGTTAATGTTCGTGGAAGTATTTTAATGACAAGAGAATTTATTAATCATCGTGGTGATAATGGAAGAATTATCAATATTTCAACAGATGCATCACAAATCTTTGCAGGTCAAATCACTTATGGTGCAAGTAAAGCAACTTTAGAAGCACTTACTCGTAGTATTGCTCTTGAGGTGGCACAGTATGGAATAACTGTAAATTGTGTTTCACCTGGTCCAACTCAAACAGGTTGGATTGATGACGAATTTGAAAAAGTAGTTGTTCCTTTAATTCC
>JAZQUV010000006.1:0-38636 GCA_045631465.1 Candidatus Aphodosoma sp. | reverse complement strand
TATTTTTTATATACTCAAAATTCGGTGCAAAGTTACAAAAAATAATTGAGATTTACACCATATATATAAATAAAATTTTCTTGGTCTTTTTTGGGGGGACTTATTGTATTTAAGTGGGGTGTGTGGAGGTAGGGCGAGGGTTGCTTGCAGGTTGCTGTATAGTATATTTAGGGTAGGGAGGGGGTTATTGTATTTTAGTGGGTGTTTTTGGAGGTGTGATATTGTGTTTTGAGAGGAGTGTTGGGAATGGTGAATTGTGGGTGTTGTTGGGTGTGGGGTTATTGTATTTGTTGTTTTTTGCTAATAAATTGAAATTTTAGGAATTTTTCGGGTGTTGATTTTGTGTGGAAAATCGGATTTTTTGTAAAAAATGCGGTTTAAGAAGTTGTGTGTTATGGTTGTTTTTGTTGTAAAATTGTGTATTTTGAGTTGGCGTGTTATAAATATTTGGCTATTTAATATATTGATATTATGATAATTGAATTGTGTTTTTTGTACGTAAAGGGGTGGTGTGCTTTCGGATTGATATTGTTGGTGGAAAAATATGTTTTATAATATGTTTTTTTTTGTTTGATATTTGAAAAAAAAGTTGTTACTTTGCAACGTAAAAATTTATGATGAATATTGCTCAATCTTTTTACCTTAAAAAAACTAATACTAAGAAACAATTCAAAAAAGGAATCTTTGAGAAAAGGTTCCTTTTTTTTGCATAAAATTTGTGGGTTATGAAAAAAAATGTTATATTTGCATGTTAAAACATGCGAAGTGGGGTGGCACCTCGGCATAACTTAAATAAATTTAGTTCTGCTTTCGGGTTGCACTCACATTGCAGAAAATAAAAAGATGTATTATGGAAGAACGTAAGATTGTGACTAGTGTGTTGGTTTATGGCTATGATGAATTGCCAGAAGCCTATAAGATGTTGGTGGATGCGGCTAAGGCTGCGACAAGGAACTCGTATGCGCCATATTCGAAATTTAATGTTGGTGCGGCTGTGTTGTTGTCGAATGGAGAGGTGGTGAGTGGGACGAATCAGGAAAATGCGGCATATCCGTCGGGGATGTGTGCGGAGAGGGTTGCGATGTTTTATGCAAATTCGAGATATCCGGATGTTGCGCCTAAGGCGTTGGCTATAGCGACGTTTGCGGGTGGTGATTTTTTGGAAGAGCCGATTACGCCGTGTGGTGCGTGTAGGCAGGTGTTGTTGGAGAGTGAGATTAGGTATGGAGTTGATATGGATGTGTTGTTGTATGGGACGAGGGGAGTGTATGTGGTGAAGAGTGTGAAGGCATTGTTGCCGTTGGCGTTTGATAAGGGTGCGCTTAGATAGGGGGATAGGGAATTTTTGCGATAAGCGAGAGCAATCAAGCAAGCTTGGACTGCCGAGTGGAGCAAAAATCACGACTGAAAGGAGTAATAGTGAATGTTTTTTAAAATTGTGATAGAAATATGGGAAAAGAGAAATTTGTAATGGAGTTTGTTTTGAATGCGTGTTCGCATTCGGTATTGTGGTCGGCGATAAGTACGGCTCCGGGTTTGGGCGATTGGTTTGCGGATGATGTGATGTTGAAGGGTGATAAGTGGGTATTTGTGTGGGATAAGTCGGAACAGGTGGCGGTGCGATTGGCGTGTAAGGATAGGCAGTTGGTTAAGTTTAGATGGGTTGGTGATACGACAGATTGTTATTTTGAGTTGAAGATTCATGATGATGCTTTGACGGGTAATATTACGTTGATTGTTACGGATTTTGCTGAAGCGGAAGATGTGGAAGATGCGAAGATGTTGTGGGAAGAGCAGGTGAGGATGTTGGGTTTACATTTGGGGATAAGGATTTAAAGGTTGTTTGTGAAGTTTTTTGTTTCTATACTTAAAGAACTATGAGTGATTTTTTTGTAGTTTCTTTAGGTTTTGAGTTGTGAGATGGTGTTGGGTGATTGGATTTTTTTTTGTAACTTTGCGTTCTAAATTTTGGTAAGAGTAATTGAGTAATGAAACGAATAGATTTGTATATTTTGAAGAATTTTTTGTTGCTGTTTTTTGCGACATTTTTTATCTGTTCGTTTGTGTTGATAATGCAGTTTTTGTGGCTGTATATTGGGGAGATGATAGGCAAGGGTTTGCCGTTTAGAGTGTTGTTGGAGTTTTTGTTTTATTCGTGGTTGGCATTGGTGCCAATGGCATTGCCGCTTGCGATATTGTTGGCATCGTTGATGTCGTTTGGGGATATGGGAGAGAAGTTGGAGTTGTTGGCGATGAAGTCGGCAGGGGTGAGTTTGTTTAGGATCATGCGTTCGTTGATGATTTTTATATTGTTGATATGTTTTGGGGCGTTTTGGTTTTCGAATAACGTGATACCTATTGCGCAGAAGAAGCAATGGACATTGTTGTTTAGTTTTAGGCAGAAGTCGCCGGAGTTGAATATACCAGTTGGTGAGTTTTATTCGGATATAAATAGGTTGCGTTTGTATGTAAGGGGAAAGGATTATAAGACTGGGGGATTGTTGAATGTGATGGCGTATGATTTTTCGAATGGTTTTGATAATGCATCAGTTTCAACAGCAGACACGATGTATGTGAAGATGACAGAGGATAAGTTGAATTTGCGATTGACGTTTGTGAATGGAGAGTCGTTTGAGAATTTGAAGAAGGGTGAGGGGTTTGATTTTGAGAATGTTCCGTATAGGCGAGAGGTTTTCAAGAAGAAGGAGATATTGGTTGATTTTGATGCTAATTTCAATGAGATGGATGATTCGTTTTTGGACAATCAGCATGTGTCGAAAAATATAGTGAGGTTGACTCGAGATATAGACTCGATAAATGAGGTGCGAGATTCGTTGCGAGAGACCTTGTCGGTTCAGATGAAGGAAGATAAATTGTATGCAAAGGTGTTTGAGACGGAAGACTCGGTGAATGTGTTGAAGGATGATAAAAGTTATGATTTTGATTCGCTTTTGGCACATGCGACGTATAGGCAGGCGAAAAATATAATGACAAATGCAGTGTCGCGCATAAACACAGTGAGCAATGATGTGCAGTATAGCAAGACAGTGATTTCGGATTCGGATAGATTTTATACAAAGCACTCGTTGGAGTGGCATAGGAAGTTTACGCTGTCGTTTGCGTGTTTGATATTTTTCTTCATAGGGGCTCCGTTGGGGGCAATTATTAGGAAGGGAGGATTGGGAATGCCAGTAGTGGTGTCGGTGGTGTTGTTTATTGTTTATTATATTATAGACACGATGGGGGTGAAGATGGCAAGAGAATCGGTGTGGGAAGTATGGCAAGGGATGTGGTTGAGTTCGGCGATATTGTTGCCAATAGGGGTGTTTTTGACATATAAGGCAGCGACAGATTCTACGTTGTTTAATGTAGATGGATGGAAGTTGTTTTTTAAAAGAATAAAAAATATAAAAATAAAAAAATAATAGGATTCGAGTTTGAGGCTTGGGTCGAGATTTATAGAATTATGGAATTTAGAATTAACACAATTGAAGAGGCATTGGAGGATTTTCGTGAAGGAAAATTCTTGATAGTTGTCGACGATGAAGACCGCGAGAATGAGGGCGATTTTATTATCGCAGCAGAAAAAATTACACCAGAGGCAGTGAACTTTATGTTGAAAAATGGCCGTGGTGTGTTGTGTACACCGCTACCAATTAGCCGTTGTAAAGAGTTGGAACTTGAACGTCAAGTGAGCAATAATACATCAATGTTGGGTACACCATTTACCGTTACGGTTGACTTTCTTGAGGGATGTTCGACAGGTGTTTCTATTCACGACCGTGCTGCAACCATTAGAGCATTGGCAGACCCAAATGTGAAACCAGAGGCGTTTGGCCGTCCAGGACATATCAATCCATTGTATGCACAAGAGCGTGGTGTGTTGCGTCGTGCAGGACACACAGAGGCATCGGTTGACTTGGCTCGATTGGCAGGATTGTATCCAGCTGCAGCATTGATTGAGATTATGAATGAAGATGGCACAATGGCTCGTATGCCAGACTTGCAATTGGTGGCTCAAAAATATGGTATCAAATTGATTACAATCAAAGACTTGATTGCTTATAGATTGAGAACAGAGTCGCTCGTTGAGAAAGGCGAAGAGGCTATGTTGCCAACACATTATGGTAACTTTAAGATTATTCCTTTCCGTCAGAAATCAAATGGCTTGGAACATGTGGCATTGGTGAAAGGCGAATGGGAGAAAGATGAGCCAGTGTTGGTGCGTGTACACTCATCGTGTATGACAGGTGATATATTTGGTTCGTGCCGTTGCGAATGTGGCGAGCAATTGCATAAAGCAATGGAGTTGGTAGAGAAAGAGGGTAAGGGTGCGATTGTGTATTTGAACCAAGAGGGTCGTGGCATTGGTTTGATGGATAAAATTCGTGCATACAAATTGCAAGAAGAGGGTATGGATACAGTAGACGCTAACTTGCATCTTGGTTACCAAGCAGACGAGCGCGACTATGGTGTAGGAGCAAATATTCTCCGTGAGATAGGTATTACAAAAATGCGATTGATGTCGAATAATCCAGTTAAGCGTATAGGATTGGAGGGTTATGGACTTGAGATTGTAGAGAATGTGCCTATCGAAATTGAGATGAATGAGCATAACGAGCACTATTTGAAAACTAAAAAAGAGAGAATGGGGCATACGCTTCATCTTTAAATAGATTAAGTTGAAATTTGAAAGTTGAAATTTGAAAGTTTATAATAGAATGTGATACTATTTTAACTTTCACATTTCAACTTTCACATTTCAAATGTACATTATGAGTTTTAGGGATTATTTGCCATATTACAAACGGAATTTGAAGGTGGCGGGGCCGATTGTGTTGTCGCAAGTTGGAGTTGCGTTGACGCAGTTGGTAGATACGTTTATGGTCAGTAGATTGGGTACGGTGGAGTTGGCGGCAGTGTCGTTTGCTTCGTCGGTGGCGTTGTTGGGTTTTCTGTTTGTGAATGGATTGCTGATGGGTGTGACACCAATTGTAGGTCAGACATATACGTCGAATGAATTAGGTAGAGAAGAGGTTAAAGTGGGACGTATAGGGCAGATATTTCAGAATCAGATGTTGTTGGCAGTTGTGGCGTCGGTGTTGATGTTGGGCATATTGCTTTTAGTGACGGGCTTTTTGTCGTATATGGGGCAAGATGTGGCAGTGGTGGAGTGTGCTATTCCTTATTATATAGTGTTGGCAATTAGTGTGTTGCCGAATACGCTATTTATGGCAGGTAAGCAGTTTTTGGAGGGGTTGGGTAATACGTCGGTGGCGATGATTATCACCATAATATCTAATTTAGTGAATATTTTGTTTAACTACTTTTTGATATTTGGTAAGTGTGGATTCCCTGAAATGGGTGTGTTAGGAGCAGGTGTGGCAACGTTGATTTCGCGTGTAGTGATGCCATTTATGCTTTTTGCGGTGATGTATTGGCGAAAAGAGTGGTGGGCTTATTGTAAAGGATTTAGAATGAGTTGGTTTGCATGGAAAGAGGTGAGAGGTATTTGTGTGGTAGGACTTCCTATAGCAGCTCATATATTGATGGAGATGTCGGCATTTACCTTCTCGGGTATAATGATGGGATGGCTTGGTGCAGCGGCATTGGCAAGTCATCAGATAGCGTCGCAGATGAGTAACTTGTTGTTTATGGTGGTGTTGGGTATATCGGCAGCGACTACGATAAGGGTGAGTCATCAGTACGGAGCAAAAGATTATAAGGCAATGAGAATGGCAGCGAATGCGTCGATACACTTGTGTTTGTGCGCAAACTTTGTGATGGGGTCGTTGTTGATATTTTTTAGGGAGAATATTGCTATGTTGTTTTCGGCAGACCCAGAGGTGATTAGACTTGGTTCGCAGGTGTTGGTTATGGCAGGTATATTCCAACTGTCAGACGGAATGCAAGCAGTGGGGGCAGGTATTTTGCGTGGGTTGAAAGATGTGAAAGTGACAATGTATGTGGCATTTTTGGCATATATAGTGATTAATTTGCCGTTGGGTTATGTGATGGCATTTGTGGTAGGATTGGGAGCACCTGGTGTGTGGATTGGATTTATTGGCGGATTGAGTGTGGCGGCAATATTGTTTAGGATTAGATATTTGAGGGACTTTAGGGAGATAATGAGGAATGAGGAATGAGGAATGGGGAATGAGGAGTTAGGAATGAAATTAACTCTCAACTTTCAACTATATTTATATTAACCTTTAAAATTTATTATTATGAGAAAGATTAAATTATTTTTGGTTGTAGTTTGTGTGGCTATGTTGGCTGCGTGTAATACAAAACCTATAGAAACAGAAAAAGAGATGAAGTACGAGAACGAAACAATTGCGACAATTATGGAGCGCAGAAGTATCAGAAAGTATAAACCTGAGACAGTAGCTCGTGAGACTTTGGAGAAGATTATGGAGTGCGGTATCAATGCTCCTAACGGACAAAACAAACAATCGTGGGAGGTGCGCGTAGTGGATAATCCAGAAGTGATGGCAGAAATCAACGCAGTGATAGCTGAGGCATATGGCGAAAAAGCAGAGATGGCAGTGGGTTGTTTCCGCGGTGCGCCTGTGATGGTGTTTATTGCAAGAGATTTGTCGTATGATTTTTCGGCATACGATTGTGGCTTGTTGGCAGAGAACATTATGTTGTCGGCACAATCGTTGGGCGTAGGCTCGATTTGCTTGGGTAGCCCAGTGCGTATTATCAATGACAACGAAGCGTGCGCGCCAGTGCTTGAAAGATTGGGATTCAGCGAAGGTTATGAGTTTTGTCTTTGTGTAGGTTTGGGTTATGCTGATGAGGCTCCAGAGGCAAAACCAAGAATGAAAGAGAAAGTTAGATTTGTAGAATAATAGAGGATTTATAAAGGTTCTTTATTTGCCTATTGTGGCATAAAATTTGTTTTTGTTTTCGTAGGATTAAATATTATAATGCTATGAAAACAAAAACTTTTTTATTATTACTTGTGTTGTTGCCTATGGCAATGATATTTACGTCGTGTGAGGAGGATAGAGATGTTTCGCCTCTTTATACCGGATTGGTTACGATTCGTTATACGGATTCGGATGTGCTATATTTTCAGTTGGATGATGTGCGGACATTGTATCCTGTGAATATGGGAAATGGCAAATTGTGGAAAGATGGGCAGCGGGCATTGATTAACTTTTATGTGGTGGATGAGGATGATAAGGGATTTACGGATGCGGTGTATGTGAATTGGATAGAGAGGGTGTTGACTAAGTCGATGGTGGAGAGTAAGGGGGTGGAGAATGATGTGGTGTATGGAAAAGACCCAGTGGAGATAGTGCGGGATTGGGTTACGGTAGTTGAAGATGGGTATTTGACATTGCGATTTAGGACCTATTGGAGTGGAGGCGTGACGCATACGGTGAATTTGTTGGCAGGAGTGAATCCAGCGAATCCGTATGAAGTGGAGTTTAGACATAATGCTAATGGCGATTATGATTATTATGAGGGGGATGGATTGGTGTCGTTCGATTTGAGCAAATTGCCTGATACGGAGGGGAAAACGGTGAAGTTGATATTGAAATGGATGTCGTTTTCAGGTCCGAAGAGTGTAGTGTTTGATTATTGTACGTCGAAGGCATCGGGTGGAAGGTTGAATGTAGAGGATTTGAGGGTGACGGATGGATTGGTGGAATAAAATTGTTGTTTTGAAAATAGATGCGAATAAAAAAAACAGCAGACATTCGGGTGTGAGTGTCTGCCGTTTTTTTTATTTACTAGATGGTCTAGATGTTCTAGACGCTTTGCTTTACTAGATGTTTAGTTGTTGTAGGCATTATTATTTGATGCCGAGTTTTTTAGCAAGAGCTTTTGGAAGGGCGTCTTTGTGAAGCACGATGTTGATAGTTTTGTATTTCATGAATGCTTCTGATGCGTACCAAATGCCTTTGTAAGTGCCTTCGTCGCCCCAAGAGTTTTTAACGATGAAGTATTCTTTGCCGTTTTGGTCTTTAGCTTTACCGTAAACGAGCATACCGTGGTCGTCGGTAGTTTTCCAGTTTTCGAAAGCTTGTTGGCGGAGTTCTTGAGTTACTTCAACTTCAGGAAGAGGACGAGCTGTGAGTTGAGCGCGTTGGTCTTGGTAAGTCATACCAGTCCATTTAGCCATATCAGAGCCAGTGAGTTCGGCACCTTGAGCTTCGTTAGGAACTACAGCAAGACCGTTGCGAGTGAAGCCAGTTTCAGAAACGTCAGAACCCCAAGCGAAAGTGTAGCCATTGTCGATAGCGTGGTTCATAACTTCGAGGAGTTCGTCGATAGTTACGTTGTAAGAGAGGGCGTGGCGCCAGTTGTCTTCGATTTCTACAGCGAATTGAGTGTAGAATGGGTGGTGAGTGAACGATGTGATAGAAACGTAGTTGTCAGCATCGAGTTTGAGAGATTTAGCATACTCTTGTGGAGTCATAGTTTTGCCATCGACAGTAACTTCGGTAGGGCATTTGCCGAGGTAAGCATCGTAGATGCCACGGAGACCGTCGGCCCATACTGGAGTGAGTTTGTTGAATTTGCCTTTAGCGATAGCGTGAACGTAGGCTTTAGCAACTGCGTCGAGTTCGTTGTGAACAGGGAGTTCTTCACCATACATGATGCCAGGCATAGCATCTTGAGGCACGAGACCGTGGTTTTCCATTACAGAAAGAGCGTCGGAGAAAGCACCGCCAGGAGCGAAAGTAGCGTTGCCGTGGAGGCGAACGAAGAGGCGAGCGCGTTCTTGCATAGTGTGGCTAACGATGAACATTTCAGAGAGGTCGACAGTTTTGCCAGTGAGGCGAAGAACTTCGGCTTCGAGGAGACCGACAGAAGAGAAGCTCCAGCAAGTAGAAGAGCGGTGTTGGTCTTTGATAGGAGTAACAGGTACTTCTTTGATAGTTGTGAATTGGAAACCTTCTTTGTTGGCTTCTGGTTTTGTTTCTGTTGTTTGAGCCGAAACAGCGATGCTACAACCGAGCATGAGGGCTAAAAGTGCTTTTTTCATAGGAGTTAGTTTTTGTATTTAATTGTTAGTGTATAGTTTTTTGCAAAGGTACGACTTTTTTTTGATATGGGCAAATTTATTTTTGTGGTGTTGATTGTTGGTTATGGGGATAAGTTGAGGGTAGGATTATAGTATATTTATAGTATGTTTATAGTATATTTATCCTATATTTATAGTATATTTATAGTATGTTGAAGGTAGGGAGGGGGTAGAAGTGGATGAGGGGAGAGATAGTTGTTTTGGAGAGTGTTTAAGGTTTACTTGTAATTAGGCAGAGTTTGGTGTTTGTTTTGTGTGTTGTGACAAAAATAGGTTGAAAGTAAAAAAAAGTGTGCAAAAAATTATGTGTTATTGAGCAAAAATGAGTATCTTTGCAAATTATTTATAAAATTAGGTGTATTATGGAAAATAGAGATATGAATCTTTTTGATTTTGTATTATTGTGTGGTAGAGCAGTGGCTCGTGGTTTTAGAAAACTTGGTGAGTGGATGTTGCAAACTATTCGTTTGGGTTTGCAGTATTTGTGGATTGTTGTGCCTTGTATTGGTTTAGGTTTGTTGGGTGGTTGGTTGTGGACAAAGCCAGCGTTTACGCTGTATAAAGGTCATGTAGATGTGATGTATGCCGATGGTATGCGTTCGGTGGTGCATGATGGGTTGATTGATTTTTTGACTTTGCCTAAAGAGGTGAAGGTAGAGAAATATGGTTTGGCAGAAGATTTGATTGATAGGGTTGATCGTTTGTTGTTTTACAACATAATTGATTGTAATGCGGATTCGGTGCCAGATTTTGTGGATGAGGATAGGAGTGTGGCGTATGGTGACACGTTGAATGTTGTGATGCCAGATAGGGTACATTTGGTTTTGCATTTGAATGGGTCGTCGGATTTTGGTTCGTTTCAGCGTGCGTTTTCTCAGTTTTTTAGGGAGCAGGATTATATTGTAGCGGCGGATAAGTGTTGCAAGAAGATTCAGCAAGAGCGTTTGGCTTATTTTACAAAAGAGGTGGCACGATTGGATAGTTTTTCGACTTATGATTATTTTGTGCGTCCACGATATTTAGGTGCAGAGTGGGGAAATCATATAATTTCGGAGAGAGAGCAAGAGCTTTATTATGAGGATTTGATTGAAGTATTGAAGCATAAGAATTATGTGGAGAGACAAGTGATGTTGACACCTGAGGCGATTAACTTTCAAACTCCGTTTATTCCTCAATGTATGCCTTTGGTGTTTAAGTATGTGATTGGCTTGTTGATGGGAGGTGTTGTTGGTTTGTTGTTGGCTTTGTTGGTGAAATATAGAGTAGAAGTGGTTGCTTATTTGAAAGAAAAGTAGAAGGATGTTTACGGCGACGAATAAGCATAAGATAATAAATGACCCGGTGTTGGGTTTTATTACGATACCAAATGAGTTGATTTATGAGTTGGTGCAACATCCACTGTTTCAGCGTTTGACTCGTATCAAGCAGTTGGGATTGGCGAGTGTGGTGTATCCTGGCGCACAGCATACGAGATTCCAGCATTCGTTGGGAGCGATGCACTTGGTGGGTGAGGCAGTTAAGCAGTTGAGATTGAAGGGGCATGTGATTACGGCAGCAGAGGAGAATGCGGTGTTGGTGGCAATGTTGTTGCATGACATTGGACATGGTCCGTTTTCGCATGTATTGGAGCATACGATAGTGAGCGGTGTGTCGCATGAAGAGTTGTCGTTGAAGATGATGGAGATGATAAATGATGAGATGGGGGGCAGATTGACTTTGGCGATAAATATATTTATGGATAGATATGAGAAGCGGTTTTTGCATGAGTTGATATCGTCGCAGTTGGATATGGATAGAATGGATTATTTGTGTAGGGACTGTTTTTTTACGGGTGTGATGGAGGGTTCGATTGGTGCTGCGCGAATAATAAAGATGTTGAATGTGGTGGATGATAAATTGGTGGTAGAGGCGAAGGGGATTTATTCGATAGAGAACTTTTTGGTGGCGCGAAGATTTATGTATTGGCAAGTGTATTTGCACAAGACATCGGTGGCGGCAGAGAAGATGTTGGTGAATATATTGCGTAGGGCGAAGGAGTTGGTGAAACAGGGAGTGGAGTTGTTTGCAACGCCAGCGTTGAGGTATTTTCTTGAGAATGATGTAGATGCGAATTCGTTTGAGACGGATTATGTGTTGAAAAAATATGTGGAGTTGGATGATGTAGATGTGATGTCGGCAGTGAAAGTGTGGACAAAGGCAGAGGATGTGGTGTTGAGAGAGTTGTCGCTTGGATTTGTGGAGCGCAGATTTTTTAAGGCAGTGACAGGGGAAGATATGTTGTTGTATAACACTGATAATTTGAGACGACAATATGCGGAGAGGTTTGGTGTGGATGAGAGTTTGGCACGATATTTCTATGTGGAAGAGGTGGTGAGAAGTAATACTTACAATCCGGATGGAGCGAATATTATGATTATGTATAACGATGGGCGATTGGATGATGTGGCGCATGCGTCGGATATGATGAATGTGGATATGATGAGAGAGATGATAGAGAAGAGATATTTGTTTTATATGCCAATATTTAAATAATTCATAATTCATAATTCATAATTCATAATTCATAATTCATAATTCATAATTCATAATTCATAATTCATAATTCATAATTCATAATTTTTTCGTCTAAAGGACAAAGACCTTCGGTTCAACTTTTAACTTTTATAAATATGGAATTTACAGTACAGCAAATAGCGGATTATTTGAACGGTGTGGTTGAAGGAGATGGTAGTGTGAAGGTGTCGGAGTTGTCGAAGATAGAGGAGGGTCGTTCGGGAACATTGACTTTTTTGTCGAATCCGAAATATACACAATATATATATAGTACCCAAGCATCGGCTTGCTTGGTGAATAGGGATTTTGTGCTAGAGAAAGAGGTGGCAACGACATTGATACGTGTGGATAATGCGTATGAATGTTTGGCTAAATTGTTGACTTTGGTGGATAGTGTGAAACCTAAAAAACAAGGAATTAGCGCTAAGTCGGATATTTCTGAGTCGGCAAAAATAGGTGATAATGTGTATGTTGGTGCATTTGTTGTGATTGGAGATGGTGTTGTGATAGGAGATAATGTGCAGATATATCCTAATACGTTTATAGATGATAATGTAGTTGTGGGTGATGGTACGGTGATATATGCAGGAGTGAAGATTTATGATGGATGTCGTATTGGTGCTCGTTGTGTGTTGCATGCGGGGGCAGTGGTTGGTAGTGATGGATTTGGACATGCTCCAGACGCAGAGGGGCATTATCATAAGATTCCTCAAGTGGGTAATGTGGTGATAGAGGATGATGTGGAGTTGGGAGCGAATACGACAATTGATAGAGCTACGATGGGTTCTACGGTGATTCGTCGTGGTGTGAAGATAGATAATTTGGTGCAAGTGGCACATAATGTTGAGATTGGAGAGGATACGGTGATAGCAGCTCAATCGGGTATAGCAGGGTCTACGAAAATAGGTAAGCGTTGTATGTTAGGCGGGCAAGTGGGTATTTCGGGACATATCACAATTGCAGATGGGTCGATATTTGGAGCTCAATCGGGTGTGCCAAGTAATATAAAAGAGCCAAATCAGATATGGCAAGGTTATCCTGTGATGCCGATTATGGGATTCAGAAGATTGACGGTGTTGCAAAAGCAATTGCCAGATTTGTCGCGTAGGGTGCATGAATTAGAAAAGAAAATGAAATAATGATAAATTTTTAACAGAAGTACATATTTTATATTTATAGGTTTGTATTTTGTTGTTTGTTTTTTGAAATTTAGTGGGGATATCTACTCTTTAAAGTACAGACCATTTGTTGAAATATGTGCTTGTGTACAAAAAGAATTTGTACTTATGTTTAAAATAAAGTAATTATGGCAAAACAAATGACATTAAAAGCACCTTTTACTCTTGAGGGTAAAGGTTTGCATACAGGGTTGAATATTGTATTGACAGCAAAACCATCGGCAGAAAATACAGGTATTGTAGTTAGACGAGTGGATTTGGAGTCGGAGAATGAGATACCGGCTTTGGCAGAGAATGTGGCAGCTACGGAACGCGGAACAGTATTGGTGAAAGGCGAAGCAAAAGTTAGCACAATAGAACACTGTATGGCTGCGTTATATGCAGTAGGAGTAGATAACTGTGTGATTGAGGTGAATGCTCCAGAATTTCCGATACTTGATGGTTCGGCACGACCATATATTGAAGCGATAAATAGTGTTGGTGTAGAAGAGCAATCGGCAGAGAAAGAGTACTATGAAGTGACATCGAAAAAAGTGTTTACTTCGGAAGATGCTAAATCGTCTATCACGATATTGCCAGATACAGAATTTTCGGTTCAAGTGATGGTGAATTACGACTCGTGTGTGTTGGGAAGTCAGTATGCAATATTGGATTCGATGAAAGACTTTGAATCGCAAGTGGCGGGATGTCGTACGTTTGTGTTTGTTCGCGAAATAGCACAATTGGTAGAGGCAGGATTGATTAAAGGTGGAGATTTGGAGAATGCATTGGTTATTTATGATCAACCAACAGATCAAGCCCAATTGGATAAAATAGCAGGGCTTGTAGGTCAAACAGCCCCACAAGTGTCGGAGTTGGGCTATTTGAATGGGCCATTGCAATTTGATAATGAGCCAGCACGTCATAAATTGTTGGATGTGATTGGTGATTTGGCATTGATAGGTCGTCCGATAAAAGGTCGTGTGATAGCAGTTTGTCCGGGTCATGGAGTGAATACAGCCTTTGCCAAACAAATACGCAAAGAGATACGTAAACAAGAGGTGTTTGCACCGGTTATTCCGCTTGATGCGAAACCTGTGTTTGATATAAATCAAATCAAAGACTTTTTGCCACACCGCTATCCGTTCCTTTTGGTAGATAAAGTAATGGAGGTGGGTGATAATCATATTGTTGCTATTAAAAATGCGACATACAATGAGATGCACTTTATTGGTCACTTCCCAGAAGAGCCAGTGATGCCAGGTGTATTGCACGTAGAGGCAATGGCACAATGTGCGGGTATTCTTGTATTATCGCAAGTAGAAGACCCTAAGTCATATTCGACTTATTTCTTGAAGATTGACGGCGTGAAATTCCGTAATAAAGTTGTGCCAGGCGATACAATTGTGATGAAAGTGATGTTGACATCGCCTATTCGTCGTGGATTGGCAACTATTAAGGGGTATTGCTTTGTGAATGGTAAGATTGTGACAGAGGCAGAGATGACCGCTCAGATTGTAAAAAACAAATAAGAATATAGAAACGAGATGTAGGACATGAGACGTGAAATGTGTCGTATCTTGTGTCTTATATTTAAATATCTAGAATAATATGAAACAACCATTGGCATATATTCATCCTGAGGCAAAAATTGCTGATAACGTGGTGATTGAACCATTTGTTACTATTGACAAAAACGTAGAGATAGGAGCAGGATCACGCATTAGGAGTAATGCAGTGATACTTGCAGGAACTCGAATAGGAGAGAATTGTACTGTATTTCCAGGTGCAGTGATTGGTGCAGAGCCTCAAGATTTGAAGTTTAAAGGCGAAGACTCATTGGTTATAATTGGCAATAACACAACAATTCGCGAATGTGCGACAGTGCATAGAGGAACAGCTTCGCGTGGAAAGACTATTATTGGCGATAATTGTTTGATAATGGCATATTGTCATGTGGCTCATGATTGTATACTTGGTAATAATATTATTATGAGTAACTCAACACAATTGGCTGGAGAGGTGGAAGTGGCTGACTTTGCTGTGATTGGTGGAGGTACGCTTGTACATCAATTTACACATATAGGAAAACATACGATGATTCAAGGTGGATCGAAGGTGACAAAAGATATACCACCATTTGTTACTGTAGGTCGTGAGCCAATTACGTATGCAGGTATCAATTCGATTGGACTTCGTCGTCGTGGATATACTAACGAACAGATAAATAACGTGCAAGATATCTATCGTTTGATATATAATTCAGGTTTGAATACATCGGATGCAATAGCGAAGATAGAATCGGAATTTCCTGCAACAGTTGAGCGAGATGAGATTTTGTTATTTGTGCGTAATTCGGCACGCGGAATTATTAAATAAAACTATTTTAAAAAATCCTTCAAAAATCAAAAAATATTTCTTAACTTTGCGTTTGCAAATTAGAAAAACTGGAGCTATGAATAAAATACTTTGGAATCAATTAGGGATTATTTTGTTAATGAATGTTAATGGGGGGGGTAAAGTGTCTTTATTCGTTTAAATATCAAGAGAGTCGTACATTGTTGTTCGCAACGTGTAAGTAACTTTTTATATGAGTACAATTGGTATAATTATGCCAATTGTACTCTTTTTTATAGGATATCAATAATATTTTTTTGCTATTATAGGGATATTTAGCTTGATCTGATAATAGGTTCTGCAGATTAAGTGAGAAAATGGAATAAATAGAATCTGCTTAAAAGTAATATGAGACATATTTACTCACGCTTTTTGTCGTGCTTATTATTATGCTTAGTTAGTAACTTGATTGCAGTAGCTCAGGTTAATGATAATGAAATGACTGGTAGTCTGAACCACACATGGACAACCGTTCGTTCTACACAGGGTAGGGACTTTTTTGTTACGTTTATGAAGAATGCGGGTACCGAGATGGATGACAAATCTTTGGCACTTCAGCTACGTGTTACTACCTTAGCATCAGAAGCTAATGTGACTGTAGAATACAGATATGCTTCTTCGTCTGTTTATACGGAAACTTTCAAGGTTCAGAAGGATTCTGTGTATACGTATACGGTTCCGGAGAATAGACGTCAATATGCTTATGCTTTAGAAGAGGAAAAAAAAGGATATAAGAGTGTTCGCGTGGTGTCGGATAAAGATATCTCGGTGTATGCTTGTAACTATGGTAATAGTTCGTATGACGCAACGATGGTGTTGCCAATTCAGACATTGGGTAACGAGTATGTGTTGCAAACCTTTTCGAAGGATCGTTATGCGACGGAGTTTGCTATTGTAGCGACTGATCCTACTAAACAGACAACGGTGTATATCACTCCAAGTGTGCCTACTACGCAAACAAAAGAAGCCAATAAGGAAATTAAAGTTACATTGGCGCAAGGTCAGGTTTATTTTGTACGTTCACTTGAGGGTACGGGTGATTTTTCGGGCACAAAGATTTGGGCTAGTGCTCCTGTGGCAGTGTTTTCTGGAAATCAAGCGACGAGTGTACCATTTAATTCGAGTTTGACAGATGACCATATTTTTGAGCAGGTTATTCCACTCCGTTACTGGGGACAGCAATTCGCTATTACCACAGCTGAGTATAATACGACTTATAATTTTGCTCGTGTAACCGCTATCTATGATGATACCGAAGTGAAGGTGAATGGTAATATAGTGAAAATTTTAAAGGCATATGAGACATATGAGGTTACAGTGAGGGAGGGAAGTGCTTGGGTGGAGACATCTCGCCCAACCATCTGTTATCAGTATCTTACTTCTGCTAGTCGTAATTTTATTGATACTAAAGATGATGGAACGGAGGTTAATTTTGGTGATCCATCAATGGTGTATATAGCTCCTATTGAGCAAGGTTTGAATGAAATACTTATTTCTGCCTTTACCATCGAAGATCCAGATTCTGTCGCACAAGCTGCACGTTTGAAAGTAACCGCTATGAAACACTACGTGAATGTGGTGACTAAGACAAGCGCTGTGAGTGCAATGCGTATGAATGGGGAGTCTATTCCTGCAGACGTTACATTTGAGCCATTGGTAGGTAATGCTGAATATTCGTATGCAAAGATTCCTATTGTTGATACTATATCCTATTTGTTGTCAAATGCGCAGGCTCAGTTTACTGCTATTGTGTATGGGCTTGCGCATGCTGAGTCATACGCTTACAATGCAGGCTTTAATAACCGTTATAATGACTTTTATATGTTTGCTGGTGGTGGTGGTTACGGTGGTAGCTGGGGTTCTGGAGGTGGTTCTGGAGGTGGTATAGGTGGCGGTTATGGAGGCGGCTACGGTGGTACTGGTGGTTATGGTAGCTTGGGTTGGCGTAATCCCGATCAAAATCGTATTGACTTCATGCAAGTATGTCTCAACGAAGATCCTATTGAATTTCGTGCAATAATGATTGCAGATGGTATACCTGTTAAATGGGATTTTGGAGATGGAACAACGTTGGAGGCTAAGAATGCTGAGGACTTGTCGATTGTAAATCACAAATATGAGGATGTAGGTCGATACATCGTGACTGTGACTATAGAATATGAATCGGTAGCACGACCAGGCTATCCAACAGAACAAGAAGTGTCTATGATTGTGGATGTGATAGAGACAGTTCGAGATGTGATTACTACAGGTATTTGTAAAGGTGAGAAGTATGATTTTAATGGATTAATTATCAATTCAGATACCTTGGAGGTCGGTACACACGTATATGTACATAATGGTAAGACAGCTGCGGGTTGCGACCATATCACTACGCTTAATTTGTATGTTGGTGTTCCTACGACAGAGAATATTGATACAATAGTTTGCCCATTTGAGATACCATATGCAGATGAGCGATTCAAATTCTTTGATCCAAACTTATGGTATAAATATGATGTAGCTAATGGCTCTTATACTAAGGCAACAGATATAACCGAGGATGGCAAGTTTACACAGGCAGGTACATATCGTTATATCACCGAATGTGAAAAGAGTAAGTGTGACTCAACGATTATCTTTTCGCTGTCCGTGATGCCAGATATTGAGATTACTATGCCAGAGTTGTCTATATGTCAAGATTCTGCACTGAAAAAATTGTGGATTGATCCAACCTTTAGATTAAACCTATTTGACAAGAATTATCCAAAGCATATCTATCAATATGATGAAGAACAAGCAAAGGATGTAGAGATTAAAACCATTCGCACCGATACCGTAGGTACGTTCAACTATACAATCAGTAATCATTGCGATACTACTTGGCATTTTACGCTGAATGTAACTCCTACTTATGAGTTTTATGATACTATTCGTATTTGCGATGTGGATACTATCTCATGGGAAAATATCTTATACGTAGGACCTAAGTTTGAGTTTGAGGAAGGTACGATAGGAGTAGCGCGTGATAAATATGACAAGTTGATTCAAACTACCGAGGATAAAAAAGAGTATCAAAATATCTTTGAGGCTAAAACAGTATGTTGCTCAGAATGTGATAGTATTCGTCATTTGCAGTTGTTTCTGCAATCAACAGATACTATATTTAAAACGCCTGTAGTAATTTGTTCAAATGAGACTTATACATTTGAAGGCGAGGAATATACTTATGATGATATCCATCAAATAGAGACCCGCACCTATAGTGTGGTACGCACTACTGCTACAGGTTGTGAGTATATAGAAGCAGTTCGAGTGACTATTCATCCTACTTATACTTTTGAGAAAGATACAGTGGTGTTTGAAGATTCTGTATTTACTTGGGGCAAGCATGAGAATAGCACACACTTGTATCTCAATACATCAAAGAAATCTTATAGTCAGATTGCTACTGCTATTCAAACAGCATTGGGCAACAAGACCTTTGTTGTAGAAGATCGTCAGAAGACGCAAGCAGGTTGCGACTCGTTGTATATCTTGAATGTGACCGTTGCTCCAACGTATAGAAAAGATACTACCATTACTATTTGTGATAATAGTATGTTGATGTGGCGTGGTAATATGTATGTGGGCGATAAGTTTTCATCGGTTGACTATATGCAAGGTGCTACTATCGTGAATGCAGATGATAGTCCTTATACGTATACGATGCGATATGGAACCAGCAAATATGATGCAGATAGTATTTATGTACTTAACCTTATAGTGAATAAAACGGGTTATGAGTTGCGCGAAGAGAGTGTCTGCAATGACGAGACCGCTTTTGAATTTGGAGGTAAGATTTATGACTTATCGCAATATGCACAGCGTACAACTATTCGTTTGACACATACTTCAACAAATTCAGTAGGTTGTGAGTCTACTGTGGATTTGGACTTGACCATTAACCCTACTTATGCTTTTGATGAGTATGCTACGGTATATCAATATGCACCATACGTTTGGGCAGGGCATGAGCATGTTGCCGTTTCGACTGAGATGTTTGGTGATTTTGTGATTGAAGATCGTCAAACAAGTCAATATGGTTGCGATTCAGTGTACTATTTGCATTTGCGTATTGCTCCAACCTATATGTATTGGGCCGAGCTCAACCTTTGTGATATTGACACTTTGTCTTGGCAAAATCGCTTATACGTGGGGTATAAAGATACGCTTGGTGCAGCTGTTTTGGATCCGTTGAAAGAATTGGGTACTTATGAAGATATTATCTATCTGGCAGAAAATCAATTAAAAAATAAGGTGTATTATGATACCGTTCATTATAAAACAAAGCAAGGCGCAGATAGTACTTTCTATTTGGCTCTCTCTCTGAAAGATACTTATACGCGTATTAAGGAGGAGCAGACCATTTGTAGCTTTGATGGATTTGAGTTTGCAGGTAAGATTTATGATTTTTCTGCATGGCCAAAACGTGATACGACCATCTTTATCACCGATACCTTTGCAACGAAGGATTGTGGTTGTGACTCGGTAGTAGATTTGACCTTGCATATCCACCCTAATTACCTATTTGTTACAGATACTACCATTTGTCAGAATGAGATTACTAAGTGGCGCGGGCATTATAACATCAATGAGTGGGCAACAGGTATTTATTATGATTCACTGAAAACTGTAACTTATGGATGTGACTCTGTTTATCAACTGAATCTGACTATCCAACCAGCTTATATGGATTGGACCGAGCGAGATATGTGTACTAACGATACAGTGATTTTCCACGGCATCGTCATCGCTTTTGATACCACACAAGATATCTCAACCCAAAAACACTATTATGAGGCACGCTATGCTCGTCAAGATGGTGATCCTTCTTGCGATTGTGACTCTATTTATCGCTTTATCCCTAAATGGAGTGCAGCTTATCATTACTATGATACCATCGCCGTTTGTAATCGTGATGTGAATATAGAATGGCAAGGTCAAACTATTATAGAGCCAGGGGATTATATTGCTGAGTATAAGACGGTTGGTGGATGTGACTCTATCTATGAGTTGGCAGTAGTACTTGAGCCTACCTATTACTTGACTATTGATACTATCTGCCAAGGTGTTGGTGCGTATAATTGGGCCGAGATGAACAAGCAATATACCTTCTCTGATTCGGTGAATGGTTGGTTTGTAGATACCTTATCACGACCAGCTGCCTCGCATAATCAAATGTGCGATGATATCTATGAATTGAACCTATATATTGCACCTACATATCACTTTGTGGAATATGATACAATTTGTGAAGAAGACCTGCCATATATCTGGCATTATCAAGGTGAGGAATGCAAATTATATGAATCTAATACATATTATGATACTCTAATGAGGACTACCTGTGGTTGTGACTCTAGTTATGTTTTGCATTTACATGTGAATCCAATCATTCGCACTGAAGATACTCTTCATTTCTGCGCAGGAGACTCGATTGTATTGACCAATCAAGTGGTGATTAAAGAGCCAGGTGTATATAGCGATACCTTGCAATCACTTGTCACAGGTTGCGATTCTATTGTTTCATATACCGTAGTAGAGCATCCTATCTATCAAGTATACGAGAAAGAGGCTATCTGTTTTGGCTCTGATTGGACATGGCATAATCGTTCATTCGAATTATGGCCTGTAGGTAAGTATTTGGTACACGATACATTGCAGAGTGAGTGGGGTTGTGATTCTATTATTGAACTCCAATTGATGATTATACCATCGTATCATATTGCGGATACAGTGACTATTGAACCAGGCGAGACTTATAATTTTCGCGATATTCTTGAAATAGACAAGGCTGGTGTATATTACGATAGTTTGCATACAGCCTTGGGCTGCGACTCAGTATTTAGTGTGTATGTATCCTACAAGATAGAACGCTATGACACGATTTGTCAATATGAGTCGTTCCAATTCAATGATACCATTCTTCAAACGACAGGTGTTTATTATGATTCGTTGTTGACAGTAGATGGTTTTGACTCGGTGTATATCCAATACTTGCAAGTTAATCCTAAATATCGTTTTATGTCTGAAGATACGATTTGCCGTGGCGAAGTGTATGACTTCCGAGGTCAGTTATTGACAGAGCCAGGTGTATATCATGACTCATTGATTAGTTCTGGCGGTTGCGATAGTATTTATCAGTTACGTTTGGTAGTATTGCCATCTGGTACCCGAGAGTTCTATGACGAGTATTGCAACAGTGAGACCTTCGTATTTTTGGGCGATACCATCGAGTTGACACAGTTTGTTGCAGATACCACTTTGGTGCTTTATGATACTATTTATGATACAAAGAAGTGTGATTCAATAGATGTCTATTATGTGAAAGTTCGTCCTACTTATCACTATACGTTCAGTGATACCGTAGCACTCCATACACCTTATCAATGGTTAGGACACGAGGGTAATCGTTTATATAACGGTGCTAACCAATATACTATTATTCCAACAAGTCAAGAGGGTTGGATTAGTTTGAATGATTCGTTGCATACCGTTTATAGTTGTGATTCGGTTTGGACATTGAATTTGTATGTAGCTCCTACCTATTTGGCAATTGATACTATTACCATCTGTTATGAGAAAGCACCATATCTTTGGCGTGGTCATGAGTTGCGCGAGCCGGGTGTATATTACGATACTATACCAAGCCGATTTGGAACCGATTCGGTATGTCAATTGCAACTATATGTTCGTGACCTTGACTATACCAAACAACGCGTAGATATTTGTGAGGGAGATACTTTTTATTTTTCTAATGGTTTTGCAGTGGAGCCTGGAATCTATATGGATACACTACAAGGTATTTATGGTTGTGACTCTATTATTGAGTATGCTGTAGTACATCGCCCAGCATATAATTTTATTGAGAAAGATATTATTTGTTATGGCACCGAATATACATGGAATACACACTCATTTACAGGATTCCCTGTTGGTGTATATGAGTTGACTGATTCGTTGCAAAGTCGATTAGGTTGTGATTCTGTTGTTCATTTGCAATTGTTTATTGCGCCAAATTATCATTCTGCAGACACTGTGACTATTGAGCCAGGAGAAAATTACAATTTTCGTGGTCGTGATATCAACCGTTCAGGTGTATATTACGACAGCTTAATGACACGCTTTGGTTGTGACTCAGTATACAGTGTGTATGTGTCTTATTTGGTAGAACGTTATGATACTATTTGCGAGAATGAAATCTTTGAGTTTCAAGGAATGAACTTATTCGAGAGCGGGGTTTACTATGATTCGTTGAAGACAACTGACGGCTTCGATTCTGTATATATACAGCATTTACAGGTTAATCATAAGTATCGCTTCGTAGTTAATGATACAATTTGTCGTGGCGAAGTATATGAGTTCCGAGGTCAGTTGTTGACAGAACCAGGTGTATATCATGACTCATTGATTTCTTCGGGCGGTTGTGATAGTATTTATCAATTGCATTTGGTCGTTCAACCATCTGGTACTCGTGAGGTGTTTGATGAATATTGTAATAGTGAAGAATTTATTTTCTTAGGAGATACAATTGATTTATCACAATTCGATACGGATACAACCTTGGTTTTCTCTGAAACTATATATAATACAGTTAAGTGCGATTCAACAATTATTTATCATATTAAGGTAAATCCTACTTATCATTTTACTGATAGTGATACTATAGGAGTTAATTGTTTATATAGATGGATAGGTCATGAAGGTAATACATTATACCGTGAAGGTAGTAAATTTACAACAATACCAACAGATCAATTGGGCTGGATTAGTATAAATGATTCATTACGAACTATCAATGGTTGTGATTCTATCTGGACATTGAATTTGTATGTTGCACCAACATATTTCACGACAGATACAGATACGATTTGTTATAATGATAGGCCTTATATGTGGAGAGGGCGTTCATTGTCAGATACAGGTGTATATAATGATACTTTGTATAGTCAATATGGAACAGATTCTGTATATCAAATGCAATTGTATGTTCGTCCATTGCCTCATTTAATTCAAAATGTAAATATTTGTGAAGGAGATTCTTTTGCATTGTCGAATTGTGTCGTCTCTCAATCAGGAGTTTATTTTGATACATTAAAGAATGATTATGGCTGTGATTCGATTGTAGAATATCACTTGATGGTTCGAGAATATTATCACTCTTTAGAGCGAGAGGTAATTTGTGTAGGTGATGATTATGTGTGGCGTAATTATGAGTTTATGAATTATTCGAGTGGACGCTATGAAATTGTTGATTCTATGACAACTATTTATGGATGTGACTCGATTTATACGCTGCAACTTGTCGTGGCTCCTAAATATAATGTTCTTGATAGTGCAACAATTTGTGCAGGAGAAACGTATAATTTCCGTGGTCAATTGTTGACTGAAGCTGGTTGGTATTATGATACTGTATATACAACTTTAGGGTGTGATTCTATATGTGGTTTATATCTGTCATATTTATGTGAGTCTTATGATACGATTTGTATGAGTGAGTATTTTGATTTCCGAGGTCAATTGTGCAAAAGCACAGGCGTATATTATGATTCATTAAAAACAGTACATGGTTATGATTCTGTATTTGTAGAGTATTTGCAAGTAAATCCAATGTATAGGTTTATTTATGAGGATACTATATGTCATGGAGAAGTATATGATTTTAGAGGGCAATTGCTGACTGAGCCAGGTGTATATAATGATTCTTTGGTTTCCTCTGGCGGTTGTGATAGTATTTATCAATTACATTTGGTAGTTCATCCATCTGGTACTCGTGAGGTGTTTGATGAATATTGTAATAGTGAAGAATTTATTTTCTTAGGTAATATAATTGATTTATCACAATTTGCGACGGATACAACCTTGATTTTGTATGAAGCTATACATAATTCAATTAACTGCGATTCAACAATTATTTATCATATTAAGGTAAATCCTACTTATCATTTTACTCATAGTGATACTATAGGTGTTAATTGTTTATATAGTTGGATAGGCCATGAAGGTCATACATTATATCAAGGAGGTAGTAAATTTACAACAATACCAACAGACCAATTGGGCTGGATTAGTATAAATGATTCATTACGTACAGTTAATGGTTGTGATTCTATTTGGACTTTGAATTTGTATGTTGCACCTACATATAGAACTATTGATAGAGATACTATATGTTTTGAGGATGCACCTTATTTGTGGAGAGGTAGAGAAATATTTGAATCTGGTATTTATTCTGATACGTTAAGTACTATTTTTGGTACAGATTCTATATTTGTAATAGATGTTTTAATTAGACCATTAGTTTATATGAAGCAACGTGTCGATTTATGTCGAGGAGATTCTTTTATATTATCTAATCAAGTTGTATTTGAAACAGGAGTCTATTTTGACACTTTAAAAAATATTTATAATTGTGATTCAATTATAGAATATACATTAAATGTACATGAACATTATCATTTTATTGATCGAGAAGCTATTTGTGAAAAAGATAGTTTTGAGTGGAGAGGTCGTAAGTTTGTTAATTATTCAAGTGGTAGGTATGAATTTACTGATTCATTAGTATCTTCATGGGGTTGTGATTCTATTTATACACTACAGCTAGTTATTTCGCCTATTTATCATTATTACGATAGTGCTGAAATTTGTGTTGGAGATGTATTTAATTTTAGAGGCAAAATGTTGACAGAGGCAGGTTGGTATCATGATACATTGCATACTACGGTAGGTTGTGATTCTATTTATTCAATGTATTTGTCGTATTTATGTGTTTCTTATGATACTATCTGTGGTGGAGATGTCTTTGATTTTAATGGACGTATGTTATCTAAAACAGGTGTATATTATGATTCATTGCTTACTAAAAATGGATGCGATTCTATCTTAATTGAATATTTGTTTGTTGATTATCATTATGCAGCAGAGATTTATGATACAATATGTAGTAACGAATGGTATAATTTTAATGGGTTGTTATTAAATGAGTCTGCTGTTTATTGTGATACTCTTTCAACTATTGGCGGTTGTGATAGTATTCAAATACTTAATCTTTGTGTTTTACAAGCAACGCAATCAATAATTTATGATACGTTATGTATTGGCGATTCGTATGTTTGGTATAATCAAATTATTAGTCAAGAGGGAGTTTATGCGGATACGACTCTTAATGAGAATGGATGTCAACATATAGAATACTTATATTTAACACAAATTCCTCCAACACAGGCATATATACGATATGGTGAATTCTGTGAGGATAATTTATATTTTGAATTTGAATATGAAGGTAAAAACCCAATAGAATATTCAATTAAATTTTCGGATAAGGCCAAAGAACAAGGGTTCTTAGATTATGATTATCAAACAATAGAACAAGATGGTGTAATCTCGGTTCCATATACGTATAATGTAGATAAAACGGTTTATCCACGACCAGGAGATTATGATGCTATATTATTATTATACAATGGTATTTGTTCAGACCCTCTTATTATTCAGGATGTATCGTTTAGAGTTAAATATCCTTCGTGGATTTTGGAACAACATTGGAATGATGTTATTTCTATTCTTGTAGATTCTCTTAATGGGGGATATACATTCTCTGAATATCAATGGTATTATAATGGGCAACCTATGTTTGGCGAGAATAAACCATATTTGTATGTATATCCATCATTGGATATGCAAGGTGAATATGCCGTTGAGTTGACTCGAGTGGGCGATGGTGAGAAAATAATGACGTGCCCAATATATCCCGAATTTGTAGAGGATCATACTGTGGCATACGAAGCTACAGTCATAATAACTCCAACTAGGATGACGCAAGCAAATCCTAATTGTACGTTGTATTGCGATCAAGATGCTACATGGTATGTATATACTGCAAATGGTGTTCCAGTGCAGCAAGGGCGAGTTGATGGAGAAATTCCAATATCAATCAATTTACCTGCAATATCGGCGTCATATTTCGTTTTTGTTCGTACAGAAAAGGGGTATGTGAAGTATATTAAACTAATAGTACAGTAATTATGCGTTTTATGAAAAATAGTTATCGATATTTAGTTGCAATAATATTGTGTTTATTTGCATCGGTTTATGTAAAAGCTTATAATAACTCTACGAAACATCATGTTGTATTGTCTTTGGCAGGAGGTTATTCGGGATATTTAAATGATTATATACATCTTATTTCTATGGATGTGTCTAATTGGGGTTTATCGTTAGGATACGAATATGAATATTTTAATTTTATCATGCAAACCGGGATTGGCGTCAGAACACGTCTTGCGGATGTAGAATTGGATGATTATCAAACCTCATTATTTACTTATGATACACAAGGTAAGCTATTTGAATATGTATGTCAGTTTACGAATCGTTATGATCAATCGACAGAATGGTCATTAGATGTACCTCTTTTAGTAGGTGCAAAATTATCTTGTTTTTATTTTCTTGCAGGTATAATTAATAATATTCATTTTTATGAACATTATACAATTGGTGTTCGTCTTACTTGTACTGGACGTTATGATAGATATGTAGGAGATTATGCCGATATGGATAATCATGCATTTTATACTAATGAACCAATAGAGCGGAAAAGTCAAAATAGTTATATATATCCTCGTTATCAGTTATATCCTTATTTAGAATTAGGTGTAGATTTGGTTAATGCTCTTGAAAAAGAAAGGTATGGTCGACGTAAATCGCCAAATTTACAAGTGCGAATAGCTGCGTTTGCGCATATAGCAGCATTAAATTCATATACTAAACATGCGTATGATTTTCCTTATTTGATAGATAAGGATTACCCTTTTGATGTTTCTAAAATAGAAATACCTGCGGTATGCAATTCTAGTTATGTAACTAAAACATTCAATCGTGATTGGACAGTGGGAGTGAAATTTTCTGTGTTGTTTAATATGTCCTCTAATTCACGTTCTTGTGCGAGATGTGGATATAGGAAATACTAGTTTGAATGTGATTATAAATTTATGTGAATCAGTAGTTGAGATTTCCGTCTCTAAATATTCGCAATTTTATTAGTTTTGTATGTTGTTTTTATTGTAAAAAGTTAGTTTAAAACTTGCACAACTCGTTGATTTTTAGTAGTTTTATAGTCTAATAACCACAAAAGACATATAGTTATTATGACCAACGAGAGGCAAGAAAAACTTATTAAAATTTATTTATACATTTCTGACGTGTATCATAAAAATTTACAATATTTATGTATGCGTCATAGTAATAATACCAAAACGATATTTTCAGATGAAGAACTACTTACGGTTTATCTTTTTGCTGGAGCAATAGAACAACGTTTTGCGTTAAAATCTATGCACACTTTTGCAAAAGAGTATTTATCTGATTGGTTTCCAAAATTACCATCTTATCAAACGTTTGTTTATCGATTAAATAGGATGTCTGAAGCTCTAAAAGCTTTAATTGATGATATTTTAATTTCACTTAGACCATCTGAAGTTGATGAGTTTAATAGTATTGTAGATAGTATGCCAATAATGCTATGCACAGGGCGCAATAGACAAGGTAAAGTTGCCAAAGAAATTGCTAATAAAGGTTATTGTTCTACAAAAGAATTGTATTATTATGGGGTAAAACTTCATTTACTTGCTTATAGAAGAATAAATACAATACCTTTTCCTGAAAGATATGTAATAACACCTGCAAGTGAAAATGATGGTACAGTTTTTAAAGAGTACTTTGTTCAATATCTATTTGATAAAACTATATTTGCTGATAAAATTTATCAAGACAAAGATTTTTATGAAGAAAAACAAAGAGCTCAAAATATAATACTACTATCTCCTTTTAAGAAAATTAAAAATGAAGATCCTATAATTTCACAACGCTTTCATGCTGAAAGAGAGCTCTTTTCTAATGCTATTTCTTCTGTAAAACAACCTATTGAGGCTTTGTTTAACTGGCTAAATGAAAAATCTAATATCCAAAAAGCATGTAAAGTGCGTTCTACAAATGGTCTTAATGTTCATATTTTGGGAAAAATAACCATTGCTTTTTTATATCTAATTTTTTAACTACTGATTCACATTAATAGTAAATAATAATAATATAAGTCTAATGTGATTTTTTTAAAGTTTAGCAGTATGAGAATTAAATTGTTTTTATTCTTTTCTTTTTTTGCTTTTTCTATTATGGCAAACGAAGTTCGAACACATTTAGTTGTGTGCGCAAAGGACAGTACAAAAGTGGCGTATGCTTTGGCGGAAGAGCCAAAAGTAACTTTTACAGAAACAGATCTGGTAATTAAAACTAAGAATATTGAAGTGAACTATGTTTTAGAAAATATGGCTCGTTTTACTTATGAGTATAGACCTTCTGTTGGTATTACTAATTTGAAATCTGATGAATTGTTATTCTGCCTTGATGGTGAGTTTTTGTTGTTTCCTACGCTACAAGCAAATAGTTCTGTGTATATTTATACGGTTAATGGAGCGCTTGTATTCAAAAAAACAGTTCAAGAGGAAGGTGAATATTCTTTTCCTATTTCTGATTTAAGTTCAGGTGTTTATTTAGTTTCTGTGAATGGTTTAATATATAAAATTGTGAAAAGATGAAAAAAATAGTTCTCTTTATATTATTGATATGGATTTATAATGTTAGTTTTTCGCAATCAATATCTGTTTTGTTTAAAGATAAAACATCTGCTATATTTAATATCGCAACAATTGATAGTATTACCAATAATGAATCAAGTCATTCTATATGGTTTAATGGTTTAAATAAACCTTTAGTATATTTTAATGGTGATATTTTAGATGTTTATTTTTATGATAATGAAAATAAATATTGTTTATTTTCTGATGAAGAGAGTTGTATAAAACAAGGTTTTTGTTTTGAATCTGGACATTTTGGAGTATTAATGCTTGATACTATAAAAAATAATGGACATTACGTAATTTTAGGTAATACATTAACTTCTGATAATTATATTACTGCATATATAGATTCATTAAGTTTATTGCGTAATATACATGATGGCAAATATTTATATGAATTATATTATTTTGAAAATAATATTTCTATTAGTGTTTTGGATATATATAATGATAGTTTATACCATTATAATGTTGATTATTCTTATTTTGATACAAGGGTAGATGTGGATAATCTTAACACAAGAGTATCTCATTTAACGGATAATAATTGGTTTAAGATTTTAAATATGACTAATTTAATTCTTGATCTTAGAAATCCAGAGAAATACACTATGATGTGTGATTATTTATCTATTCAAAATAATAGGTTTATTAATACAGCAGGAGATATTGCGAGTATAATACTTTCATTAAAAAAATTAAGTTTAATAAATTTGCCTTTAAATTTATTGTCTTTAATGGATAAAATGGGAGAGTTGGTATTTTATAGAGGTGCATCTGTGAAAAATTTGGATGCTAAAGAAAATACTGCAAACTCATATTCTCTTAGTTGTTACGTAGAAGGTTTTGATAATATATTAATTGATGATTATTCATGGTTAGAATGTACTATGGAAGTTTATTCTGATAAAAATATTTTACGACAAACTAAAATAGTTAAATCTGGAGATATATTAACTTTTGATTTTTCGGATTTAGAATATAATACATTATATAGATATAAACCAAGAGTATATTTGTCATGGTATGAGTATGTTGGAAATAGTAATATTTCAATGTCAGATTTTTTAATGGGGGCAAATAATAATATTTATGTTACTACAACACAAGTTAAATGTGGGCAATATTTGTTAGGTGAAGAAAAATTCTTTAAGACAGGAGATTCTTGTGAGTGTAAAGTAGTTGATCTCGGTTTGTCAGTAAAATGGGCGACATGTAATGTTGGTGCAGAGAGTCCTGAGGATTATGGTGAATATTATGCATATGCGGAAAAAACTACTAAAAATAAATACTCAGAGAGAAATTATTTGTTTTTTTATTATGATTATCAATTTGATGGGCAGTATAGTTATTATGAAAGTATACCAGGTGTAGGTGCTGATATTAGTGGTTCAGTTTATGATGTAGTAGCAGAGCAATGGGGAGAAGGATGGCGTATGCCTACACATAAAGAAATGCAAGAACTTGTTGATAGTTGTACATGGACATGGACTACTAAAGAAGGTGTTATAGGGTATAAAGTTACAGGACCTAATGGAAATAGTATTTTTCTTCCTGCTTCTGGTGCAAAATATACAACTACTGGTTCTGATGTTTTAGTTGGGAAAACTTATGATTATGCAGGTGATCTTAATAAATTGACTTGGTATCGTTCTTCTGTGATGAGTTCTAAACAATTAGGGAATGATGGATTTGGTTATACTTATGGTATTAAATTTAAACAAGATGTATATGATTGTTCAGATGCTTGTATGAAATATGCAGGATATGTTATTCGCCCAGTAAAGGATAAAGAAGTGGTTTCAGGTGATAAATAGATTATTATTTGGTTTTAAATAATTATTTATAGTAGAGACGCAATATTTTGCGTCTCTTTTGTTTTTGTGTTAAAAATATGTTTTATAACATGTTTTTGTGTTATTAATGTATTTACTACATAAAGGATTGAAAATTCTGATTTACAATGGGAAATGAGTGATATGGGGGTGTATTGTATCTATTTCTTATTTGAAAATATTTGTAAAAATGTTTGTATATCTAAAAATCTTTATGTAACTTTGCATCCTATTATAAATTTGTGGTAAAAAAGATACTTTTTTTGCGTTTTACTATTTAATACTTATTACCAAAGAGATGAAACCTAATTATATATTTGAGACAAGTTGGGAAGTTTGCAATAAAATTGGTGGAATTTACGCCGTTTTATCAACACGTGCGCAGTCGATGGTGGAATTTGTGGGTGAGAATAACGTGATTTTTGTGGGTCCTGATGTATGGAAAACTTCAGAATCTATATATTTTGAGCCTACTGCAGAGTTAGAGGGGTTTGTGGAATATGTAGCGGAGCGATTTGAACTTACAGTGCGTGTTGGACGTTGGACAGTGCCAGGTCGCCCGTTGGCAATACTTGTAGATTTTACTCCACTTTATGCTCAAAAAGATGAGATATACGGTTTGATGTGGGAAACAGCAAAAGTTGATTCACTTCATGCGTACGGAGATTATGATGAGGCGAGCATGTTTGGCTATGCAGCTGGTATGGTGATGCATGCATTCTATGATTTCTATAAATTAGCAGATCAAAAAGTTGTAGCTCATTTCAATGAGTGGATGACAGGTTTTGGCCTTTGCTATTTGAAACATTTCGAACCACGTATAGCTACATTGTTTACTACGCATGCTACTACTGTTGGTCGTTCGATTGCAGGCAATGGCAAACCACTATATGATTATATGCCAGGTTATTTTGGCGACCAAATGGCACAAGAATTGAATGTAGAAAGCAAACATTCGATTGAAAAACGTGCTGCTCACATGGCAGATTGTTTTACAACAGTGAGCGAAATTACAGACGATGAGTGCGCTCAATTGCTCGAAATTCGTTCGGCAGAAGTTACGCCTAATGGTTTTGAACTTGATTTTGTGCCAAAAGGAAAGGCGTTGACAGAATTGGCTAAGCGTTCGCGTGCAAAATTGCTTGAAGTAGCATCGGATTTGCTTGGTTATCCAGTGTCGAATGATGCAAAATTGTGTGCAATTTCAGGTCGTTATGAGTATAAAAATAAGGGTATAGACTTGTATATAAATGCGTTGAATAAGTTGAATCATAATGGTAATGGACAACTTGTAGCATTTATTCTCGTGCCAGGATGGCAACAAGGGGCAAAAGATTTGTCGCAACCAGGCGATAGATACACAACTCACCAATTGGTTGAACCTTGGAACGACCCAGTGTCGAATGCCTTCCGTTTCTATGGATTCAATAATTCGGTAGATAGCCGAGTGAAAGTTATCTTTGTGCCAGCATATTTGATGGGTGATGATGGAATATTCAATATGTCGTACTACGATTTGTTGGCAGGGTTCGATTTTACAGTATTCCCTTCATATTACGAACCATGGGGTTATACACCGATGGAGAGTGTGGCATTTGCAGTGCCAACAATCACAACAAACCTTTCGGGTTTCGGTCGTTGGGTGAATGCAGAAGGGCAAAATATCGATTTAGGAGTGGGAGTTGTGAAACGAGGCGACAATAACTTTGATGCAGTTAGCGATGAAATAGTGGTTCAAATTGAGCATATTATGACTATTGCTGATGATGCAAAACAGATGAAATCGGTGAAAACTGCAGCTCAAGCATATGCTAAAAAAGCACAATGGAAACATTTCTTTAAGCATTATAAAGTGGCATACGATATAGCGCTTAAAAATTTGAAAGTTTAAAGTTGAAATTTGAAAGTTATTTGTTAATTTTCATATTTTAAATAGGATAGAGAATATTCTTAGTATAAAAAATAGGTAAATTAAAAAACAAAAATGGAAGTAAAAGTAAATCATGTGAATGAGCCAAATTTTGTGGACTTCACAGTAAAAACTCGCTTGCCTAAAGAATTAGAACGTCTTGATGAAATCGCACATAATCTTTGGTGGGTGTGGAACGTAGATGCGAAACGTTTGTTCCGTCACATGGATGAGAAAATGTGGGAAGATTGTCGCCACAATCCAATCAGCATGCTTGAAAATGCTCGTTTGGACCGCCTTGTTGAATTGGCAGCGGACAAACAATATCTTGCAGAACTTGACAGTGTATATGCAAAATTCACTGCATATATGAATAAAGAGCACCGCACAGACGTGCCTTCAGTGGCATATTTCTCAATGGAGTATGGTTTGACTGACCACCTCAAAATCTATTCAGGCGGTCTTGGTGTTCTTGCTGGTGACTATATCAAAGAGGCTTCAGATAGCAATGTGGATATGGTAGCTATCGGTTTCTTGTATCGTTTCGGTTATTTCACTCAAACACTTAGCGTTGATGGTCAACAAATTGCTAACTACGAAGCACAACAATTCAGCCACCTCCCTATCACTCAAGTGAAAGACGAAGTTGGTCACCCAGTTATTGTTGAAGTGCCTTATCCAAACCGCGTAGTTTATGCAAATGTATGGAAAGCTCAAGTAGGCCGTGTGCCTTTGTTGCTTCTCGATACAGATATGGAACTCAATAGCGAATTCGACCGTCAAATCACTCACCAACTCTATGGTGGCGATTGGGAAAACCGTATCAAACAAGAGATTATGCTCGGTATCGGTGGTGTGCTTACACTCCAAAAACTTGGTATCGATCAAAAACTTTATCACTGCAACGAAGGTCACGCAGCATTCCTCAACCTTCAACGTCTTTCTGACTATGTTGCTAAAGGTCTTAGTATGCAAGAGGCTCTCGAAGTAGTAGGAGCATCAAGCCTTTACACTTGTCACACTCCAGTGCCAGCTGGTCACGACAGTTTCGACGAAGGTCTCTTCGGTAAATATATGGGCGAATATCCAGCTAAACTTGGTATCTCATGGAACGACCTTATGGATATGGGTCGTGAAAATCCAGGTACAAACGAGAAATTCTCTATGTCGGTATTTGCTTGTAACACTTGCCAAGGTGTTAACGGTGTGAGCTGGTTGCACGGCAAAGTGAGCCAAGAGATGTTCAACCCAATTTGGAAAGGTTATTTCCCTGAAGAACTTCACGTTAGCTATGTAACTAATGGTGTTCACATGCCAACATGGGCTACTTCAGAATGGAAAGCACTTTACGAAAAATATTTCGATAACGACTTCTATGGCGACCAATCTAATATGAAGATTTGGCGCGCAATCAACAATGTGCCAGACGAAGAAATTTGGGCTACACGCACAGCATTGAAAAACAAATTGATTACTTATATCAAAGATCAATTTACAACAATGTGGTTGAAAAATCAAAACGACCCATCAAAAATCGTTTCTATCCTCGAACGTATCAACCCTAACGCATTGATTATCGGTTTCGGTCGTCGTTTTGCAACATACAAACGTGCACACCTTTTGTTCACTGACCTCGAACGTCTCGAAAAAATCGTTAACGACCCAGTTCACCCAGTGCAATTCCTCTTCACAGGTAAAGCTCACCCAGCTGATGGTGGCGGTCAAGGTTTGATCAAACGCATCGTTGAAATTTCACGTATGCCACAATTCCTTGGCAAAATTATCTTCCTCGAAAACTACGATATGCGTCTTTCTAAACGCTTGATTTCGGGTGTTGATATCTGGTTGAATACTCCAACTCGTCCTCTTGAAGCATCTGGTACATCAGGCGAAAAAGCACAAATGAATGGTGTTCTCAACTTCTCAGTTCTCGATGGATGGTGGTACGAAGGTTATGTGAAAGGTGCAGGTTGGGCGTTGACAGAAAAACGTACTTATGACAACCAAGCATACCAAGACCAACTCGATGCTGCTACAATCTACTCAATGCTTGAGCACGAAATCATTCCATTGTATTTTGCTAAAAATACTAAAGGTTACTCACCTGAATGGATTCAATGGATTAAAAAATCTATCTCTGAAATCACTCCACGTTTCACAATGAAACGTATGATTGACGATTATATCAACCGTTTCTATAACCCACTTGCTACTCGCACAGATATGGTTGTGGCTAACGACTATGCTAAAGCACGCGAGTTGTCGGCTTGGAAAACTAAAGTTGCACAAGCATGGGAAGTAATCGAAACATCTCCAGTTATGGTTGAGAACCTCGATGGTGGTCTTTCAGTTGGTGATAGAACACGCTTCACAGTAGATGTAGATACTAAAGATTTGAACGACAAAGGTATTGGTGTTGAACTCGTTATTACATATAAAGACGAAAAAGGCAAAGATCGCGTTCAAGAAGTTTGTGAATTTGATATGGTTAAAGCCGAAGGTTCAAAACTCTCGTTCGAGCTTGTTCACAAATTGACACAAAGTGGTGAGTTCCGTTACGGATTCCGTATGTTCCCTAAAAACTCAGACCTCCCACACCGCATGAACTTCTGCTACGTTCGTTGGTTGCCAGCATCACATATCTAATTAATAGTAGGGACTAAAATAGTAGGGACGCTCGGCTCGAGCGTCCGTTGAAAATAAAAAAACTTCGTTTTGCTAATGCAGAACGAAGTTTTTTTTATTGCTTTGTGTTGTTGGATCTGTTTTGGTGTAGTTATTGTTTGTGTTTTGTTATAAAATCTTGATGATTAGTTGTTTGTTTTGTTTTTTTGCCTGACTTTTGAGTAAAAAGTAATCAACTTTTGAGTAAAAAACAGATGACTTTTGAGTAAAATGTAATATCCCTTGAAGAGTTTTTGTCAAGTGATATTATACGTTTGATGCCCGATGCGCATTGTTTTTCTCGAACAAATCTCTATTATATCAAAAAATTTTATTTGCTTTATTCTCAATTGGATACAATTATCCCCCAACTTGGGGAACAATTGAACGTTTTGTCTATTAAGCAGTTGATTTTTAATATACCTTGTGTACATAAATCATATTCTAAAGAAAGCAACAGATAAGCCAACAATCGGTCTTTTAATATGTAAGGATAAAGATGAAATTTTAGCGAAATATACAATTGAAAATTTTAATCAACCAATAGGAATTTCGGAATATGAATTAAATAAACTTATACCTGAGAATTTTAAAGGTACATTACCAACTATTCAGGAAATAGAAGAAGAACTAAAAAAATAATATTGACAACCCGTTGGCGGAATTAATTTTTAATTTTACTAATAAAAATAGAACAAAAAAAACAACAAAAAAAGTTGCACATATCGTTGATTTTTAGTAACTTTATAGTGACCAAACAATAAAAAACTAAAAATTTTCAACATGTACAACTTGGTTTCAAATTTCGTAAAAACTCTTGACATATGCAAGAAATTCTCAAATAATCTAGTAGACAATCGTGGAAATATACCCAGAAGAGGAGTTATACCTCGTTTTTCTGATTTAGAAGTTATTGCACTTAGTCTTACTGCTGAAAATTTTAGCATTGATAGTGAGTCTTATCTATTTCATTTACTTAAAAAATATAAATCAGAAATACCAAATTTTATTTCTCGTCGTCAATACAATGATAGACGAAAATATACTGCTGATTTATGTGAGCAAATACGAAAAAATATTGTTCTATCAATAGATGGGAAAGAAAATATTTTTAGCATAGATTCAAAACCAATTCCAGTTTGTCGTACAGTACGTGCAAAACGCTGTAAATTAGGAAAAACAGATTATATAACAGCCCCAGATTTTGGATATTGTGCTTCACAACGTTGTTATTATTGGGGTTATAAACTACATGTCTTATGTGGTGTTAATGGTATTATTCACTCTTATGATATGACAAAAGCTAGTGTGAATGATGTGAAATATTTACAGGATGTCAAATACGAGTATTTCAATTGTACAATCATAGGTGATAAAGGTTATATAGGAACTGATATACAACTCGACTTATTTGAATCGTCTCAAATTAAATTATAAGTTCCTTATCGCTTAAATCAAAAGGATAGGCAGCCTATATTTGCACCTTTTTCAAAAGTAAGAAAAAGAGTTGAAATTGCTTATTCTCAAATGGTTGATCAATTTATGATATCTCGTAATTATGCAAAACAACCCAAAGGAGTATTTACTCGTATTAAAAACAAAATAGCTATTATGACTGTTTTACAATATATTAACTTTATAAACAACAAGCCTATCGGGAAAATTAAACACACTTTAATTTAATTCCGCCAACGGGTTATTGACAATAAAAAACTTCATTCTGTTGTTTGCAGAATGAAGTTTTTTTTATACCTTTGCATCGTGAACTCACGTCGGGGAGTATGTCTTTCTGGAGGTGGGTTTGCAGACATATTAGATAGATGTTTATACAGCGTTTTGTTCTGACGTACTGAAATTTCGCAACTTTCAAACTATGTCAAGAACCTAACAACGATAGATGTCCTATGGGATGTAAGTATCCATGATTGTGCCTTCTTTGGGTTGGCACACTTTTGGCGCATATAATGTAGTCATATCAAATAAAGAAATCTTATTATATTTGCAAGCGAAATAGCTTGTAATAAGCAAAAACAAGTCAATGCGCTTGTAATGATAGATAACAAGTAATACCACTTGTAAAATAGAAAAATATGTATGCAACAATATCAGCAGATGTAGTATCATCAACTTCTCTCTCAAAAGAAGCCATGATTGAACTCAATGAGAAGTTGAAAAAGTGTCTGAGCTCTCTAGAGCTACGTTACCAAGGATTTTGGGGACGTATAGTTAAGGGGGATTCTATAGAGTGTGTTATGGATTGTCCTGAGGATGCTTTCGAAGCAGCACTCATATTAAAGACTCTGGTCAAATCATTTGAGCCAAGCGATGTTAATGATTCGAAAAGATTTAACAGATATGGGCTTCGAATAGCTATCGGCATTGGTGAAATGAAGACCATTGACCGTAATTTAGATATGATGGATGGTGATGCCATTTATCGTTCGGGACGTACATTGAGCAAATTGAAAGGAAGAGCCAAGTATTCATTTGCAATCTCAATGGAGAATGAAGAATATGAACAAGCATTGCAGGTGATACTAACCCTGGTTAATCAACTATTGAATAACGCAACGGCACGTAAATGCGAAACCCTATGTGAAAGAATACTTGCCTCTGATACTAGTAAGACTGCTGAGAAAATGGGGATATCCGTTTCTGGAGTCAACCAAACTTTGAAAGACATCGGTTGGAATGCAATAGAACAAGCGATTATTTATTACCGTAAAATAACAAAACAACTATGATACACTATTTAATCTTCAATCTTATCGTTGCC
Source organism: Candidatus Aphodosoma sp. (assembly GCA_045631465.1). GTDB lineage: Bacteria > Bacteroidota > Bacteroidia > Bacteroidales > Paludibacteraceae > Aphodosoma. The sequence continues at coordinate 641 of JAZQUV010000006.1, read as the reverse complement.
CATATCTTGGGAGATTTCTACCTGCAGACAAAGAAATCCTGCGAAAACAAATTCCTCTATTCTGTTAAAGGTAAAAGTTTGTGGTTGCATTCGTTGATTATAGGTATTCTGTCGTGGATTGCCATATGGGATGTCCGCGGATGGTGGCTTGCCCTTGGTATAATGATAATACACTTTTTGACAGATTGGTTAAAGTCATACACACAATCAAAGATGTGTATTCTTACTACCAATGCCCAAAATAAAGTTATTCCAGGGAAAAGCAAACGAAATGATTTGTGGATATTTCTCGCTGACCAAATTGTGCATATTGCTATAATCGTCGTGGGGGCATACATTTGGCTTTCAGCGTACAGCAAATGGAACAACGGTTGGAGCCTTCCTGAATGCTTGCAGGATTTTATCATAAATCACCCTCTAAGGTTGAAGACAATGGTAGGTTTGTTGTTGGCGCTAAAACCTGCAAATATCTTGATATTGCTTATTCTTGAAACTTGCAAAGTCAATGTAAATCCAACAAAAAATGATGAACACGGAAATTTCCATTCCGGAGAATTGATTGGCTGGTTGGAGCGTGGGCTTATACTTGTATTTGTTATTATGTCTCAATATGAGGCCATCGGTTTTTTAATTGCAGCAAA
>JAZQUV010000005.1:0-102862 GCA_045631465.1 Candidatus Aphodosoma sp. | reverse complement strand
GGGGGTACTTATTGTATTTTAGTGGGTGTTTTGAAGGTATGGTGAAGGTTGCTTGCAGGTTGCTGTATAGTATATTTAATGAAGGGAGGGGGTTATTGTATTTTTCGTGATATTTTTTTAATCATTTTTAGGATATGATTTCGTATAACACAGAAGGCGTAAAGATGCCAAAGATTGGCAAACGCGAAACTAATGCTTGGATTAAGGCCGTAGCGGCTAAGTATGGCAAAAAAGTGGGCGAAGTGGCTTATATTTTTTGCAATGACGAGAAGATTTTGGAGGTGAATAGAGAATATCTCCAACATGATTATTACACAGACATTATTACGTTTGACTACTGCGAGGAGGATGTGTTGAATGGAGATATCTTTATCTCGTTGGACACAGTGGCGCGCAATGCAGAGGAGTTTGGTGTGACGTTTGAGAATGAGCTACATAGAGTGTTGATACATGGTATTTTGCACCTATGCGGACAGGATGACCAAACGCCTGAGTTGAGAGCAGAGATGATTGCAAAGGAGAATGATGCGCTTGCAATGTTGTAATTAAAAAAAGACAAAATAACAGAATAACAAAAATTATGTCCTTTTGTCATTCTGTCTTTTGAATGAAATGAGGGCGATTGTGCTGACATCGACGCTGTATAGCGACAATAGTTATATGCTTAATTTGTTTACGGACGAGTTGGGCTATGTGGTTGTGTCGGTGAAAGTTGGGCGGAGGAGTAAGGTGAGATTGTCGCATATTCAGCCACTGACACTGTTGATGGTGGAACTGCACGGGAGGCCTTCGCAGCAGGTGATGCACGTGACGGAGTGTGTGGCATTGCCGGGATGCGAATCAATAGCTATGGATGTGGCTAAAATGCTGACGGCACAATTCCTTGCAGAGTTTTTGAACCACACGCTAAGGCTATATCAGAGGGATGCGGCATTGTTTGACTTTATATTTGACTCGATACGCAAATATAACTCATTGGAACGAGGGCAGGCGAATTTTCACTTAGTGTTTTTGGTGAAACTGACGCATTATTTAGGGTTTTTCCCTAATCTTGAGGGATTTGGCGCAGGGGTATGTTTCGACTTGGAGAATGGGTGTTTTGTGCGCCGATTGCCACCACATGCGAATTATTTGCTGCCTGAGTCCACTGTGGCTTTGGCGAATCTTTTGAGGTTGGACTACGACACGATGTATCTGTTTGACGTGAATAGACAACAGAGAAACGAGGTTTTAGACCACATTATTAAATACTATAAACTGCATTTGGCGGAGTTTGGGGATTTGCGGTCGTTGGATGTGTTGCGCGAAATCTAAACTTTTTATTTTTTTCAAACAAGATGACATGATAACAAGAAAAATATCCCTTGTTATTCTCCCATGAACGACTAATTTTTAGTCCCACAAATTGCACAAATATTTAGGCAATGATATAGTTGTTGACCCATAATAAAGAAATAATTTTTAGTAATAATATAGTTAGTTGTTAACCTAAAAAATATTTTATATTCAAATATATTTATAAATAAAAAACAAAAAATATGAAGAAACATATTATCACATTAAAAGAGCAAAAATTAGACAAAATAATAAAAGAAACTATAAAAGATTTAATAAATACTCATGGGGTTTTCTCTAAAAATAAAGAAATTAACGTGGGAGATATTATTACAATATCAAATAAAACTGACTTTAAACAATGGTATAAAGATGTGTGGAATTTATTAATTAAATCATATGAAGATATTGGTGGTATAAAAACATATCATAGTATAAATGACTTTTATAGAAAACAACATTTAATTGAGTTAATTCTAGATAAAGATAGTAGTATATTAGCATGTGCAACTTATCGTAGAATTGAAGGTAGTTTAAAATTAGTTGCTACAGGATGTGAACAATCTCAAAAAGGGAAATTAGCACTTCAACAAATAATACAAAATAATATAATTAATGCTGATTTACAATATTGGGCAGAAGTTAGTGGCGCTATTGAATACTATTTTAAAAAACATAATGGATATCCAATGCCAAATACATTAGCAAGTGAAATATTAAAAATAGATGCAAATCAAATAACTTTATCAAAAACAGATAAAGTACATTATGATAGACCTATAGGTTCAAATGGCGAAATTTATACTAAAATGATTTTTGGTATTAAAAATGAAGAAATTTTTAATAAAGCAATAAAAGAAGTTGAAAATTATGGTTCTTTTATGAAAGAGGTTAATAAAATTAATGAGTCAATTAATATATATACAATTAAACAAGCTATATATATAATTGAAAATATTTATAGAGCACACGAGGAAGATGGGTATAATGAACTAATACCTTCTTGGCATGAAGCTTTAATTAAATCTCTTAATACATTAAAAAATACTCCTATAAAAGATGAAACTATTGAAGATTATATTAGTTATTGTGAATATCTTTTAGAAGATATGCAAGTATTACAAATACATGAATTATCTTTTTAATACAATTAAAGTAATAATTTTTACAAAATTGGGTCAACAACTATATTATTACCAATATTTATAATATTAAACGTAAATTCCCATAAATTTATCGTAAATATTTTTTTAAAAATTAATGGATAATTCTTGGTAATTTGCGTTTAAAATAAAAATCATGATATCTTGTCTTCATGTCTAATATATATATGTAAATTTATGGCTTTACCTACAAATTTAGGAACAGAATCGATTGGGCGATTGTTGCGACAATATGCTGTACCAGCGATTGTTGCGATGACGGCATCGTCGTTATATAATATGATAGACAGCATCTTTATCGGTCAAGGGGTGGGTCCGTTGGCGATATCGGGATTGGCAGTTACATTCCCATTTATGAACTTGGCGGCAGCGTTTGGCGCATTGGTCGGAGTTGGTGCAAGCACGATTGTGTCGGTGAAATTGGGGCAAAAAGATTATACGTCGGCTCGCAAGGCGTTGGGCAATGTGGTGGCTCTGAATATCATTATCGGAGTGGTGTTTATGGTGGTATCGCTGTTGTTTCTCGACAAGATATTGCTATTTTTCGGAGCGAGCGAAAATACGCTACAATATGCGCGCGAATATATGGAGATAATACTCTACGGCAATGTAGTAACACATATGTACCTGGGACTCAATGCAGTAATGCGTTCGGGCGGACACCCCCAGAGGTCGATGGCAATGACGATTTTGACCGTAGTGCTGAATGCTATACTCGACCCTATCTTTATTTTCGTACTCGATTGGGGCATACGAGGGGCTGCGATAGCTACGATATTGGCGCAAATAGTTGCATTGACATGGATTCTGATTTCGTTCACGAACAAAAAAGAGATGTTGCACTTTGAATCGGGAATATTCAAATTGGACCGTCGCATAGTAACAGCTTCGCTATCGATAGGTATGGCGCCGTTTTTGATGAACGTGGCAGCATGCGTGATAGTGATTTTTATCAACAACGGATTGCAACAACATGGGGGCGACTTGGCAATTGGGGCGTATGGCATTGTGAACCGGATTACGTTTATATTCGTGATGGTGGTGATGGGATTGAACCAAGGCATGCAACCGATTGCGGGATATAATTATGGTGCAAGAAATATAGATAGAATGCTGGGAGTGTTGAAGTTAACTATTGTTTGGGCTACAGTAATTATGACCGCCGGGTTTGCGATATGTGAGTTCACGCCGGGATTGATTGCGCGCATATTCACCTCCGACGAAGAGTTGATTGCACGCTCGGTGAGAGGTATGAGAATAGTGGCTGTGTTCTTCCCAATCATTGGCATGCAGATGGTTACGGGTAACTTCTTCCAAAGTATCGGTATGGCTCGCCAAGCCATATTCCTCTCGCTCACTCGCCAATTGATATTCTTGCTGCCATGCCTCATCATATTGCCACCGATTTTTGGGGCAGATGGCGTGTGGGCTTCGTTGCCTACGGCAGATTTGTTGTCGTGGATTGTATCAGTATCGGTGTTGATGTACTATTTACGCAGATTTAAACAAGGAAAAATTGAGTATAAACTATGATTATAACTATTGGACGCCAATTGGGTAGCGGCGGATTGGAGATTGGTCGCTTACTTGCCGAACGATTGAATTTGGCATTTTACGATAAAGAGTTGCTCACCGAAGCGGCTCGACATAGTGGCATCTGCCCTGAGTGTTTTCAACAGGTGGATGAACAAGCAAAACGCACGTTTGGGGGCGTAGGCATATTCGGTATGCGATTCCCATTTGTAGGGGATGGCAATACGTCGTACAACTCGATGATTTCGGGCGACAATCTGTTCTTAATACAGAGCGAAACAATAGTAAAACTCGCAGAAAATGAGCAAGGTGCGGTGTTTGTAGGCCGATGTGCCGACTACGTGCTACGCCATAGAGATGATATAGTGTCGGTGTTTATTACGGCAAATGAGGCGGACAGAGTGAAACGATTGTGCGACCGCAGAGGGTGCACCGAAGCAGAGGCGCGCGATATGATGAAAAAGGTTGATAAACAACGCTCGGCATACTACGACTACTACGCAAGCAGAGAATGGGGTGTGGCATCGAGCTATGACATCTGCATAAATTCGTCGCTACTAGGCATCGAGGCCACTGTGGATGCCATTATCAATATTGTCACACGAAAATGAAGTTATATCTTGATATAGATGGTGTGCTGTTAACCACTAAAAACACACAACCAGCAGAATATGCTTCAGAATTTATAAATTATATAGTAGACCACTTTGACTGTTATTGGCTAACTACCCATTGCAAAGGAGATACATCTAACGTATTACAATACTTATCAAAATATTTTTCATCTACTACCATTGATATAGTTCGATGCATTAAACCAACAAATTGGAATACACTAAAAACAGAAGCCATTGATATGTCCGAACAATTTGTATGGCTCGATGACAGACCTTTTTTAGCAGAAATAAAAATTCTTAAAATTCATAATTGCGAAAACAAATTAATAATAGTCGACCTAAACAACCCAAATGAATTAAAAAGAATTATTAAAGAAAATTTAACCATATAATACTCTAAACCAACAGCAAACTTAAAGCAAGAAAAACTACACTCATGATTATCCTCAGCATAGGCACAAACATTGGCGACCGCGAACGGAATATTAAGAATGCGGTTAAGGCATTGGGCGAAATAGGCAAGGTGACTGCCATATCGCCAATATATACGTCGGAGCCATGGGGGTTTGAATCGGAAAATGGATTCTACAATATTGCGTTGACAATGGAGAGCGAATTGTTGCCTCTCGATTTATTGCAAGAGACTCAACGCATCGAAAAAGAGTTGGGACGCACGGCTAAGACCACAACGGAATATGCTGACAGAGTGATTGATATAGATATAATTGATTATGACAATCAGATTATAGATTACAGAGTAGAGAGTGCAGATAACTCCTCACTACTAACCCTACCCCACCCGTTGATGCATCTGCGCAATTTTGTATTGTATCCGTTGGCGGATATTGCGCCAGAATGGGTGCATCCAATATTGAAACTTACGACATTAGAATTGAAAGCGAAATCGGAAGACAAATCTATACCATACAAAAAATAAGTAGTGAAACACTTGCTTCACTACTTATTTTATTATTGAGAGTATATCTTCGGTGGTTGCGCCAAGTATGTAATCTTCGATTCGGATTTGAGAAAGTGCCTCTTGTAAAGATTCCTCATTAAACTTAATGCCTATCAGAATTTCATACAACGGCATTAAATCTTGATGTGTAAAGAAATCGCCATTGAATTCGATGGACTTAATTATGTCGGCTTTGACGTCGACACGAACCTCGATGAGTCCCCACGCAAAACGTTGTCGATTTTTGAATGTATAAGGTGGATTATTGCCCCACATCCATTCGTCAGAAAGATATTCAGGTTCGATGCCACACACCTCAGCGAATTCGTCGGCAGAGAGATTTACTCGCTCAGGAGCAATAGAATTTTCGAGATGACGCATAAGTTGCTCACGCCCAAGATCCATATAGTCGCCTACATTGATAACTCGTTGGCGCACACTCTCGATGCCTTTAGAAATGAGTTTCTCGTTGTCGGGGGTAATAGTGCGCACTAGTTGCTCGATGTCGGTCTTATATAATAATGTGCCATGCAAGATAGAACCATTATCATTGCGATAATAGGCATTGCCCGAAAATTTCTTCCCCTTAAATATCAAATCATTGCGACCTGAAAGCTCTGTGTCGAGTCCGATTTTGGCAAATGCCTCTACCACAGACGAAAGACAATGACGGAAAACATCGTCGCGCTTGCCTTCGCGCTTCACGAAAGTGAACATAAAGCAACCTTCGTCGGCAAAGATAGTACCGCCACCCGAATGACGACGATAGACGGGTACACCAATTTTGCGTGCATGATCGAGATTCACCTCTGCCTCAATAAGTTGATGCTTGCCACAAACGATAGCCGGATGGATGTCCCAAATAAAGAAAAGGTCGTCGTTGCGCCAATCAGGCGAATTGAGAAGATAACGCTCTAATGCTAAATAAAACGATACCGTCTGACGACCATATTGAGTTAAATCAATAGTTTTCATATCTTTATAATACAAGAAGACAAGATAACAAGAAATAAATCATGTTCTCATGTCTTCATTTCTAAAAAAAAATTATATCATTTCAAGCAACTGACGAAGCACAGCAAATGTTTTCTTCGGTGCCTCGGCAAAGAAGTCGAGATATTGCGTTGTGTTGTCGGGTTCCATGCCTGGAGTGTCGCTCACGATGCGTAGGCTCATGAAAGGCACCTTCTTCGCATAACACACCTGTGCAATAGCCGCACTCTCCATATCCACAGCCTTACCATCAGGGAAATTACGTTTGATGCCTTGCAAAGTAGCCAAATCCGAGATGAATTGATCGCCTGTACAAATCAAACCAAAAACGAGTTGAGAATTATCTTTCACAACACTCTTTGCTGCTTCAAGCAAATGCTCATTAGCTGAGAATTTCAATGGGAAACCTTGCACTTGTCCCCACTCGCCTTCGCCACACCACACGTCGTGATAGCATGCTTCGGTACCGACCACGATATCCCCTTGGTGCATACTTTCACCAATGCCACCTGCTACACCACTATTAATAATGTAGTCGGGATGCATTTCGGCAATCAACGAAGTGACTTGCATAGCTGCGTTCACCTTGCCTATACCTGATTTAAGAAGTATAATTTGCTTGCCCGAAAGTTCGCCTACAAGAGCCTTTGCTCCTTCAATTTCGCGTGGTTCGGCATGCTCTAATATATTGCTAACGAGGTTGAACTCGCTTTGCATTGCAACTATAATTGCTATTTTTTTCATGCTTTTTTGGTTTTTTTTAGACATGAAGACATGAAAACATGATTTTTCTTGTATTCTTGTCTTCACGTCTTGATATCAATAACCTAAAATTTTCAACATCGACTTATAAGACTGCTCTTTAGCGAAAAGTTTTGTAAACCACTCGCCCTCTTCATCACGATCGATAACCACCAATTTAGGTCCTGGAATCAAACAGTGTTGAATGCCACCATAACCACCAAGACTCTCTTGGTATGCTCCCATGTGGAAGAAACCAACGTATTGATCTTCACCCTCTTTGATTTTTGGCATAAAGACAGCATTCGAATGTGCTTCGGCATTATAGAAGTCTTCCGAGTCGCATGTCAAACCACCAAGGTTAACGCGTTCATATTCCGAGTTCCAATTATTGATTGCCAATAACACAAAACGTTGATTGATGCCCCACGTATCTGGCAAGGTTGTCATAAATGACGAGTCAATCATGTTCCATTTCTCACGGTCGTTTTGTTGCTTTTGGTTGACAATGCTATAAAGCATAGCACCACTTTCACCAACTGTATAACTACCAAACTCTGTGAAGATATTTGGTTCAGGCACATTGTTGTTTTGACAAATTGTTTTCACTTGTGCTACAATCTCTTCGACCATATATTCATAGTCAAACTCAAAATCCAAGTGTGCTTGGATAGGCATACCACCACCAATATTGAGCGAATCGAGTTCAGGACAAATCTCTTTCAAGTCACAATAGAGGTTCACCGCTTTTGCCAACTCATTCCAATAGTAAGCTGTATCGCGAATACCTGTATTTACAAAGAAGTGAAGCATCTTGAGTCGCACATTCGGATTATGTTGTATCTTATTTTGATAATAAGGTATAATATCATTATAACGAATACCAAGACGAGATGTATAGAATTCGAATTTAGGTTCCTCTTCCGAAGCAATACGAATACCTACATTCAACTCTTTTACTTCGTTCATATCAAATAAATCCAACTCGAATTTATTATCAAGAATCGGAATTACATTGTTAAATCCACGCTTAATCAAGTTTTGAATATTCTCGACATACTGCGGACGTTTGAATCCATTACATAATATATATGTGTCAGTTTTCAAATGACCCGACTCGTGCAATGCCTCAAGCATATTGATATCAAAGGCCGAAGATGTCTCGATATTTACCTTATTTTTAAGCACTTCTTCCATTACGAATGAAAAATGCGACGATTTTGTGCAATAGCAATAGTTGTATGTAGCATTATAATCTACCTTAGCCATAGCCACATTGAACATACGGCGCGTCTTTTGTATATTCGCCCCAATCTTAGGCAAATAACATATACGCAATGGTGTACCATATTGTTTGATAACCTCCATCAAAGGAATTCCAAACCACTGAAGTTCACCATCTTCCATTGTGAACTCTTCATTAGGCACCTCAAATGCCTGTTGAATCAAATCGATATACTTATTTTTCATAACAAAGAGTTTTATCAATCCAACTCACTCGGATTGCATTATTTTTACCAATGTAATTAACTTAGTTTATCTAAAAACAAGACTATCTAAACATTTCGACTGCAAAGTTACACAATATATTCCATATATACAAGCATATACAAATAAAATAAAAGCCACATTATCAAAAACAGATAATGTGGTTTCATTTTCATTTAAATATAAATCTAAAGTGCTTACTCTAACACAAAAGAACTATCTTGCAATTTTGCTTTCATTGCATCGTATCCATACTGATAAATCTCTTTATAGCGCTTAAATTCAAATCCGTGATACTCGTTTAATGCAAAACTCTGAATCAACCAATCACACTTTGCTCGATTGGGATCCATATTCTTACTCTGAAACAATCGCGACATCCAAAGTAGCATATCGATTGAAGACTTTGCTTCATAATTCTCCACAAAAGGCAACACATCTACACCAATAATAAAAAGTTGAGGATTTAGAGTTAAAAGTTGAGAAACCGGCAAATTATCAACTATTCCGCCATCTATATATCGAACACTATCTATCATAATCGGCTCAAACACTCCAGGTATTGCTGCCGATGCCGCCACATATTCTTTCAACTCTCCCCCTTCATGCCTATAAACCGCTTCGCCTGTTTCGACATTAGTAACACAAACCATAAATTTTCTCTCCAAACTGTCGAACGAATTATAAGGTATTAACTCAGCCAATTCACGCAATAAGGTTTTATGCGTACTCATACCACTATTGCGCAATGCCGACTGCAGAGTAATCAATCGCCCAACATTATATAATCTATCCTCTTTCACAATATGCATTATTTCGTCAGCCGAATAACCTGCCGCATACATCACGCCAATTATAGCACCCATACTAGTCCCCGCAACATATTCTGGTTCAATACCATACTCTTCCAGCGCCTTAATTGCACCAATATGTGCAAATCCCAAAGCTCCTCCGCCACTAAACACTACACCAAGATTCTCATTCAAGAGAACTGTTTTTTCTTCTGTTTGTGCAGTCAATCCTGCCACAAAAACAGATAATAATAGACATACAATAAGTTTTTTCATAATTTATATGGTTTCAATAAGATTTTGTTTGTTACTTAAAAGCAGAATTAACTACAGTCCGATTCTATAAGCACAAACCTGATATGGTTTTAATGTTAATTGGACCGGTTCTTCTACCGAAAAGTTTAATTCGGTCGCAACCTCCGTCATCAAATCTGTTGCAACAACTTTGCCAAATGCCTCGCAACCCATTGCTTCAAACAAATGATGTGTAAGATTAACTCGCGTTTCACGCTCCTCACCTGCAAAATTTGCCACTACAAACAACGCTTCTTTATCTGTATAACGCACAAACGCATATTGTCGCGACGAGTCAAACTGCTGATTACCTTGATTCAACCACATCAAATCGTAGAATTTACCTTCTGCCACCACCTCACTATTCGCCACACCTATCAATCTACGATACAAATCAAAAACTACATCCTCGCCCACCTGTAATCTGTAATCCGAACTCTGTAGTCTACAAAGCGTTTCCACTTTCCAATAATCAAATATCGTTGTGCGACCATCAAACCCACTAAATCCCTCTGCTTCATGTGCTTGTTCGCCTAATTCTTGTCCGGCATACACCATCACTGGCGAGGCGTTCATCAACGTTGATACTGCCATCGCAGGAAATCCCTTCACGGCATCGCCTGCAAAGAATTGCGATGCTATGCGCTGTTCGTCGTGGTTTTCCATAAAGTTGAGCATATGCCCTTTTATATCATCCACCGCTTGCCAAGCGTATGTGATTGCCTCTGCCGATCCTTGTCCTTGAACAACAGAACGCAATGTGTCATACAATCCCACTTTGTCATACAAATAATCAAATCCTCCATGATGAATATAGCTGCGATACTGCGCTGGATTATAAACTTCTGCTATGAATATTATCTCTGGATGCACTCTTTTGACATGTGCTATTGCCCAATGCCAAAACTCTACTGGCACCATCTCTGCCATATCACAACGGAATCCATCCACCCCCTTCGATGCCCAAAACAACAAGATTTGCAACATCTTATGCCATGTATCTGGATGTGGATGAAAATGCGTTGCTCCACCGCCACAATAATCAACTCCATAATTCAATTTCACTGTTTCATACCAGTCATTCACACCTGGCGATGCCGAAAAACAGTCATTACCCGTAGCGCGAGCAGGGAATTCAACATAATCTTCTCTATCGAACTGAGGACTAAACGACTCGTTTACACAATAATAGAAGTTATTATCGTGCCAAAAGTACCAATCTTCTCTATCTCCTGCGCCCAATGGTTCTACCCCTTCCGGAGCCGAAATTGAGTTGTAGTTGCGCGCCACGTGGTTAGGTATGAAGTCCATAATCACCTTCAATCCTGCCTTATGCGTGCGAGCAATCAATTTCTCCCACTCTTTCATGCGCTCTGCTGGTTTATCTGCCAAATCTGCATCTACGTTATAATAATCCCTCACTGCGTATGGCGACCCTGCCTTGCCTTTCACCACTGCCCGATGATTAGCTGGCTGCCCTATCGCGCTATAATCAGTCTGCGTTGCATGGTCCAACACGCCTGTATACCACACGTGTGTATATCCAAAATCTTTCAAACCCTTCAACACCTTTGGCGTGAACATACTGAACTTACCCACTCCATTCTCCTCTATCGTACCGTTCTGTGTATTCCCCTTCGCTCTATGCGACGCCTTACGCCCCTTATTGCCAAACAATCTCGGCAACACTTGATATATTACTATTTTCATGATTTACCATTTATATTTCCTAAACCTACCAAAATAACTATTTAAATCTAACTTGCATATTCAATTTAATATAAAATTTACCATCTTGTTGGTAAATATCACCAAATTGATGACGTGTTGTACTTGGAGTATCAAAATATGTATTATTAAAAAAATAATTTTCTAAATCATTCCTATCAAAAAAATGATAACATACAATATCTCCATCCTCTTTTACTACTATATAACCACCATTTGCATTAAAATTACCATTCCAAGGTGTAGAACTCGTCATTCCTAAAGCAAACGCAAGTAAAAATTGTTTTATTTTATATTCATACATTGGTTGACTAGTATTACACATTATACACAGAGGATCATCCATTGTAATTTGCTTTGTTATATCAACAAGAGTTTTATTATTACCCTTATAATATTCTAATAATTCAAATGCAATAATACGCTCTAACCCCAAATCAAGCAAAGTTAAATTGTTATGTAAAATTTCACTTGCAGATTGCACAAATAAAATATCTGCACCAATTGATTGTAAAAATGCAAATTTGTTTTTGAATTTATCTAAATTATTACATTTCTCTGCTTGTTCTGATGTTATCCCTTCAATCTCATAAATAAAATTAGTTCCATTCTTATTAGAATTTATTAGTGTAGAAGGTGCCCCAAGTCGAGATTTAATACTATATCCTAATTCCGAAATAGTTCCATTATTAAAATTATGAATAACCAGACGAATATCAGCTTTATCTTTAGACTTTGCTTTTATTTTTGTACAATCTATTTCCTGCAAAAAAGTTTCAAGATAAGAATAATCAGTTTTATCTTTCTTTATATTCTCAAGCAATATTTGAGCTTCTTGCAAAAAGCGTGCTTGTGGTATCTCAATATTAATTTGTTCTCCTATAACTAAAATACTCTCGTTTGCAGTTTGAATTCTATAGGCATTTCTTACCTCTGTATCATCACGAAATATTTCCAATATTGGATAATATTTTTTTGCATATCTATTAAGTTCTCCATCTCCACTATATATTCTTCCATCTGCCAATAATTTAAAGAAAGCATATAATTCACTCAACTCTCCTTTATTTCCTTTTATCTCCATATTGCTTTGATTTAGATATTTCTATTCTCTTTATAATTTGTTCAGCTGTAGCTTGAATTGCAGGAATTGCTACAGAATTACCAAATTGTTTATATGCTGATGCATCAGCCACTCCAATAATAAATTCATCTGGAAACCCTTGCAATCTAGCCCATTCACGAGGTGTCATTCTTCGTAATCCATCACGATTTATTTCGCCTTTTATATTTGTTACTGGCGTAAAATCTTCAAGCCTATTATCAATTACTAAATTGCGTTCACGCCCCATACCCCCAACCACAATAGCATTTGCCACACCATCATCTGGTATAATTTCATATCCAAATCCATTCCCTTTAGCTGCATGACGTTCTTTATGAGCAACAAGAGTTTTTACATATTGTGTTGATAAATAATATTTTGCAGAAACTACTTGTTCTTCCCTCACATCTGAAAATGTTTTATTTTTATCAATTGGAACTGGATATGTAAACTCTTTTACATTTTGATCTTTTCGAAAACCTACTATATATACACGTTCACGATGTTGTGGTACTCCAAAATTCATTGCATTTACCACTTGTGGATCTGGCACATAATAATCTAAATCTTCACGTAAAATACGCAATATTGTTTGAATTGTTCTACCCTTATCATGTATCAACAAACCTTTTACATTCTCTAAAAAAAATGCTTTTGGTCGTTTACGACGTAATATTTCAGCCACATCAAAAAAAAGTGTTCCTCTCGCTTCTTCAAATCCTAAACGCTTACCTGCTAACGAAAAAGCTTGACATGGAAACCCTGCACATAGTATATCAAAATCATCAGGAATTAATGCTTTTGTAGTTTCTTTTGTAATATCACCAAATGGCACTTCTCCGTAATTTAATAGATATGTTTTTTGAGCTTGAGTATCCCATTCTGAAGAAAAAACACACTTCCCCCCAAGATTTTGTAAAGCTATTCTAAATCCACCTATACCCGCAAATAAATCTATAAATGTAAATTTAGGCTTTTCAATAGGCAAAAACGGAACGGAAAATAAATCAGAAAACAAAGAATACTGCAAGGCAGCATCCACTTCTGCTATTTCAGAATGATTATTACTCGCCCTAAAATTATAAATATCCTCTATCAAACCTTTTGCTTTTTCCTCAAAAATGTCAGCATATTTAGTCCCTCTATTATGCAAATAATGAGATACAATAGCCATCTGTTCACTAAATGACATAATAGTTCCGTCATCATTAAGCGAATGTGCCCCATACACCTGCATAGACACTCTTGCACCACCAAACATTTTTGTTATGGAAAATATATTTTTTATCCCTGACTTTTTCATTATACCATTAACTGTATCTCAAATAAAATTACTCTAAAACAATGTTAATTTACATATTTTAACTCATATGTATATTATGAACATAAACTTATCACATTGTAATGTACCTATTTAAATCCTTAGTCCTTAAAAACGAAAATCCCTCTCGCCCAATGCAATTTTCTTGATATTTTCCACTGCTTTGGCTCTAATTTTCGGATGTGGCACGCGCTCTATTTCTGCTGCAATGAGTTTCTCTATCTTTGTGCGCACCTCTGCCGACGCATAGTCTTCCGAATACTCTTTCAGTGTCATCAATGCGTTTGGCTGACAGCAGTTGGCTATCTGTCCGCTCTTTGCCAACGACATAAATCTGTCGCCTGTGCGTCCTTCGCGGTAACACGCTGTGCAGAAGCTTGGTATATATCCCAAATCCAACAACCACGACACCACTTCGTCCAATGTTCTTTCGTCCGACACGTCAAATTGTGCTGTCTCGTTATGGCGTTCCTCTTCGGTATATCCACCCACCGATGTGCGCGAACCTCCACTGATTTGACTCACGCCCAAATCCAACACTTTAGCGCGACTCTCTGCCGACTCGCGTGTCGACACAATCATACCTGTGTATGGCACTGCTATACGCAACACTGCCACGATTTTTTGGAATATCTCGTCCGAAATCACGTTCTTAAAGTCGGCAGTATCAATGTCATCTGCCGGACAAATACGTGGCACACTTATCGTATGTGGACCGCATCCAAACTTCGCTTCCAAGTGCTCTGCATGCATCAAAAGTCCCACAAAGTCATAACGATATGTCTCCAAACCATACAACACACCGATACCCACATCGTCAATTCCTGCCTCCATCGCGCGGTCCATCGCCTCTGTGTGATATGCATAGTCGCTCTTCGGCCCTCGTGGGTGAAGCATCTCATAATTTGCCTTATTATAAGTCTCTTGAAACAAGATATATGTGCCAATGCCCGCATCTTTCAATTTCTTATAATTCTCTACTGTCGTTGCCGCAATGTTCACATTCACACGACGTATCGCACCGTTTTTATGCTTAATGCTGTATATCGTTTTGATGCTCTCTAATATATACTCTAGTGGATTCAATATCGGATGCTCGCCTGCCTCCAATGCCAAGCGTTTATGACCCATATCTTGCAATGCAACCACCTCTGCCGCAATCTCTTCTTGTGTCAATTTCTTACGTGGAATTGTCTTATTCTTAGCGTGATACGGACAATACACACAACTATTCACACAATAGTTCGACAAATACAATGGCGCAAACATCACGATTCGGTTGCCATAAATATGTTGTTTAATTCTGCGTGCAAGTGCAAACATCTTCTGTATCAAATCCTCATCTTCACATGCCAACAACAATGCTGCCTCACGATGCGACAATCCCTTATAATCACCGGCTCTCTCAATCAAACTTTCGATAAGAGCCCTATTATTCTTATTCTCATCTGCCCATGCAATCGATGCCAAAATCTCCTCATGGTCAATGAATTCTACTGCTTTTGATGATAATTTATCGTACATATATTTCAATTTTTTATTTTTAACAAAAGTACAAATTCAATTTTAATCCTTAATAAGAATATCAAATATTTACTCACAAAATAATTTAAATACTATTTTCAAGAAAGTACAAGCCTTAAATCATATTCAAACCTACTTTCTTATCCTAAATTTACGCTTCACCTCAAATTCATCTCCACCAAAATTCACTAAAACACCATTATCTATATGCGTTGTTTGCAAATAATTAACCAACTGCATCTCATGTATTTTATTCAACTGCGCAACCGCTTTTATCTCTGCAATCACTCGCTTCTCCACTAATAAATCCGCCCTAAAAACACCTACTTCAACACCCTTATAATCTACTCTCATTGACACTTGATTCTCTACTTCTAAGCCTTGCATCTTCAACTCCACTATCATCGCATTTTCATAGGTACTCTCCAAATAACCTTGAGCCAAACGTTTTCTCACCTCAAACGCAGCACCAACAATCATTTTAACCAATTCATCATCAGAAATATCTATCATAACAAAACAAATAAAAAAAAATCAAACAATTAATTCAAGACTTAGGGCATGTACTTAAAAAAAACAATCATCCCCACAAAACATAAAAAACGCAAAACACAACCTACAAACCCACAAAATATAAAACCTGTACTTCTGTTAAAACAAAACAAATAATGAACGATCTAAGGCATGTACTTAAAAAAACAATCATCCTCACAAAACATAAAAAACACAGAACAAACTTACAAGCCTACAAACACAAAACCTGTACTTCTGTTAAAACAAAACAAATAATGAACGATCTAAGGCATGTACTTTAAAAAAACAATCATCCCCACAAAACATAAAAAACGCAAAACACAACCTACAAACCCACAAAATATAAAACCTGTACTTCTGTTAAAACAAAGAAAACATCAACTCAAATAATACCCCATCCCCTTCAACTGCTCCTCTATCGCTCTCCGACTCTCTGCAGCTTCAAGGTCCATACATATCTTATTGTCATACAGCGCATATTTCTTCCTTTGCGACACTGGCGACAGGTTAGGCATCACCACATTCGCCCCTGCCATAATCCCCTGCTCGCGCCCGTCAGTTGCCAACGTACCGAGCGACGTTGTAGCCGGAATATTCGCCTCTGGGTGCATCAATCGCAATATCGCTATCAATCGCAGCGTCGTCTCCACCGACCCATTCTCACACTCTGCAAACGGAGTATCCCGATGGCTCACAAACGGCCCAATACCAATCATCTGCGGTTGCAACTGCTCAATGAATCGCAAATCCCCCACCAAATCATCCACCGTCTGATACGGACTACCCACCATCATACCCGTACCGGTCTCATATCCAATTCGTTTCAACGTCTGCAAACATCTCACTCTATTCTCATACGACATCCCCTCGGGGTGCAAACGCCCATAATGTTCAGCATTCGCCGTCTCGTGTCTGAGCAAATATCTATCTGCTCCAGCATCAAACCACCTCTGATAATCCTCACCTGGTCGTTCGCCGAGCGACAACGTGATTGCCTTCTCTGGCCAACGCCTACGTATCTCCTTCACCACCATCTCAACCCACTCTGTCGTATGTCGCACATCCTCTCCTCCCTGCAACACAAACGTCTGAAATCCAAGCAAATCACCCTGCTCACAACACTCCCATATCTCCTCTGCCGACAATCTATATCGCTCCACATCCGCATTTCCAGCACGAATGCCACAATACAAACAATTATTCTTGCAATAGTTCGAAATCTCTATCAATCCGCGCGACTTAATCTCACGTCCAAACACCCCCACAGCCACCTCTCGCGCCTGCTCTTTCAAATACGCTATCAACTCTGTATCAGCCGACAACAACAACTCCCGCAACTCAACATCCGTCAAGCTACGCTCCCTTCTCAATCTATCTATTACATCATATTTCATGCCTACAAAGATACAAAAAATATTCCAAACTACCCCACCTTCCAACTCATAAAAAACTATAAAAAAAGTTTTGATTACTTTCTCAAAAGTAATAACTATTTTTATTACCTTTGCAAAACAAATGCATCGCAAAATCATACATATCGACATGGATGCCTTTTATGCCTCGGTGGAACAACGCGACAACCCCGAACTACAAGGCAAACCCATCGCCGTAGGCCACGGCGATGTGCGTGGTGTTGTGTCTGCTGCTAGCTACGAGGCTCGCCGCTTCGGTGTCCGTTCTGCTATGTCGTCGGTCAAAGCCAAACAACTCTGCCCCGACCTCATCTTCGTGCCTGGTCGCATGGAGGTCTACAAAGAGGTCTCTGCCCAAATCCACGAGATTTTCCACTCCTACACCGACCTTGTCGAACCTATCTCGCTCGACGAGGCGTTTCTCGACGTGACTAACAACAAACCTGGCATCGAACTCGCCGTCGACATTGCCCGCGAAATCAAACAACGCATTCGCACCGAACTCAACCTCGTTGCCTCTGCTGGTGTCTCTTACAACAAATTCCTCGCTAAAGTCGCCTCCGACTATCGCAAGCCCGATGGTCTCTGCGTCATCCACCCCGACAAAGCCCTCGATTTCATCGAAACGCTCGACATCGAGCAGTTCTGGGGTGTCGGCAAAGTCTCTGCTCGCAAATTCCGCCGACTCGGCATCCACACTGGCAAACACCTCCGTCAGTGCTCTCTCGCTATGCTCACTCGCCAATTTGGCAAGATGGGCCAAACTTTCTACGACTTTGCTCGTGGCATCGACCTACGCCCTGTCGAGGCTGTATATATCCGCAAATCAGTTGGTTGCGAGCACACACTCGAGCGCGACGTCTGCCGCACATCGTCTGTCATCATCGAACTCTACCACGTAGTCACCGAACTCGTCGAACGCCTCTCTCGTCAACAATTCGTTGGCAACACCCTCACACTCAAAATCAAATTCCACGATTTCACTCAAGTCTCTCGCAGCCACACCATCGACACTCCTCTCACCTCGCTCAAAATCATACTCCCCCTCGCTAAAGAACTCCTCAAAAAAGTCGAGTATCGCAACCACCCCATCCGCCTCATCGGTCTCTCTGTCTCTCACTCTACCGACCCATCAGGTAAGGACGCGGCATGCCGTCTTCGCAACAACCACAACACCCCCGACTCCCAACTCACCCTCCCATTCCCTACTCCCACCGACCCCAACAACAAATAACCACTTCTTTAGTCCTCGAAGAGGGCTAACTATACTTAACCGCTAGTAATTTTTTGCGATAAGCGAGAGCAGAGTTAAGTTTGCTTAAACTATGCCAAGCGAAGCAAAAAACTTGAGCGAAGCGAAAAATAAGTTCAGCGAAGGAGCTTGCGGAAACAAACATCCCCTCTCCCATCGTCCCTAAAGGGGCGAACAACAAAATTCCCGAAAAATTTATATCTCCAAAACTCCCCAAAACTCCCCTTCTCCAATAAAATTATATATTTACCCCTTTCAAATACCCCTATAAATATATATAATCACCAACACAAATCACTGCTGATTATCAATTCACTAACCCTATAAACATATATAATTCTTCAATCCAAAACCACCACATCAAAAAACGATACGAATTATATATACAAAATTTGGAGGTCTGAAAACAAATCCTTAACTTTGCCATAGAAAAACGGAAATAGTCCCAAAATACGAAATTCATCAACCTCCTAAATGCCTACGACTATGAAAAAATTAATCACACTCACAGCAATCATTCTTTGCTCTTTCGGCGCACTTTTTGCCGAAACTCCCGAAAACCGCAAAGAAAACCCTCACGAAATTCGTATAGGTATCGCTGATAATTTTTACGAATTCCATAATGGTCCTATCGAAGGAGCTCGACATCATGCCTATCAATCAGGCCACATATTTGCTGAATACCAATACAGAGTAAACAATTGGTTTAGTGCTGGATGTAATATCGACTACATCCATAGTTGGACTAAACCTTGCACATGCAACCATCCTACGGCTTTTTCGTCAAAAACTACCATACTTCCTACTGTCCGTTTCACATACCTAAACTACAAAGCCATAACTCTCTATAACTCATTATCTATCGGGCTACACTATGCCTATCATAGTCCGCTAAGCACTAAAGACAATATACAAGAGGGCTTTGGATTAGGGTTAGACGCATGCTTAATCGGATTGTCAGTTGGCAAAAACCACTGGTTTGGCTCCTTCGAATTAGGCGCAACAAGAGCCATAACATACAGAAAAGGACATAGAGGCGGTTGTATAATCGAACCACCATTAGTTGCTTCATCATCTATCCCTGTTGCAAGAGTACTTCGCGTATCAGTAGGCTACAGATTCTAAAAAAACTCACAAAAATCATCTGACTTTCAACATTAATTCGTATCTTTGCAGAAATAAAAAACAAAAAATCTATGAAAACAGCACTAAAAATACTCGGACTTATATTCATCATCGCCTTCACTATGCCCTCTTGCGAAGCTGGGAAAGATACTATGGAACCTATGAATCCTCCTTTCCGTCCCGATGATTTCTACGAACTACACCACAACATCCGTCCGACCAAGCCTATCCGCATCCCCGACACAATGCGAATAATATCCGCAAAACCTATTCCATACAACCTTCCACAAGATTCTACATTAGAGTTACCACAAGACTCTATTGCTCAAGACTCTATAGCATACTAACCACTAAACTTCTAAGCCTTATGAAAACCACAAAGAAAAACATCCGCAAAGTTTGGAGCAAAATCCTCCGCTGGACTCTTGCCTCATTAGGTGTTACATCAATCGCCTTTGTGTTTCAAGCGTGCTATGCGCCATACTATGGCGACGACTACGACCGCTGCATCAATGGCGAAGTGCTCTCTGCCACAACCCATAAGCCTATCAAAGGCATCCGTGTTACTGGCAACGACCAACCTGGCTATGTCGAAACCGACAGCGCTGGCGCGTTCCACATCCATCTCCCTCTTTCGCGCGACTACAACATCCGTCTCGAAGACCAAGACTCGCTCCGCGCCTATCTCCCTAAAGACACCATTATCCCCGACTCTCTCTACCATGGCGAAAAAATCACAATCTACCTCGACCAAGAATAATTAAAAAGACAAAATAACAGAATAACATAAAATATAATTAAATAAATTTTGTTATTATGTCCTTATGTCTTTTCTATATTCATATCCTCCTGTCTTCCTGTCTAAAAAAATAAATCAAATCCCATGAAAAAACTAATCTCACTAACAATAATACTACTTTGCGTCCTCACAGCATACGCCGAAACTGCTGAAACACGCAAAGAAAACCCTCACCAAATACGCATCGGTATAGCCGACGACCTCGTACTACGTGGGTTTGAAGCGCCAACAAACAACAACTTATCCCTCCCTACCGCACAAGAGGGCTATCACATAACAGGCTTCGACGAGCACAACTACCGCAGCACTGGTCACCTTTATGTTGAATATCTCTATCGCATCAACCACTGGCTCGGCGTGGGTGCAAACTTCGACACTCGCACTTCGCTTTGGAAAAGAACCGACTACTCTATCTGCCCCCTCGAAAGCATCGTAAACACCCAAAACCGCCACGCCGTAGGCTTAATGCTCACACCTACCGTGCGCTTCACCTATTACGACACACCTTACGCAAGTTTCTATGCCTCAGTCGGTATAGGCGCACAGATGCAAACCTACGACAATATTATCGAAAACATATATCTCGCTGTGGACCTCTGCTACTTCGGCGTCAGCCTCGGCAAAAACCACTGGTTCTGCGACCTTGAACTCAGCCTCGCCTACGGCCCCCTCCCCCTCGACCGCCTCTTCCGCTTCGCCGTCGGCTACAGATTTTAAAATAGAGTACAGAGTACAGATTACAAACAATAAAATATAACAACTATGAAAAAATTAAATCGCTCTATCCTACGCAAAATCAATTACTGCATTGGATTAATATTTTCTTTATTTGGAATTACTTCTTGCGAAGAAATTAGTGATAAATATGGCGTACCATTGGCTGATTATCAAATCTTAGGTCGTGTAGAGAATGCTCAAAAGAAAGGTGTTCAGGGTATAAAAGTATCTTTGAAAGAGCCAAATTACGACATATTCGAAGGCAACCCTCAGGCTACCGACACAACTACTACCGATGGAGCGTTTAAGATAAATTGCAGAGAATTTCCAGAACGAGAAATTTGGCTCATAGCCGAAGACATCGACTCCACCGAGAATGGCTCATACCGACGCGACTCGGTGCTTATCACCCCCGAATTCAAAGACGTTCCAGGTAGCAACTGGCACCATACCGCCGAAGTAAAAGACATAATCATCACCCTCGAAGAAGAGAAGAAATAATTTTATTCTCCCACAAATAGCACAAATAATCACAAATAAATTCGTGGAATTTATGAAATCTGTGGGCAAATAATAACATCTAAAATATATTGTTATGAAAAAGTTAAATCGCTCTATCCTACGCAAAGTCAATTACTGCATTGGATTTTTTCTCTCCCTAATAGGTATTTCTTTTACAGGATGTGCATCTAAATATGGTTGTCCTCCTATTGAGTGCGCATATGGCACTCCATCTGCCGATTTCCACATCTCAGGACGAGTAGAAAACAACTCAGGCAAAAGCATTGAGGGCATAAAAATATCTGTTTATAACCCACAAAATTCATTGGATACAACCAGTGCTGATGGCTCATTCAAAATAGATCTCTATGGCCATTGGCCAGAAGAAGAAATCACACTATTTGCTAGCGACATTGACTCCACCGAAAATGGGCATTACAAAACTGACACTATTTACATCTCCCCTAATTATGAAAGAGATCCAAACAATAGTTGGAATCAAATTGCCAATATCGACAATGTAGTCATCACCCTCGAAGAAGAGAAGAAATAATTTTATTCTCCCACAAACAGCACAAATAATCACAAATAAATTCGTGGAATTTGTGTCATTTGTGGGCAAAGAAAAACAACTAAAATATACCGCTATGACAAAGATTAAGAAAACATATTTACGCATAATCAATAAGATTATCGCAATAATCGCCGCCTTTACAGGTCTTCAGTCTTGTGGCTTTTTTAATCCACCTCTATATTCTCCACCTCCTATTGACCCACCAGAACCTCATACTTTTGCTTATTTTACAATTGCAGGAAAGGTTGAAACAAAACTCAAAACTCCTATTCCTCACATTGAAATAGAAATGACCTCTGATAACGAATTAATAAATAATTCTATCAAGCCATATGGCAATAACGTTTGTGACGATTTAGGCAATTTCACAATTTACCACCATATAGATGAATACAATTACCCTGAAGATGAATTTATAGCACCAAAAGAAATAACTCTTATATTCAAAGACACTGATGGTGAACAATATGGCGAATTCAAAACCGACACTATCATAGTGCCTCTTGAATTTACTAAAGACACTACTTATAGCAATGCGCCTTACAAAGCCGAAGTTACCGATTTAGTTGTAACTCTCGAAGAAAAAGAACAAAATAACAACAAATAAAACTATACCACCATGAAAAAGATTAAGAAAACCTATTTCAGCATAATCAATAAGATTATCGCAATAATAGCTGCCTTTACGGGCTTACAAGCTTGTGGTATATCTATCACTCCTGGATATGCACCACCAGCCCCGCTCCCTCTTGCCGAATTCAGCATACAAGGCAGAGTTGAAACAAAACTTAACACGCCTATTCCAAATATAGAAATAGAACTTACTACCCCAAAAGAATTAAGTGGCATCAGAGAAGATTTCAATATTTGGCATCGTACTAAAAGCGATAATTCTGGAAATTTCTTTATAGGCGAATATATAGATGACGAGTCTTATTGGGGAGAAGGAGAATTTACACCTCCTGAAGAAATAGCCCTTATTCTTCAAGATATAGACGGAGAAGAAAATGGAAAATTCAAAAAAGACACAATCATAGTACCTCTTGAATTTACAAAAGACACTACTAGTCGTTATTATCCTTACTCAGCCAAAGTAACCGATTTAGTTGTAACTCTCGAGGAACAAGAAGAAAATAAAGAATAACCCTTAAACAAAATGAGACGCAATATATTGCGTCTCTACTTGATAAATATGAGCAAACTATCAATAAAACAAAGACTTGCGCTTAATCTTTGGTCGCGATATATATCTAATCAGGCAAAAATACCAGAACTACGCCAATTGTTTTGGGAATCTACATTGCGTTGCAACCTCAAATGCCGCCACTGCGGTAGCGATTGTACCGCTACGGCTGGATTGAAGGATATGCCGTTTGCCGATTTCTTGAAGGTGATTGACAGCATCACTCCCCACGTCAACCCTAATAAAGTGTTGATTATCATATCGGGTGGCGAGCCTTTGATGCGCAAAGACCTCGAACAATGTGGATTGGAGCTCTATCGCCGTGGTTTTCCGTGGGGTATGGTGTCGAACGGATTGTTTATGACCCCTGAGAAATTCAACTCGCTAATGGATAGCGGTTTGCGCTCGCTCACTATCAGTCTCGACGGATTCGAGGAGGACCACAACTGGATGCGTGGCAATCCTAAATCGTTTGAGTGCGCCGTGCGTGCCATCAAATTAGCTATTGCCGAGCCTACCCTCGCCTTCGATGTGGTGACTTGCGTCAACCCTCGCAACTACCCATATCTCGATGAAATGGCTGATTTTCTCGCCTCAATAGGTTTGAAACGCTGGCGACTATTCACTATATTCCCTTCGGGCAGAGGCAAAGACCCTGAATTGCAAATCACCGATGAGCAATTCCGCGGTCTGCTTGACTTCATCGTGCGCATGCGCGAAACGAAGAAGATTCACGCCTCGTTCAGTTGCGAAGGTTTCTTGGGCGAATATGAGGGCAAAGTGCGCGACCACTACTACACTTGCCAAGCTGGATTGTCGATTGCATCGGTGCTTTGCGACGGTAGCATATCGGCATGCACCAGCATCCGTAGCGACTATCACCAAGGCAATATCTACAAAGACGATTTTTGGGAGGTGTGGGAAAACAAATTCGAGCCATATCGCAATCGCGAATGGATGAAGAAAGATGAGTGCGCCGACTGTAAGGTATGGAAATTCTGCAAAGGCAATGGTATGCACCTCCGCGACTCAGACGGCAAACTGAAAATGTGCAATTATAAAAAATTGTATAAATAACCATCGGGAAGCTATCAAACCCCATCTCAAGTTCATCTTCAGTCAGGACCGCAAAAAAAAGAAGTGGAAGGGGTATCAACCACCAACGTCTACTTTTTTAGGACAATGACTATATTTTTAGAAATATATCTATATTTTTAGAAAATATGTCTATTAATCTAACGTGAGTTCGATATAACTTTTATCTCACACGGAACGCACGGAAAACACGGAATTTTATTATTTATCTCCCACAGATGACACAGATTTTTTAGATTTTTGCCATCCGGATATAACGATTCGCTCTTTTGCTCCGCAAAAATCGCTCTACGGATAACACAGATGCCATGCGGATTCTTATATCGAACTGACGTTAATCTAGGAAAATAGTGAAAAAACTATCTACTATTTTTAGGAAAAAACAGAGTGATAAATTTAAAAATAAGGACTTGCAAAGTTGCAAAGTTGCAAAGTTAGATATAACACCTTGATTATTAGCGATATTTGTTATTTTTACACTTGCAAAGCTTTTAAATTCACTTTCGGTAATACCAAGACAATCAAATAGTTAACAACTTTGGGAACTTTGCAATTGCAAAGTTCGCTTTATGTGGTAAATTTTATAGTCAAAAAAAAAGGTACAAAACTTTACTGTCGTGAAGTGGGGCTACGCCTAGGCATAGCTCAAACAAGTTTGACTCTGCTCTTGGCTTGCACCAACTTTGTAGACTTTGCAGATCATAGGTGTATAAGTGGCTGTTTTCTTCGGCATAGGTTGCTTGAAGGTAAGGAGACGGTAAGAAAAAAATCCCACACAAAAAAATAGTTCTACATTCAAAAAAATGTATTATATTTGCATACGAAATTATCATGGGGAGGTGTGTTGCAAAAAGCATAAAGAAAACCCCATTTAATTAGTGTGAGAAACTTCTTTAAATATCTAATTCCCATCATAATTGCGTTTGCTTTTATTGATGGTATGGGTAAATCGGATTCTATGGTGACAGAGAATTCGATTAAGGATTTGACTACCGAATTTGTAACAACCGACACAGATTTCTCGATTTTCGACTCGGCTCTGCACTCTTCTCGGCAGGTTTCGCCAGTAAACACTTCGTCAATAAAAAACACAACGCAAAGAGCCAATAATGGACAGAAACAGACTTATACATTCGTCAAAGCTGGTAAAATTCTAAATACTGGCGTCATCAATTCCATACACAACAACTCCCAGACGCTCTATTCCTATCTTACCAAACCTATTCATCGATTGATTAGTTTTGGCAAGCTTATTATTTAGTTTTTGGTATGTAACTAGTAATCATCCCTGTGTATCAAGGGAATATTGTTCTTTTACATATAAAATAAAAACTAAATAATAACACAATGGAATACATAATTCTCATTATTTCGTTAGTTGGCATTGTATTAGGAGCCGACTTCTTGGTTGCGGGCGCAGTATCTATTGCTCGTAAATTCAAAGTATCAGATTTCGTTATCGGAGCCGCTATTGTAGGCGTAGGCACATCAATGCCCGAACTCGTAGTGAGCTTCATTGGCGCACTAAAAGGCAATGCCGATGTAGCTATCGGCAATGTTGTAGGCTCTAATATATTCAACGTATTAGGCATTCTTGGCGTTACTGCCCTATTTTTCCCCATTGCAATCAACAAAGAGAATATGAAATTCGAGATACCTCTATGTATAGGTGTCTCGATAATTCTAATGCTTTTTGCTTTCAACTTTTTCAATGGTAACCCTGCGTGTATAAGTCGCTTAGATGGGGGGTTACTCCTTATCATGTTTGTTGGTTTTATGTGGTACTCATTCCACCGCGACAAGAAAAATGCCACTGAGTCAACAACCTCTGCCGAAGAGTCTGCCGAAGAGAAAACTCCACTATGGCTCGCAATAGTGAAAGTGCTTGGAGGTCTTGCAGTGCTCATAACAAGTTGCGACTTTTTTGTTGACAACGCCGTAGTTGTAGCAAAATCGTTCGGCGTGAGCGATGCCATTATTTCGCTTACACTGATTGCTTGCGGAACTTCGCTTCCCGAACTTGCCGCTTCAGTTGCAGCTGCCGTGAAGAAAAATACTCAATTAGCTTTAGGTAATATTATTGGTTCTAATATATTCAATATTACACTAATACTTGGTGTGAGTTCGCAAGTAATGCCTCTGACATCGGCAGGTATTACGTACGTTGACTATATCGTCATGATTGCAGCCGCTACACTCACACTCCTATTTGGGTTCAAAGGCAAAATTGGCAGAGTTGGAGGCATTTTTATGTTCATCTGTTTTGTCCTTTACAATTTATACCTTATATACTGAGATAATATATTGCCCAGGTAGGAATTATTTTTCTTTAGGAAGAGTTTGTCCGAGGAAGAATTGATTGAATATTTCGTCGATATCTTGGTCGAGTTCGGTGCCCAATTTTTTCTTTATGGCAGAACGACGACAATAGTATGTGCCCTCTTGCACACTGAGTATGCGGCATATATCTTTGGCATTAAGACCAATAAAGTCGAGAAACATATATGTGAAATCCATATTAGAAAGCTGAGGATAGCTCTCTTTTAGGTTTTCGTGGAGCGAACGGCTAATCACCTTCACCATATCGGGATTTGCCAACACGATAGATGCGTAGGTGTTTTTGCAAATATCTGATACGGCATATAGTTTCTGAGTTTGCTTTTTGGTTGTGTCGACCAACTCTTCGTTTTGCTCTTCGAGCACAACATTCTTCTCCTCTAACTCTGCCTTTGCTTGTTTCAACTCTCTATTTTTGAGTCGATTGTGATGAATAATACGCACAAGCCAAATAATCAAAGCAATGGATATTATTGCCACTAAAACAAAGATTAAAAACAACAATACGGTGCGATAGCGCTGCAACTCTAACTGCTGGTCATAGAGTTTTTTATCATACTCGCCATTGACGCGAGCAATTTGCTCATTGAGAATAGTTTCGGCTTGCTGTTGATAGATCTGAAAAGATGAATCGTATGCCAACAAAGCCTTCTCGAAATCTTTCTTTTGAGAATAGTAGACCGCCATATTGTTGTAATACTGAAACTCAAAATCTTTTACACCTGCAAGTTTCTGTATATAAGGATAGGCATCGTCGGCACGTTCGTTTATGAGATATATGGTGGCCAGAGCATCGGCATCGCGCGCATAGCCCACTCTATCGTAGAAAGGACGTATGAGAACCTCGACCGAATCAATAGGCAACTGCTCGATAAACTTGATAGCAAAGCGAGCATTGGTTTTATCAATCATAAGAGAGTCGAAGAAGATAGCAAAATAGTCGATTGCCTCAAAACGATAGTGCAAAGCAGAATCGATATCGTCGGTGAGATTCATCAATAGTTTGTTACACATAGCCAAAAGATAAGTGTGTTCATTATCAATCGACCAATCGTGCAAACGTTGGGCATAATATTTGCTCTGTTGAGGATTGTCGACCGCCAACACTCGACTCAAATAATACAATAGATAGCCATAATCGAAATCGCCAGAAGGGAAATTCTGCTCAGCTGCCTTCAAACAACAAATAGCCTGCGCATCATCGCCTATGCTATAATATTTTACCCCTTTGAGAAGCTGACATTGAGCAACCCTATCCGACATTTTATGCGAGAGATATATTTGTTCGATACTATCTAGCACATCGATAGAGACAGCCGAGTAGTCCCACGAAAGCAAAGAGTTGCTATACCGACCCAATATTGAATCGACATGATAAGTTTTAGGGATTTCGCCCAAATCGTCCTCATCAAGCACTAAATCGGCTGATACCTGTGGCGACACAAAAAATAACAATATAGTCAGTATCCAGAAAAATTTCGGTCTCATAATCTTATTTTTTTGACTTAAAAACTTACAATTATAGATTAGGGTGCAAATATAACACTTATTTTTTATATAATAAAATAATTACAACATATTTTTATAACATTATATATCAAATCTTTAAACAAGACAGCATATATAATTTTTCACTCTAAAAAAATTACACCAAAAATGTCTTAATTATATATTATAATTTTGGACTATACAATAAAATACACTAACTTTGCACCCACAAACAAACCCAATAGTATAATAACATCAAACAAAGGTTAATGTTTATAAAAAGCAAAGGAATGATAATTTTATTTTGTAACTTTGCGCCATTTTATTAAACGCACTATAAACACAATATTGAAACACAACAACCAACAACTCACAAAAAAATGAAACGACTATTTCTTTTATTGTTTGTAGCATTATCGACTGTCTTAATCTTTGCAGAAGAGAGCGAAACCAAAACTGCAGGCAGACTTTTCTCACAAACAGGCAATGATAGATTCTCGATCAAAGCACAAAGCATAATGGGATTCTACATTGATGTGCACACTAACATGAGAGAAGATATGCCGAGTGCTCCGACAGGATTGATGTTTGGAGTAGAATTCCCATCATCGCAACAACGCCCTTGGCAACAATATCTATTGAATCCAACAGTAGGTTTGGGTATGACATACCTTAATCTTGGTTCAGAACGATTTGGACATACTGTAGCTTTGTATCCTTACATATTGCTCAATTGTGTTCGCACACAACACTTTGAAATGAAAGTGAAATTGGCAGCAGGTTTGGGTGTAGTAAACGAACATTGGTACACTCAAGAGGACCAAAATGTTGACCACTACTATGATGCCACTACTAATGCGATTTTTGGTTGCTACTTGAATGCATACCTCAATGCGGGATTGAATCTTAACTTCCCTATCACACGCAATTTTGCTATCAATGGCGAGTTTGGATTCATTCATATGAGTAATGGCCGCGTATGCATGCCTAATGTAGGTGCGAATATATTCTATGGTGGCATCGGATTGATTTCCACAATAAATCCTGACGAAGAAAATGAACGCAAACCAATTAAATTTCCCGACCTACCATATAAATGGAGTTTGAATGTTACTGCTGCTGGTGGAGCTCAATCTGCAGATATAGAAGACCATAAATTTGCAGTTGCATCATTGCACACAGGTGCAGTTTACAATGTGTGCAATTGGTATAGCGTGGGTGGTGGTGTAGATGTATTCTTCAACGATGCTATCAGTAAAAATACAAGACGTAACTTGTATAGTAAACATGAGGATATAAACTACACTTTCAGCGATAAATTGCGTGTAGGTGTTGCAATTAACAACGAATTTAAATTTGGTATGCTCACTACTATTTTTGATTGGGGTGTATATCTCTACAACCCATCACGCAACTATTATTACGACTATGTGAGAGACAATGGTTTAGTAAAACGCCCTCTATTCTATAAATCAAGTGGTCCAGGCAATGAAGAAGCATTCCACTACTTTAGATTCGGTGTAAAATTTCAAGTATGGGACAATATCTACCTACAAGCCACATGTAAAACACACATGCAGATTGCCGAATTTGTTGAATTTGGTATAAATTACCAAATACCTTTCCTCAAAGAATCGAAACGCAAAGATGGCGAGAGCATAGTGTTTCATCAACACAAAGGATGGTGGAAGGATTAAAAAAAAGCGAGGCATTTTGAATGTCTCGTTTTTTTTAAATCCTTATCTTTTCATTTGTTACTTTTGGCATTGCGCAAAAGTAACCAAAACGCTAGTGCTGAGCTTAAAAACGCTAAAGGATAATAATAAATCCTACAGCGCTTTAAACTCGGGCAAACGTACTACTCTTCAAAGTTTCAGTGCTTGCCCATAGATTTTATACTCCGTTATTGGTCAGTGTAACCTCGCCAAAAACCGCTGTTTAACGGATTTATTACTATCCTTTTTTTCGCGTTTTTAAGGCAATGCACGGAAGCCATTCGGATTTCACGTGCGTTTTTAAGGAAGGCTCTTGAAATTGCTCATGCTCGGCAGAGTTTAAGCAAGCTTAACTCTACTCTCGCTTACTCGCAATTTTAAGGCAATGCACATTTATTTATATACATAAAAAAGGCTGAACTGACAGTTCAGCCTTTTTTATTTACATATATAAATCTTACTTTTTACTCCAAGTACCATCCCAGTTTTTCTCCCATTCATCACCACACTCATCACGTCCCGACCAATCATTATAATGTTTTATATTGCGGCCCGTCATCTCTCCTGGAAGATAAACAGTGGTGTATGTATCAGTATCAGAATCGCTACTTGACGAATCAGAATAAGAGCTACTGCTCGAACTAGACCTTGAACTAGAAGAGCGACCGCCACCACTAAGAAGTGCAGATATAACAAACAAACAACAAGCTAGCATAAAAATAATTTCTAATGCTATAGTTGTAAACACAATAGTAGGAACAATGCACACTACCCATAGAAACAATGTTGCAAAATAACCTAGAATTTGGCCACTTTTGATTGCTTCAAACAAATAAAGCGCTAAAAATACAATATTCCACACAATTGTCAAAACCACAACAATATCAGCCAAACTCTCTATCCAATAACCACATATCATAGCCACTATCACCGCAATTACGTTACCCTTAACATGATAAAAAGCGTAATCACTACCATCGAGAAGTTCCACAGTAAGACCCAATAGATTTACCCATAGCAACAGAATTGCAAAAAGGAATATAACAAGAAGCAATAAGCCAATAAGCCAATGAGGGTCTAAATCGGCATCCTTAGTATAAAAAGCGATAAATATCAATAACCCACTATTAATCAGAGTTAATACATAAGTTATCCAAACTGGCACTACAGCTTCATTAGAGAGATGCGTCCACCCTAACCATCCAACTACAAGAGTCAAAATAAGGGTTATGATAGAGAGCCAAACAGGACAATTCACTTTAGTGCGATTATCACCATCATACCAATCAATAATAGACAAAGTGATAATCTGATTTTGCGCTTCAAGATCATCCCTATCGTTTTTTCTACGCACACGTTGTTGCTTTGTTTGTGAAGAGATATATTTACTTAGAATATACCCCTTTTCTCCAGACGTTAATGTAACTAAATGCCATTCTTCATTATATGGAGTAGCATATTTAAGTTCTGTGTATTTTCGAGGCTTTGCTAATGCTTTGGATTTTGTTGATGGATATTGTCGGAGTGAAACCGATTGCTGACAATTATCTACATAGAACACCTCACGCGTTTCGTAGACATAATCATCACTATCATCACAAGCCGTAAAAAGTCCACAAGAAAGCACTAATAATATAAAGAAAACAACATTTTTCATATTACAAACACATTAAGTCAAGATATTAAGATTCAGCATCTTATTTCAATGCGTCGAGGTTTTGTTGGTTTTGGGTTTGTTTGCCTTCGGCAGTGTACATATAGTCGATGCGAGCGGCATAGGCTTTTTCGATTTTGCCACGCACCATCTTCATTGTACTATTGATCATTTGGTTTTGCTCGGTGAAAGGTTCTGCCAAAATAGCAAATGTAGTAGGCAACCAACGCTCAGGGAACATACCTTCGAATTCGCCACCTTTGCGATATTTAGCGAGTTCTTCTTCGAGTTTTTTCACTGCTGCACGACGACCCTCTTCGGTGTCGAGAGTGAGGTTGATGTGAGCGAGTTTGCGTTTGAGAGCTTCGCGATTAGGAACAATCAAGGCTGTAGTATAAGCCGATTGGTTGTTGTAGAGCATCACTTGATCGATGTATTTAGATTTTTCGACCAAAGCCTCTTCGATGCCTTCTGGACTATATTTCTCGCCATCGCTTGAGATGAGGAGTGATTTGAAACGGCCTTTTACATAAAGAAGACCCTCTTTGGTCATATAACCGAGGTCGCCAGTATAAAGATAACCATCGCGAACAGTTTCGGCAGTAGCCTCTGGGTTTTTCCAATAACCTTTCATTACGTTTTCGCCTTTGACAACGATTTCGCCCATTTCGCCAAGAGGGAGCTCGCGGCCTTCGCTATCGCAGATTTTGAGTTCGAGAGGTTTCACAAGTTTACCACTTGAACCAAAACGATAAAGTTCAGGACCATTAGAAGAGAGAACTGGAGTAGCCTCAGAGAGTCCGTAGCCTTGGAACATAGGGATACCTACGCCGACATAGAATTTTTGGAGGTCTTTATCGAGAAGTGCTCCACCACCGATGAAGAAACGGAGTTCGCCACCAAAATTGTCGCGCACTTTAGAGAACAATATTTTGTCGAAAAGAGCTACGAGTGGATATAATAATGCACGGATGCCTTTGCTATCGAGATTGCTATCGCCAAAATAGATTTGACGAAGACGGAGTCCGAAATTGAAGAGCCCGACAGTAAAATTACCTTTGGCACGAATGGCTTGCTCGATGTTCTTTTTGAATGTTTTGGCAAGAGCAGGCACAGAGAGTATGAAGTGAGGACGAACTTCGCGTATGTTCAATGGGATGTTTTTGAGAGTTTCCATTGGAGTGCGACCAACTTGAGTAGTTGCCACAGATGCACCTTTAGACATCATAATATAGAAACCTACGACGTGAGCAAAACAGTGGTCGAGAGGGAGAATGATGAGAGTACGCCAAGTTTCGTCAATATCGACAAGGGTACAAGCTTGCTCTACGTTGGCAGTATAGTTGCGGTGAGTGAGCACTACACCTTTAGGGTCGGCAGTTGTACCTGAAGTGTAGGTGATAGTTGCAATATCGTCATTTTGAAGAGATTTGCCTACAGCAAGAAACTCTTCGAGAGTGTGAGAATTCAAAAACTCATCGCCAAGACCCATTACATGACTCAATGAGATTTCGCGTTCTTGATACTCTTCGATGTCGTCGAGAACTATAATCTGTTGCACTGCAGGCAATTGGTCTTTGATTGCACGAACCTTTTTGAGTTGAGTGCGCGATACCATAATAAATTTCACGTCGCCATGGATGAGACGGAAAAGTAGGTCGTTAGACTCCTCAAGTTTAATGCTCAAAGGCACATTCATAGCACCAGCATAGAACATAGCCAATTCGCCGATAATCCAAGCATTGCGACCTTCACTGAGGAGCGCCATGCTGTCGCCTTTTTTCACGCCAAGAGCTTGAAGACCAGCTCCAAGACGATAGACAAGAGTTTTTACTTCGGCATATGTGGTTGGTTCGAATTTTTTGTCTGTTTTCTCAAGCAAAAAAGTGTTGTTAGGGTACAAACGTACCGATTCTTCAAACAAATCTACAAGTGTTTTTTTCATAAATTTAGATACTTAATAGCGAGTAGCAAGTAACAAGACAAGCTTAATCGCATTGTTAATATTCATAAAAAACATGCAAAGATACTAAAAAATATTAAAAAAATATAGCATTTACTTATTTTTTTTGCATGCACAAGCACTAAAGATTTGATAATAAGGGCATTATAAGATAAAAGAAAAACGATGAGGACGGAGGTTTGATGATGTAAATTAGAACCGAAGAGATGATTGTGAAGATATGGTTATAGTATGTTTATAGTATGTTTATCCTATATTTATAGTATATTTATCCTATATTTATAGTATGTTATAGATAGAGTGAATATAGTAAGAATAAAGAATTAGGGATAGGGGTATTGCATAGATGATTTTTTTTTTGTAACTTTGTAACGTGAAGAAGTGTGCACTACAAATAGTTAGCCTTTGTCTAGCAATGTTTATTGCTTGCATTAGTGGTGGATTGAATATCTATCACTATTGTTGCGATGCTTGCGAAGAACATGGACGCGATATATTTCAGACAATATCGTGCGAAGAGGTGCATGCAGAGCATCACTGCACGGATGATGATTGCCACCATGGGCATCATGACCACACTCGAATTGTTGAAAATAGAGATGATTTGTGCGCTCATTTGATGGCAAATTCAGCCCACTGCGATGTTCATCATATTGAGACTCCGTATTTTTCGCATCTTACTACTACAAAAGTGAATATTGTATCGCCATTGGTTGCGATAATTGAAACAATTCATAATTCACAAGTGGTTGTGCGGGATTATGAATATACATTCTTCAACAAAAATGGCGTTCCTATTGCCCACGATTTGTCGGGCCGAGCCATAATTGTGCGCAAAGCGGAGTATTTGATTTAGCTAATAAAATAATTGATCGAATTGGACTAATTGGTTGAATTGGATAAATTAGACATTAAGAATAAATCACATAAATAATTAATTTTCACCCCTACAAAAGTATATTATGAAAAAAACAATAATGATTATATTGTGCATCGTGCATTGTGCATTGTGCATTGGTTTGAAGGCTCAAGAGTCGACAGGTGGCTCGCTTTCGGGTAGCGTGATTGACGATAACGGCGAACCTGTGATTGGCGCTGAAATATTTTGGTTGAATACAACGATTGGTGCGGTGACTGACATTGATGGTAATTTTACGATTCCGATGACAGTGGATAGTCATCATTTAGTGTTCAACTATTTGTCGTACAAAGCTGATACAGTAGATATTACGAAAGCATCGATGCCACTAGTGGTGCAAATGAGCGAAGATACAAAAGAGTTGCAAGAGGTTACGGTTGCCGCTCGCGGAGCAAGTACGATTGCGAGCCGCGTGAGCGCATTGCAAACTACGAAAATCACTGGTGCAGAGTTGTGTAAAGCGGCTTGTTGCAACTTGTCGGAGTCGTTTGAAACAAATGCTTCGGTTGACGTGGCATACGCCGATGCTGCTACTGGCGCAAAGACTATTAAATTGCTAGGTTTGTCGGGCACATACGTGCAGTTGTTGACCGAAAACACTCCAGGTGTGAGAGGTTTGGCTCAGAACTATGGTATGGAATATATCCCAGGCGCATGGATGGAGAGCATCCAAGTGTCGAAAGGTACATCGTCGGTCATAAACGGTTACGAGGCCACTACAGGTCAAATCAACGTAGAATACTTGAAACCTCAAACTCAAGACCCTATTGCGTTAAACGGTATGGTGAGCACTTCGCTTCGCGCTGAGTTGAACGCTACAGGCGGTTGGGATATCAACGAAAAATGGAGCACTGGCGTGTTGGCACACTACAAAAACGAAAGTATGGAGCATGACACAAATGGCGACGGATTTATGGATTTGCCAAAAGGACAACAAGCCAATTTGTTGAACCGCTGGTATATGAAAGACGGTGCATATACAGGTCAGTACCTCGTGCGTGGCTTGTACGACGAGCGCAATGGCGGTCAGACTATGCAATACATTGCCGACAACAATATTACCGACCCATATAAAATTGGTATCCGCACGTGGCGCATGGATGCGTTTATGAAACAGGGCTATGTGTTTGATGAAGCAAAAGGCACAAGTATCGGGATTATTGCAAGTGGTTCGTACCACAATCAACATAACATATATGGTCATCGCGTGTATGATGGCGTGCAAGGCAACTTCTATTTGAATGCGATGTTCCAAACATATTTTGATGAGACCGACAAGCACAAAATCACTGCAGGTTTAAGCCTTAATTATGACAACTATAATGAGGTGATGACATCGAACAAAGAGGAATTTTGGATGTCGCCATTGAAAATAGGCAATAGTTTCTATCAAAGAGTAACTCAACATGCACAAACAAACAAATTGGATATGACTCGCGATGAGTGGACTCCGGGTGTATTTGCAGAATACTCGTTGAAAGTTGACGAAAAATTGTCGCTCTTGGCAGGTGTGCGTGGCGACTATAGTACACAATATGGATTCTTTGTTACACCACGATTCAACGTGCGCTACTCGCCATGGGAATGGTGGAACTTGCGCGGTTCGGTGGGTATGGGATATCGCTCGCCTAACTTGTTGAGCGACCACGCTTCGGTGTTGCCATCATCACGACAAATCATTATCGAAAACGATGTATTGAACCAAGAGCGAGCCGTGAATGCAGGTGCAAGCACTACGTTCTATATTCCTATTGTGGGCCGTGAATTGCAAATTACGGCAGACTACTACTATACTCACTTCTTGGAATGTATGGTTGTAGATATGGACTCTGACCCATACTCTGTTATCTTCTCTAACCTCACAGAAGAGGGCGTTGAAGGTGGCAAAAAACCTCGCTCGTATGCAGGCAACTTCCAAGTAGAGGCATCGATGGAAGTGTTGAAAGGTTGGACTATGACACTCGCCTACCGTATGTCGGACGTGAAGAGCACTATCAACGGCGAATTGCGCGAAAAACCACTCACAAATCGCTATAAAGCTCTCATCACTACATCGTATATGACTCCACTCAAACACTGGCAATTTGACGTTACAGCCCAATTCAACGGTGGTGGTCGCATGCCTGACAACTTCTATAAAGGAGATATTAATGAAGAACCTAAATGGTTAAAAAACAATCCTCACCTCGACCACGGCAATGGTCAATACGATTTCCCATGGCATGCTCAGTTGATGGCTCAAGTGACTCGCTATTTCCGCACATGGAGCATCTACGTAGGTGGCGAAAACATCACTAACTTCACACAAGATACTCCTATCATTGGAGCTGGTGACCCTTCTGGTCAAAACTTTGATGCATCGATGGCTTGGGGTCCAATACATGGTTGGAAAGTATATGCAGGCTTCCGTTGGGCGATAAATAGAAATGAGGAATGAGGAATGAGGAATTTTTGCGACAAGCGAAAGCAGAGCCAAGCTTGCTTGAGCTATGCTGAGCGAAGCAAAAATCACGAATGAAGGGAGTAATTGAGAATTGAGAATTGAGAGTTGAGAATTTTTAATGGCATGAGAGTTTGATTGCTCTTGTTTCTCATGAAAATTAAACCAAACTTGACTAAGTTGGTCTAATTAGACAAACAGATAAATTTAATAATAACTAACGGACACGGCATTGGCGTGTCCTCTACAAACTCTAAAATATGAAAAAAGTATTTCTTACACTTGCTCTTGCTGCAGGTATCTCGGTAGCCGTAATGGCAGAAAAACAAACAGTACGCCTCTATGTTCCTGAAATGGAATGCGACAACTGTAAAGGTAAAGTTGAAAATGTGTTGGCATATGAACGTGGTGTGAAAAAACTAGATTTCGATGTGGCTCACCGCACAGTTACAATCATTTATGAAGATAAACGTACTAACGTTGAAAAACTTCAAGCTGCTCTCATGAAATATATCAAATACGAATCAAAAGAGTTGAAAGAAGGCGAACACGTAGAGTGCAACCACGACCATCACCACCATGGTCACGACCACGGTCACAAACACTAAAAAATAGATTTATAGATAAAACGAGCCCACAAACGCATAATAATTTGACGTTTGTGGGCTTATTTTTTTAGAGCTATGATAAAACAAATTACACAAAAAGTGTAACACTTTTTGTGTAATTGCTTCCAAATTGAGGCAAAGCACTACTTTGATTCCCCCAAAAACAGTATTTTATCCATTTTTTTAAGCATTTTTTCACTATAAAACAGCATTTTTTCAAAGTAGCACAAAATACTAATCACTGAATATCAAAATATTACACAATAATAACTCCTAAAAAGGCGCAAACTGCAAACTGCAAATACAATTTGCGTCTTGCAGTTTGCAGTTTTAGTCTATTTTATTTTTTGATTTATAGACTGACAAATTCAAAGACGCAAGACGCAAAGTGTGTTTTTTAGTCAAATAGGACAAATTAGTCGGAGTAGATTTGAGAAGTGAATACACATTGTGAGTGGTTGTTCATCGTGGAGGTTTATTTCCTTCGGTCATGAACCTCCACACGCTCGGCAAAACACACATTGTGGATGTGTATTTTGCGCTCACTAATATGGAGGTTTTCTCGCTTGAAGGTTGCTTGAAGGTCGCTGTTGGGTAGTACACAATGAGAGTGGGTATTTGGAATGAAAAATGGAGAATGAAACTTGCGAACTTACGAAGTTCGAAATTCGCAACTTCGCAAGTTTTAATTTTCAAATTTAAATAATTCATCTATACACATAAAAACCGACCAACTCATCTATTTTGTGAGTTAATCGGTTTTATTTTTAATATTTTATCTATTCATTAAATATTAAAAAGCATTTGTCCCAGTTCTTCTTGTTTAACTTCCACTCGTTCAGTTGGGAATATTGTAGAAGTTGCTAATGATATTTTACGATTTAGCAATTCATCAAGTGTTTGATCAAAAGACTTAAAATTACTACTTATTGCCATTGGATAGTATACAAATACATCTTTTGTTTGCCCAATTCGATATGCACGGTCAGTTGCCTGACTTTCCTTTGCAGGATTCCAATGTCTGCTATAATGTATTACATGATTAGCAGCCGTCACATTCAAACCCATACCAGCAGCAATAGGAGACATGATTATTGCATTAAAGCCTTGTTGAGATTGAAAATCATCTATGGCTGCCTGACGTGATTGATTATTATTTGTACTTCTAATTGTAATAGTAGGAGTATCTCCATTAATAATCTTTGACACAAAACCATATCTTTCCATGCATATACGCTGCAACATTTTCTGTGTTTCTTTTCGTTCTGCAAAGATTATGACTTTCTCATTCTTAGACTTTATTCTATCTAAAAATGAGATTGTCGCCTGCAAACGAGCTGATGTTTCTACCAATTTTATAGAATCATGATTAGGAAGTGTGGAATCATATAGATATGGATGTTCAGATACTTCGCGTATGTCCATAATTGTCAACAACATATTCGGCTGCTTACCTGAAACGTAGTTATTGACAACATTTACATAAGTACTTTCTTGAATGTTAGGCATTTGTACTTCTTGTTTCAATTCTATTTTTTCAGGAAGATCTTTTGCTGCATCTTTCTTGAGTCTTCGCATAAAATATATGCCTAGTTTCTCATGAACTTCATTACCTAATGCAACAATATCAGCATCTTCTTCCTTTAGAGGATTTTGATATTTAGATGCAAAAGACTTAGCATTTCCTAATAATCCAGGGACACAAAAATCCATAATGCACCATAAATCTAATAGTGTATTTTCGACAGGTGTTCCAGTCATTGCTATCTTAAAGTCGCTTTTAAGAGCTTTTGCTGCATTTGTAACAAGTGTTCCTGGTGATTTGATTTTTTGTGCTTCGTCTAATGCCACAATGTCAAATTCAACAGCACAAAAATTCAGTTGCGATATACGTAAGGACTCATAATTTGTCAATATTATATCCATACCTTGCATCATGTCTACAACAGATTTATTAAATTGACGCGGTATATCTCGGGAAGTTAATCTGTTAATATTCATTCGAGGAGACTTGAAGAACCTATTATATTCATTCTCCCAGTTTTCTAGCAATGAAACAGGTGCAATAATTAGATATGGTTTGTGATTTGGATATTTTCTTGAATGCCAATCTATAAAATATAAAATTTGTAGGGTTTTACCCAATCCCATATCATCTGCCATTAAGCAGCCGCTTGCTTTGCTTTTATATAAATGTTGTAACCATGCTACCCCTTCTTCTTGATGTGTTTTAAGATTAAAACCTTCCTTAAGATATGGATTCTTAAATAGTGTATACTTATCACCTTTTTCAATAACTCTCTCTTTAGTAGCAAAACCCAAGTCTTCTGCATTTTCTTCTATAATAAGAACCTTTCTTGCATTATAATTATCATCGAATTCTATTGGTTTATTAGGTTGCTGGAATTGCTTTTTTGCTGTTTCGACCAAAAACCTCGCATCTTCTAAATCAAGAATGCAATCTTTAAATTCAACGTTTGACTCATTATTCTCAATAGCCGTTTCAATAACTTTATTTAATAATGAAAGTTCTTCTTCATTTTCAATAGTTATTCTGGCTGTACCATTTTCTGGAGTCTCAATTGTCGCACCTACAATCCAGCAAGATTTATATGGGCATATAAAAGGGTAGAATTTGGGTTTATATACACCTATTTCTATAACTCGATCACTATAAAGCTCCGATAAATCAAAAGAATCTGGATCAAAATATTCAGTTGGATGATTTATGATTTCTTTTATTTCTGCCTCTGTTTTATGTCTTCCACCAGTTTTCTTTATGTAATCCAAATTATTTTTTTGTTCTGGACTTAAAACAACTCTAACACGTTCTCCATTTTCTCGTTGTACAGGATACACTCCTTGTACTTTTCTCATTTTGTCAAATGTGTTTTTGAATTTTTCATTTTCTTCAATTTCTACTGAAGGATCAATTGTATAACCTAATTCATCATGTCCCACTTCAATCTTAATTTTTTCTGGAACATACACATTTTCATTTTGTAGATAACTATCAAGTTGGCAGTTTGATTTAATTGCAAGATCCTTGATTGTTGCAAAACAACGCAAATTGAAATCCGTAGTTTTTTCTTGTTGTTCTTTTGAGTTGAAGTCTTCTATCTGTTTAACTAATTCATATTGAATTTCATTAAGCAGATATTTTTCACCATTGATTATAATAATATTTTCTCCTCGTTCATATACAAGTAAATCACCATCTGGCACATGACTTAAAAATTCCAATTTATACTTAAACTCACTAGAATTCAATAAGCCTTCACTTCGCAAACGCATAGATTTGTCATAATTATCTGGAATGCCTAACAATATTTTATCATCATCGTCAAGATAATATATGTTCTCAAACGGAACGATACATTCATTCCTTGAATATTTAGCATAACCATTGTCAACCATTGTTGCTAATGGAAGATAATATATGCAATCATCTGTTGCACACCATTCTTTAAAGTGTATATCATGACCATCAATATTGACAGTAAACACCAATCCTTGGCTATTAATATTTAAATTCAACATATTACTTAAAGTCTATTATTTTACTATTTTGTTGAATTATTGTCTCTTTATATAAAATTCCTGACGGAACTTGCTTCATGTATCCAATGCAAATCTCTGCGCCATTATAGAAATGTACTATTTCACTCCATTCTGGATTATTGGTGCGTTTTATCCAAATACTTCCTATAGGGCGTTGTCCTGGTAGCATTTTTTTTATTTTGGCAAATTGCGAACTTGATACTTTGTTCACATAAAAGCCTTTGTCATTAGCTACTACCCTGACATTATCTACCCATTTACTATATATTTTAATTTTGACATTATTTTCATAGATTATAATGTCAAAATTTGGTCCTTCTTGGCGGTTAATCTCTTCCGCTTTATTTAGCTCCTCAAAATTATCTTCTAATGAAACATCTTCTTCATTAGGAAGAGGGGTCTCTTTGAAGATATCATCATCTTTTAAATCTATAAATGAAATGTTAGTATTATCACTTGAAAGAACTATCTTCTGTAACCAACTGCTCAGACGTGATTGCCAATGACCTCGATGGTGCATTCGTCCTTCCTCGTTTAAATATAAAAAGCCCCATTCAGATATTTCAATGAGCATTTGCATTGAAGGAATCTTAAGATCATTAGTTGAATTAAGACCTCTCTGTCGTGAAGTAATCAATTTAACTTGATTATGGTTTTGATTGTACACATATAATGCACCAGTATCCGAGAACTCAACAATCATTTTATTTTTAATAAACAAAACTAGTGCTGCGGTTTGAGAGGAATATTGGTTTGTTTCTATGAAATGTTTCAAGAACATGCCGCCAATTTTACTATTGTTCTGCAACAGACATTTAATCGCTGTTGAACCAACAATCTTAAATCCGCTGACATATTGAACATATTTGAGCCAGAAATTTTTTCTATCTCTATCTTGAACACACACCTCAAAGAATACCTCAATAATTTGTTGTGCGAACCACATATTAACAAGTTTCATCGTTCGCTTGAGTTTTTCAGCTTCGGCATATGTTGCTCCAGCAAATGGAGCCCATGTTGATACTAATGTGACATCACCCAGAATACGATTTATATATCTACATAAAATTGAACGATTAAGTCCATCACCAATTTTGTCTGCTTTTTCTACGAGATTTGCAAACAATAATTTCTTGGTTCTGTCTAAATCGTGAAATTCTAATATTTCCTCTATATAATCAAGATCATTAATATTATTACTTTCTATATATTTGATTATTACATCAGAAAAATATGACTGTTTAAAAATAGATTTCTTGAAGCCCAGAATGATTGGAGCATCAATTAACTTCATTTTCTTCGCAGATATAATTGCAGCCATACGAATTGGTCCAGCTTTCTCAAATAAATCAGTATGATTTTTTAAATGCTTATATCTTTTATTGTTGCCAGTGTATCCCCTTAACTTCTTGGTGACGAGTTTACTTGTTGCATCACGATATTCTGCTTCAATGGAATTCCATGCATTCATTAAATAGAATATAAGTCCATTGAAGTATATATTTCTCCAATTGTTATCCAATAAATTCAATGCAAAGTAATAGTCTGTAGAATTATTGCGTAACTTCATCAAATAATATGAAACAATACGAAGTTCACGAATTGTCCAATTTTCGAATGAACTGTCGTTTTGTTTAGACAAGCGAATTACTTTACAAATAACTTCATCTATAGAACGTTTCGGGATTTCAATTCCTTTGTCAATAAGCATACAATCTTCTATCAGCTTAAGCTTTCCAATATTACTATTTATCACCTTTTCTATTTGGTGGTCTACAACTCTATTAGCTAAAAGCGGATAATCCTGGATTACGCCCGAATTAATGTTTAGAAGACTGTATATATCGTTCATTCTTTATGAAATCTTTTATCTGCTATTTCTTCCAATTGCTTTTCAGCATTGGTTCTTACTCTAAATTCTACTCT
This sequence comes from Candidatus Aphodosoma sp., assembly GCA_045631465.1. GTDB lineage: Bacteria > Bacteroidota > Bacteroidia > Bacteroidales > Paludibacteraceae > Aphodosoma. The sequence goes on along the minus strand of JAZQUV010000005.1, from coordinate 59,468 downwards.
TCTTGATAAATCTTTATTTTCTACACCATTTATTAAAATGGGCTGACTTGAAGATAAGCCGTTTGCAGTAATCAACCCCTTTGCCCAATCCGCTTCGTTGCTATCCATCAGCCCGAAACAATATTGAAGAACAGTTCTGGTTCTATTCTGAGACAATTCCATGTTATGAAAGTATTCTCCATTACTATCGGTATGTCCTTCAATTCTGATTTCTACGATATTGTCTCTATACTCTTTCCTATTCAACACTTTAATATACCTAGGGAAAAAGTCATTAAGAATTTCTTTAAATCTTGGTTTTAAGTAAGCTTGGTTGTTATCAAACAACATCGACGGTTCTTGAAATCTTATACATAATGTTGAATCAATAGTTGCTCTCCATACAGTCAAGTCTTCTTTAAATTCTTCCTGAAGATCTATATATAACTGTGTTTTAATCTGGTCATACTTTTTCACAATCTCTTCATCTTGTTCTGCCTTTTCTTGCACCTGTAACATGGCACTCATAAGCAACAAGATAAAGATAAAAAGAAGCCCTGCCATCAAATCTCCCGTTGAAAGAGCAAAAGCATTTTCTTCTCTTTCTTCGTATGTAACATTCTTTTTTTTCATCAGCGTTTATGTGAATTTAATGATTCAACCAACATTTCAACAACTTCATTTTGTTGTTGTATCGTACTTGATAAGGCATCTGTTGTATTAGTCAAGCTTGTACTATATTGATCAAGATATCTTTGTGTGGTTGCTTGTACAGTTCTACTATATTCTGACAAACCTTGTTGAAGCTGAGCAAAAATAGAACCAAGACCCTGCTTTATGATTTCAAACTTTTCTACATAATCATTAGACATTTCACCAGTATTATTCAGAAGAGCAGTAAGAGAGTCAATACCTCTTTGACTATTACGCTGCATTTCTTCCATCTTGGTAGAATATTCAGCTTGACTTCTATTGAAAAGTTGTGTGGCTAACTTCATATCTCCTGTAATGGTTTGCAAATGTGCTGTACTTCCTGAAATTTGACCCTGTGCTTGTTGGAACATATTCATTGTTTCTGCAATATATTCATTCATCTTCTCTAAGCGTTCCAACCCAACATTAAATGTTTCAAGTAATTTTCTTGTTTGTGCAGTAGTATCTTCTTGCAAAGAAATAAGATCAGCTTGTTTATTATTTACATCAGTTGTAATGTTTTCTATTGACTCTTGGACAGATGCTGACAATCTTGATATAGTTCCATTAAGGAAAGTTCCCATCTTTTCTGCAGCATCAACAAGTTTATTAGCCATTTCATTACTTTGTTGTTGAGAAGTTTGAGTAATAGTACCCATAACTTCTTTTACTTCTGATATAGCATTACTAATTGCTCCAGTTGCAAATGTAATTTGCTCTTGCATCTGCTGCATAGCAGTAGAATTTGCATTTGCAGATGTATTTGATATTTCTGATACAGCTGATTTAACTTCTTCAATAGTAACTTGCAATGTTGAAGATATATTTGCCATATTATTTGGAAAATCAGCCATTGCTTGTGCTGCAGTTCCAAGTTGTGACGCTAAATTTTCCAACTCATTGGTTGCAGAACCAGAAAGACCTGTACTGAATTCTTTAATAATAGATGTCATACTATTCTTCAATTCATCTACTACGCTCTGAATCATTTCAGTTGCAGGAGAAGAAACCTGCTCTGCCATCTTGTCGATATGCTCTACTATAGCTTTAGTCGTCGTATCAACATTCTCCATTAATGGTAGAATCTTTTGTTGCATTTGTCGTGACAATGTTTCGTCAAAACCATTATTTAATTCAAGAGCCAAGTCTGTAGAAAAAGATCTTAAGGCTGTTGACTGTTGAATATTTTCACTAAGTATTTCTCGAATAGCATTTCCTAATATAACCGTCTCTCCTTCGCTATTCTGATATGTTAATTTGTTGTTAAGTGTGTCCACTACAATCCTGATTTCATTTTGCACCAATTCTCTAATACTTAATAAAATAGAGTTCGCCAAAGCCTCTTCGTTCAGATTGTCTAATGTTCTATCATCTATATAGTATATTGAATCTAATTTATTTGTCAATACATATATATGTTTGGAAAGTCTATTTCTCCAAAATTTATCGAATACTGTGTAAATTATAGACAAAGACATACCAACAAGTGAAGTGAGGAATGCAGTACCCATACCTCCTAACAACATTTCAATACTTTTTTGAATTGTTTGTGTTGAAGTACTATCAAAATCCTTGATACCTATTGTTAATCCTAAAAAGGTGCCTAAAAGTCCTAAACCTACTAATGTTCCTGATGCAGTATCAAGAAGTCTCAAATTGATTCTTTGTGCATTACATGTACTAAACTCAGAAAAAAACTCAAATGCCAACGTGTTAGTTTGTTTCTTTCCTGTAATCTCTATGCATATGCTTTTTTCATAAGCCTCTTTCAAAGCAGATAGTTTAGTATTTGATAATGCTCCCAATATATCGTCGCTATTGTTCGTCTTTTCGATAAGCTTACATAAACGACGCACTTTATGTGCTTGCAAGAGAAACACTACAAATACAATTATGATAATTGTCACTGATACATTTGGTATGTTTATATATTCCATCATAGTTATTAGAATTACTTATTAGTGTGCTATATTACTATTAGATATTTAAAACAATTAAATTCATTATAGACAAGGGAGATAGATTTAATAGCATTTTTAAGCGTTTATGAACGTTATCTATCAAACTTCACAATAAAATACAATACTGATAATTAACCGCTTAAAACATTTTATTTAAGTTAGAAAAAGACATAAAAAAAGCGTGAAATTCAGCCATTATGCTCATTTCACGTACTGAGGCTCCTGAGAATTGCCCATCCTGTCGAAACGAGCAACGCCGAAGCCCACGCCTGATATGTATTACATCACGTTATATCCACAACTCACCATTAGTTAATGTAAAAAGCACACCAATAGCTACACAGATACAACGTAAGCATGATAAATACACACCCACGGGACATTCACCGCTGCTTTGTTTTTGACAGGAGTTTGAAATTTTCTCAGGATTTCAGCACGTCAAAACTAAAGCGTAAGTAAACGCCTAATATAATATGTCTTTTGCTTGGTAATCTATTTACAGACCCCTCCCCGCTTTGCGTACCTCCCCTAACTCAGGGGAGGAGCTTTAGAGTGCCTGCAAATTTATATCCCCAAGCAACCGCAAAGGTACAAAAAAAACTTCATTCTGCAAGAGTGAGAATGAAGTTTTTTAATATAAGGGAACTATTATTTACTATTCGGGTAAATCAAAATCTAGAGGTAGTAGATTATTGCCATTAAATCTATCAAAATCAGAACTAAACAAGCGGTCTTGAATAATACGATATTTTTCGAATTCGGTTTCGGCAAATGATTTGGCAAATTCGGTTGTGATACTTCCTGCTTTTGTTAATATGGCATTACCTCCTGCTTCAAGTATTATGTCTATGCGCTTTGCCCAATCTTCCATCGTCATTGGTATATGGCGCTTTGCCATACGTTCTGCCATGTCAAGAACTGAGTTGACCAATCGTCCCATATCTTCTAACTCTAATTCATTAAGATAATTTTTGGCAACAGATACGTCTGGTTTTAATATTTTGCCATTGGGCGCATTCTCCCACGTTGTCAATCCCATATTCTCTTTTTTTGCATCAGCCCGACTCACTATCAACTCGGCTGCTGTATGTCCATGCACTGCATAATGCATCTTATTTTGCATCTTCATGAAAAACAAACGTGTGGTGGGTGCATCATTATTATAGTCGATAGACGTGGCATATATATCTGTCAGTTTCTGATAAAAACGTCGCTCGCTAAGACGTATCTCTCTGATTTCGGCAAGCAAATGCTCAAAATAGTCTTCGCCAATAAACGAACCATTTTCCATTCGCTTCTTATCAATCACATATCCTCGAATGGCAAATTGACGAAGCACCGATGTGCACCATTGACGAAATTGAGTTGCACGAATGGAATTGACTCTATAGCCTACTGATATAATGGCATCGAGGTTGTAAAATAATGTTTCTCTTTTTACTTCACGATTACCTTCTTTTTGAACTACCGAAATTTTCTCGGTAGTTGACTCTTTGCTTAATTCTGATGTTTGAAAAATATTTTTTAGATGCACGCCTATATTATCAGACGAACACCCAAACAACTCAGCCATAGCTTTTTGTGTTGCCCAAATAGTTTCATCCTTATAGACTACCTGAACTCCATCCTCTTGATTCTCTATCTGAAATATCAAAAACTCAACTGTACTATTCCGTATTTCTATATTCTTTGACATTATATTTATTTTGCTCTATTATTGATTCTTCTAACCGCAAAGGTACAAAAAAAACTTCATTCTGCAAGATATTGAATGAAGTTTTTTATTTTTGATTTTGAAAACGTGTACTATGAATAGTTGTGCTAATATAGAAAAGAGGCTGTGTCAAAGTTAGAATTTTGACGCAGCCTCTTGTTGTGTTATTAACGAGAAGTGTATATTATTTTACTATGATTTTGCCTGTGTAGATATTGCCTTTTGTGGTGATAAGACGAACGATATAGAGACCGCGGTCGTCGATAGAGAGCTGTGATTCTAATGACGATTGTTGCACGCTATAGATGCAAGCACCAAGCATGTTATAGACCTCGATGCGTATATCATTGAGTTCGTCGGCAGGAAGATCGGCAAGGATATTGATTGCTTCGCCTGCGATGACAGGGTTAGGATATAGTGTGAGATCGGCAACATGCACGTTATCGACAGAGACAGCTTGTTCTACCACGAGGGTGAGTTTTACTACAGAAGAACAGTTGTCGCGAGTGACCACAAACTCGTCATTATATGTGCCTATTTGCGTTGAGCGGTCATAGACCTTATCGACAAACTTATAAGGAAGATCGGCAGTAGTAATCTTCTGATTAACTTTGATAGTATCCTTATCCAGTACCATAAGGTTGAGAACGATAGTAGAGTCGCAACCGCCAATAGATGTCAATGGCAATGTATAAGAACCGGCATTAGGTACGCCTTTGAATCCGTGTCCGGTATATTTCTCGCCAGGACAAATAAATTCGTTGAGGATTTGACGCAAATTGTCGCTAACGTTGGCAGTGAGAGTAACAATCGAGTCGCAACCATGGATAGACTTAAATGTCTCGGTGTAGACACCAGATTCGGTGATAGTAATTGATCCAAAATTATAAGAACGTCCGCTACAGATATTGACAGTATCATAAACAGCAGCTGGATTGGTTACTGACAACAATAGAGATACGATAGAGTCGCAACCAGTGATAGATGATACCAAAGTATCGGTGTAAACACCTGTACGGTCATATAGTTTGCCATTGAAATCGTATGAAGTACCAAAACAGATTGTGTCGGTAAGCACTATATTGTCAATAGAATTTACTATCAAATCGAGCACTACAACCGAGTCGCAACCAGAGGCAGATGCAATTTTTTGTTTATAGATACCTGGACGTGTGAGGTTATCAAAATTATGTTTACCATAAACATCGCCAACGCAAATAGCATCTGAAAGAAGTGTAGTTGGCAGTGGAGTGACATCAATCTCGAGATTGTAGATAGTATCTGCTACGTTGTTGAGTTCTGAACGCTTGTGATATACAAAATTATTGTCGCCTACGATCATCTCTGTAGAGTTGCGGAAGAAGTCTTGGAAACGATAGTCGCTTGTTTCGCAAATAACAGATTTATTCACTTTGTCGATATAAGAGTTGATGTGAATATTGCTGATATGCAACTCAGAAGAAATAGATGATTGACACTCAGAATAGAACGCTAAACGGATTACCTTGCCAGCGTAAGGAGACAAGTCGAGCGAATATGTAGCACCTTCGAAAGGAATAGCATTATAGTCGTAATCGCCATGACCATCATTGGTCCAAGAGAATTTTTGTGTTTCTACCCAAGAACGACCATTGTCGTCGGAAACAACTACGTAGAACTTGTCTTTAGAATTATCTACTGTTGAATCAGCAGGATGCTCTCCGTCGTCGTCGGTGAGAGCAAGGTCGAACAACATAACCACCTTGCCTTTTGGCAACTCGATAGAAGAAGAGAATATCCAGCAATAAGGGTTGGCAGTTTTGGTAGAAGCGCCAAGCACATAAGTTGCAAGATGACCATCTTTGACAGTCCACCCCATAGGAGATGAAGGGTCGGTAACCATAGCACTACCTGCTTGCGAGAAGATATCAGCAGCACTTGTACCGCACGAACGTTGCCAATGACGTGGAGTGTATGAGTTGATTTCGAATGTGCCAAGTTCGTCGGTAGAATAACGAGTGCTATATGCTGTAATACAGTTGGTGATAGACGACCAATCGGATTGTTGAGTTTCGCCACAGACGGTGCGAATGCGCATATAATAGTCTTGACCTGGATTGAGATTAGTTAATGTTGTAGGGAATCCAGAGACTGTATCGGTGCGCCAAATAACAGACATATCGTCCTCGGTAGATATTTGAACTTCGAACATTGAGCCCCCATATGTAGATGCATTAAGGAGAGCTGTTGTGGCAGTTGCAGCTTCGACCATAGGAGAAGATGGAGTCATGCAATCGTCGATATAGTCAACTACGATATCGTCGATATACATTTGGTTATTCTCTTTACCATCGTACATTTCGTTTTTGAATGCGATGAATTTACCTTTGGCACCTTTAAGCAATACTGAGTGTTTACGCCAGTAGTTGGTACCTTCGACATCTTCGAATACAAACGAACCAGAAGCCATTTCTGCATCCTCGGTAGAGAATGGATAAGCCACCACCTTGAGAGGTTCGAAAGTAGAAGGGTCGTTAGGATTAGTCATAGTTCCGACAGTGATTTTACGTGCAAATACGGCATTAAGACCAATTGAATTGACGTTGTCGGTACCCTTAACAGCACCAAAAGGACGAATCCAGAATGAAACTTGCAATTCATCGAAATTGCCATCGATGAGAGGCAATGCCATATATCCACCGATTTTCTCTTCGGAATTAGAATAGAGTTTGAGAGCATATTCGCCAGTACGCGCAACTTGATAGATACCAGAACGATAAGAGTGAGGATATGCTACGGTGTTGTCTTTGATATAAGGTGTTTCCTCGGCATTAGAGTGACCAGAAACGAAACAATCAGGGATGCGATAAGAAGTGTTTGGTTCGCCATCGTCATATGTAGGAAGGTAATAACCCTCATCTAACTCGAATGAGAATATAGTGCCAAGAGGTTTTGGGTCACATGGTGTTGTGAAACGGAAAACCTCTGACCAATGGCTCAAATCTTGATTGCCATCGCAATTGGCTTGCACGTAGATATAGTAATCGGTGCCAGAAACAAGACCACTGATTGTAGCCTGTGGCGATGCAACAGTAGCAGAATATGCCACGGTTTGAGGGTCGGCCATAGATGGATTAGCCTCACGAGTGAGAGCCACTACGTTGTAAGACTTAGGAGTGCCATCGACAGGAGTCCAACTCAATGAGAGATATGTAGAATTGATATCCTCAATAATAAAATTATAAGGATAACTACATGTTGCCTTTTCAATGAAAAGATTATCGACAATAGCCGATACATTGGTTGCAGATGTAGATATATCGTCGTTAGCCCAATAGAATACCAAACGATAGAAGCCTGCCATCTCTGGAGTTACCAAGAATGTTTTTGAATAAGTTGCCCAATTAGATGATAGATTGAATGGTTTGCCATCGAGACCCAAATCGATCCAATCGGAAGGGAATGATTGTTGTGCTGCAGAAAGAGCAACAACCGATCCGTCGAAATTGAATACATCGGCACTACCATCGGTGAATTGAGACAATGCAGGCACAAACAATACACGCATATAATCGGCACCATCGCCCAACGATTTCCAATCGAACGAGATAGTATAAACACCCTCTTTCAAATCGAATGTGCGATATGCCCATGTGTTAGTAGGCTTATTCTTGTATGTTGCAGTTACACCATTGTCGCCTGAAATATACAATGAGTCAGCCACATACCACATATTAGATTGAGAATTAATAATTGAGAATTGAGAATTCTCAGTTGCATCTTCGAACTTATTGTCGTAAGGGAATTTAGATACAGGAACCTCGAAAGTTGTATACGATTCGCACAAAGACCAAGCTGAAACTTCGGTTGCAGAACAATAGGCACGGACATAGAAATCGTATTTGGTTTTAGGAGTCAAACCTGTTATGCTAAATGTAGTATCGGTAATAGAAGAGAGTGTTCCTTCACTTGCAACGTCAAAGCCAGAAAGACCATATTTCACTTCGTATTTTGTTGCTCCTGCATGAGAGAATTTGAAATTAGCATAAGTATCGCCAAGAGCAGTCAATCGGAAATTGGTTGGACGTTGACATGTTGGGATTAATTCTACAACAACATCATCGATATAGCAACCTCCATAAGTACCATTCTTATCCGTTACTTTGGCACGATTGAGCGAATGGGTAACCATGAATGCAACATGCTTAGCCGAACCTGAATAAGCAGATAAAGGAACAACAACATGATTATACTCTAATGCACCTGTTGTGATAATAGTATCGATAGGTTGGAATGTATTAGCCACTTTGGCTTTTGATGAAGCATCCGAAACGACACCAACGACGATAGCACGTTGCGCCTTAACAGAAGATACGTCAGGTTTATATCTAAATGACACTTGACATTGACTCAAATTAACTCCGCTAAACTTAGGCGTTGCCATATAATTTACTTTTGATGCCGCATCAGAATAGAGATATACAACTTTATTATCGCCCTGATCTGTTGATACATAAGGGTAGCGATATTGCTCTTCGGCATCATCAGAAGTATATTGAGTAGTCCAATCGAGAGGATTGTTGTATTCGCCAGCAAATGCATTTTGAGTGAATGGATCGTAATAAGGCAATGTTGCTTCGGCTAATTGCGTTGTTGTAAATCGCAAAACTGGCGACCAATCGCTATAATCCGAACCACACACCGAACGAACCATGACGTAGCATGCTGTGTTTTGTGACAATCCGTTTATCTCCAAATTACCATTTGCTATGTCGTGAATAGGAGCTACGTCGATAGCCTCTTGCGAATAGTTACCGATGATATATTTGGCTTGATAAGATAAACCTCCGCCATAAAGATTCAACACGAGACGATTTGGTGTATTGGTCAACTCTTTTACCTTAGGAGCGACACATGTAGGAATTGTATCGAACACAACATCGTCGATGAATACTACGTTGTTCTTATTAGAATAAGAAACAAACATCACGTAACGTCCATATACATCGTCGTAGTCGCCAATATACTCATCGAAACGCACCTCGTATTGCAAATCTTCGCCACCATAGATTTTGATAGTGTCGATATCGGTTTGTGAAGAAAGATCTTTTGGATCGGTAAGAACTGCGACTATCAATTCGCTCGCATATTGTGATGTATAATAATTGCCTACCGAAGCATTGAATCTTACACGAAGGCGAGAAATAGAGTCTATGTCTATTTCTGGAGTAATGGCATATGCTCCGTTGTAGCTTGGTGTTGAAGCCAACTTCAAAGATGCCGAACCAGAATGAGAATATTCGTCAGAACAATAAGGAATATATGCCGATGTTGCAGAATCAACCAAATTGCCCACAATATAACAATTAGGCTTACTACCCTCACCTACTCCATAATAATCAAACGATTCAACTCCCATCTCATAAGTGTCGAGCACATCGCAATTAGTATTGAAATGACCAACAGCCCAATGACTTGAAGCTGTATCAGAACATATAGCTTGAACATAGAAATGATAAGAAGAACTGCTTCTGAGATTTGTTAACTTATAGTTTTTAGCGCTTAATTGCTCTACAACTAAAATATTGCCACCTACAATAGCTTCATCACACTCATTTGCTGACAATTCTTTGTTGGCAACAACAAGATTTACTAATGGCGCAGATGTATTCCATGCGATAGTAGCATCGGTCTTAGTAACGCCAGAAGCTGTAAGTCCAGATGGAGATTGACATGCCGAATCATCAGGTTCAAAACCTTCTCCGCCTCCCGATGTAGCCCAACTAATAACCACATTATCTATGTAGTTATTATTGACATCAGCACTTGTACGAATGGCTATATATTGACCTGTTCCAGTATATGCGTCAAACTTAACAACATGTTTTTTCCAAGCCGCAGAAGGAGCAACAGTAGCAACTACTTCAAATGTTTCGATTTTCAATGGGTCTGACATCACACCTACTTCAACCACTTGTGCAGCCGAATCAGCAATCATATCGAATGATATTTGCAACGACGTGAGTGTTGCATTCATCTTAGGGAACGCAATATAACTGCTATAGTTATCCTTAACCGAACCAGCCATCATAAGCGATTTAGTGCCTGTTGTTGCCTGTGCTGTAGAAAGATAAGGATAATAGAACAAATCACCTGGCTCTTCGCCTTGACGAGTTGATTGCACGGTAAACAAACATGGCACTGGGAAACCCTTATAGATAGATGATGCAATCCAAGCATCTTTATCGAAATTCATTGAATAAGGTAGTCGTTCTTGCGAAGCACACTCTGTTTTGAACGATTGTGGCAAAGACCAAATACCCAACACACCACTACATTCTGATTGAATGTAATAGTAATAAGTTATCTCGCCTGTTTCAAGACCATTAATTGTGATAGTTGGTTTATTTATAGTTTTCTTTACAAAATAGTTTTCAGGTTTCAAACCTCCTACTTCGTCAGACAAATACTCTTTTGTTGTAACAAGCACATTCCATGACGATGCGCCATTGTCGTCCCACGAGATAGTAACTTTGTCTTCGCTTGTTTGAGCAACAATGTTAGCAGGTTCATCGCATCCTTCATTCTCAAAGAAACGAACATCATCGATCCAAACTTTCGACCACGAACCACAATAGTCATACATTGTTTTAATAGCAAAGAAACGACCATTTATATCATAATCACCTAAATCATATTTATAGTTTACGTATTCATTAAGTGTTGTTTGTGGTGTCAATATGATAGTGTCGATTGGTTGGAATGACTCGACATTGTTGGCATCAGAAACTACACCAATAGCAAATGCCGCAGTCTCGATAAGATGTCGAGTTACGTAGAAACTAACTTTTGTCTTTTCTGGATTTATTAGCTCTGGGAATACTGCCAATTGATACATACCTGCCTTTGATGATTCCATCGACAACTCCCACGGAGTACGAGCCTTAGGTGGCTCGGTCCAATATTGTTGAGTAGATGTTGGGAATGTCGTTCCATTCGACAAAGAGAGCAATCCGTTGCACATTTTATATGTAGAATTGCCTGGACTATAATAAGTTCCATCATCGAATGTATTGATATCAAATGATATAGTTGTTGGCACTATGTCCAACTTTTCAGGCATCAAGACATTAACGGCATTACTCCAAGCTCCTGTGTCAGTCGCAGTGAGATTACGACCATACACATAATAAGTTGCCCAAGGATGCAATCCTTCGATACGACAAGGTTGAGACGTAAACGATGCACGAGCAACAACTTTCTTAGTATCAATCTTCTTTGTATCGAGGTGAGCATTTGATACAATCACCTCATAGTTTGATGTTTGCTCTACAAAATTAACCTCGAGTGCCTCTGCCGATGGCAATCCTACTGATATCTGAGCCTTAGGTATTACTGGAATATACTCGATTGTCAAATCATCAATAACGAAAGCATTGGTGCCCTCCTTGATTTCTGACATAAACGCAATGAATTTACCATTACCTTTATATGTCTCTAACGACACAAATACCTCTTCAAACTTTTGAACTGAGGTGATCTCTACTGTGTCTACTGGCACAAATGTATTTTTGTTTGACGGGTCGGTCATCACACCAACAACAATCTTACAAAAATCCGCACCAAAGGTCAACACTTGTTTTGATGTCTGATTGATAGTCCAAAACGACACTTGCAATTTACTAACATCATCGACATTCAATTCTGGTGCTACAGCATAGGTATAAGCTCCTTTGTTTATAAAATCAACATCATTGTTTTTACCAAAAAACATCAATGCCGTAGTCGAATCAGGCGAATACTTCAAACGTTTGCTCTTCAACTGGTCGGTATTAACAAACGGCGAAACTACCAAATTAGATGATGCAACATACCATTTTGGCATATACGACACTGTATTCTCGATATAAGGCAAATCAAAAGATTCGTAGAAAGGCACATCAACAACTTCTGATGTAGTAAAATAACCATAATCACTCCATTCACTATTTTCGCCAACACACTCCGACTGAACATAGAAATAATACTTTGTTGCAGGTGTAAGATTATTTACATCCAACGAATAATTTTCGCCGGCTACCTCATAATAAGCAAAATATGGATCGAGCGCAGCAAACTTAGAATTGTCGTAATACAACTCTTCTGGTGTCAATGGTCTATTGGCAATTTTCACATGATACTTCAACGCATCAAAAGAACCTGCCCACTCCAATGTAACAGATTTACCCATCAACTGACTCACAGTGAGATTAAATGGTTGAGTACAATTAGGCACCGAACGCACTTCAATATCATCGAGCACAATACCACGACCAAGGTTATCAACCCCCTCAAATGCAATTTGATACGTACTTGTAACTGCAACCAAACGGATAGTATCTCTTTGCCAATCCGACACATATTTATCATAGGTCTTCAAAACCACCCATTTATTATTTGGAGAACGACGATACAACACACGCAATGTGTCGCAATCGCCAGCCCATTTATCTTGTGCGTACGAGAAACAAAGAATTGGTTGGAACAATTTTGCCAAATTCAATTCTGGCAAAATAAGACGAGTGACATTTGCTGTGGTTTGGTTTCCACCATTACGAAAAGCAATACGCTTAGTGCCACTCGTTGTGCCTTCGGGATACGACAAATCGCCCGACTCAATGGTCCAAAGATAATCACCTATAAGTTGATCTTGTGTCCATGTTGTAGGTATTCCATTCTCAAAATTTTCGTATAAAATTACGTTTTTATCTTGAGCATAAAGGCTCACACATGACAAAACACAAAATGCAAGCACTAATATCGTATTAAACAATGATTTCATATATTTCATCTTCTATTTACAATAATTTTTGTTACAAAGGTTTCAGTAGTTGTTACCATCTCCAACAAATATACACCTGGGGCATATGGTGCTGACAATTCAACATAAACGCCATCAGATACAACTGAGTTAATCAACTGACCTGTTGCTGTATATACGTTAATTTTGCCATATCCAAAATTATCAATTACAATACGTTGTCCACCTGCTACTAAGGTGTTAGATATAGATGGTTCTGACAAATAAACATCATCTATTGGAGTAGTATTTCCTGGACAAATTGGGCATGTTCGCATCACTACACCATCATCTTTACGTTTCAACTCTAAATAGAAACAATCACTACCGAAAGTATCACCATCGATAAATAAATAAGAATCCTCTTCGCCTGGAATCAACTCATTATTCTTATACCATCTATACTCATCAAACTCATAACCACCATTTGAATTCTTATCCAAAATAGTGATAAAATTGTTGAATTTTGGTTCCATAATAGAGGAACTATAATATACGTCGAACTTGATAGGAATCAACAAGTCGCCACATGCCGTGATTGTATCATGCACAACAATGGTTGCTTCATAACTATCTGGACGACATGAATCGGGTAACACAATCTCAAACTGTTGATTTTGCAAGTCTATTGCTATATTATGCCTATCAACAAAACGATTCGTTGTCGCCTTTTGATCATATACAACAGAATAGACAAACGGACGTCGTGCATCTTCATCACAAGTATAATCAATAAGTAACATACTATCGTCAGCACATGAATATCTATATTCTTCAGCAACATTAGCAACTATTGGGTCATATTTTTCCAAAGTAAGAATCACAACACTATCACATTGCAACTCATCTTGTGTTCTCAATAGCAAAGTGTATACACCTGCCGAATCTAATCGATAATCACCAATAATATAAGGTTCGCTACTACAGAGTGTATCAAATGCATAAGTATCTTCTATCTGAGGACGAACCGACAAATTAAGCGTCACAATACTGTCACATCCCCATATATTTTTCAATGTATCGATATAAACTCCTGATTCAAACAAGAAATTTTCGCCAAAAATCATACCTGTACCATAACAAAGTCTTTTATCGGCTTCTACTTCATGACCATGAATCTCTGGCACAACAATCGTAGTATCAAAAACGTCATTACATATAGTATCTCCAAGATATGCCGACAATCTCACACGCAAATTACCACCCTCGTTTGGCATTGTATATCTTGGACTTATCAAGTCTGTTATTGTTTCTTCTCCATTATACTCAAACACCCATTTATATGCCTCACAACTCTTGCTCGGTATTATTGAATCTACACCATTAACATTAGCATACACGTAACTTGTATTGTCAAATCTAACAATATTGTTGCAATTTTTTGGTTCCCAAATAGGAGTGAATGCCGCTTTTGGGTTATGAGGCAATACCGATGACGACAAAGTAAACGTACATTCGTCCGTATCTATATAATTAATTTCGCAATAATATGTAGAAACGTCTCCGGCTTTGACAATAATCGAATCTTTGGTTGATTTAAATTCTGGTTTGTCTAAATTATACCAATTATAGCGGAAACCTGATGGTGCCTTCAATGTTATATCCTCACAACCATCACTTTTGATTACTGCGTCTATACAATCCAAATGAAAATAAGCATAACCACCATGCGCTCCATTATAACAGTCTTGTGTTGTCAATTGCACAATGACATTTTCGCCCTTACAACTACGAAGGTCAATACCTATTGTAGTCCATTCTTTATAAACATAATTACCTGCTTTTTTCCATTTACCTTTTTCAGGCGAGAAAAATGCCTCACCGCAAATCGTATTTTCTGTGATAGGAGAACCATCCTCACGCAAAATTTCAAGACCAAAATAAGGGTCAAGAGCTTCACCATGACCTGGTTTTTCAAGAACCACTGCATATTTCATCAAAAGCACTAAGTCATCCACCACATTAAACTTATATGTTATTCGTTCTGCTTGAGCACCACTATTCCAGTTGCCAAGACGCACCGATGCCATTTCTCCTGGTGGAATCAATGTCAATTTATTACCTGTGCGTGGATCAACTTCCGACTGATCCCAGTTGGTTGTATGTCGACTATGAATACTATTGCTACCAAAATCCACTGGAGGACATTGTGCAAATGTATATTCTGTCGAATCTTCCAATGGCGACATAATAGCACCACCAGCATAGCACGTAACAACATCTTTATTATCTAGTGTTACAAAATCAAAGCAGTGATTGTCTGAACACCAAACAACCACAGTATTTAGATAGACATAAGCACTCGTATCTTCGTCCAAAATAGCACGCACTCGCACATCATACGCGCCTTCTTCTATATTATCCCATGTCACCGATGGTTCTGCCATTTCGCCATCGATGTCGTACGTATTATTCCAAAATTGTTTACCAATTCGCTTATAACCACACTCATACTTAGTTGCCACACCATCCCATTGCAAATTAATTACACCACACGAAGCCTCTGCTCTTAAGTTTTCAGGACGTGGACACATCGCCGAGTTGATTTGCACATTATCGATGCATGCTCCTAATGGACTCGACAATGTTGTATCATTATTTGCATTTACCCAAACAAATGCCAATTGAACTTTTCTTCCGCCAACAACACTCATCTGGAATGAAGCATTAGTCCAAGTGGTTGCTCCCGACAAAGCTTGTCTCTCTCCATCAACAGTTGTCAATGTTTTGATAAAACGAGCAAAAACTTTTGGAAAATAACCAATCGTATCATTTGATTCCAACGTCTCACCTCCCGATGCTACATAACCCTCTGGCAATGCACACACATATAGTTCCGACACATCCTTTTCTCCCCACACTCGCCAATCGAAAGAGATATCATAGTTACCTGTCTCAAGTTCTAATACTCGCGATGCTATAACAACATTAGGCGATGAACCATAGTTTGACGATTTTCCTCTATCGCAAGAGATATAAAGGGCTTGCTTGCCTTCGCTATGCTCCAAGTTGCCAATCTTCCATTGATCGGTACAAAACATACTAAGAGGACCTACTTCCAAGTTCCAATTATTCTCTTCTGGATCAGACTTCTCAAATCCATACTGATAGGGAACTTTTAGCATTTCGGCATGCACTACATTCAAAGTGCAACACACTAACAAAAAGAATATTAAGAACTTACGATATTGCATTTTCATATAATATTAACTTAAATTATAGATATCAACGAATTACGATTCTCTCTGTTGTACGTTCACCATTGTCGAACACAAATTCAAACAAATAAACACCACTTCTGATATCAAACGACAATACATTTTCTCCCTCATTCACTCTATACTCATCAACCAACAAGCCCATAGAATTCCACATTCTGACATTAGCCGATTCCGAAACTTTAACTTCGGCAGAAGATGGTGTCAATGAAGAGAATACAACAGTTGCTCCTTCACGAATATCGTCAAATCTTGTTGGCTGAACTGCACATACCATCTCCTTCACGCCATCAGCACGTGTTAACATAACCGAATATTCTGCATCAAAATCAAGCTCTCCCTCAACATATAATATCGACGATGTTTCGCCTTCAATCATTACACCATCCTTATACCATTGATACTCAACAAATTCATATCCACCATTATAAACATCATTACGCACTGCCAAGACGTCATTCCAACGTTGAGCAATCACACTATCTGGATAGTACACATCAATCATCACATCAATATCATCAGCTCCACATGCCAACTCTCCAAACGTAAGACGTGCTTTATATCTATTCGGTTCTACACCCGAAATCATCGGTATTACCATAGCCATATTTTCTGGCTTCAAACTATCTGCCGAAGCCGAAACAAGAGCTTCATCTTCAAAAGAAATTCCAAATCCCAACAAATCTCCAGAAACAAGTTCATAAGGAATAATAATTTTCTCGTCTGTTGCACAAACCGAAATAACATCTGCTACATCAAGCACCAACGACTCATTAACCAAAACATCATATATCAAAGAGTCACAACCGAGCGAACTCTTAACTGGATATTGTCCTGTCTTTGTAACTTGTACATTATCAACAATCAACACATCGGTGCTACATATTGTATCAAAAATAGTGTCGGCAGTCATTACATTGAGATAAAGCACTGTAATATTATCGCAACCATACTCTGTTGGTATTGTATCGGCATACTCACCTGTTACAACATAAAAATTTTCACCTAATTTATAACCTTCACCAGGACAAACTGTTGCATGAATAGTGTCTCGCATATCAGTGACGTTTGGCAACACGAACTCAAAGGTTTTCAATTCTTCACACTTACCGCCACCTATCGAAGCACTCAATGTTGCTGTAAACTTACCTCCTGTCGCTGGATAAACATGGACAGGATTAGCATTCGATGACGTAGAACCATCACCAAAATCCCACAAAATATCACAATCTGATGTTGTCTCTGAACCTGAATTAGAAACATTCTTTTGCTCTACATAACTCTTGTTCGTGAATGCTACCTTATTCATACACTCTTCCACATAAGCACGATATTCACCATCTGCTTTTGGATAACGTTGCATACCCGACGTTTCAAGTGTATAATAACAACCACTATTGGTTGGTTGAATCACATCAAGACAATAAACTGCTGTATCTTTTGTTGATATTACATATGTTTGCTCTTCCCACAATGTGTTGTGCGGTTCTGATTTCTTATACCAACGATAGTTAAAACCTTCTGGACCCGACAACGTATCATTCTCTACATCACCACAAGCCGAACTTTGTATTTGTCCATCAGAACAATCAAGTGTAAAATAAGCATATCCAAAGTGGCCTAACTCTGCACAGTCATAAGTCGTTAGACGCACAACAACTTCTTCGCCATCATGCTCGCGCAAATTTATAGACACTGTTGTCCAATCTTTCCACCATCCTGTTTCAAATTTATGCCAACCCTCGCCCGACGTATTTGCGCCTGCAGTAAACTTAGCCTCTCCACAACCATTTTTATCAATAGGAGCTCCATTCTTCAAAATTTCAAGCTCAAATTTTGGTTGCAATCTTTCATTATGATCTGGGTCTTGCAACACCACTGCATATTTCAAAATCAATACTGCCGACGATGCTGCATCAACCGTATATTTATACTCTACTCGTTCCATCTCACCATCGGTATTCCAGTTTCCGAGACGAACCGATGCTGGCTCACCCTCTGGCACTGTGCGCAATTGCCCATTTGTGCGTGGATCGCGTTCTTCTATATCATAGTGTATGGTATGACGACTCTCTATGTTTTGATAACCTCTATCAATCTGTCCTGGAGTCAAAATACTTGGATTACCATTGTTATCAATGTTATTTGGATTCTTACCTGTAAAACAGTTTTCCGAGCTCAAACTCATATAATCAATACAACGTGCCCCAGGATAATATACAAATTGTGAAATAGAAACCCATGTACCATTAATTCCCTCACAACGCGAGCGCACATAATAAGTACATATACCCTCTTCCACTCCTTCAACTACTATATGCTTATCTCTCACATTTTGGTATTCTTTCCATTTCTTAGTTCTACCATTATAACAACGCACATCATATGCCTCTGCCTCGCCGTTCCACGAGAATGTTGCATCCATATCATTCACTTCAAGTTTCAAGTCATATGGTTTGTAGCAATAACCTACAGGCATAATCAAAATATTATCGATACATGCCGCTGGAGGATACGAACCGTTAACACCATTGCGCCACACAAAAACTATTTTGTGTGGCGTACCATCCGAAACAATAGTATCTACTACTGTATTCCACGACGATTGCGACAATTTTGTTTTGCCTCTACCAAAATCTAACACAACAACCGACGTATCCGTAAGAAACGCCGGCATATTAGCATTTGCCAACGAGTTGGTGTTTTTGGTCATTGGCACCCAACACACATACAATCCATCTATATCACTAATCGAATCTTGCCATCCTGCTGCCCTCCAATCAAACGAAAATTCATACTGTCCTGAATCCAACAACACCTCACGATACGCCACTACCGACAATGCACTTGCCGAATAATTATTCGATACACTATCGTTAGACACAAAAAGACCATAATCTCCACCATTCGAACCTGGTTTACCAAAATACCATTTATTCGCACATTTCTGACCTTGATTACCCGCATTTCTCACCCAATTAACATGCTCTGACGGATCCTCAAAATCACATTGGTAAACAATATTCGACGTTTGAGCATAACCAAGCCCAAAACAAATTGTACAGAAAGCAACAAAAAAAGCAAATAATTTTCTCATATATGTGTTTTTCTATTTTTTTTTACTCTACGCCTCTATCTTTGAATTTCTTATGCCAAGGTCTTCTGACATTGTTATTCCAACAATTACACCATTTACTATGTGGCATTTCAAACATTACCGCAACTTTCACACCCACGAACCATGCATGTAGTACTGATGGTTTTGTATAGTTAATAAATTTACCCTGTCCTTTCAAGTTATTAAACTCTGCTTGCGTCATTCCCAATGGTATTGTCGAATAGAATGAATTCACACTACTAAACGCATCCTTCAAGTCCTCAACCCTAAAACCTTCTAGTTGATTATAATCAAAAAGACTCTCTGCCGAACTAATATTTCTATAAGCCGACAATACATCACACTCTCCTACAAGAGCAAATTTAAATCTCATTTTACTCCTTTTGTTAATCTCCAACTCTAGGTTCTGCCAGCCAAACTCCAACATAGGCACTGCTCGTGGACGAGACACAAAGTTATTATCCTTTGATTGAACTTCAGTCAAATCCAAAACGCCTTTAAAAATATCCTCCGCACCCAACATATCCTCATAAAACAAGTTACAGTGCGCAAAACCATAATCACCTTTAATTTTATTGTAAAGCGAAAAACCCACTTTTGCACCAATACCTCCATAAAATCCCGATGCAGCTTTATAACCCAACATAATAGGCAAATTCGCCGACGCCACTGTTTGACGTTCATTCCAGTTGATTACAGTATACTCTATATCTGCAGGAGCAACACCTGTCTCTACATTACCATCCATCACGTGGTCCAAACGACGGATACTATCTTCGTGATGCAAAGCTCCAGAATACAATTGACCTTCTAAACCTACACTAATCCAAAAACCTCTCGCACCTTGATACTCATATCCTATACCAAATGTTCCACCCAAAAAAGGTGTTATTTTCAAATCCTCTGGTCGCAAAACAACAGGAGTCCCTCCTGCCAAATTATCCTTATTATCATCAAAATTAGCATCCGGACTCAAAATACTACCATACGATGGCATCATTGCAAATCCAGTAGCTCCTCCTGCCACCGAAATAGTAACATAATGACGATTTTGCGAATCCAAATTAGGATCGCCTTTTTGCGCTTTTAAGGGCAAAACACTAACTGCTATTAGCAGCAATGATAACAAAATTTTGCTTGATAAAGAAGTTTTCATATTTATTAATTTTTCTTATTTATTTTCAGTTTTGAATACAACAATCCATAATAATTATAATCGTGCAAAGATAGAAAAAAAAAATCAATTTACAAAGGGTTTCTCAAAAAAAACACATTATAAATAAAAAATAGTTATATACACACAATTCTATCACTTTTTTTTCGTACCTTTGCACTTTCTATACGATAATTTATTTTTTTAACACAAATTTCTATAACACAATGAAAACAACTACATTACTAAAATCGCTATTCCTTGCGATTACGTTGTGTCTCACCTCTATGGTGTATGCACAAGACGAAACTTCTTTGCCAGAAGTAACAACTATGGAAGAAGTAATTTCTGCCCTCGGCGACAACGACAGTGTTCAAGTTTTATTCAAAAACCTCGAACCTATTTTCGTTAAAAAAAATCTCTACATCGACACTTACATGCCTGATGGTAAAACCCTTATGAACATTCGTTACGCATGTCCTGCTAAATTCGATGCTATCGGCACATATCGTTTTGTCGAAGACTACAACGGATATCGCTTCTCTGTCGACTCTATCGTTAACGTTTTCGACTTCCAAAACCTCGAATACCTCACAAACTACTACGAACAAACAAAAAGCGAAAATGCGCTCAAAGCAATCAATATCACAAAACCAGTTACTATCACTGCTGTCGATGGCGCTAATGTTTTCGTTCAATATCAAGACCTCGACCGCAACTACCATGGCGACCTCTTAGTTATCAATGGCGAACACTCTCTTGCCATTGGCGACAAAATCAACTCCTTTGCTACAAAATACAACGTTGCATCTAAACTCCCTCTCACCGACACTACTTTTGCCATCATCCGCAACGACTTCTTCGCTGTCGAAGCAACTTCTTTAGGCACTATCACAAACGGCAATAGCATCAGATACTCTATGATCAATTCTATTGCTAACCTCAGCAACCACAATGCCAAAGCCATTCAACTCCCTGTTGGTGGCACTATCACTAAAGAAAACGACAAATTCATCTACACTATCGGCGGAAACTCTGTAGAACTCAAATCTACAATCGTTGATCTCGAACAATACGTAGGACAAACTATCACAGAAGCAATCAAAGGCGTTGTCGACAACTGCAACACTGCCGACCACTCTAACGCTTTCATTGTTAACGAAATCAAAGCAATCGACACCAACTACGCTACTATCGCCGAATGGATCGAAGCTGCTCAAAATGGCCTTACTACTGGTTCGCTCAAAAATCCAGTGAATGTTACTCTCAGCGTTTACCAATCTTACAAATCTTATGTTTTCATCGAAGACGAAACTGCTGCCATCTGCCTCAACTTTGGCGACTTCAAAGAAAATCCTATCCAAACTGGCCACGTAATCTCTGGCGTTGAAGGCGACCTTAGCATTATAAACTCGGCAAACAACATCATTGCTCCAACAATCACTATGGCAATCGCCGATACTGCCAAAATCCAAATCATCGACAGCATCGCTATCAACCCTATCGACGTCACAATAGCCGAACTCAAAGCCGACGAAAAAGCTATTGCTAATGGCGAAATCTCTCAATATGCCAACAAACTCGTGCGCTTGAATGGCGTGAAAAAAGCCAAAAAATTCTATGGTAGAACATACTACCTAACTCAAGGCACCGACACTCTATCATTCAACCAATCAACATTCAACAAATTCTGGAGCCAAATCGACACTCTACAAATGACAATCGTTGGCGTTGTCGACTACAGAACTATCAACTCTGCTCAACTCTACTCTATCTACCCTCGCTCGGTTGAAGACATCCACCTCGTAGCTCCTGAATTCACATACGAAGAAGACTCTTACGAACAAGAATTAGAAGTATCTCTCTCTATGCTAGGCACTAAAGGCATCGACTACACTTCTGTTCGCTTCATCATCAACCCTACTGAAGACCAAAATCCTATCGACGCTGGCAAAGAATACGACAAACCTTTCTACATCGACGAAACTACTACAATCCAAGCCATCGCTACTTACCCTAACCAAAAATTCAGTCCTATCATCACTGTAACTTACACAATCGTCGACGAAATCACAGTTGCCGAACCTACCTTCACTCCCGACGCAACTGCCGAATACAACGATACTGTAATCGTAAGCATGGCATGCGAAACTCCTAAAACTGCAATTCTCTACGAACTCAGCGACGAAGAACCTACAATCGAATCGGCTCGCTTCGAAGGCAACCCACTTCTCTTCACCGAAACCACAACCATCTCTGCAATGGCAGTTCTCTTGAACTCTAAAGACGAAGTTCGCATCAACCCTTACGACGAAGAACCTTTCGCAAGCGACATCGTTACAGTAACATACATTGTCAAAAAGACAGAACCAGAAGAACCTAAAGACCCTGATGATCCTAAAGATCCTAATGTTGCTACCGACAATGTCGAGTTGATGGCCATGGTCTACAGCCTTGCTGGCAACGTATACGTTCACACCGAAATCGGCAACACAATCGAAGTCTACACCGTTGCTGGACAAGCTATCTACACAGGCAAAGCTACAAACACTGTAACTTCAATCGATGCCCAAAACAACGACGTAATCATCATCCGCGTTAACGGCGAAACAGTAAAAGTTGCTATCAAATAATTGATATAACAACCCACCCAAAAAGGCGATGTGAAACCAATTTTCACATCGCCTTTTTTATGCACATTTCACACCAAAAAAACATCACAAAAAATACAATAACCCCCTCCCTTGTTTAAATATACTATACAGCAACCTGCAAGCAACCTTCACCCTACCTCCAAACACCCCTCTAAAATACAATAAGCCCCCCGAAAAACAAAGCATATCCGCCCAAAAACAACACCCCCAAAAACACAAAAAAGCGATGCACAGAACCATCTGCACATCGCCATTATCATAATCCCCAAAAACGATTATTTCACATATCCGCCAATCGGACCTTGAACCGGATTATACATCTCCTCAATCATAGCAGCATAATTCTGAAGAATCACCGCACGACGAAGTTTCAACGTAGAAGTCAACTCGCCCGATTCAATCGTAAAGCCACGTTTAATCAAACGGAACTTCTTAATCTTCTCATACGGAGCCATATCTTTTTGCAATTCAGCAATACGCTCTTCCATCATTTTGCAAACTTGTGGATTATCCATGAGTTCATCCACATATTCATATTTAATTCCGTTTTGCTCTGCATATCCCTTGATAGCCTCAATATTAGGAGCAATAATCGCAGTCACATAGTTGCGGTTGTTACCAATCACAGCCACCTGCTCAATAAACACATCACCACCAAGAATAGTCTCAATCTGTTGAGGAGCAATATACTTACCATTCGAAGTTTTAAACAAATCCTTGATACGGTCAGTCATATAGAGGTGCTTACCATCCACCAACTTACCAGCATCGCCTGTGCGGAACCATCCATCAACAAACGAATTCTCTGTGATTTCTGGCTTTTTATAATATCCCGAGCAAACAGTCTTACCCTTCACAAGAATTTCACCATCTTCCCCTATTTTCACTTGAACATCAGGCATCAACGTACCCATCGAGCCAATCAAATAATTATCATAAGGATAACAACAAACCGTAGCCGTAGTCTCAGTAAGACCATAACCATACATAATCGGCAAACCAAGACTAATAAAGAATTTCGCCAACTTATCATCGAGCGCCGCACCCGCCACCGGGAACAAACGGCCCTTATCAATACCCACAACCTTCTTCAACTTCGAGAAAATCAAGCCATCAGCAATACGATAACGACAAGCCAAACCAAAAGGGGCACGCTTCTTGTCCTTACGATAACCAATATTATACTCCTCTCCTACTGCCAAAGCCCAAGTAACCATAGCCTTCATAAATGGCGAAAAAGTATCAATCTTCAACTGCACACCGGCAGCAATCTTCTCCCAAAAACGAGGCACAGCACACAAAAGCGTTGGACGCACCTCTTTGAGTGTATTCTGAATATCCGAAGGGCGTTGATTAAGATAAACCTTAACATCTTGCCATAAGCAAAAATATGTCCAAGCACGCTCAAAAATATGCGTAAGCGGAAGGAATGCCATCGACGTATCACTGCGCTTAATGCTCACAAGACGTTGATCGTGGATACACATCGCCTCCAACAAGCACGAATGAGGCAACATAACACCCTTCGACTCTCCCGTAGTACCCGATGTGTACATAATAATCGCAAGGTCATCCTCTGTCGCAGCCTTAGTCCTAGCCTTAACAGTCTTTTGTAGCGACTCATCATCGCCCAAACGCATAAAATCCTCAAAATACATCGCACGCGACTCACCTTTCAGATTCACCGATGGGTCGAATACCACAATGTGTTTCAAAAACTTGTTGTTTTTAATTACTTCAAGGGCATTATCATACTGCACTTGCTCGCCTACGCAAAGAATCTCAATTTCAGCATCATTCACGATATACTCGATTTGCTGAACCGAAGCAGTTGCATACATTGGCACCGAAATAGCACGATTCGCATAGTTAGCAAAGTCCACCATCAATGCTTGAGGCATATTTTGAGAACAAATAGCCACTCTATCCTCTTCTTTAACTCCCAAAGAGACAAGAGCACGAGCTACGCGTTCTACCTTCTCATGTAGTTCACGCCATGTAATTTCAACCCACTTAGCCACCGAATAGTCGCGATAATACAACGCTACTCGACTAGCTTGTTTCTTTGCCTTCTCGGCAACAAGTTTCGAAAAATGAATTAATTCCATAAAAAAATGTTTTTTGTTTAATGTATAAAGTATAGCAACTATGACTTCTATAGTAGTTATTACAACTATAAAAACACAGCAACTATCAATCTTTCAATGTCTGAAGTGCCTGCTTTGCTGCAGCTTGCTCCGACTCTCGTTTGCTATTGCCGACACCAAGTCCCATCGGACGTCCATCCACCACCACTCGTGTCTGAAAACGTATTTTATTATCCTCCACTCGCGTCTCATCCACCAACTCATAATAAAATTCCTTACGCTCTTTCTGACACCACTCCAACAACATCGACTTATAATTCTTCTCATTGCGCAACAACTTCTCCATATTGACATATTTGGCATACGACCGCAAAATAAAATCTTTTGCCACCTCATACCCCTTATCAATATATACAGCACCCACCAACGCCTCGAACAAATTGCCCGACATATTGGCAAAATCGGCTGTCTTCTTGCGTGCCACTACATATTTGCGCAACCCCATCTTGTCGCCTAACTCATTCGTAGTCTTACGGCGAACCAACAATGCCCGAGCCGACGAAAGGAATCCCTCCTTCTGATTTGGATAGTGTTTATACACCATCTCGCTCATCACTGTTTCCAGCACAGCATCGCCCAAAAACTCCAACCGCTCATTATTCAACAATCTACCCTTCTTGTCTCTAATCGACATCGAACTATGCACAAATGCTATATCATACAGCTTCGTATTACCCTCTCTAAAGCCCAACAACTCTTGATATTTTGTCGGCTTCCAAAACTGTATATCTCGCCAAATTCTATTTAATATTTTCAATACTTTATGCTTTCCACCTCGTTTTTCCAACTTCACATCTTGTGTTTCGTATCTGTTGTCTTTTGTCTGTTGTCTTTTGTCTATTGTTTTATTATTCATAATCAAAATTCAATGTTTGTTGCGTATCCAACAATCTGAATGTCATACGATGATACGGCGTAGTGCCATATTGCTCAATTGCCAATCTATGCTTCTTTGTTGGATAACCCTTATTTCCTTTCCAATCATATTGTGGATACTCTTCATGCAATCTGCACATATACTCGTCGCGATGGGTCTTTGCCAACACCGATGCCGCTGCTATCGACATATATTTGCCATCGCCCTTCACCACCGTTTGATATGCCACATCTTTGTAAGGTTTAAACCTATTGCCGTCCACGATTATATGCCGAAATTGCAATTTCTGTTCCACTTGTGCCAATGCGCGATGCATTGCCAAAATACTAGCGTTCAATATATTTATCTCATCAATCTCCTTCGCAGTCACTACACCCACAGCCCATGCCACAGCCTCACGCTCAATCACCTCACGCAATTGTTCGCGCTGCTTTTCGGTCAGCTGTTTGCTGTCATTCAACAATTCATTCGAAAACCCATCGGGCAACACCACCGCTGCTGCATACACATCCCCAGCCAAGCAACCACGCCCAGCCTCATCAACTCCTACCTCTATACAATCTGCCTTTAAATAACTCTGCAACATAAAGTTTTTAGTAGATAATTTCCAATAACACTCGCCCTACAGCATCCAACGTAGCACGGTCGATATTACGCATATCATCATTTTGCGTATGCCAATAATCGCCAAAACCCGATTCGGTGTCTCTCTGAAACTGAATTATATCTATGCAAGGTATACCTGCTCGCAACACATTCACATGGTCGTCGGTCACAGCTCCGCCTTGTTGATTCACAAACACATTGCTCAAACCCAAGTCTGCCGCCTTCGACCACACTCTATCCAACACCCAAGAGGCATATCTATCCGAAAAATATTCACGATAGAACTGAGCACCTTGCGCGCCCACCATGTCGAGCAATATAGCAAATTGCGCTTGATAACCTGGCACATGTGGTCGTGAAGCCCAATATTTCGAGCCCAAAGCCCATCCACCATCCGAGAGTGTAGTCGATGCCCAATCTGGTGCACCCAAATCCTCAAGGTCGAACAATATCAAATCAACACCCATTGCAGCATCCTTCAAACCCAACTGACGTGCCAACTCCAATATCACACCCACACCACTCGCTCCATCGTTAGCACCTATTATAGGCTTACGGCGATTGTTTGGATTGATATCATTATCGGCAAACGGACGACTGTCCCAATGCGCACAAATCATCACTCTATTAGGCTTACCTACTCCATATGAGGCTATTACATTGCGAATAGGCATCTTCGTGCCATCATAAATCACCGACTCGCCCTCTTGCACGATGATAGTATCTGCTCCAAAACGACTAAACTGCTCAACAAAATATGTCAAGCAAGCAGCATGAGCCTCACTACCTGGCACACGAGGACCAAAATCGCATTGTGCTTTCACATATTCGTAAGCACTATCGGGGTTGAAAGTAGGCACAACTCTAACGATTGCATCATCTTGTTTCGACTTTTCGGAATGAGAAGCAAAGCCACATGCCGACAAAAAAGATAATACAATTGCAAAAAAAAGATATTTATAATTCATCGTCGAACGATTATTTATTAACCACAAAGTCGAGAGCAATGCTGCTTTGAGCCACTGCGTGCATATGTTTTTTCACGATATTGCAGTGGTACATATCTTGTTGATAAACCTCAAGTGCAGCCCAATCTTCTACTAGAACTTCAAGGATAATATCATAAGAACGAGCCGAGTGCAACTCGTCGCAATTTACTTGAACATCAAGCGCTGTAGGCACTTTGCCACGCATCGACAACAATACGTTTTTAGTCTCTTCAATCAATTTAGCTGTAGGTTCAGCCAATTTGAAACATACAATATGCTTTACCATAATAATGAGGAATGTGGAATGAGGAACCGAAGGTCTTTGAGCCTTTGGCGATAAAATGAGGAATTAATTCTTAATTATTCATCATTCATTCTTCATTCTTAATTGTTAATTATTAATTATTCTTCTGTGTACCAACTAGCGTACATTGCGTAGTTGTGAGCAATCTTTTGGTTGATTTCTTTTGCTTGTTCAGGAGCTACTTCTTTGACTTGTTTTGCTGGCACTCCTGCCCAAATTGTGTTAGGTGGCACGATTGTTCCACTAAGCACTAATGCATTAGCAGCAATAATTGCACCTGCACCAACCACTGCGCCATCGAGCACTGTAGAGCCCATGCCAATAAGGGCATAGTCTTCGATTTTAGCACCATGGATTGTGACATTATGACCTACACTCACATAGTCGCCAATCTCGATTGTCGATTTTTGATATAGCGTATGAAGCACTGCTCCATCTTGGATATTTACGTGATTGCCAATACGTATTGAATTGACATCGCCACGCAACACTGCGTTGAACCAAATACTGCAACCATCGCCAATCACTGTGTCGCCAATAATAGTTGCATTGTCGGCAAGATAACAATCTTTGCCTATTTCGGGAGTAAAACCCCTAACTGATTTTATGAGAGCCATTTGAGAATTGAAAGTTGAAAATTGAAAATTGAAAATTATTATAGCCACTACAGTTTCATAGTTACTATAACATCTACAAAATATTACCTAATAAAACAAGAATAAGCATCTGATTTAGTCCTGCAATAACAGACCAAACCAAATGCTTATTATATTCTATTTTACAATAAAGTCAATTAGATTTTCTTGAAAATAACGCTTGCATTGTGACCGCCAAAGCCAAATGTGTTTGACAAGGCAGCACGGACAGGGCGTTTTTGCGCTTTATTGAATGTAAGATTTAGGTTATAATCTATTTCAGGGTCTTCGTCGCCTTCGTGGAAGTTGATTGTAGGCGGGATAGTGTCGTTGGCAACAGCGAGAACTGTGAGCATAGCTTCGACAGCTCCAGCAGCACCAAGGAGGTGACCTGTCATAGATTTGGTAGATGATATGTTCAATTCGTAAGCATGATCACCAAAGAGTTTTTTGATTGCTTTCACTTCAGAGATGTCGCCAAGAGGAGTTGAAGTACCATGCACATTGATATAATCAATATCTTCAACCGACATTTCGGCATCGTCGATAGCGTTTTTCATCACCATATATGCGCCATGACCATCAGGGTGAGGAGCAGTCATGTGATGAGCATCGGCACTGAGACCGCCACCAACCATTTCGGCATAGATGTGAGCGCCACGAGCTACAGCGTGTTCGTATTCTTCAAGGATAAGAGCAGCACCACCTTCGCCCATAACGAAACCATCGCGACTTTTAGAGAAAGGACGAGATGCGCCTTGTGGGTCGTCGTTGCGAGTAGAGATAGCACGCATTGCCGAGAAACCACCAACGCCGCCTACAGTAAGTGCTGCTTCGGCACCACCAGCAATGATAGCATCGGCTTTGCCAAGACGGATATAGTTGAATGCATCGATAAGCGCATTGGTAGATGACGCACAAGCAGATGTAGTAACGAAGTTAGGACCGCGCAAACCAAACATGATTGAGATGTGACCAACAGAGATGTCGGAAATCATTTTTGGGATGAAGAATGGATTGAATTTAGGTCCGTTTTCTTTAGTGCGTTCGTAATAGCCATACTCTTCTTCGAAAGTACGGAGACCGCCAATACCTACGCCATAGATGACACCGATACGATCGAGATTGACTTTTTCGAGGTCCATTTTAGAGTCGGCCATAGCTTGTTTAGCTGCGGCGATGGCATATTGGCTATAGAGGTCCATTTTGCGAGCCTCTTTTGGGTCTATATAATCTGCTGCATTGAAGTTTTTCACTTCGCAAGCAAATTTGGTTTTGAATTTTTCAGTATCGAAATGAGTAATAGGAGCAGCACCACTAACGCCGTTGATAGCGTTGTTCCATGCTTCTTCAACAGAATTGCCAATTGGGGTGATGGCACCTAAACCAGTAACAACTACACGTTTTAATTCCATAGAAAAAAGAATAAATAGCAAATAACGGCAAATATCGAGTAACGAGAATTGAATCAAAAGACGAAGCAATCCTTGTTATTCGATATTGTTTGCCGATTTAGTATAAAAATCAGAGATTAAGCTTTTGCAGCTTCGATGTGAGAAATTGCTTCACCTACAGTAGTGATTTTTTCTGCATCTTCTTCAGCGATTTGAATATCGAATTCGCGTTCGAATTCCATGATCAATTCTACTGTATCCAATGAGTCAGCACCAAGATCGTTAGTAAAGCTAGCAGTTTCTGTTACTTCGCTTGCTTCTACACCAAGTTTGTCAACGATAATCTCTTTTACTTTGTTTGCTACTTCAGACATAATAGTAATTTTTTTAAATTAGTTAATAAATTTATTTTCTATTTTTTCGCAAACTAGAATTCAACTCCGAAATCATCGAATCCTAGTTTTAAACTTTTTCGCTCTGCAAAGTAAATGCTTTTTTTTCATAATTCCACATTTTTTTCTCAAAAAATCACTCATTTTTGCTCAATATATGTAAATTGAGAATTTTTATCAAAAGGCATTTTTCTAAATTTTATTGATTTTTAGTTACTTATCAAATTGTTAACAAACACTAAAAACACACTCTGTTTGGTTAAAATATGTATAAATAGCCGATTCTACACTAAAAAAACACAAAAAAAACATAGTTTCCAATGGGTAAATAAACATAAAAAAGAATATTTTTGACAATATAATTTGAAAAATGCAGAAAAAAATGTATCTTTGTAGTCTAATTTGCCGTAATATGGAAAATATAAAAAAATACTTCCCAGACCTTAGCGAAAAGCAGCTCGAACAGTTTGCTGCACTTTTCGACTTGTACCAAGATTGGAATAGCAAAATCAATGTGATTTCGCGCAAAGACATTGATAATCTGTATCTTCACCATGTGCTTCACTCGCTTGCGATTGCCAAAATACTCCGTTTCCAGCCTGGCACTACACTTGTAGATGTAGGTACAGGCGGTGGTTTTCCAGGTATTCCGCTTGCTATTATGTTCCCAGAATGTCAGTTCCACCTCGTTGATTCTATCGGAAAAAAGGTGCGTGTAGCGCAAGAAGTTGCCTCTGCAATTGGGCTCACTAACGTGACATTCCAACACGAAAGGATGGAAAATGTGAAGGAAAAATATGACTTTGTGGTGTCGCGCGCAGTGATGCCTCTTGCCGACCTTGTGAAATTGACACGTAAAAATGTAGCTAAAGGTGGTAAAAATGCGCTTCCGAATGGGTTGATTTGCCTCAAAGGTGGCGAATTGCAACACGAGGTTGCACCTTTCAAAAACATCTCCACCTTATATAATATAAGCGATTTCTTTACAGAAGAGTTCTTCCAAACTAAAAAAGGCGTATATCTACCACTATGAAGATAAAACAAATACAAAACAATCCGTTCCAAGAGAATACTTACATTGTGTGGGATGAAGCATCGATGGAGGCTGCGATTGTAGATTGTGGCGCATTGTTTCCACAAGAGGAGGAGAGAATTGAGGCATTTGTAAGCGATAATAACCTAAAAGTGAAATATATACTCAACACGCACTTGCACCTCGACCATTGCTTTGGCAATGCATGGGCGGCAGGGCGTTATGGAGTTTTGCCAATGGCGCATGAAGATGATGAGACGTTGCTCGCTCGGATGGGTGAACAGGCACGTATGTTTGGATTGCCATTTGAGGTAAAAACTGAGAAGTTGGGCGGATATTTGAAGGATGGCGATGTGTTGACATTGGGCGAAAATAGAATTGAGGTGATACATACGCCAGGGCATTCGCGCGGTGGGTTGTGTTTTTATATTCCATCGGCAGGGTGGCTCATTTCGGGCGACTCGCTGTTTGAGGGTTCGATTGGCAGAACCGACTTGGAGGGTGGGTCGTATGCGACATTAATAAAATCGATTCAAGAGAGGTTGATGACATTGCCAGAAGATACGGTTGTATATCCTGGTCATGGCCCATATACGACTATCGGTGACGAGAAAAGAAGCAATCCGTTTTTGTGATTTTTCTTATTTATTTTACACACGGAACGCACGGAAAACACGGAAATTTTGTTTTCCCTTCCATAAATTGAAATAAACACATTTCTCGTTTTCTCAGATTCGCTTTTTTGCTTTGCAAAAAAAACGTTCTACGGATTACACGGATAAATGATATTTTTTATATCAAACTAAAATTAAACACACAATGAGAGTGTGTATTTTGAAGGTAGGGTGAGGGTGCTTGCAGGTTGCTGTATAGTATATTTAAATTTAGAAAAATTTTCGAATGAATACACACTGTGAGTGGGTATTTTTAGGATAACAAATAATTAAAAAGAAAATATTATGGAATTTCAAGCTAATGAAGGAAAAAAATTGACCATCACAATTGATGGTGTTGAGTATTTGCGTATACCGGTGAAGACTCATGTTGTAATGCGCGAGGATGACCTCGGCGAGGTGGTTGACAAATATACAAAAGATATTCGTCAAGAGGGTGATATTATCTTCTGTAGTGAAAAAATTGTGGCTATCACACAAGGTCGTTCGTTCCACATCAATGATATCCACCCATCGTGGTTGGCTAAGTTTTTGGTGAAATTTGTATATAAATCACCTTACGGCATCGGTTTGGGTAGCCCTTACACTATGCAATTGGCGATTGAGGATGTGGGTATTCCACGTATTATGCTCGGATGTTTGGCTGCTTTGGTGACTAAACCTTTCGGTGTGCGCGGTGCATTCTACAAAGTGTGTGGTCCAAGAGCATATGCGATTGATGGTCCATGCGAATACACATTGCCTCCATACAACCAATATGCTAAGATGGCTCCTAAAAATCCTGACAAGGTGGCTCGCCAAATGAAAGAGAAATTGGGCAATGAGTTTATCGTATTGGATGCTAACGACTTGAATGTTGATATCCTTGGCAAATCAAGCAAATCATTGGATGACAATTTCTTGAAAGCTTTGTTCAAAGATAATCCTCTCGGTCAATCGTCACAACAAACTCCGATTGCGATTGTGAGAAAAGCATAAATAATTTGAAAGTTGAAAATTGAAAGTTGAAATTTACCTTCGGTATAAACTTTCATGCTTCAACTTTTACATTTCAATTAAAATTATGGATTTATTAAGTATTATTTGGGATGTTAATCCTGTAGCTTTGTCGCTCGGACCACTCGAAATTCGTTGGTATGGAGTGATTTATGCCATTGGTTTCTTTATTGCTATCAACATTATCGGCAAAATATTCAAAAAAGAGGGTGCTCCTGAAGAGTGGCTCGATAAGGTGTTTGTATATTTTATCCTTGCCGTAATTATTGGTTCGCGCCTCGGTCACGTATTCTTCTACGATTGGGCATACTACTCTCAACACCCTGCCGAAATATTTATGGTGTGGCGTGGGGGTCTTGCCTCGCATGGTGGAGCTGCTGCAATGATACTAACCGCATGGCTTCTAACAAAATACATGACAAAAGTTAGCTTCTTTTGGCTTACCGACCGTGTATTCGTAGGTTCGGCATTCGTTGCATGCCTTATCCGCCTTGGCAACCTTATGAACTCGGAAATCTATGGCGAACCTACAGATTTGCCTTGGGGCTTCATCTTCGTACGTGGCGACATAAACAACACCATTCCTTGTCACCCTACTCAACTCTACGAGTCATTTGCCTATCTACTCGTTTTCTTCCTCCTCTATTGGATGTACTGGAAAAAAGACGCAGGCAAATATAATGGTTTGTTGACTGGTGTTGGCTTCTTGGGCATTTTCATATCTCGCCAAATTATCGAAATGATTAAGAATCCTCAATCGGATTTCGAGGTAGATATGACCTTCAATATGGGTCAATGGCTCTCTGTGCCATTCATCCTATTCGGAGCATTCCTCGTGATTCGTGCTCTCAAAAAAGGTCCTGTAGAATACAATCTACCTACACCTAAACCTCAAAAAACAAAGAAATGATTAAATTAGAAGAAATATCACCAATAGGTATATTTGGAAAAACTCATGGCATCAAAGGCGAAATCAACCTCGAACTCAACGTTGATTTCGACCTTGATGACACGGAGTATATCATTGTGGATATCGACGGCATATTCGTGCCTTTCTTTATCAACGAATATCGCTATAAGACCAACTCTACTGCCCTCGTGCTATTCGACGACATCAACTCGGAAGAGAGCATACGCCCATTCTTTGGCAAAACGGCTTATGTCAAAAAAGAGGTTATTACCGATGATGAGAGCGACGAACTCTCGATTAACTACTATGTTGGTTTCACAATGCTCACTCCACAACGCAAACCTATCGGTCAAATCGTTGAAATCGACGACTCTACTGCTAACGTGCTCTTCATCCTCGACAACGACACACTCATCCCTGTGGGTGCAGTCGAAGTCCTTGACCTCGACCCCGACCATCACACTATGATAGTCGAACTACCCGAAGGACTTATTGGAATTGATAATTAACAACTAATCATACCACGTCATTATGGAACGCATTCACATCGGCATATTCGGTCCGCGCAATGCTGGCAAATCGTCGCTTGTCAACATGCTCACAGCACAACAAGTGAGCATCGTAAGTCCTGTGGCAGGCACAACTACCGACCCCGTTAGCAAACCCATCGAAATCAATGGGCTAGGAGCGTGTGTATTCATCGACACGGCTGGATATGACGACCATGGTGCCCTTGGCGAAATGCGTGTGACCAAAACCAAGGAGACTTTGCGCAAATGCGATATCGCCATATTC
Source organism: Candidatus Aphodosoma sp. (assembly GCA_045631465.1). Classification (GTDB taxonomy): domain Bacteria; phylum Bacteroidota; class Bacteroidia; order Bacteroidales; family Paludibacteraceae; genus Aphodosoma. Next base: position 24,408 of record JAZQUV010000005.1, on the reverse strand, counting down.
TTGATTCCCGATACTATTCTCAACAACAAAGAGCAACTATTGGAAGCATCAAAATGGTTCACCCTCATCAAAGAACGCGCTAAAACAATACTCGCAATCAACCATTTTCCGAATACTACGCCCCAAACTACCGACATCGCAAAACTTTTCGGCACATCCGACTATATCGACATTGATATTGCTCAAAACCAAGGGCGCGACGAGATTCTCAAAGCTATCGGGTTCGTTCAATCGCAATACCAACAAGAACTCTCTATCGTCACCCACCTAGTGCAACCTACCGACACCGTAGTGCTATGCATGCCACAAGACATTCAGGCACCTAAGGGCAGATTGATATTGCCTCAAGTACAAACCATCCGCGAGCTTCTCGACTATGGCTGTACTACCGTCTGCACCACTACAGCCAAACTCCAGCAGACCCTCGACACCCTCAAGTCAGCCCCTGCTCTAATCGTCACCGACTCGCAAGACTTCAAAACAGTATATGAACTCAAACCAGCCGAGTCGCGCCTCACATCTTTCTCTGTGCTATTTGCCCGTTGGAAAGGCGACATCGACGAATTCATTCGCGGAGCCGAAGCGCTATCATCTCTCAATGCCAATAGTCGCATCCTCATTGCCGAAGCATGCTCTCATGCACCCCTTGCCGAAGACATTGGACGCGAAAAAATACCTGCCCTAATTCACAAAAAAATTGACCCTAATATCCAAATTGACATTATCTCTGGCAACGACTGGAAAGAAGATTTATCGCAATACGACCTCATAATTCACTGCGGAGCATGCATGATTAATCGCGCCCAAATGTTAAATAGAATTAAAAGTGTTAAATCTTCCAAAACAAAAATAACAAATTATGGCATCACGATAGCATACCTAAATGGCATTATTAACAAAATTATATGGTAAAAACAAAAACTATTTTTTACTACTAAACAAAAAGAATAAATTAAATATCAAAAAGAACAATACACTTCCACTACCCCGCACAATAGACTAATATTTAACAAAAAAGACTTGTCAATATCGTCAAAAAATTATAAATTTGCAAAACAAACAAACTATTCTATACTCAAAAATTATTAGCAAATTTATAAAATGCAAACCAACAACATTAAAGACCTACAAGATCTTTGCAACTTATCAAATTCCTCTGTCGGTGTAGAGGTGATTAGCACCGACCAACCTAAATACTCTTCTGCAATAGAAGATTTGAATAACTATGAATTAATTTATGTTATAGAGGGTGAATGTACTTGCGAGGTATCGCACCTTCCAAAAACAACTATATCTAAAGGCGACTGTATCTTACTCAAAGTAGGTTCAAAGATCAAATTATCTCTCTTAAATAACCAAACAACTATTTTTTACAAAATCAAGGCATTTGGCATACAGTTTACGTTCTTTTTCCAACAAATAGAAAATCTAAAAAACAACACAATATTCAATATAGGGCAGAATGTAGTAATCGAAGGCATTATTCAAAATATGATACAAATTGCCAACGAAAACAAAAATGGAGCAGAAGTCCTACTCGAAACATCTATATTCCACATTCTCGGCATCATCAACTACAAAACCCTAAACTACAACGACCGCGAAGCCCCTATTGTCGAGAAAATCAACACTGCCAAAGAAATTCTCCGCAATGACGTCGAAGCCAAAGTCAGCCCAGAAGACATTGCACACCAACTAGAAATAAGCTACTCTCTTTTCCGTCGCGAATTCCGAAATTTCGTGGGCGTATCGCCATCCCAATACCAAATGGACATACGCCTACAGCGCGCGCAAGAATTACTCGTCACAACCAATCAGTCGATAGCTCATATCGCCGAAGTGCTTGGTTTTACCGACACTGCTCAGTTTAGCACATTCTTCCGCAAACGACAAAATATTACGCCTCGCGAATATAGAAAAAAAAATAGATAACACACGAAAGGAGATAGATTTTTCAAAGTCTATCTCCTTTTTCTTTTCAACAACACCTTGCCATCTTCGTTATTACAACGACCACCCCAAAAAAGTAATTTATGCTAAAAAAAATATTATTCACCCTAACCATCATTCTAACTGCTCTGATTGCTTCGGCTCAAGATATTGTCATAATCGGACAAGTGCTCTCTACCGAAAACTCTCAACCTCTCGAGGCTGCAAATGTATGGTTCAAAGGCACAAACATAGGATGCTCTACCAACGAAGAAGGTTTTTTCATGCTACGTAGTGCCGAACCACAACGTACCCTCATAGCAAGTGTTGTCGGATACAAACAACGCCAAATCAAACTCGACTATGGCAAAGACCAAATGATACACATCTACCTTCGCGAGGATGTATCGATTCTCGACGAAGTCATCGCTATGCCCAAACAAGACGAAGCAATACTTTTACTCAAAAATGCTTACGCCAATCGCCATATCAACAATCCCGAAAACATTACAAATATCACTACTACAACAAATAACATTACGGGAATAAATCTCACAAACATAAAAAACAAAACTCTCCAACGCAAACTATTCAAAGATATACAAAGTGGCACAATTGCCCAAACCGACACCACTTCATCGCTACCCGTATATCTCAACCAATCAACCTACAACCTAACATTCACCCCCGACAGCAATAGCACGACTCTTGTAAATTCCGAACAAAAATCACTAAACATATTCCCTGCCGAGCATTGGCAACAAATCATCGCTGCCTATACACCCAACATCAACCCCTACAAAATATATTCCACCATCCTCGGCCACAACTTCATGAGCCCCATTGCGCCTAACGCAAAAATCTATTACAATCTATACCTATCCGATAGCACCCTCATCAACAATCGCAAAAACTATCAAATCCTATTCTCTCCAAAACACAACCAAGGACATCTATTCAAAGGCAACCTTTGGATCGACTCTGCCACATACGCCATAACACAATGCAACTTCTCTATCCCAACACACACAAATGTCAACTATCTCAATAGCTTCAACTACAACTTCGCAACCACCCCTTTGTCAAACACCATATTCCCCAACAACGAACAACAAGCCATCGGTCTAACCCTAAACCTCTACCCAAACAAAAATACGCAATACTTCGGTGCCCTACTAACCAAAGATTGCTCATATATCAACACAAAATCTCTCAACGACTCCATCACTATCCTACACGAAGAAAAAATCGAAATACCAATCGACAACAAACTCGAGGAGACTTGGAACAAAATCGACACCCTCAATCAAACCAAAATACAACAACTATCATCGTGGATAGTAGACATCGTACTCAACCAATACCTCCATATCGGAAAAATCGATGTAGGTCCAATACTCAATCTCTTCCACTTCAACCAACTCGAAGGAGCAACTCCTCGTCTCACACTCCGCACTGGCGAATCGCTTGCCAAACACTTCACCATTGGAGGCTATTATGGCTACGGATTCAAGGAGCAATACCATGCCGACTCGCTCATTAGCAATGGTCTCCACAACTATGGCGGCAACATTCACTGGCGATTCGGACCCACAAAACGCAACACACTATCTCTTGCCTACGATCACAAAACCGAACGCATAGGCTTCGACGACTCCGACATCTATGCCGAAAGCCGCGTCAACGATATCGAGCACATCGCCAACGCATGGATTATGCTCCACCGCCCAGTCTCCGTACTAATGCGAGGTCGCATCGGCGCTCAATACCAATACGAAAAAACAGGATTCAAATTCCAACTCAACGCCTTTGCTCAAAACTATTATAGCAACCGTTTCATCCCTCTCATACACAAAAGGGTTGAAGTCCCTCATTATAGCCAAATCGGACTACGCACCGTGTTCCGCCTCTCTTGGCAACAAAGTTCGCTCGACTACTTCTTCCATCGCATCTACCTTGCTAGCAAATATCCCGTCGTGCACCTCACGGCCGAAGGCGGTTACTACCAAATACCTAGCACTACATCAACCGAGTCCGTTAGCGACCTATTCGGCAAATTTGGCATCTATGCCCAACAACACACAGCCCTCGGCTTCGGCAAAATCCACTGGATGCTACAAGCCAATGCCGTCATAGGCAATGCCCCATTCCCTGCCCTCATCATGGCGCGCACATCGCGCTCGTCATACCGCCACGACACCGACTTCATGCTCCTCGGCTCGATGGAACTCATGAGCAACTACTACGCCGCACTCACCGTTCGCTACCAAACCCGTGGCTACATATTCGGCTACATCCCATACCTTCAAAAACTTGGCATACGCGAAGACATCATGTTCAACATCGGCTACGGCTACCTAAGCAACAAATACACCTCCGACAACATACTTGCCATACCCGCCAACCGATACAATAGCAACCAAGGATGGAACAATACACCTTACCTCGAATGCGGATTTGGATTCTCCAACATACTCGGAGTTGGCGACATCGCCTTCGTTTGGCGACTCACCCATCGCAATAGCACTGCTCCCGAAGCTCAAAACTTTGGCATCAGATGGCGTGTTGGTATCGACTTCTAACACACCACTTACTCCCTACCCTCAAGCTACCTTCTTCATAGGATAACCCTACCTTCAAGCAACCTATGCCGAAGAAGAGTGACACACTAACATAACACAAAAAAAACAATATGAGAATAGAAATAGACAACAACTCTGGCTTCTGCTTTGGTGTGATGCGAGCAACATCTACCGCCGAATCAGAACTCGAAAAAAATCAACCCCTATATTGCCTCGGCGACATAGTCCACAACGGCCAAGAGGTGGACCGCCTCACACGCCTCGGACTCATAACCATCGACCACACACAACTTGCACAACTCCACGACGTGCGAGTCCTACTCCGTGCCCATGGCGAACCCCCTCACACCTACGAATTAGCACAACGCAACAACATTACTATCATCGATGCCACTTGCCCCGTAGTGCTCAAACTTCAACAAAAAATCCATCAAGCCTACACCAACCACCCCGACGCCCAAATCGTCATCTATGGCAAGATTGGTCACGCCGAAGTCATCGGCCTCGAAGGTCAAACCGAAGGCAAAGCCATAGTCATTGAAGACGAAAACGACCTAAGCAAAATCGACTTCTCATGCCCAATCATCCTATTCTCACAAACCACAAAATCCATCGAAGGTTTCAACCAATTGGTCAACACCATAAAAGAAAAACTCTCTACCTCCGAAGGCATACATTTTGAATATCACGACACTATCTGTCGCAACGTAGCCAATCGCATACCAAACATACGCCACTTTGCATCGCAATTCGACATCATCCTATTCGTTGCCGGAGCCAAAAGTAGCAATGGCAAAGTGCTATTCAACGAATGCCTAAACGTCAATCCACGCACCTACCTGGTATCATCGCCCGACGAACTACAATCCGAGTGGTTCAACGACATCCAATCCGTAGGCATATGCGGTGCCACCAGCACACCAAAATGGCTCATGGAAGCAGTAAAACAAAAAATAAACTCTAAACTCTAAACACTAAACACTAAACACTATACTCTATGCAATACGAACTAAAATGCATCGGAGTACTCACCTCAGGCGGTGATGCTCCAGGAATGAATGCCGCAGTGCGCGCTGTCACTCGTGCAGCCATCTACAACGGCATCAAAGTCAAAGCCATCTATCGTGGCTACAAAGGCCTCATCACAGGCGAAATCAAAGAGTTCCAAACTCAAGACGTAAGTAACATAATCAAACAAGGCGGAACAATCCTCAAGTCTGCCCGCTGCAACGAATTCAAAACTCCCGAAGGTCGCAAATGGGCATACGAAACCATCCAACGCGAAGGCATCGACGCCCTCGTTGTCATCGGAGGCGATGGCACCTTCACCGGCGCGCGCACCTTTGCCCAAGAGTTCAACCTCCCTATCGTCGGCATCCCTGGCACTATCGACAACGACCTCTGGGGCACCGACTCCACTGTTGGCTACGACACTGCCCTCAACACCATCATGGAGTGCATCGACAAAATCCGCGACACAGCCACCTCACACGAGCGTCTATTCTTTGTCGAAGTGATGGGTCGCGACGCAGGCTTCCTAGCCCTCAACTCTGCCATAGCATCTGGCTCCGAGGCGGCAATCATACCCGAAAAAGAGACATCGGTTGCACAACTCGACGAACTCATCAGCAACGGCTTCCGCAAGTCTAAAAACAGTAGTATCGTCATCGTTGCCGAAGGCGGTGGTGGCGCACAAGCCATGGCCGACCGCATCCATCAGCAATATCCCGAATACGACATCCGCGTCTCTATTCTCGGTCACCTACAGCGCGGTGGCTCCCCAACTGCCTACGACCGCATCCTCGCCTCTCGCATGGGCGTCGCTGCCATCGAAGCACTTATGGACGAGCAACGCTCTATCATGATCGGCGTGGTCAACGACCAAATCGTCCACGTGCCTTTTGCCAAAGCCATCAAAGACGACAAACAAGTCAACATGGAAAAGGTCAACGCCCTCCAAATTTTGTCAATTTAACACTAAAAAATTACAATTCCCGAATTTTTCATAGTAGAGACGCAGCATATTGCGTCTCTTTTTTGCCTTTAACACCACACAAAACATGTTGTATAACATAAATTTCACAAAAAGCAACACCATAACACACTGGTTATCAATAATAAGTAAAATTTATATAAAAATAATGGCCAAATATTTTGCTATTTTCAAAAAAAGTCGTACCTTTGCATCACGAAAACATCGCGGAGTGGAGCAGTGGTAGCTCGTCGGGCTCATAACCCGAAGGTCGTAGGTTCGAGTCCTGCCTCCGCAACTAAGTTAAGAGATGCACACCTGTTGCATCTCTTTTTTTTGTATACTTTTATTTGGAATAGCAAAATATATTTACTAACTTTGTAGCGTCACTCTAAATACCACATATTATGAAACGCACAATCCTCCTCTCGCTATTCTCACTCCTTGTCACCTTATTGTCTGCCCAACCCCTCCTCGTCGGCCATCGCGGCAGCTATTGGGGTGTTGAGAACACATCCGAAGCATTCATCAACGGTGCACTCAAGGGCTACCACTATCTCGAGTGCGACATCAAAGTGGCTGGCGATGGCACCATTGTTCTCTCTCACGACGACAACACTAGTCGCCTTGGCGGTTCGCTCACCATCAGCAGTTCTACCCTTGCTCAACTCAAAGCCGAAACCTATACCCAAACTCGCGGTGGCGTCACCTATACCGGCACCATATGCACCCTTGCCGAGTATCTCGACATCTGTGCCGAATACAACGTCCTCCCCGTCATCGAGCTCAAATGGGCAACAGGCATCAATAGCAACGACCAATCGGGCATGCCAGCTTTGGTCAAACTCATCGACGAAAAGGGCTTCCGCAACAAGTGCGTCATCCTCACCTCTATGAAGCCTTGCCTCGAATATCTCCGCACCCACTATCCCGACATCACACTCCAATTCCTCACCAATTCCAATTGGGCTAACCATTTCGACTGGTGCGTTGAGTGGAAGATGGACGTAGATATTCAATCGGGTGGTTTCAATAAAGAGACTGTCGAAAAATTCCACGCCGCTGGCCTCAAAGTCAACGTCTGGACCGTCAACGACAACGCCAACTACCGAGCCTATGCCCTCATGGGGTGCGACTTCATCACCACCGACTATCTCAACCCAGCCAATCTGCCTACAATCGAAATCGAACCCGATCCCGAGCCAATCGACCTTGTATTAGAACCAATCTGGGAAAATAGCCTCAACAAAGGCAATGCCCCTACCAATATCGACGGCACCTATGCCCAACAAGGCGCAGCACATCAAGGTCATTTCTATGTGAACGACTGCAACAAGCAACTCCTTTTTGTGTTCAACAACGAAGGGTGCATCGACTCCGTCTCTGGCGGCATAGGCTATGGCACTGCTGCCGACGATGCAGGCAACATCATAGTGCGCAACGACCGTTCGACCGATGGCAACCACCAATTTCTCATCTACGATGCTGCCAACATCCACGCCTCGCCCCTCGCTATCAATGCCACCAATCCCGTCACCGGACAAACCAATTTCATCTCGGCATCGGGCAACCTACTTACCGACACAGGCTACATCTATATGTTTCCCAACAATCAAAAATATGCCAATATAATCGAGGTCGTGCGAGGCGAGGTGACCACAGTCGTCCAATCGGCCGAACTCAACCTCACAGGCTCAGCGGCTAGCTATATTATCCCAATCCACAACGATCCTCACACCTGGCTCTACCACGTTCGTGCATCGGGCTTCTATCGCTACAAAAATGGAGAGAGCACTCAGTTCTACACAGCACGCTCGGGCACCAAAGCCCCTATGCGCAACACCACAGGCGGTGGCGACGTACTCTTTATCCGCAACAACAAAATCCTTCTCCACAATAGTGGCGAAAACTACAAAGGTGGCTTCACTGTGCGCAATCTTAGCACTGACGAAGCCCTTTTTTCTATCGACCCTATAGGTCCTAATGGCTACGAAGAGGGAGGCAACTACTCCACTTTCAATTGGCTCTTTGCCGAACTTCGTCCCGATAGTAGCTACTACATCTATCAATACTGCCCATCCAACGGCATGGCAATGTATCGTCTCTACGACCGCACACGCCACTCAGCCACTACCCCCATCGAGTCTATCGAGCACAACAACCCAAAAATCAACATCTACCCAAACCCTACGACTGACTATATCCACATCAACCGCAACACCATCTCACAAGTCGACATCTACAACATCATGGGCAAACGCCTAAAAAGCACAACAGCCAACCACATCAACATCTCCGACCTTCCTACAGGCATCTACATTCTATCCACCGACAACCAACGCATCAAAATCATAAAACAATAAAAACAACACGAGCGGTAAGACCTATCATTTTCAGTCTTACCGCTCGTTGTGTTATTATCATTCTCTATCCCACCCCAAGGTCGGTGTTGTCTATCAACACCTCTATGCGTGGGTCGTCTTTTATCATAGGATACACCTCGCTCACAAACCAGTCCACCAACGCCTGGTCGCGCTTGATTTTTGTGGTATTATTGCAGAATACATTCACCGAAAAATACTCGAAATGCTTGCGAGCCAACTCAATGTCGTGCACTATCCGCTCGCGCGTCTCCCCCTCGGTGCAACACAATAGGCACACCCCTTGGAAGTATCGCGCCACCTCCTCGGCAGTCACACCCTCCGGCACACCTTTGTTCCACCTCTTGCGCAACGACCCATCAAACGTCTCAACTCCACACCTAAACTTAATTGAAAGCTGAGAATTAGATACTCCATCTAATATTCGTTGAGCAAATTGTTCAAGACGATTGCGATACATCCAGTGCATTTCGCACCACAGTGTATGGATGTTTTTCTCAACTATGATGCGTCGAAGCAATTCAATTGTGCGGTCATCAAGCTCGAAGGCAGAGCCCGAATTTATCACATCCAGCACACCATATTCGCCTGTCACCTGCTCCAGCACCTGACGGTTCACCTCAAATGGGTCGTCGCTCACATCCGAGTGATAGTCGCAAAACTCACACCTCCGCCACCTGCATCCCGTGCCCTGCAGCAGCACAAACTCCCTCGGCATCTTATCACGTATAATCGAATATCTCTCCATACATCAATCAATTGTAACCCCAACTCGCTCAAATTTATACTTAATCCAACGGATAACAATATAAGCCATTGGCGTGCCAAAGAGGGCTTCGATGCCGAGTTTCATTGTGTATTGGAATAGAAGCATCATCAAGAGGTCGTGAGTAGACACTACGCCAAGGAAAGCAATCAACACAAAAGGCACCGTATCGAACAGATAACCAACAGCCGAACTCGCAATCGTGCGCACCCAAAGCCAACGCCCTGCCGTCATGCGCTTGATGCGGTCCATCAACCAAGCGTTCGACAATTCGCCGAGCAAAAAGCCCGTGAGCGAAGCAATCACGATACGAGGCACATAGGTGAACATCGTGTTGTAGGCATTCGCTTCGGTCTGCAAATAATCGGGCGACGGCAACCACACACCCATCTGCGTGCATATCACCATCACAATGTTGCACACAAACGTCAGCCAAATAATCTTTTTGGCAGTGCGATAGCCCCATATTTCAGTCAGCACATCGCCAAGCATATAGGCAAAAGGGAAAGTTATAGTACCAGCGTCGAAATAGAACCAACCGGCAATGCTAATCACCTTCACTGCCATAATGTTCGACACCAAATAGAGAGTAACGAAAAGAGCCGTCACCGCCATCAAAGGCATAGTGCTCTCTCGTCGGTTTTTTAAAGGGTTTTCCGAGACCTTATCCATAATTTCAAAAATTTATATTATCAACAAATTTCACTTAATTTCTTCAAAAAAGACCATTTATGCTAAATCTGATATATCCAATTTATATACAAGAGGTTCTTTGTTTTGATGCTTCTTCATAAACATTGTCATATATATAGGCATATAAGTAACATCATCTTCCACCTGTACATTATCATGGCACAACACTATAGCTCTCTGTATATGAAAGTCCTCACACTCCATGCATTTGTCCAATGCGTTATGTTTGCGATAATTCTTTCCTGACTTTACCTCAATGGCTGTCAATTGTCCATTATCTTCAATCAAGAAATCCAACTCTCCATACTTCTTACTATTATAATAATATAGAGCATAAGCATTAGTGTTCAATTCTTGTGCTACAAAGTTCTCATATATAGCCCCAAAATTCAGTTGACTCTCACCATTGAGTATATCCAATTGTATGCCATTAGAATATTGGCAAGCCAACAATCCAACATCATTCTGAAACAATTTAAACAAATTACGTTGCTTATTGAGAATCAAAGGCGCACATGGAGCCTCTACATTATAAACAGGGAGTGCAACTCCTGCATCACTCAACCATAGAAAATCATTTTCACTACGAGAGAATTTGATATTTCGATTAATATCTTTTAATATAAATCGTTTATTTTGTGCATTTAATTCGCTAGGAATTAAATCAAATATATCTTGTAGATAAAGTTTACGTTTCAAATCATATTGTGCAATATCCTTTTTATATAGCTGCAAAATATTGCGTTGAATATCCATGACATGCTGCATGTTATTGCTATCTATATACGCTTGTACAGCTGCTGGCATACCGCCTACAATAAGGTATAGATTGATCAATTGCATCATTTTCTGATGCACTACAACATCAACAGGTGTCTGATTCACCCATGCATATTTAAGAGCATCAATAGTGGCATCACCTACACCAATAGCTCGGACAAATTCCTCGAAACTTAGAGGATAAACCAAAATCTCCGACAAATATCCTACAGGAACACTTCGTATATCTTTCAATTGCACCCCCAACAAGCTACCACTTAGAGCATATCTATACTCTCCTGAATCTACTAAGAATTTTATCCAAGTCAGGATATCAGGATACACTTGCACCTCATCTAAAAATATTAGTGTGTCGCCTTTTACCAATGGTTGTTGGACAAATGTAGATAAGCGCAATAATAGGTCTGCTACAGATGTCGCATTTCGAAATATCTGTATTGCTTGAGGTTGCTCAATAAAATTAATCTCTATAAAACACGAATAATTGGCTTTGCCATACTTACGTATTGCATAACTTTTCCCCACCTGTCGTGCACCCGACAACAGAAGGGCATTTTGTGTGTTAGCATAATGCTCTTTTATCAAACCATCTAAATACCTATCAATCATAGCATTTTATTTATTATGTCCGCTTTTTCCGAGAAAAACAATAGCGTTTTGTCCGCTTTTTCCGAGAAAAACAACCATTTTTGCCCGTTTTTTCTCCGCAAAGATACAATTTTATTCTGAATTACGCAACAACAAGACATCTTTTAATCCACATTTTTCGTATCTTTGCAAAAAAAAATATGACACCCTATGTAGTTTTTCTGTAAGACGTGCGTCTAATAGGCAAAACAAACAAGAAAAAATGGAAAAATCAGAAAAAGAATTCGAACAAATCGTCCGGGAGCACAAAAACACCATATACACCGTATGTTTCATGTTCTCGAAAGACAACGACGAGGTCAACGACCTCTTCCAAGAAACCCTTATCAACCTATGGCAAGGCTTTAAGGGCTTCCGAGGCGATAGCTCCATTCGCACATGGATATGGCGCGTCAGCCTCAACACCTGCATCTCGTCCGAGCGCAAAAAGAGCAAGATACAAACAGTGCCACTATCGATGGACATCAACCTCTATGAAGACACCGACGACGATTCGCGCCAAATTCAGATGCTCTACAATCGCATCAATCGCCTGAAACCTTTCGACCGCGCCATCATCCTGCTCTGGCTCGACAATCTCCCTTACGACGAAATTGCCGCCATCGTAGGCATCACGGTCAAAAACGTATCAGTGCGCCTTGTCCGCATCAAAGAAGAATTAAAACAGATGTCAAACCAATAAAACTATCTATATTATGGAACGAGATATTAGATTAGAAGAATTGAACGAGTTGAGAGAACAACTCACACTATTGAACCGAAAACTCGAAAAACAGAGCATCATCAACCACCAACTGATACGCAACTCCATCAAAGAGCGCATTTCCAACATCAATCGCACAGGGATTACATTGTGCGCATTGGTTGTCATTGCCACTCCCATCATTGCAGTCAACTACGCCCTTTTGCTCAACTTTTCGCTTGCGCTCAACATCTTCACCTGCGCCTTTATGGCAATAGCCCTCGTCTACACCATTTGGTCGCATTGGGGGTTGAATAGCAACCTACTCAATGGCGATTTGATTACAGCCAGCACCACCATTATGCGCACCCGCCGTCGCTACAAACAATGGAGCTATTTCAGTTACCCATGGCTTGTTGTGTGGCTCTGCTGGAATGCGTGGGAGGTCTACACCAAAATCGATAATCGCGAGATGCTACTCGGCATAATCGTCGGCAGCGTTATAGGTCTGATAATAGGTGGCATATACGGCTGGCGCCAACGCAACAAAATCTACCGCAACATCGACGCCATGCTCCAAGACATCGCCGACCTCAAAAGCGAGGAGTAAAGGCCCAAACACAAAAAAACTTTCCTTTTTATCCAAATTATCAAAAAAAAGTTGTATCTTTGCACCACAATAATACACCCGTTCGGGTATATTATTGCTATATCATAGTCATTTTATACTCTAAAAGGTATAATTACATTACACAACAGCTTTATTATACCCTTTAGGGTATATTCAATGTTATGAGTTTAGCAAAATTTGTAAAAGAGATGCGCAAGCGTTACAATCTAACCCAAGTCGATTTATCCGAAAAATCTGGGGTGGGTCTACGTTTTGTGCGTGATTTAGAGCAAGGCAAAGAAACATTACGCATGGACAAAGTCAATCAAGTTCTAAATCTATTTGACTACGAAGTAGGAGCAATAGAAAAGAGGAGAGATAGAGAATGAAAAAGGCAAATATCATGTTACGCAACAAATTCGTTGGCGTGTTATGCGAAGACGACGATGGCTACACATTTCAATATAACGACGACTATCTATTGCAGAACGATGCAGAACCAATCAGTTTAACACTGCCATTAACATCTGATGTATATAGAGACAAAGTCTTATTCCCATTTTTTGATGGACTAATTCCAGAAGGGTGGTTACTCGATATAGCCGAGCGCAATTGGAAAATCAACAATCGCGACCGTATGTCGTTGCTATTAGCATGTTGTCGTGATTGCATAGGTGCAGTAAGCATTATCGAACAAAAAGAGGAGGAATAATTATGTCAAGATGCTTATATTGTTATAAAGAACTGAAAGAAGGCGAAAGCCAATTTCACCGTTCATGCTTAAAAAAAATATTCGGTGACACCAGTTTGCCAATCATGGAAATTCGACATTCCGATTTAGAGAGTTTAGCCGAACAAGTCATTCGCAGTCAAACAACACTCACAGGTGTTCAAGCCAAACTTTCGCTTGATATAGTTACCGAAAGCAAACAAAAAAGATTTACCATTGTAGGTTTATGGGGTCGATATATACTAAAACCACAAACCGAATTATATCCACACCTACCCGAACTAGAAGATTTAACAATGCATCTAGCCGAAGTCTGTGGAATAGAGGTGGTACCACACACACTAATCACCTTAGCAGACGGACAACTTTGTTACCTAACTCGACGCATCGACCGCCTCAACGATGGCTACAAACTAGCAATGGAGGACATGTGTCAATTGTCCGAACGACTAACCGAGCACAAATACAAAGGCTCTTACGAGCAAATAGCAAAAATAATACAGAAACACTCATCAGTTTCCCGATTAGATATTATTAAATTCTGGCAGATAGTACTATTTTCGTGGTTAGTTGGCAATTCCGATATGCACCTAAAAAACTTCTCTTTATACAAACCAATAGGCTACGGACATATCTTATCTCCAGCCTACGATTTATTATCAACCAAACTTGTACTACCCACCGACACCGAAGAATTAGCACTAAATCTAAATGGTAAAAAACGAAAAATCAACAAAAACGATTTCATCAAAGCAATGGAATCATCAGGCATAGACACCAAAACAATCGCCAACCTATTCAAACGATTCAGAAAAGCCCAACCACTCCTAAATGAATTAATCGACATATCGTTTCTGCCAATCAACCTAAAAGAAGAATACAAACAATTAATAACTACAAACTTCAACACACTATTCGCAGAATAACACAAAAATGCTGAGTCCATCATATGGCTCAGCATTTTTGTGTATCCCCCAAACAACCAACAAATCATTTAATATAAAAATCACCATCAATCACATACAACCCACCATCACAGCCCAGCAACACATTAGCCGGTTTCAAATCTTGCAATAGCAACTCATCATTCTCATACGAATTACCACCCAAAACGCTATCATCTTTCTCCGCATCAAATACCGTTTTCATAAACCGAGCAATCAAATCCGAAGGCGCAAACTTTGCCCCCTTGATATACTTCTGCTCAAATATAACCGTAAAATCCCCTTCACTGCGACCAAAACCAGTGATTCTCATTGCCGTATAAGGGAACAACGCATTATGCAGCTCCATCGACACCAACGCCTCATCCAAGCAATCATAGCCATAGATATCCCTAGCCTTTATCACCGTTTGCTCATCTCCGAAAAACACAAAAGCCTCCGACCCATTAGCAATTCGTTCGCCACACATCGCCTCCAGCTCCTCCGTAGCCTCATCGTGCCACACGCCTAACTCTCTCGCCCAAGTCTCAACAGCAGCTTCTTGTCTTTCTCGGTCTTCATCAGAGGTTGCAACTTTTGGTCGCAGTATTCCTTCTCCGCTGATTTGATTTCCGCCAACATATCCTCTCGCGATGACGGCTCTTGCCCCTGCAAGTAAGTCTTGCGTAGCTCTACAATCTTTTTCCATACTTCGTAATTTTGATTAGGTATGCCTAATGGTTTATTTTCCATAGTCATATAGTTTTTTTAGACATTAATAATTAGTATCACTCTTAATCACCCACAAAGATACCACTTTTTTTTTGAATAAACGAAAAAAACATCCAATGCCTCCCAGCCTCAACAAAGTCACACAAAAACGTCCCTCAATCCACACGACTGAGAGGCGTTTTCATATATCATTCCTTAAGATACAAAAATAACTCATTTAAATATCACTCATTAAAGAATTAAATCTTTCATCTATTTTCATTAGTTCAAAAAATGGCAAATCCCTAATCCCTTCTACTCTTGTGCCTATTTTACAAACACTTTCGAACAGCTTGGCTTTATTAATGAAATCCATATAACGTTCACCATTAGGGTCACTAGCTCCAAATATATTTGCAATCTCTGCTTTGCTGATAGAGTTTACATGGTGTATAACCCAACTCAAGATGAACTGCGAATAGTCTTCCTTTGAAGTTTTGAAGTCACTTACATTCTGAGTTGAAAGAATCATACCAACTCCAAACATGCGACCCTCACTAATAATACTACGAAAAGAATTAAAATCTTTCTTTAAAAATTGATGTGCTTCATCCACCATAATCATAGCTCGAAGTTCTCGGAATCCATCTATCTGCGCACTACCACCCAACTGTCGCATTTCTGCATAAAATAGATCAAGAATCAACGATACAATTACTTTCTTTGTATCATCTGGATAAAGAGTCAAATCAATAACTCTCACACTATTAAGCCATTCAAAAAGAGAAACACAACTACTATTATCAGAGGTAAAAATAGTATAATCTCGCAACTTATCAAATAAAGCAAAAGCCTTATCATTTGCATCATACATCGCAAAATACTTATCAATTACTTGCTCCATTGTAGGTACAGGATTATTCCATGTTGACGAATCTTTAGTAATACCTGCATCATTATATGTTTCAATAATCACTTGTTTAATATTACTTTGCTGTTTTAATCCTAACCCATATGCCTTAGCAAAAGAATCAGCTATTCTATCCGCTGTAATAGCAGGTAAATTCATTCCTACCACTTCATCATTTACAACCAATTTTAATGGATTAAATGGATAATTAAACTTATAAGCTGTACCTCCTACTGCATCAAGAAATTCCTTATCTTTGTAATCTCCCTTATAATCAAATACTAGTATACCAACATGATTACCTCCTACATTATGTACTCCCTCTTTTGACAACTGAGCAATAACAGAACGTGCAAACTGAGTTTTACCAGTACCCATAGTACCAATAATACCCATATTTGGATGTGAAACCATCTTAGTATTATTTGGTTCAAATACGACTTCACGATTCCCTGATTGAGTATGACCAACTGTAATTTTAATCTTATGAGATATCGGTTTCTCTACTTTATCATCTGTCAAATCTACCATTTGTTGCTCAATCAAAACTATTTCCTCATTTTTAACCGCTTGAGTGTTATTTTCAGAGATATCTGCAACATCATCATCTACTATATCGGTTAATTCGGCTAACTGCTCTTCTTCTAAATCTATCAACTCAATAGAATTATCTATTATATCTTTTATTTCATTATCAATAATAATATCACCTTTCTTAAGAAAATCAAGATGTTCACTAGTTGGTTCTGCCACAAATTGAAAACACTCTTTTTCTGAAAAATGAACTTCACAAACTGGCACGTTATCAACGAGTGATGTTTTCAAACTATGAGACGAATGACTAAAAAAAGAGACAATAGCAGCATTGCCCATTTCTTTAATAGGCAAATTCTCATTTAACGAATATTGTAAATTAAGTAAATCATATCTATATTTTTCTATTTCTGCATATTCACTATCAGAAAGCAACTTATTGGCATTTAATTTTTCAGCATTAGTCAAAAATTGTGATGCAAAAAAAGTTCGATAGATATTTTTTGTGAAATTAGACTCTCCAAATAAATGTTTTTTAAATTGAATAAATGTTTGACTTACTTGTTTACTACCCTTGTCCGCCATCGAATTATTTTTCGAAAACTTAACCTCTACTGGATATAAATACAATTTAAGACCTGTTTCATCATATGTATCAAGACCCATCATCAATAAATCATCAGACATTGCACCTTTTACACCAAGAGTTTTTTTAGAAAAAATATAATCTTGAGGTAACCCAATAGAACCAGTAACTCGGAGTATTTCATCCAACGAAATAGGTATCCAAAGAACACCTACATTTCGTTTCATAAAATGCAACATTACGATACTAGCGGCCACAATACTCATCTTTTCTCGAATCTGATCCTCTGTCTTATTCACAATATTGAGCATCCAATTGCCATTAAGACAATTAAAATAATTCATCATCGTTTGATTAAAATGCTGAAATCGCACTTCAGACAAAGCATATTTTTCATACGATTTACGAAGCATATTTTCATATTGGTCAACATGCTTAGTCACTGTAATACTATCATATTTAGCATTAATTGTATACTGATCTGTATAATGAACGATATATAAATCTTGATTATAAAAGAAATTTATATCCACTTCAGGGTTAATAAAAGTCACCCAATTAGCATTATCATAAATAGAATTTAATAAATCTAACTTGTTAAATTTATACTTTTTTGCAACACAAGCATCAATACTAAACATATTACTACCCTCTTGTTGCTCATTAGCATACAATGTATTCAAAGCTGAAGTCATTGGATATATAAAACTTTGAGATTTTTTTTGTCCCGCAGTACCATATCCAATAATATAAGCCCCCGATTTGTTAATTGTTGAAGGGATTGAAATCAAACCATTAAACGATAATTCATTACGCAATTCTTTAGTTGCTTGACATATAAATCCTGAATCTGTTGTCATTTGATAAAAAGCAATATGAGAATATCCTATTTTCTCATTATTTGAATCAAGCTTATGCTTATAGAATGACACACGTGTAAATAACTGATGTATTATCTCCTGACTTGTATATTCTCCTTTTATTTCTAACTTTATATCATTTGACTCTAATTCACGCGAAATAGCATCTATCGAATCAAGTCTATTCAGCTTTTCGAAAAAAGTTTCCTCCATTAAGTTTTCAACATACTCATGAAGTTCTATTTTTTGAACACCATTCAGATACTCCTTTCTAATAAATTCTAACAATCCTTTAATTACATTCGTATCATCAGCAAACCCAATCGTACTAATAATAATCGGACAATCTTTATCTTGGAACAAATATTTAAAATGGTTAATAAACGCTTTCATTTTTGTCCATACCATTTTTGTTGTAATATCATTTGTTCGTTCTTGAGGTTTACTATTCACACCTTCATAGCACAACCAATTTCTAATATCTGATAAATTTTTGTCTGTATATGGTCTTAATGCTTGACTATTTACATATATATATGGCAACAAATAGAAAGGAGATAAAAGTTTCTTTGCAAAAGTAGAATCTTCTTTCTTATCGTACTGACTATAATATTCTAAAGTATATGCCACCAAAATTGGATGAAATGGAGACAAATAAGTTTTTTCCCATGTAGAAACCAATCCTAGTTTGGTCAAAGAATACTCTTCCTTAGTCATACAACGACTATTAGGTATTCCGTTTATTGTATCTACAATCGATTCCCAATAAACTTTTAAAAGGTCTCGTAATTCATCATTCATTGAACACAAAGATGGTACAGTCTGATTTTGGCTATAATATTCATACAAATTATTTAATGCCATTTGTACTTTATCAGGAAGATCAAGATTATCACAATGCAAATCATTACTTTCTGTAAGTTGATTAAATGCTTCAACTATATAAGAACATCTATTTTCAATAAAAGTTTGCTCCCAATTAAGATATTTCTTCCAAAATTCATAAACAGCACGCGGTTGATCATCAACTATAACTTTTCCATCTATATACGACCCTTCTATCGTTCCTGGTTTTGCTGGTGGTATTGGTTTCGCATCATTCAATTTTAATATAACTTTAATCTGCTTAGATCCAAAATCAACTATAAAATCAATTTGATCAATATCCTCATCTGAAATTACAGAAACGTCTAATCGCACATCTTCTGCCCACATTACTTTTTTATCAAATGGCATAGAAAGTATATTAGAACCATTTCCAAATGTTAACGAGTCAACTTCTTCAGAAACCGCAACTACAATATCGCCTTTTTTATTAATAGAAAAAGATTGTTTAATATCTTTAAAAAAAGTGTTATCACATGGTAATTTAAGTAGATAAAATTCATGATAATTATCATTTAAACCAACCTTTTGTTTTACTAAAGCATCTCCTACTTTTACATTAAGAACAGATCCTTGTACTTTACAATTTTCAGATGACGTAATCTTAATCTCCTTATTAAAAGTTATTTTAACCTCTTCTGTTGTTGTGTTACCTGTAGAATCACAAATTATGATGTAAGATGTTGATTTTTTCTTTGTGTTTCCTTTTGTGTATTTTACAAAAGAAGACATCAATCCCTCAGATGGAAGTTCAATATTAATTAGTTCAAGATTAGCGGTAATACTTTTTCTTTCAATACTATCTAAAAATTCTTGTAAATCTATAGTTTTCCAAGATTCATCTTTAAGTATCCTTTTAGATAATTTTTCATCAAGAAACTTCTCTAACATTTTAAACTTATCTACATCTACATCTTCATCATCATTCATAATAGCAGAAACTTTCTGATAAATCTCATGATTTTTACCTACACGCTTTTGCATCTCAATATTAGATGGTTTAAATGTATTATCATACACGGCTTTATCATTGAAAAAATCTAATTCATTATAATGTCCTTGCAATGTAGAATCCTCAAGTGCACTCAATGCATACTTAAAATCAAAGAGATTGCAAGTTCCATCAGCTATATAATTTGACATTTTATCAAGATGCTTTTCAAGATAAAAATGTTCCAAATCTTTTGTAATTTTGCGCTCTGCTTTCTCTTTTATATCTGCAATTATATAATTAGAATGAAGAGGTCCTCCTAAGGTTTGCAAGTCTTGACATGCGGTAATAATTGAAGAAAGAATACTATCCGAAAGAATATAGATCACGCCATAATTTTCATACTTATTACCTAAAAGCCCAACTGAATTTCTTATAGTTGTAAGATAATCTTCTGTCGAAGTCTTATCGTAACCTATAATAATTGAAGGACTATCTACAGAAGGTTTTATAACATGAGTACTATATGTCTCTTCCGAAACATGTGAATTATTGCCTTGATAAATACCCGAAATTATAATATCCTCACAAACCTCTTTAATGGCTTCCATTAAATTATTACGCTGGTCTTCATTTTCAATAATCATGAAGTATCGACTTCCTTTTTGCAATGGATTCTTTTTGAAATAACCAAGCAAAAGCTCCTTAACTATATAATTATAAAACAACTTTGACATATTGCGCTTCTCCGGAATCACTTTTCCTATCTAAAAGATTTAACTTCAACAAATATCCCTCAATGGCAAGTCTACTTCCTCGGTTAAAGTAAATGCCATAACTATTAAATTGCTTATACATATCCTCTAATTTTGTTTTCTTACTTTTTGTAACTAAAGCAATTAAAAATGTAAGCATTTCGTTATCTAAAGTAAGTACATAACCACTTCTTTTTCTATTTTGAAGAAAACGAACACTCAAAAGATCAATAACTTTCTTACGCATTCTAGTAGTATAACTAGGAGACTGTAAACCAATACATAATTTTTCTAACTTTTGATAAAAATCTTCGTATGAACTAACTTCTGTTTCAATTTCATCAAAAGTTTCTAATATATATTTTTCACTAGCTCGCCCCTCAAGAACAGCTCTTTTCTCCGACTGATATAACTTTATTAATTCTACACATAAATCTTTATTGTCATCAAATGATGTTTCATTTAATTTTTTAATTACATCATAATATAACCCAACATTTTTCCCTAGAACACAATTAGTTATATCAAGAGCCTGCAATTTACCATAAAGTCTATCAAGAGAATTTGATGTAATAATATTGCTCCACCCCCTTGCTATTGCATCATGATTTACAGATGCTTTTTCACTTGACAATATAAAGAAAAATGGACTTGGTGAATTTGTTTCAAATTTACTTTTTGAATTAATACTAACAATTGCTTGTGTTACAGAATAACATGCGTAAAAATATAAAAATAAATGCAGATATTTTACCTTTACAGTCTCTTCTTGTGACATTAACCATCGAAAATCACTATCGAAAGATTCTCTTATGTATTTAAAAATATAATATTCACCCTTCACTCGTTCTTCTTGATATACAATAGAAGAAGATAACGCCTCCTCTAATATTTTAGAAAACAAATCTTTCGATGTACCAATATTAGGATAATTCACATCAAACGACAACATTGAATATACATAGTTAGATAGCTTTTTTTGACCAGCTTTATACATAGTCTTTTCTTTTGACGTAATATTCTCATCATTAGGCACTAATGGCAAATACTTCAAAAAATTCGTATTCATTACATTTAAATTCCCATTAACTACCATAATATCCCTCATCATACGTACAAATTCATTCACCTGAAAATTAGGCATCTCTTTAGAATTAATAAGATAATTCTTAACAGGAACTTCAACAGAATCTATAAAATTCTCAATACTTTTTGTTCCATCATTTGCCCATAAACGAAAAAATTCTCCTGTAGTTCCATGCAAACTACAATTCTTATCAAACGCAGAGGCATTTCTCGAATCAAATGGTATTAATTTGATTCCTTCTTGAAACTTATCAATAAACTTACCTCCTTGATGATAATTAATATTATATGCTTCGATATCTATTTTCATGATAATTCTATATTTCCAAATGCAGATTCACTTAATTTCATTTCTTGATTATATGCAGTAACAATAGTTATCTCGTGCTCACAATCACACTTTTCAATAAGTTGCCTAACAAATCTACTAAACGCAAGATTTTTTTCATTTTCATAAGAAAGAGATAGCCTACCAAGATTAAGTTCATAGACATACGAATATAATTGATAATCCATTCTTAATTTAATATCTGAATCTTGAAATTTCCATAACATATCAAACCTCAATAAAAAATCATTATGTTCTTCCTCTGAGTAAAATGGATTAATCTTCTCTGGATGTAACTGCAAATTAGCAAACAAACGATAATTACCTCCTTGTATATTCAAAGGAATCATATTTGATTTACCATAATATAATCCATAATGTCTTGGAATTGCATTAGTAACAATTTTATATATTTCTTGCATTTTACGAATATCTTTCTTGTAGATACCCTTCAATATTTCAATATAAGATGTATATATCTCATTTTCTGTATGATAATCCAAAAGATGTTTTAATCTAAAAATAAACTTGGTTGTTCTTTCTATATCACGACCATTATTAGCATAAAAATCATTCGTGCGCTCTATTAACTGCTTTGGAAGTACCTTAAGTTGTTTTTCGTTAAAATAATTTTCAGGTATTGAATATGATGTAAATAACACAGACAATTGCTTATCATGATTTGTACTACTCTTCTTTAGAGGGTCTAATTTACTTAGTGCTTTTTGAATTAAATTTTCACTTCCAGAATATAACAAAGTAGGCAATAATGCCTCATAAAAATCATTTTTCTCCTTATATTCATGAGGATATACCATTATTGAATATATAAAATCTAAAAATTCACGAGGAGTTATAATTATCTTAAAACATACTATTGCCTCAATTATCATCTTTACAATACTATTCCGAACTTCAGGTATTGATAATAGTTGATAATTAAGAATAAGTGGGTCTTTAGGACTTATTCCGTTTAAAATATCCGCATTATATGCTTGATAAAACGGATTATTATCCTTTGATACAATCTTATCCATAATGGCAGACAAAAATTGTGACTCAACAGTTTGATGATTGTCATCTGTATAAAATTCAAATATTTGCTGATTAACAAACATAACAACCTTCACCCTATCTGTTTCAATAGGAGGTGTTGTATCATCGTCATCAAATATTGGCCGAGTCGCATTTACAATCTCTTTATATTCCGACTTAAACTCTTCATCTTCTATCAAAGCATTTAATTTTCCAAGATTTATAGCAAGAACCAACTTACTTTGGGTATTATAAAGATTTATATCTTTAAAATCCACAAGTGCTTCTTTTAAAGTGTCTATTGCTGTTTTCTTTGGAGAACTACTTGCTGTAGCATCGTTATAAAAACAACTATCTCCCCAATCTGACATTTGCCTAATACGGCTTAATAGATGAGATTTTCCATCACCTGCACTTCCAACAAGAAGAACAATTCCACCGCCTGCAACATCAATAGCGTCCATCTTCTCGTATAATTTATTCTCAATGGGCCTATCAACGTGCATGTATTCATCCCATTCTGTAAATGATTTACCATTCTGAACAGAGTCAACAGAATGTTGACTCAAATGGAGAAATGCTTCTTTTAACCGTGATGTAACCATAATGTTTATTCCCACAATTTAGGGTTAATTAAGTTAACCATTTTATAATTAAACATATCTAAAAGTTCCTCCCTATGTTGGGGAAATCTTTCTAAAGTTTTCATTACCGTTTGAAGGGGAAGACACATCTTAACTTGTCCATCTCCATTCCCGTAATAACCATTTTTCAAATCCTCCTCAAATTCTTGAAAAGATTTTAGTGCTGGCCTATCCTTTATTTTCAATGTATTTTCTTCCCAATAAGATTGGTTTCGATAAGCAAATTCCCAAAATGACATTTTTTTATAAAATTGTTGCTGATTACACCATCTGGCTATCTGAATGTAAAGATTTGAAATTTCATACTTATGATAATCTTCATGTCTCATCACATAACCTACGCACCCATATGACATCAACACACGTATTCGTTGAAACAATTCCCAAATATCCTTATAGAATTTATCATGACTCTTTTCTGTGAGTTTGAAACCGCAAAAAAGATAA
>JAZQUV010000004.1:0-89419 GCA_045631465.1 Candidatus Aphodosoma sp. | reverse complement strand
TTGGGAAGTTGAACCATCGAAGAAAGACCCTACCATGGCGCAGTTGGCTCAGCAAGAGCGTTTCGCCCAAGCTGCTTCTAAGGCTGCCGATGATATGGCTGATATCGATAAAAAAGCCGAATGGCAAGCTATCGCCGATGCTTCTAATGGCAAGTATAAAACCGCTCGTGGTGCCGCCTTCGCTGCTTATTATGCCGAAGCAGGTAATGATTAAAAGGCGTATGGCTTGCCATGAGGGTACCGACTTTTTGCAATAAGTGAGTGCAGAGCCAAGCTCGCTTGAGCTATGCCGAACGAAGCAAAAAGCTTTTGCGAAGCTAAAAATGGCAAGCTATCGCCGATGCCTCTAACGGCAAGTATAAAACCGCTCGTGGTGCCGCCTTCGCTGCTTACTATGCCGAAGCAGGTAATGATTAAGGTTGTTTGATTGAACCCCCTCCGGACTTCGTCCTCGTCCCCCTATAAACAGGGGGACAATTTTTTTTGGGAGGGTGCATTTTATAATTGCTCCCCTGTTTATAGGGGAGCTGTCCGTAGGACTGAGGGGTTTAATTCTTAATCACTATGCCAAGCGATAAGGAGGTCGCCGAAGGCAATCCGCGAAGCGGGAGGGGGTTGAAATATCTTACTACTCTGAAGTTGGTAATGATTAAACCTTCTTTTCCTTATCGTAGAGACGCAATGTTTTGCGTCTCTTTTTTTTGTCCTATGCCCTCTGCCCTCTATCTGCTTTTTTATGTTGTAAAACATGTTTTTGTTTTTTTGTAGTATGCCATTTTTTTTGTATATTTGCCCCGCAAAATGTGTATATTTTGTAAAATTAATTATATTGTTTAACTAAATTTATTATCTATGAAAAAGAAATTACATTTTCTTTGGGTCCTATTGGTGGCTATGCTACTGATTCCTGGGCAATTAGATGCTCAAATCTTGAGCGAAAACTTCGACAACCTCGAGTCGGGTGTACCTACTGGATGGACTGTCGCTGGTGATGCCGGTAGTTACAACTGGCAAGTAACTGGGTCTAGTTACCCTGGCTATAACGACACAAAAGGCTTGTATTTTAACTCTTACTATGCTAGTAATGGTGCTACTGCAGTCTTGAAATCGCCTGTTTTTAGCCTTAAAGATGTTACTAAAACTCAAATGTTGAAAGTCGCTTGTCATATGACTGACGACGGTTCAAAAGCTTCTTTCAAAATTTGTATCTCTACCGATGGCGGTGCTACATACGGCACTGTGTTGCAAACAGTCACTTATTCGGGCGGTTGGCAAGAATTCGAAATCTCTTTGGCTAATTATGCTGGAAAAGAGAATTTGTCTATTGTTTTTGATAATGTCGGTGGTTGGTATGGCCGTCATATTATCGACAACTTCGAAATTTCTCCTGCTCCTACTTGTGCTAAGGCTACTGACCTCGCTATTTCTGACGTTGACCAAACTTCGGCTACTTTCTCTTGGAAACTCGAACAAGGCAAAGGTGCTGCTGCTACTCAATACTTTATCGAAGTGTATGAACTTGGCGAAGAGGAACCTTTGTTGGACGAAACTGTGACTCCTACTGTCGCTGATGGCGTATATTCTTACGACGTTGAAGACGAACTCGAAGCTGGTAAAGGTTACTATTTCACTGTGAAAGGTATCTGTGGCGCCGACGACGAAGCTAAAGTGGCACAAAGTGGAACTTTCTATACTCTTTGCGACCCATTTGTTCTCCCTCTCGCACTCGACACTGTAACCGAAACTGCTCTCCAACCTTGTTGGACTATGAACGATGCCGACTACTTGAGCAATACTGTTTACCTCAACTCGGCTAATACTTTCTTCGCTACTCCTGTTCTCAACCACGCGGCTAACGACATCGAAGTCTCTCTCCGCTACGCTGGTACTTCTGTTGGCAAAGGTTTCTACTATGGTATCGCTAATGCTGATGGCTCTGGTTTTGATACTCTCGGCTACGTGACTCACACTGCTACTTATTCTGAAAGAAAAATCTCTGTGAACACAGCAGGCACTAAATACGGCAACGCTACTGGCAAAGTATTCGCTATCCGTCCTGATAACTATATGTACATATATGGTATCAATGTGCACGCTAAACCTTGCTGCCCTCGCGTTGAACAAGTTACTGCTGCTGCTCTCGACTCTGCTAGCATCCAAGTGAGCTGGTTAGGCACTGCTGCTTCTTACAATATCACTCTCGTTGATACTGCTACTAACACTACTATCAACCGTACTGCTACTACAAATCCTGTCACTCTCGGCGATTTGGCTCCTCAAACTTCTTATCTCGTACTCGTACAAGCTGTTTGTGGCGACTGCTCTAGCGCAATGAGCGACTCTATCTTCGTTTCTACTCTCTGCGGTGTGGGTGATGCTAACCTCAACGAAAGCTTCGAATACGAAGAACTTGGCTCTGTTATGCCTGAATGCTGGATTCAAAGCAAAAAAGATGCTTGGATTGTCAACCACAACATCTCTTACTACGACACTCCTAACAATGCAGCTAACGGTCATAGTGCTATCTATATGTACTACTACAGTGTAGAAAAGGGCAAAACTGCTACTTTCTCGCCTCAACCTTTCAATGTGGCTACTCCTGGTCAATACGACGTGAAATTTGCTATGTATCGCTATAGCAAACAATATGGTTCTGTTGAAGGCGACGGTAGTCTTACTGTTTGGGCTAACAACAGCCCTAGTATTGAAGGCGCTACTAAAGTGTGCGAAATCGACCGTTACTACGATTTTGCTCCTGCCGAAAAAGCTGCTGGTTGGTACTACTACGACTTCAATATCCCTACCGTGACTGGTACTGTTTACCTCATCTTCGAAGGTAAATCTAATGCTGTCAACAACCTATACCTCGACCACATCCAAGTTTACCCTGCTCCTACTTGCCGCAAAGTGCGCAACATCGCAATCGATGACGCTAACATCACTACTACTGCGGTGCCTGTGAAATGGGAAGCTGCCGAAGGTACTTCGCAATGGGTGGTAGAATACCAAGTCCTCGCTGGCGAAACTGTTGTTAAATCTGACTCTATCCTCACTTCTAACAATCCGTTCACTATCGAAGGCCTCAATCCTTCTACTGCTTATAAAGTGACTGGTACTGTTACTACTTACTGCGACGAGGCTAATCGTGGCGAAGAGATTGCTTTCTCTTTCGACGTGCAAACTAAATGTGAAGCTCTCTCTACTTTCCCTTACTTCGAAGGCTTCGAAAACCAATTCCCTCCTATCTGCTGGGATATGAAAAATACTGCTGGTAATGTCGACTTCGTATGGAAAAAATACGACTCTAAACAATATGTTTACGAAGGTACTTATGCTGCCTACTGGACTTACAAATCTTCTGGCTCTAAAGCTATCCTCGTTACTCCTGAGTTCGTGTTCGAAGACGATACTGACTATCGTATCGAGTTCTTCGCATTCCGCGGTACTTCTGGTACTTCTTATGCTGGCGAAGGTTTCGGCGTTTACCTCAGCGAAACTCCTACTGTTACCGAAGAGTCTGAACTCTTGGCATTCATCCCTCGTTTGACTTCTGAATCTAGCGACAAAGGTATCCTTAGCGTACCTACTGTTTCTGCTCAAGGTATGTACCAATACAAAATCGACTTCAATACTGCCGACTATACTGGCAAATATATTATCTTCGAAGCCGTAACTAACAACGGTTACTATCAATCTTTCGATAACCTTTGGATTGGTGAAAAACCTTCTATCGATATCATCGCTAAGTTCAACGTGGATTCTGTTGTTATCGATGCTGCTCGTATCACTATCCCTGACGAAACTGTCGCTTTGTTCGACATCGTTTATGGTGCTAAAGGTTTCGACCCTGCTACTGCTGGAACTATCATCGACTCTATCGAAGGTCGCGTATATAGCCTCACTGCTCTTACTCCTGACACTGAATACGACGTTTATGTTCGCGCTCGTAACGCTGCTGGTCAAGTTTCTGCTTGGAGCCGCAATCCTATGTCGTTCCGCACTCTCTGCTCGGCTGCCGAAATTTTGGCTTCTAGCATCTTCGTAGAAAACTTCGATGAATACGAAGCTAATTCTACTTTCATGGGCTGCTTGGTTCACAACTATTCTGGCTCTTATAGCTTCAAAGTGGGCGAAAGCATGAGCGTTTACAACAACGACACTTGGGAGTATGACTATGTTTATGCTAAAACTGGCTCTAAAATGGCTATGATCAACTCTTCTAATGGTGCTTGGATGTTCCGCGCTGTTAGCTTGAAAGCTGGTGTAAACTATTCTATCTCTGTCGATGCTGTTGAATGGAGCTCTTACTACGATGCTAAACTCTCTATGGGTGTGGCTACTTCTCCTGATCGCAATGCTGTGACTAAATGCCTCGATAGCTACATCCTCCCTGACCGCGCTCCTTGGGAACGCGTTACTGGATACTTCACTGTTCCTGCCGATGGTATCTATTACGTGGGTGTTGGTGCTGAATATGGTTCTTCTGCTGTTGGTATCGATAGCTTGGTTATCCGCACAGAAGCGGTTATCCCTCCTGCTGTCAACATCACTGCTTTGACCGACAACTCTGTTTCGTTCGCTCTCACTTCTAACGCTTATTCTTGGGAGTTGTATTATGCTACTGCTAAATTCAACCCTGATACTATCAACCCTTCTTTGTTCACTACTGTCGAAGAGTTGACTCACACTATCAATGGTCTCGAATCTAACACTACTTACTACTATGCATTCCGCTCTCTTACTGAAGAAGGTGATGCTAGTTCTTGGACTGCTGTTGGTTCATTCCAAACTGAGTGTGGTGCTACAGAACTCCCACTTGTTCAAGGCTTCGAAAGCGCTGCTCCTTCTTGCTGGACTATTACTGGCAATGGCGAAGTGGGCCTCCGTGCTTACAACAAACAAGAGGGCTCTTATAGCTGGAATATTAGCGGTAACAAAAAACTTATCTCTCCTCGCGTTAATGGCGACCTCTCTAACTGCGAAGGTTCGTTCTGGGCTGGTGGTCAATACGAAGGCGAACGTTATACTCCTAAGTTCATCATCGGTGTTATGACTAACCCTCAAGACCCTTCTACTTTCAAAGCTGTTACCGATACTATCTCTGTCGATTATCTCGTCGCTGATGGTCAACTCCAAGAGTTCAAATTCTCTCTCGAAGGTTTGAAAGAAGATGCTCAATACAAAGATGCTAAATACTTCGTATTCGAACATATTCAAGGTTATACTTTCCTCGATGCTTTGACTGTCGAAACTATCCCTTCTTGCCCTAAACCTGATAGCCTCGTAGCTACTGACGTTACTGCCCACACTATCACTCTCGATTGGGCTACTGGCAAAGCTAACGAAACTTCTTGGAGCATCCTCGTTAAACAAGGCAACGACACTGTGAAAGCTCTCGTGGCTAATGCTCACCCTTACGTGGTTAATGGCTTGACTGGTAACACTACTTATAGCTTCGAACTCCGTGCTCTTTGCGCTGATAACGACTCAAGTAATGTTGTTACTCTCAAAAATATCACTACTGCTTGTGATATCTACACTATCCCTTACACTAATGCTCTCAATGGTATCCCTGCTTGCTGGACTGTTGAAGACAACAATGCTAACGACTATTGGACTTGGACTGGTGGTTCTGGCCTCACTCAATTGAATACTTCTATGGCCGACTCTTATGCTTGCGACACTGCTCGCTTGTTCTCGCCTGAGTTCAATATCTCTTCTAAAGCTATCTTGTCTATCGACATGTATACTTATTACGAAGCTGGTGTATTCAACATCTTGTTCGATAACGGTACTACTCGCGATACTATCGTGGCTAACTACCAACACCACAACGATTGGGATACTGTTCAATATGACTTGTCTGAATACAAAGGCCAAACTGGTCGTTTCGTATTCGAAGGCTATGGTCCTACTCAAACTGGTTGGGCTGCTTACTGGTACATCCGCAACTTCCAAATCACTGAGGTTGTCGAAGCTCCTGCTACTCCTTCTATCCAATATGGTGGCGGATACTTCACTAGCGACATGCTCCAAGTGGAATTGACTACTACCGAAACTCGCCCTTCTTACATCCTTGTTACTATGGATGGTTCTGAACCTTCTTTCGAAGGCGTTATGGCTGGTACTACTGCGCCTCTCCCTTCTGGTCAACCTATCCAATTGACCGACTCTAAAGTCATCAAAGCTCGTGGCTTCTTGTTGACTGCCGATGGTCAACCTTACCAAACTGCCGAAGGTGCTTACTTGTATAGCGACGTGGTTACTGCTACTTTCACTAAAGTTGCTCTCCCTGCTACTCCTGTATTCAACCCTGCGGCTGGCGACTACTTCGACTCTGTTACTGTTTCTATCGCTTGCGCTACAGAAAATGTAATGGTTAAATACGAATTCGGTGGAACTGAACCTACTGGTCGTTCAGCTACTTATACAGAGCCATTCAAACTCACTTCTACTACTGTAGTTTCTGCTATTGCATTCTTGACTGATGCCGAAGGCGCTCCTATCATGGATGTTGAAGAAATGCCTATCGCTAGCCTTGCTGCTTTCGCTGAGTACAAAGTTACTCCTTACGTTGCTCCTGAGGCTCCTGCTGTACCTACTATCCAATATGGTGGTGGTTACTTCACTAGCGACATGCTCCAAGTGGTTGTTAATACTACCGAAGCTCGTCCTTCTTACATCCTTGTAACTATCGACGGTTCTGAACCTTCTTTCGAAGGCGTTATGTCTGGCGCTACTTTGCCTGCTGCTCCTGGTCAACCTATCCAATTGACTGCTACTACTACAGTTAAAGTGCGTGGTTTGTTGGTTGATACTTCTACAGGTCAACCTTATCAAAACCCTGATGGTTCTTATGTATATAGCGAAGTTGCTTCTGCTACTTTCACTAAAGTTGAAGCTCCTGCTGCTCCTGTATTCACTCCTGTTGCTGGCGAATATAACGACTCTGTTATCGTTTCTATCGCTTGCGCTACTGAAAATGTAATGGTTAAATATGAATTCGGTGGTACAGAACCTACTGGTCGTTCGGCTACTTATACTGAACCATTCAAACTCACTTCTACTACTGTAGTTTCTGCTATGGCGTTCTTGACTGATGCCGATGGTGCTCCTATCATGGACGTTGAAGAAATGCCTATCGCTAGTGCTGTTACTTTCGCTGAATACAAAGTGAAAGAAACTATCGTGGTTGCTAACCCTGCATTTAATCCTGCTCCTGGTGAATATCTCGACAAAGAAACTCTCAATGTTACTTTGACTTGCTCTACTCCTGATGCTAAAATCTATTGGACTTATGGTACTGATGCTTCTGTTAACCACTATAGCTTCGAATATGAAAGAGAAATCGCTGTTGATGCTAAAAACAACACTATCTCTGCTATCGCTATCGTATTCGACGACAATGCTAAGGTTATTGCTAAGAGTGAAGTAGTGTATGCTACATATACTCTCAAAGAAAAAGAAGTGAAACCTATCGAAATCAATTTCACTCCTGCTCCTGGCGAATACGAAGGTTCGGTTAACGTAACTATCGAGTATCTCAATGTTCCTGATGGTGGTATGTGCATGTATTCTATCGATGGCACTGACCCTATGCGCGAATACAAATCAACTACAACTATCACTTTGACTGAAACTACAACAGTTAAAGCTCGCGTATTGATTTCTATGAGCCCTTCTTTCCAATTCTCTGAAACTGTAGAAGCGGTTTATACTATCAAACCTGCTGCTCCTGAATACGAAGCTCCTGCTGCTCCTGTATTCTCTCCAGAGGCTGGCGAATATGTAGATTCTGTTGCGGTTTCTATGACTTGCGAAACAGAGAATGCTATCATCCTTTATGATGTTCTTGGTTTGACTCCTAACTTCACATCTCCACGTTTCGAAGGCGAACCTATCATCATCAAAGAAACTACTACTATCGCTGCTATCGCTGTATTGGTTGATGCTGAGGGCGAAGTTATCCTTGGTGCAGACGAAATGCCATACATGAGTGAAGTGGTTACTGCTACTTATGTAGTGAAACCAGACCCAGGTGTAGGTGTTGATAACATCGAACTTGTTGCGGTTGTTTATGCTAAAGGTGGTATGGTATATGTTGATACTGAACTTGGAAATATGATTGAAGTATTTACAGTTCAAGGTCAATGCATCTATTCTGCTGAAGCAACAGCTGAATTGACTGCAATCGACGCATTCAATGCCGACGTACTCCTCGTTAGAGTAAATGGTCAAACTATCAAAGTTGCGATTAAGTAATACTAGAGTCTCGACTCTAAACGTAGGGACACGGCATGCCGTGTCCACTACTTAATCAAAACATACAAAAAACATAGAGGCGCAAAGGATCCTTTGCGCCTCTATTATTTTTTCACTAACTCTCAACTCTCAATTACTCCCTTTGGTCGTGATTTTTGCTTTGCTCGGCATAGTTCAAGCAAGCTTGACTCTGCTCTCGCTTATCGCAAAAATTCTCAATTCTCAATTTTGAATGCACCCTCCCCCAAAACTCCTCCCCTGTTTATAGGGGAGAATTGTAGAATGCACTCTCCCCAAAACTCCTCCCCTGTTTATAGGGGAACCGACGAACGCAGCAAGTACAGAAGGCAAATTTATTTGCATTATGTCTTGCAAGGAGGAGGAAGACGAAGTCAAAGTGCCTGCAAGGCGGAGGGGTTCCATTCCTCATTCCTCATTTTATCGCCAAAGGCTCAAAGACCTTCGGTTCCTCACTCCTCACTCTACAGTTGCCCCGACTCAATCAGGTTTATAATCCTTTCAATCGTAGCATCATCCTCATGCGACCCAAACTCCGATTTCAGATTAGCCCCAAACATCTTAGCAAACATTTGGTAGAATCCCGCAGTGAACGAGCCCCTATAGGCCTTTATCAAATCATAACTCGAAGTATCACACTCGCGGTCTATCAATCGCATCAACAGCATCCCCTGTCGCAGTGTCAGTTTGCTCATGCGGTCATACTCCTGTGCATATATTCGTTTCTCAAAACCCCGCATATATTTGTCACGTTCGCGTTTAGTTGGCAATTTCATCAGAGTATCATTGGTCGCCACAATCACCTCCATCACATATTTCGATAGGGGTAGGGTTTTCTTCACATCGCGCACCGTTCGCCAATAATACCTCTCTTGCTGCTTATTCTTGAATTTCATCGGCGGATACACCCATACTGTCGGCAAGTCGAACACTGCTATCGTGTCGCCATTCTCAATAATAGCCTTCACTTGTCGTTTTAGGCTTTTATCGGCGTGAATAAGCTCGGTTTGCGCTGTCGGGGTGGCAGATATACCCAAACAAAACAAAAGCCCGCAAATCGCAATATTTAGCCTCTTTTTCATAATCATAATATTTATCACATAAACACTCCTCATTATTCATTCCTCCCCTGTTTATAGGGGAGGTGTCCGTAGGACGGAGGGGTTATAACTCCTCACTCCTCACTCCTCACTCTTTTAGACCCCGATTGTTGTCTTTGGTTTAACCCCCTTTCTCTGTTACAACAAAAGAGACTGTTCAAAAATATTACTTTTTGTTCAGTCTCTTCTAGTATGTGTTAGAGATTACGACATGCATTCTCTCTCTTTCTTTTCATAACTACCACATACATCATTGCAAGCAACAATAGTGGCAATATCGCATCGCCCACAGGAGCATACTCCGATGGAGCTCCTGAGCCACTATAATAGTTGTCCATCGTTGGTGGGGTAGTAGTAGTGCCCTCTTCCTCTGTGAAAGCTTCCGGCATATTGACTTTTATTGTAGTTGGCATGCTATATCCCACAGCTGCAACGCTCACATTTCCGCTATATGGGACGTTGTATTTGCGATATAGTGTCGTGTTGCC
Source organism: Candidatus Aphodosoma sp. (assembly GCA_045631465.1). GTDB lineage: Bacteria > Bacteroidota > Bacteroidia > Bacteroidales > Paludibacteraceae > Aphodosoma. The sequence goes on along the minus strand of JAZQUV010000004.1, from coordinate 79,551 downwards.
TCCACCGCCAATGCTTGTTGCACCATTGCTTCTTGCCACATCGCCTCCGTTGATGTACGAAACGCCTTTGTTCTGTGGTCGGTTGTTGTCCAATCCAACTCTTCTATATGAGTTTTTTATCTGTTTTGGAGTGAACAAATTGCGCTCTATATCCTTTGGTGTGCCACCCGCAAATGGATTGCTTTCGGCAGGAGCTTTCGTTGCAAACGGGTCGTTTGTCCTAAGGGTGATGTCTGCCGATAGCTTAACGCCCGGCATCATCATTATCAATATTGTTATATATACTAATATATTTTTCATATCTTTTTCGTTGTTTTTTTATTAGGTTGATTTCGATTCTTATTTTCTGACAATTTTTGTTGTATATCCATTCATGCTCACTAGATAAATACCTTCAGGCATATCCGGTATTCTGTAGTTTTCACCAGGATTTACTTTGTCAGTCATCAACAATCTTCCCAACGTGTCGTATATGTATATATTAGCATTATCTGTGCCAATCTGCGATTTGTCGAATGCCAATTCGTCGCCAATCACCACAAACGGCGGCGTCTGATTCCTATCGTCTGGGTTGGTCACTATGCAGAATCTGTTGTCGTCAGCCCCTCTGATTCCGTAGAACGTATATTCCTCTTCAGCCATGATGTTCACATATTTGCCTGTCGCCTTGTCGTAGAGGAATAGCGATTCGTAGTCTTTTATTTTGTCGATGCCGAACGAGATGGTTAGTTTCTCGCCCTCGTTGTCGCCTTTCAAGCCGATAGCCTGACCGATAAACGATTTCGAACAGTCGATCGATGCATAGCCATACTCGCAAGTAGCATACATTTGGTGTCCGCGAGGTGCATCGAATATCTTGCGTGCCTCATAGCCATTGTCGTAGGCCTTCGAGGTATTTTCGTTTTCGAGGAGGAATAGTTGGTCGCGACTATTTTCGCCCTTAATCATTATCTTCAACACATTGAACTCATCTTGTGCCTCTGGCGCACGCATTTTGTTGCCGTGGTTAGTAGCACCTGCCACAGCCCTTTGGTAGTCTACGGTGAATGTAGCCCCATTCTCTCGTGCCATCACAAAGAATGCCTGCATCGAAGCAATAGTTGTAGGCAGACCATCTCCAGCAATAGCTTTAGCCGCTTCAACAGGTATTACAGTCAACTGACCTGGGGCTTCTCCCGATTTCCCTTGTAATGATTCCCAATCGGCATAAGTACCAGTGTTGAAAAGAACAATACAAGCATCGGCTTTCTCACTAAAGTCCGTTTTTTTCAATTGAGTAATATCGATAGGTGCAGTATAACTATTAGCCAATAGGTTGAAACCACAGTCAGGGTCTTGAACCGTTACATTCTCATTTATTGTGCGAGTCAATGTATACATATGGTCGCCATTCATCAACGCCCCCTTCATCGAGTAAGTCTTAGCCGTAGGTTGTGAGATAGAGTATCCCGCCCAAGCCTCAAGAGCAGTTCCTGCTGCAAGAGGAGCATCGCTCCAAGGGTCGCCAGTAGTATTGTCTTTCTCCTCCCACTTCAATAGCCAAGCATTTCTGCTGTCATCATATTTAAAGTCACTAACCTTTGCACCATTCACAGCCACACCCATATATTGCCATTCAGGGTGATGCCCATCAGTATCCTTTGTGCCATACTCAGCTTTCGAGTACATCTCGACAGTAGCCGAAGGTGTGCCACTTGCAAATACAAACGACCCATTGCCATCTGCCGACGATTGAAGTATGAGGTTATCACCATTAGTGCCATCAATAGTATTTACTTTCAATCTACCTTGAGGTTGAACTGTCACAGTTCCTTTGTCTGCTACTATCGATAGTTGTTTGCTGGTTTTTATCTCAGTGTTATTTTTAATTATCAAAGGAGCAGCAATCGATAGATTTATCTCTACATCTTCGTCTGGAGTTATGTTTCTGCGTAGGTTCAATTTACTTTCAGGTTTCCAGTTTTCGGTGTTAGTCCATACATTATCGTTACCTTTATTATCAAAAATAAGGTTACCAATATTTGCAGTAAACTCTTTTTCTTCGGTTATTCCTGTTTCCTCGTAGGAGTTATTACCCATTTGTTGTGCTTGGAGTGTGAAAGTACCTTCGCCAACTATAGTGAGAGTAGAATTTTTATTTATTTTCACCACATTATTGTCATCCGACACAACAGTATATGTTATCGGTTGAGGTGTCGATGCAGTAGTTTTAGCTAGATTAATCTCTTTGTCGGCAGTAGTCAGCTCTGTAACATTTAACCAATATATTTTTTGTGTAGCTTGTGTGCCTTCACCAGTGATAGGTATCGTAAATTCGGGTGTTGTGTTTTCTCCAATATATATTGCGAGGTTAGCTGTATATTCTTTTGCCTCTTTAGGCGAGAATATTACTTTTACTGTTGATGTTCCATATTCTCCACAAGTAGGACTACCGAAAATAGCTGTTTTGCTATCAACTGCGAATACGCCTTCGGTGTCATCAATAATTTTTGCCCAAATGTAGTCAGATTGGTTAGCCCAATCAAACTCAATTTCTTCGATAGATTTATTGTCAACTCTAGTGTTTAAGAAAGTGATAGGATTTCTATCTGGAGTTATATATTTTTTAGGAGTAACCTTGATCTCGGAGATTGAGATTTGTATGTTACCACCAAGAGTAAATATCAATGTATCTGCCTCAGGATCGGGTAATTGTATATCATGTACTTCTTCTCCTAATCTTCTAGAAGGAACAACAAGGTTTCCTAAATTATCTGTTACTATAATAAAATCTCCTGTTGTTGCCCAATTTTTTGTTGTTTTAAAAGATAATTTGTCGCCAATAGTTTTTAGTTCTCTTTTAAACTCAAATGGCCCCCATTCCGCACCACTAGGGCTTTCGCCTTGATCTTCTAATGCTAGAAAGTTTTCACAACCTTCTGTTTCTTCGCGAACAAACACTAGTTTGGTCATATACGTAGGTGCATATTCGTTATTGCCTTGTTGGTATGCAGTTATATAGGTATAACCTGATGCTACTGCCTTTATTTTATTTCCGTCAATTATAGCGATATTATTATCTGCTGTTGAATACGTTATCTCGTTGCCATTTTCTTCATTTATTTCACGAGTAATGGCTTTAGCTGAGAGTTCTGTTTCTTCACCAATTTGGAGAGTAGTGAAATCCTGATCCCATTTTATGGTTTGGATTATTTTGTCTGTAACAGTGAAAATTACACTACTTGTTGCTTCGTTCCATTTGTCACTTGCTTCTATTTTTGCAGTAATTTTAGTTTCGCCCAAGTTTTTGGCTTCAAGTAGATGAAATTTATCATCAATGTTAATAATAGTTTTATCCTCAGAGTCATATTTTATAGTGCCGCATGTTGAAGATGCAGCTCCAGCAAGGAACTCACCTAAACTAATATATTTGTCATTCACCCAAGTGATCTCAGGTGTTCTTTTAATACATTTGCCTTTGAGGTTTATTGTGACAGTATGTATCTTGTCTTTGATTACAAGAGTTCCAGTGTAGTTTTCTTCTTTTGCTTCGGTTGGATTGAATGATATTGTGAAGCTATGGTCGTTGTTATATGTTTTTTCCAATGTATTGTTGCTTGCGATGTGTTGTTCTTTTTTGCCATCTTTGAGCAAGAATACGTTGTCGTTATCTACAGTTATTTTAGCGTTTATATCTTCTACCGATAAGAACGATTTGAAGTTGATGTTTACTTGTTTGTTATAATCAATTTCTATTTCGCCAAAATCAATTTCGGCTGTTGTGGTTTCTGTTTTAGTTGAGTTGGTAGTTAATTTTGTTACATATTTAGTCTCTTTCAGCAAAATATGTGGTTCAATAGTGAGCCAAATATTTTTTACATTCATTGTAGCAGCTTCTGATGTCCATTCAGAGTTATCGAATATTGATATTGCAGCTGTTGTTGTAAATATTTCTGTTTTCCCTTCCTGTTCATCAGTATCATTACTCCATTCATGTGTGGTGTACGTGTGTTCGCCATCTTGTTTTACACCAACAGAGTTATTGCGCGTTAATGCTCCAGCACCAGGTGTAAATGCTTTGAATGTTAAATAATTGCAAGGATATCCTAAATTAAACTTCAACTCTTGACTTGTAATATTAATATCGCTATTCAAATTTACACGATACCATGCGCCTTGATAGTTTATAACTCCATCATAAGGTTGATTATAAGGAGCTTCATCTAAAGGATTATTAGTTGTAAAATTTGTAGAAACCCATTGGTTCTCTATTGCTTTATCTGGAGATACGATTTGAGTTCCGTTAAGTTCATATTGGTATTCAATACCTACTTTTACAGTGTAGTTTGTGTTATTTATTAAATCTGTAAATGGTATTGATGTTTCAGTTGTGTAAAGTGGACCTGCTACTAATTCATCGCCTTTATATAATAATACATGGTATTGTATAAAGTTGTGATTGTTTATAAGAGATACACTTGTCCAATTTATAGTTGCAGAGTTTTGTTTTACATTAGAGTATGTGAGATTTTTAACAGTTGGGTATGCAGGGATATTTACTGTTACATTTGAACCTGTCGATTGTTGAGTATAAGACTTAGCATCGTTTGTTTTTATGGTATATGTATGCGTTGTAGCATAATCAAGACCTGAAATAGTGTAATTTGTCTCTGCTGTTGTACCTATGAGTTTGTTGCCTTCGAAGATGCTATATGAGTCGGTACCATCTATAGCATCCCATGTCAATTTTACATACTTATATGCCGTTTCTGTCGCTTGAAGATTAGAAACATTATATTGGTATGCTGTTGTAGTTTTGGTTATTGCAGTTGCAGCATCCCAATTTATGTCTCCACCTTGCGAAGCTGTGATACTTAATGCTCCAGCAGCTACAACTGTCATTTTGTTTCCACTAATTGTTGCATTAGCATTATTAGAAGTATAAGTAATGCCCATAGTAGAAGTTGCACTAGCATTGAAAGTGAATACATCTCCAACACGTACAGTTTTATCAAAATCAAAATTCCAAGTTATTGTTTGATTGTGTTTAGCAATAATGATTGTTTTGTTTACAGGTGTAGCCGCATTATAGTTATTATTACCCAATTGTTTAGCAGTGACAATGGCAGTACCTACGCCAACTATTTTCATTTGGTTGCCATTGACAATAGTTGCTACATTTTCGTTAGACGATTCGTATATTACTTGTAATCCAGATGAAGCTGTTGCGTTGAGGGTATGAATATCTCCGATAAAGTTATTAGTAAACGTTTGTTCCCAAGTGATAGTTTGGTCAAGTTTAGCAATAGTAATTGTTTTTGAGACTGGGGTAGCAGCCTCGTATTTTTCGTTACCGCCCTGATTTGCAGTTATAGTTACTTCTCCGGCAGCAACAACTACGAATTGATTGTTTTCGATGCGTACAATGTTTTCATTCGATGATGAGTAGCTCACATCAAGACCCGAAGATGCTGTAGCATTGAGTTCGTATCTGTTGTTTTGAGTTATATTTAGTGTTGGATTTAGGGCAGAAAGGTCTTGTTCCCAAGTGATGGTTTGGGGAGTTTTAATTGCAGTGGCGGTGATAGGAATAGTTGCCATTTTTTTCTTATTCGCACCTTCGCCTAGATAGATTACGAGGTTTGCCCCATAAGATCCAGCTATTTGAGGTGTGAATAAAAGTTTTACTGTTGAAGATCCATATTCGCCACATTCTCCACCAAAGGTGTTTGTGTTTGGATCAACTGCAAAAACGTTGTTATTGTCGTTTTCGATTGTAGCCCATAGTTCATCTGGGTGGTTTGCCCAGTCAAAGTCAATTGAAGCAAGACCTATTTTTCCAGCTTCTGTTTGAGGGAAATTGACATTGTCGCTTTTATTGTTTAAATAGATAGCTGGGGTTACTAAGACATTTGAAAGTGAAATAGTAAAAGTTTCCCAGACGAGCCAACAAAATTCACCTTTTACTTTAATTGTTATGCTTCTGGTGTTGAGATCAATGTTACCAGTATATGTGTTATTTGATGAAGTTAAATTTATAATTTTGTTGTTAGTGTTATCTCGTGCTTCTACGTTAGCAACATTTCCATTGGCAGTGAAAATTAAAGTTGAGCCTAATTTATTATTCCATTCAAATGTTTTTTCGATACTTCTGTCGGTGTCACTATAACTTGTGCTATATATATTTTGATCAATGAAAGTATATTCGCTCGAACAATCTGTTTTGTTTTCGCGTACAATGACAATCATTGTACGTGAAATGCCAGCATATTCATCGTTACCTGCTTGTGTTGCAGTGATTGATGTTTGACCAAGACCAACGATTACGAGTTTTCCATCTTCGATTTTCACCACATTGGTGTTTTCAATAGAGTATGTGATAGGCAAATTATTAGGGTCTTTTGTTTCGCTATTGATTGTGTATGCTTCGAGAGGTATGCTTGTTCCTCCAATTTTTAGTTTGTAGAATTCTTGTTTCCAAACAATTTCTTGTAGAGTTTTGTTTGTTACTTCAAATTGAGCTGTTGCAGATATAGACTTATATGTGTCGTTGCCAGCAGTAGTTGCGGTGATATTTGCAAAACCGATGCCTACAGGTACGAGTTTGTTGTTTTCTATCTTTATTACCTCTTCGTTATCAGAAGTATATATTATAGCAGTGCCACAATCTGATGTGGCTGCATTTTCGAGGGTTGTGCCATAAATGATTTGTTTGTTTTCAATCCAAGTGATTGTTGGTGTTTTTTTGATACATTCGCCTGTTATTTTGAATGTTTCTTTGTTGCTTTCGTCGCCTTGGTCGTATAGTGTGATGGTTGCTGTGTGTGAACCTATTGATTTTGGTGCAAATACGACGTTGAATTTATATTGACCACTTTTGTCACTGACCAGTTTTAATATATTAGAGCCGGTAGCGAGTGTTTTGTTTTCGAGTGTACCACCAATGAGGAAGTGTTCTGTGTTGTCAACAGTAACAACTAAATTGCCTTTAGTGAGGAAAGATTTGAAATCGACATCTAATTTATTGGTAGAACCAATTTCAACGTTGCCTAAATGATTTGTATTAGGAATATTGTATTTGATGTGGGGAGCAATTTTTGCGTAGATGTTGTTTACAAAAATGTCCTTATATGCACTAAAACCTCTTTTGCCGGTAAAATTTAAAGTTTTATCTGTTGTATTAATATCTGTTTCTTCCGAAGTATAGATATAATTATCATCTTTATCTTGTAGGTCTTTTTTGTCATACTCTTTATTCGATGGAGATCCTGTTACTGTTATTGTGTGTTCATTTGATGCTCCAGTGTTAAGATAGCCTGAGTATCTTAAATTTTCACATGGATAATTTAGTTGGAATGTGTATGTTTTATCTGTAATGTCATCTTTGTGATTTACTCTCACTCGATGCCATTCGCCCTTGTATATTATTACGGAGTCATGTGGTTCTTTAGGAATGTGTGATCCTGTTGTAATTGTTGCAGGTGTCCAGAAACTTTCGTGAACATTTTTTGTTTCGTCGTTAAGGGTATATTGGTATTCTACATCAACGTAGGCTGTATATTGTGTGTTGTCGATTAGTCCAGTGAAATCACAACTAGTTCCAGTTGTGGTTTTTGCCTTAATGAACGTGCCTTCTGTTTCGCTAGTATATGGTTGCCACAAGTGTATGTGATATTGTATAACTTTGTGATTGGCTGGTAGATTTGTTACTGGATTCCAATTGACTGTAATTTGGTTTGGTTGTACGTTTGGGAAGCCTACATTTTGTACCGATGGATATGTTGGGATATTTACTATTATATTTGAGCCTGATGATTGTTTTGTATACGAACCTTCATCGTTTGTTTTTATTGTGTATGTGTGCGATTCTCCGTACGTTACACCTGTTATTGTGTAATTTTTCTCTGCAGTTGTTCCTATGAGATTATCGCCTTCATAGATGCTATATGAGTCGGCACCATCTATAGCATCCCATGCGAGTTTGACATATTTATAGGCTACTTCTGTAGCTTTTTGACCAGAAACATTATACTGATAAGTCGTTATTTTTTTTGCTACATTGGGTGCTGCTTGATAATTGTCATTACCAATTTGTTTTGCTGTGATTGTAACTTCGTCTGCGTCAACGATAGTGAGTTGTTTGCCACTGATTGTGGCAACAGACGTGTTGCTTGAAGTGTAAGTTACACCTAAGTTAGACGAAGCGGTAGCATTAAGAGTGATGACATCGCCAATGCGCAATATTTGGTCGAATTCTGATTGATTCCAAGTGATGGTTTGTGTTTGTGGTGGATTGACTGTAGCAGTGAGGGTGATAACTACGTCGTTGCCAGTGCCTGCACCAGATATTGTGATGGTTTTGGAGATATTTTTAGTAGTGGTTGTAACTCCAGCTTCTTGTGGATTGAAAGTTACAGTGATGTCTTTTTGATTTCCTATGGTAATAAATTTATCGTCAAAAGAAGAAACACCACCAGTAAAAGAAAATCCTTCTGGAGAATCCGACAAAGTAGTAGACCAACTGCTAGATGCTAAACCAGATTTGATTTTGATTTTTGCAGTTTTTGTTCCTGCGTTATTTCTCATTGAACCAAAATCAATTTTTACTGATTTTGTTGATGTTGCAGTGGCTTTAGTATTATTATAGTCCCAAGTAACGTTCCCGTCTCCAGTTATTTCTTTTAGGAGGATGTGGGGAGCCATGCGGACTTTGATGTTGCGAATACTGATAGTCTTATTGCCGGCTCCATCTCGATAATAAGAAAAAGTTATATTTTTTGTTGACTTATCTAAGTCAATATATTCTTTTATTGCATCTTCGGAAGTTGGATCGTTGCCAGCTTTTTCAATTCCAAAAACCCCTTTTGGTCTATCTGTGTTTAGTTCATAATCTTCTCCTAAAACAACAATTTTGTGAGATGTAGTAACACTTTCACTAAGATATCCTTCGAAATAAAGTTGATCACTAGGATATTCTAGGTAAATGTCTAAATTTGATTTCTTTTCAGAACCAGGTAAACCTTTTACTAGATCATGTGGTCCATTATATTCGTATGAGTAATGTTCTCCCACAACACTTTGCACGCTGAGGAGTGAGAAGAATAATATTAGGATTGAGAGTAGATTGGATTGTTTCATATTGTTGGGTTGTTTTTTTGTTTTTTGGGGACTGGTCGGACGATTCGGAGTTGTCGGACGGTGTCGGATGCTTTCGGACGTGGTCGGACGATTTTTTTGTTTTTTATTTGTTTTTGTTTCTGTATTCGAGGCGGGCTTTGGTCATTTGCTCGCGGATGCCGCCTTCGGTGATGAATTGTTCTTGTTGGCGAGCTATGAGGTTGCGCAACATGTAGGTTGCTTGGTTTATGAGGGTTATGCAGAGGTTGGCTATCTCTTCGTCGTTCAATCGGGTGATTACTACTGCATATTCGTCGTTGATTTTTTCACCGCTGGCATACTGGCGCATTGTGTTGTAGCGTGGGTGTTGGGGTGTCCATTGCTCGAGTTGTCGCACTCGCAGGTAGTCTTCATAGTCAATTAACAACTCCTCGAGGCTGGCTTTTGCCACATTGGTGAGCTTTATTTCTGTTTCGCGCGATGTGGTGGATGCCTCACTGCCTTCGGCTATATTTTGTTTGCCCGACCGTGCCGCCTGAACCATTTGGTCGATTGTACGGTCGCCTTTATTCAAATAGTGTGCCGTGAAATGGTAGGTTATGTCGTAGATTATTTCTGCAACTCGATAGACTTTGAGTTTTCGGTAGCCTCCTCGCTGTTTTAGAAATGGTGCTGACATGGTTGGGTTTATTGTTATTAGGTTAGACTTTTCGGACTTTTCGGACTTTTCGGATGACAAGACGCCAAAATGACTTGCAAAGTTACGAAAAATCTCGCGGGTGCGCATACATTATTTATGGGGAGATGACTGAATGGTCGTATTTTATGACTGAATGGTTGTGTTTAATTTATATTGGCATTATATCCCCCAACTCTCCTACAATTTAGTTGAAAAGTTGTTTATTATCGTTTTTAACCTCCTCCCGCTTCGCGGACTCCCCCTGTTCATATGGGGAGCCGACGTAGAAGTGAATGTAGATCCAAACTTGCTTGGGATATGCCAAGCGATAAGGAGGTCGCCGAAGGTAATACCAACGGGCGAGGGGCATAACTCCTCCCCTGTTTATAGGGGAGGTGTCCAAAGGACGGAGGGGTTCACTCCTCATTCCTTATCAACTCTCCCCCTGTTTATAGGGGGAGGGGGTTCCAAAATAAAACAAACAACAACTTTTCAACTAAATTAACGAAGAACCCCAATCTCTCCCTATTCTTAACATACTATAAATATACTATAAATATAGGATAAATATACTATAAACATACTATAAATATAGTATACAGCAATGATTAGTTATTTGTCTTCTTAGTCGGAATCATATTTTTCTGACTGTAGGAGCAAAAAAAAATCTTCACTTTGCAATAGCAAAATGAAGATTTTTTGTGATGATTATCAATAAATTTTCGCTTATTCGCAAATTGTCTCTTTGAATATCTCAGCTACGGTTGGGTGAGGGAATACCACTTTTTTGAGTTGGTCGACGGTCATGCCGGCTTCGATGGCTACGCATGCTGTTGAGATTAACTCTGATGCTGGATTGCCGATGAGGTGGGCGCCAATGACGTGGTTTTCGGCATCGGTGATGATTTTGCAGATACCGTTGCCACCTTCGTTTTCGGCAACGAAACGTCCTGAATAGGTCATGGCGAGTTTGTGTACGTGATACTCGCGGCCTTCGGCTTTGAGGGCGTCTTCGGTTGCACCACAACCTGCTACTTCAGGCGATGTGTAGATTACGCCAGGGATTGCGCGATAGTGCATAGTGTCGTCGATGCCTGCGATGTCGTTGACTGCTACTTCGGCTTCGCGCACTGCGGTGTGAGCGAGGAGCGAGAAGGCTGAGACGTCGCCTGCTGCCCATACGTTAGAGGCAGATGTGCGCATGTGTTCGTCGACTTTGATGCCGTTGCGGAATGGTTCGAGACCGAGGGCTTGTGTGCCAGCGAGGTTTGGTTTGCGGCCTACGCAGAGAAGCACGTTAGTGGCTTCGGCTTTGTGTTCGCCTTCAGCATCAGAATATGTTACGCAACCAGTTGCTACGTGGAGCACTTTAGATGAGAGGTGGAATTCAACACCTTTTTTGGCCAATTCGGCACGGAGCATAGATGAGATTTCGGTGTCGATGCCAGGGAGGATTTCTGGTGCCATTTCGATGACAGTGACTTTAGTGCCAAATGTAGCAAACAATCCAGCGAATTCGATACCGATAACGCCACCGCCGATAACTACGAGTGATTCTGGTACTTCTTTAGTTTCGAGGGCTTCGGTAGAGGTCCAATATTCGGCTGTATCTACGCCTGGTATTGGTGGGATAGCCACCTGTGAACCAGTGCAGATGAGGAGTTTTTCGGCTTGATATTGTTCGTCGCCACAAGCGATTGTCACAACGCCGTTGGTGTTTTCGACTACTGTAGCTTCGCCATTGATGACAGTGACGTTGTTGTTAGTCATTTTGGCTTTGATACCAGCGATGAGTTTACGCACCACTTTGTTTTTGCGAGCTACGATTTTGTCGTATTCGAACTGTACACCCTCTGCTTTGATGCCATACTTGCTGCCGTTGACAGCATTGTAGTAGAGTTTAGACGAGTAGAGGAGAGTTTTGGTTGGGATACAACCAACGTTGAGACAAGTGCCACCGAGGGCGTTTTTCTCGAAAAGGACTACATTGAGTCCGGCTTGTGCAGCGCGTTCGGCTGCGGTGTAGCCAGCAGGGCCACCACCTAATACGGCTAAATTAAACATTTTGAATTGAGAATTGAGAATTGAGAATTGAGAATTGAGAATTGAGAATTGAGAATTGAGAATGGGGAATTGGGAATTGAGAATTGAGAGTTGTTATATTCACTCAATTATATTTACTCAATTGTATTCACTTAATTGTATTTTCAGTCAATTTTATTCAATTCGCGTTTACCATACTTAACGTTCAATTCTTGTTAATATTATTTTTTGTTGTTTTTATAATTGAAATTAATAGAGATATGATTTCATCTAAATCAGCGTATAATGAATCAAATTGTTTTTTATCAATTATAGAACTTTCTGATAAGAGTTCGAGCCAATAAGCTGTTTCGTCAGCTTCTTTTAGCGCGATAGAAAGTTTGTTTATGAAGTCTAAATTGCTTTGAGCATTTTTACTTTCTCTAATGTTGGCTCCTATACTTGTTCCACTTTTTAAGATTTGTCGAGACATTACATACTCTTTTTTCTCCTCAAGTAAGAAATAATGCAGTCTTATGATTCTTAGCGCAAAATGTTTGCTTTTATCGGCAATAATATTTGGTTTCATATATTTTTATTTTGCATGTTCCAATTTTATAGCCAAAGGCTAACCCATTCTCAATTTTTTCACCTAAAGGCTCAAAGACCTTCGGTTCTCAATTCTCAATTCTCAATTCTCAATTCCTTAGCGGTAGCGTATGCGTTGTCCGATTTGGAGGATTGAGGTTTGTTTGATTCGGTTGAGGGCGCAGAGGCGGCTGACGGTGGTGCCGTAGCGACGGGCTATGTGTGAGAGGGTTTCGCCTGAGCGGACACGATGATATGCCGCACGTTTCATCTCTTCGAGTTGTGGTCGATGAGAATAGGTGTCGGCCAAAGTGAGCAGATATAGGTCGTTTTCGCTATTGGTTTTTACGTTAGTAGTGTTGAAATCAATCAATTTCTCGGGATTGAATGCATTGCCGAGAAAGCGAAATTCGAGGTGAAGATGTGGACCTGTAGAGCGACCAGTGCTGCCACCAAGACCCACAGGTGTGCCAGCAGCGATAGTATCGCCAGTATTGACCAAAGTGCGCGAGAAGTGAGCCATCACCGACTCGAGTCCATTGTCGTGGCGGATGATGAGGTAGCGACCATAACCACCACGTTGGTATGCCACATAACGCACTGTGCCCGAGAATGGTGAACGGATAGTGTCGCCATACTGCACGCCTACGTCGATGCCACTATGAAAACGCGACCCACGGATGCCAAAGCGCGAAGTGATGCGTTGACTTTGGGTAGGATAGCAATAGTCGGCACAAGCGATATAGACCGAATCGGGAAGCGAATCGAGCGATACTTTGTAGGGGTTTACCAATGTCGAACTCTCGCCATCGAGAGCAAATTGGGCATAAAAGTCGTCGTTGTTCGATTCGATTTCAATAGTTTCGTCTGCTTGCCCAGAGGTGTACGACTTGAAAAAATCGACGATATACGAGTAGTCGTAATCGGAATTGTGTTTGACGTCTTCGCTATTGGTGTTGGCGAAAGTGGTAAAAGATAAGATGGTGAAAATGATAGAGAAAAATAGTTTTTTGTTCATAACAAGTAGTTTTTTTTGAAAAAGAAAAAAGATTTTGCAAAGTTACAAAAAAAAATAGTATTATGATGTTGATTTTGAAAAAATGGGGCATAAAAAGAAGAAAAAATAGCAGAAATGATATTTTGTTGTCTAAATTATTGTGAGTATCAATTATTTTCATTAAATTTGCCAGCTGAAAAATTATGTATTTTTTACAAAACAAAATAAAATCTATTCTCTATACTTATGAAAAACAATCTTATTAAACAAAATGGATTAAGATTATTGGGTTGTTGTGCGCATAGTTTGTTGACGATGTGCATTGTTTTGTTGTTGAGTGTTAGTGGATTAGTTGATGTTAATGCACAAATGACATATGTGGCATTGCCATATTTCGATGGGTTGGAAGATGGTGCGATGAATAGCGGTTGGAAGTTGAATACTGGTGTGAATGGTGCAACTGCCGAAAATAAGTGGTATGTGTCGGATGTGGAGTCGTTTATGGGCGATAGTGCTTTGATTATCAGTGCCGATGGTGGCAAAACATTGTCGTATACGAACAAAGCAGTCTATAATGTTGCTTACAAAGAGATAGCATTGCCAAAAGGCACATATGATTTGAGTTTTACGTGGAAATGTGAAGGAGATTCGGATAAAGATGGCCTTTATGTGTGTTGGGTGTCGGGAAATACGAATACAAATTCGAGTGTGGCTAAGCCTACATGGTTGACAAATGGGATGGTGAAGGGTATTCCTTTTTTGAATGCATCGAAAGAGTGGACAACTACAACAGGTCAGATAACTCAGCAAAGTTCAACAAAAGCTGGTAAGTTGGTTTTTGTGTGGACAAATGATGCGAGTGAGATAAGCCTTCCGTCGGTGGTGATTGATAACATACAGATTGCAAAGGCAGAAGAGCAAGGTGGTTGTGGTAAACCAGAGAATGTGACAGTCAGCGCCTTGTCGAGCAATATAACTGTGAAATGGGAAGGCGGTGCAACAGGCTATGAGTTGATGTACAAAAAATATGGCGACGAAGAGGTGCACATGGTGAAGGGCATCAACCAAACATCACATACGTTGAAAGACATGGAAGAGGGTGTGTATGACGTGTTTGTGCGCAGCTGCTGTCCTGACGATACTTCGATATGGGTGGTTAAGAACAATGTGTTGGCATACGACCCAACTGCCCATTGTATCGACTTTATAAATTGGGATAATCCAGGAACTACATTCCAAACAGGTAAACACACTTCGGGAGGTAGATTTGATGCAGATGGTAAGTTTATACCAAACGTATCTGCTACTAGCACACGATATGGAGTTGTGGATTATGGTTATAAATCAGAACTTTCGCGTCATACGAAACACTATATTCCAGGCGAAATGGACCCTAATACAGGTAACGAGTTGCCAACTGTGCCAGAGGGCGAAGTGGTGTCGGTGCGTTTGGGTAATTGGAATATTGGCGGTGAGTGGGAGAGTGTGACATATACACACCAAATCGACTCTGGCTCGAACATGATTCTTACGTTGAAGTATGCCGTCGTGATTGAGGACCCTGGTCATCAACCTCGCTCTGACCAACCTGTGTTTATGCTCGAGTTGTTGGACGAATATAACAATCCGTTGGATGCTACGGGTTGTGGTGATGCCAACTTTGTGGCGGATACTAAGACATTATTAAATAGCCCAGATGCCGACGGTACTTGGCACATTATTAATGCCTCTACTCCTATATTGTGGAAGGAGTGGACTACTGTGGGTATCAATGTGGGTCAATATGCTAAACATGGTCCGTTGAAATTCAAGGTGCGATTGACAACTTATGACTGTGCTATTGCAGGACACTATGGTTATGCTTATTTTACACTCAGCTGCTCTGAAGCAAAAATCGAAGGTCTTTCGTGTGGTGAAAATGCTGGTAAGAATATTTTAGCACCTTCGGGCTTTAATTATAGATGGTATAGAGTTAGAGGCGACTCTACAGTTTGTACTACACAAAATTTGCAAGGTATTGCCAAAAACGATACATCATTATATAGATGTAAGGTGATGTTTGCGCAAGACTCGACTTGTTATTTCGAATTGGATGCTGAGTTGTTGCCTCGATTCCCAAAAGCACAATTCTCGCCAAGATGGACTCCTCGCAATTGTAATGAAAACTGCATGATGTTCCAAAACACAAGCCATGTGACTACAGCGCGCGGTGCAACCGGCGAAAAGTGTGAGATGTATGAATGGAAAATTAAAAAAGGTGATAACTTTGAGTTGATACAAACAGGCGATAGCCTCGAATATAGATTCCCTAACGAAGGTGGACAATATGAAATGATGTTGTCGGCAGCTATTTCGGGTGGCGAGTGTTGGGACGATACTATCGTTGTGGTGAATGTGCCTCGTTTGGGTGCCGTAGTGGATACAATAAAAGAGACGATTTGCGAAGGTAAATCGTTGAAAGTTGAGGGACGTAAATATACTCAAGAGGGTGTGTATCGAGTGTATCGTGGTACAACATTCGGTGGTTGCGACTCGACTGTATATCTCGATTTGACTGTTGTTCCGAAACAACGCGACACCTTGGAGGCATATATTTGTGGCGGTAGTTGTTATAATCTAAATGGTCAAGAATTTTGCAAATCTGGCAAATATCGCACTGTGTACAAAGCCGATGCTGCAAGCGACTGCGAATGTGACACTGTGGTGACATTGCTCTTGTCGGTGGCAAATGTGAAATTGCCTAAGAGTGTGGATTTGTGTAGTGGCGATGATTTGTATATCGAATATGAAGTGGTTGATGGCGACTTTACTTCGTATGAAATTCAATTCTCGGATTCGGCTAAGAGCTTTGGTTTCAAAGACGTGAAGGAGCGTGAATTGACCGAGACAAAAGGCCGTTTGGTGGTGTCGCCAAGCGATTTGACCGATAGCAAAGCGGCTATCAATCCTGTGCGCCCAGGTAGATATGAGATGAATGTGATATTCTACTATAAGAATAGTAGGGGTGAGACAGAGTCGTGTGTGCAAACAGTGGAATTGAATGTGATGTATGCCGCTGAGACAATAGCACAAAAATTCGACAACTTGCTTGTGTTGTTGGATGCCGATAATAATGGTGGGTATTCGTTCAGCAACTATCAATGGTACGAAAACGGACAACCAATAGAAGGCGAAATAACTACATATCTATATTTGGATGAGAATGGATTGCAACCAGGTGTAGAATATGCGGTAGGCTTGGTTAGAGAGGGCGAAACAGAGATGATAATGACATGTATGTTCAGAATGAAAGGCGATCCAACTCCAATAGAAGAGGTGTCGGGCGAGACTATTGGTTTGGCATCGAATGTGGTAGGTGTGGGAGAGAGAGTTATAGTGTTGTTTGATGGAGCAGAATGTGTGGTGCGTTGCTGGACTTCGACAGGTATTTTGTTGGGTTCGGAGACTTTGACCACTGCAGGCGAGTTGAGTATCACACCACAACAACAAGGTGTATATGTCTTAGACATCGAACAAGGTGGCAAACGCTTGTTGCAAAAAATCGTAATTAAGTAAACAAACAAAAAATCTATATAAATCTATTCTATGAAAATCATCCGTTATTTATTAATGTTAATGTTTTTGTCGGTGGGTGTTTTGCTCTATGGGCAAGATGGCTATCATCCGCTACCATACTTTTGTGGATTTGAGGCTCCCGAAGATACCTCTGGTACGTATGGTTGGAAGTTTGAGAAACGAGCTAAGATTGGTCATACATTTTCGGTAGGTAAGGCTGTGCATAGAATGGGTGCTAATGCTATATATGTGTCGGCAGATAATGGCGTAACAGCGGGTTATTCGCATACAACATCGGGTAGTACGGTCATAGCATATAAATCATTCTATTTGGCAAAAGGTACATACGACTTAGTTTTTGATTATCGTTTGCAAGGTGAGGACCACGAAAACTCCGATGTTATGCGTGTGGCATTCTATTCGGGAGCTAAACCTACAGCAGTGGCTATGAATGGTTTCCCACAATATGCGATAGATAATCCTTTCATAAGCATAGATGGTACAGAAGTATTCAAAACTTCGTTGTGGAAACAAGTAGAGGGTCAGTTGGTGGCACCTGCTGATGGTAACTACTACTTGGTATTCTTGTTCAAAGAAGATGGTGATAAGAATATTTATGCCCCAGGTGCATGTATCGACAATATTCAATTGGATAGAGCAAAATCGCCAACAGCGTGTGCTGTTAAACCAACTAATATTGTGATAGACGAAGATGCTTCGGGCATAAAATTGTCGTGGGAGGGTAAAGCCGACTCGTATGAGATAATCTATTACAGAATGTCGTCGATGACCGATACAACTTACACTTTGGTGAGCGGTATTCAAGCAAAAGAGTATTCTATTCCATATGCAATGATACCAGAAGGTGTTTATAACTTCAGAATCCGTTCGTTGTGCGATAATGATACAAGTTTTTGGGTAGAGAAATCGAATTACATTGTATATAATGAGAGTAACCACTGCTTGAACTATATGGATTTTCATGCAGCCGGAACGACATGTACTTATGGTAATTTTGTTGACCCTACAGCAAATGCACGTGTGATTGATTATGGCTATGAGAGTCGTCATAGTATTCATACAATTCACTATATGAATGATGAGTATGATAGATTGACAGGATATAAGTTGAAAACTGTGCCAGAGGGTCAAATTGCGTCGGTGCGTCTTGGCAACTGGACCGAAGGTGAACATGGCGATTCGCCAATCGGCGGTTCGGTGTCGGGGCAAATCACGTATACCTATACAATTCCTCAAGATAAATCGGTGTTGTTGTTGCACTATGCAGCTGTGCTACAATATGCAGCGCATCACCCAGCCAATATGCAAACTCGTATCCAGGTGCAAATCAAGGATATGAGAGGTATGACCTTGCAATGTGCATCGGCCGACTTTAATGCGCGCGATGTGGCAGAGGGTAATACTCGCGGTTGGAAGACTTATCAACCAGCCGAAGGCGAAACTTTGGACAAAGCCTGTCCAATCAAGTGGTTGGATTGGAGTGTGTTGGGTATGAACTTGAAGCAATATGCAGGACAAACAGTTAGAATCGTGTTGACGCTTAATGCTTGTGAGGCAGATTATCACTTTGCTTATGGATATTTTGCCCTCGATTGCACCGAAGGTGAGGTGGGCGGTATGAGTTGTACCGAAAAGGCTGACACCTTGTTTGTGCCAGATGGGTTCAACTACTTGTGGTATGTGAAAGGCGATCAAACAAAAACACCAGTGAGCACAGAACGCTTTTTTGTGCCTGCCGAGAATGATGTAAACTCGTATGTAGTAGAATTGATATACCCAGAGGACAATGGTTGCTCGTTTGAATTAGAAGCAAACGTATGGCCACGTGTGCCAAAAGTGGATATGTCGTTCGAAAGCAAACCTCGTAATTGTATCAATTATGTGCAGTTGACCAACTTGAGTAAGATGGTCGATTTGAAGATGGATGAGAAAGGCAATGTGATAGATACTGTTGATGTGAATAATGCCGATGTGAAGGTGAAAGAGTATTATTGGGAGATACAAAGCAGCAAAGGTACGGTGTTTGAAAATGGACAAACTATTTCGGCAGAAGTAAATCCGCGTGTTGTTGTGCCTAACGAAGGCGACACATTCAAAGTGGTGTTGCGCGGCATGTACAATACGTGTGAGGATGTGAAAGAGTACACTATCGAAGCTCCTGCTACAAGTGCATCGTTTGCCGAAACCGATATGTATATTTGTGAAGGTGTAGAGGTGGAATTTAATGGTAAAGTATATACCGAGCCTGGCGTTTATACCGATACTCTAACGTCGGTGTTTGGTTGCGACTCTATATTGCAATTGAACTTGCGTACGTTGGTGGCTGACACTATTCGTTTGGACACTACAGTATGTTCGTCGGAAGTGCCATTCTTCTGGAACGGAAAGATGATTGTAGATTCGACTGGTGTATATGAATATGGTGTGCCAAGTTCGATAGGTTGCGACTCGTTGTATTTTATCCTCGATTTGACAGTGTTGGAGGCGTTGACAATTAACTTAGATAATATGCCAACCGAAATATGCGAAGATGATGATATGTTTGAGGTAGGTTATAGTGTGTCGGAGGGTTTTGTTTCGGGCTATAGCGTGCGTTATCTTGATAAAGCTCAGAAAGAGGGATTTGAGGATGTAGAGGTGATATTTGAAGAAGGTGAAGGCATAGAAAAAGGCGCATCGGGTGTGATAGAGATAGCTATGCCTGACGGCGTAGTGCCAGATAGATATGAGGCAATGTTGACTTTCTATAATCAAGATTGTGGTAATAGCGAAGTGTCGATGCCGTTTGATGTGTTCTATTCGACCGAAGTCATAGCTCAACGTTGGAATGACTTGCTTGCGGTGAAGAATAAAGACTATAATGGAGGATATGAGTTTGTGGCATATCAATGGTTCTTGAATGGGCAACCAATCGAAGGTGCAACAGGTACACAATTGTATGCCGGTGCAGAAAATCTCGATTTCAACGGAGTATATCAAGTGTTGTTGACACGCAAAGACGACATGGTGCAGACGTTTACATGTGGTTTGACACCACGCGAATTTTCGGCTCAAGAGTTGTCGGATGCAGGAGTGGTGATATTCTCGAAAGAGGATGTGGTGATAGCCCAAGTGAAGGGATTGGCACAAGCTCGCGTGTATGATTTGTCGGGTATGTTGTGTGCTACATTTGCATTGACAGAAGGTGAAAACCATATTGATACAAAATTGCAATCGGGACTTTATATAATACAAATTGAGTATGCCGATGGTGATGTTGAGTTAGAAAAATTGGTAATCAAATAATAATAAAATATATTAAGTAAATGAAAACATTAAAACATTTTGGAGTTTTGTTGTTAGCCTTGTTGCTAATGGTGCCATTCTCGGATGTAGAAGCACAAAAACAAAAGAGAAAAAAAGAGCAATCAAAATCGATTAGCTCGTACATCGATTTTTATGGTGGTGGCGGTTATTCTGCCTTGTTGCATGGCATTGAAGGAACATCGGTTCCTGGTGGTGGTGCTGGTATGTTAGGCTTTGGTTATTTTATGAAACATAAGTCTAATTTCAACTTCCAAACAGGTTTAGAGTTTATGTTCTTGAACTCTATGACTAAAGTAAATGATTTTTCTTATTCGGGTGATTACATCTATAGCGATGCATATAAACAAAATCACACAATGTTGATGATGTTGGATTTTGCTGACTACAAAGAGCAACAAAATCGTCTTTCGTTGAATATCCCACTTTTGTTTGGTGCTCAAATCAAACAATTCTATTTCTTGGCTGGTGCTAAGGCAGGTCTTGGTTTGATGGGTAACTATTCGTTTAAGGGCGTTATGACAAGAACAATGCGCGACCCTGAGTTGATCGACGACATGGGAAATATGCCAACTCACGATTTGGTGGTGCGCGATGTGAAATATGGCAATAAATTGAACTTTGGTCTTGATGTTGCTGTCTCTGCTGAAGCCGGTTTGTGCATTGACGAATGGATGCCTGCTAATGCAAAAGAGTATGGTAGCGGTAAAGAAAAAAGAGCAATATCGTATCGCGTAGGTGCTTTTGTTGACTATGGATTGATGAATATCAACAACAATACACCACAAGACCTATTGTTGAATTTCCCAGAAATTAAACCTGTGGGTGATGGTAGTTTTGAAGTTCCAGTAGCGAATATCGACAATGTGCAAAATCACTCTATCTTAGCTGTTAAAGAAAATGGTAAAACTCCAGCTCTCAATTCGTTGGTAGTAGGTGCTAAATTCACAGTGTTGATGGGTATTGATAAAGCTCCAAAACCAATAAAGAAAAAACCTCGTCGTCGTCCTGTTGTTCGTGACGTAACATTCATTCCAGATCCAACATACTTCTATTTGTTTGTTCACGACTTCGAAACAGAGCAACCTCTCGATGCGTTGGTTAAAGTTTATACATTGGATCAACCTAATGACACAATCTTTACTGGTATGACCGATAAAGAGACAGGTTTCGTAGAAGAGCAAATTGATAATGGTAAGTATGGTATCACTATTACTCGTCCTGGTTATATTGATTATAGCGACACATTGTTCCGCGTGATTAGCGATACTTTGTATGTCGACTTGCAACCAATCAAGAAAAATACTGTCGTAATCTTGCGTAACTTGTTGTTCGATACGGACAAAACGGTTATCCGTAACGTATCAACTCAATCGCTCGAAGAGATGTATCAGTTGTTGGCGAAGAATCCAAATATGCGAATCAGAATTACTGGTCACACGGATAACGTAGGTACTGAACGCTACAACAAAAAATTGTCAGAAGGTCGTGCTAAGGCCGTATTCGATGAAATGGTTAAACGTGGTATAGACCCTTCTCGTATGGAATGGAATGGTCGAGGCTCGAAAGAACCAATCGAATCGAATGCAACACCTGAGGGTCGTGCAGAAAACCGAAGGGTAGAATTCAAAATTCTTAGTAACGAATAAGATATAAAAAAAGGTTTGAGGACATCGTAGAGTGCCCTCAAACCTTTTTAAAATTATATTCATTGTAATTCAAACAGAAATTGGTATATATACTATGAAAACAAAATCTTCTTATTTTCTTATTATTACGTTGTTACTATTGTTCGGTGTGTCGTCTTTGATGGCGCAGCAGTCGTTGCTGTACGAGGATTTCAACTCGTCGACAGCATTGCCTACAACATGGGATAATAGTGAGACTTCTACTACTGTGTGGAAGATTGAGAAAAACTCGGGTTACGAAGGTTACTCGGCATATTTCAACTCTTATACAGCAGCTGCTGGCAATTCGAGTGTGTTGAAAACTCCTGTTTTGTCGTTTACTTCCGATAAGATGTTTAGTTTCATCTTCAAAAATAGTAAAGGTGGTGATTTTTCGGTGTATGTTGATGTTTATGGCGACGATGGAGTTGCTTATACTCGTCATTTGTTGGATGCTGGTTTGGTTGCATCAGACTGGACAACAAAGTCGTATTCGTTGAAAGATTATACAAATAAAAATATCCGAATTTCTTTCAAAGCAACAAGTAACAAGGCCAAAGATTTAGGTGCAACCGACAAGTATGAAGGTAATATCTTCCTCGACAAAGTAATTGTGGAGGATGTGTCGATATGCGCCTATCCAACCAATATTGAATTGGTGTCGGTGTTGCAAAATAGCGCATCGGTGCAATGGCAACTTGATGCTGATGGAGGTTCGGTGCCAACCAATTTCCGTTTGACTTTGACCGATGCTCAAGGTGTGGTTGTTGGCAATTACAATGATTATTTGTTTGAGAACGATGGTTCTTATTTCTTCACACTTGAAGGTTTGTCAAGCAATAGTGTTTATAAATTAAAATTACGCTCAGACTGTAGCGAAGATAGTAAAGGTATCTCTAAATGGAGTGATGAGTTCGAATTCAGCACTTTGTGCGAACCTGCCGTAGTGCCATTTAAAGAGGATTTTAATGCAGAGAGTCGTGTGTTGTCGTCGTGCTGGATGGTGGGTGTCGATAATTCTACTAGCGTTGCTATTTCGCTTTCGGGTTTCCAATATGGTGAGACAGGTTATGCTCTAGAACTTAAGGGCAATGCATCAAAAGTGACTCAAGTGGTGTCGCAACAAATAGCGCATGCATCGAACGACCTTGAGGTGTCATTTATGGTTCGTGGCGATTATGGTTTGCCTTTTAGTGTAGGTATTACGCCAGACCCTTTGGCTGCCGATGCTTTTCAAATATTGTGGGAAGATACTATTGACTTCCACACTGGTTGGCGCGAAGTGCGTTTTTGCACCGATGCATCTTACTACGAAGACCAAACCAATATGTCGGTATTCGTTTTATTGCCAGCAGGTGTGAACGGTAGCGACCGTTTGTATATCGACGATTTCATAGTGAAAGCTCGTCCTACATGTCCACGCTTAGAAAAAGTGAGAGTGAGAAACCTTATGGCACAAACTCTCGACCTTACATGGCTCGAGTTTGGCAAGTCAAATAACTATGAAGTTGAGATTTCGGGTTTAGGTAATACTAAGACTCAAACCGTTACTTCGCAACCTGCTACAGTTACTGGTCTTGAGGGTAATACCTACTATAGTATTCGTGTGCGTTCGGTTTGTTCGGCAACCGACAAGGGTGAGTGGAGTCAACCAATAATGTTGACTACAGCATGCGATGTGATGGAGTCGAACGTATTCCAACAAAGTTTTGAGGCAAGTTCAAGCACTATCCCAGAGTGCTGGCAAGTGCGTCAGTTTGCAGCAGGTTATGGCGATGGCGACAATCATGGTGAGCAAGGCATTGATGTATACACTCCTACATATTCGATGTATCCAGATAATATTATCGTTACAGAGGCAAAAGATGGCAACAAGGTGTTGCGTTTCCGCAAGTCGAAAGAGGGTACTCGCACTGCACTCATCACTCAGCCAATGCAAATAGATGTGGCAGAGTCTTATGATGTATCGTTCTGGATGTATCGTCATGTGCGCGAGGTTGTTGTCAACGGAAATAGATATTCTGAACCAATCCGTGTGTTGGTTAATAATCGACCTGATACTGTGGGTGCAGTTGTGTTGGACGAAATTAATGCCTACATGTTGCAGACACCACAAGTTGAAGCGCCAGGCTACTATCAATATGACTACAATATACCACTCGCAGGTACAGTCTATTTTATGCTTGAGGCAGTTGCAGCACCACAAGGCAACGACCTATTTGTAGACGATATCCGTGTATATCCAGCTCCTACATGCCGTAAGATAAAAGATATTGAGATGTTGCCTCCAACGATGACAGAATTTGGCATGAAGTGGACAAAAGGTAAGAGTGAGACCGAGTGGATTGTGAAATATCGTTTGACTGATCCAAATAGTGGAGCAACTATTCAACATAGCGAAAAACATATTACTGGTGGTACACCAGAGTTCAAATTAGAAGGTTTGACACACTCAACCGAGTATCGTATAGCAGGTCGTGTGGCAAGTTATTGTGCTGAAGGCGATACTTCTGTTTGGGTCGATTTCGATTATAAGTTTATGACCGAGTGTGCTCCAATCACAGTTTATCCTCATGAAGAGAAATTCGAAGGTCAAACATTCCCTCCAGTATGTTGGAGTATGACTGTGCCAGAGGGTTCTATCGAGCGTCATGAGCGCTCTGAGTTCCAATACGAAGGTGCTGGTGTTCAGTTTGAAGTTCCTGGTAATGGCCAAGCTTTGGTTACTCCTCAATTCCGTTTTTCATCAGGCAAAGAGTATCGTATTACGTTCATGATGATGCGTAACTTTGGCGATGGTGGTATAAGAGTAATGATTAACGATACGCCCGACACTGTAGGGGCTCAATCGTTGCTTTTTGTTCCAACCGACTATCTCCAAGAGCCAAAAGTAACTAAGAAAGGTTATTATCAATACAAAGCAGACTTTGATGCTGTTGGCGACAAATATATCTTGTTTGTTCATACAGCCACATCTTATACATCGGCTAATGACTACATCGACAATGTTGTAATTTCCGAAAAACCAGCTTGCGAGTCAATTACAAGTTTTGAAGTACGTAATATTTCGTCATATTCGGCACAACTTGTTGTTGCCGACGAGGATGTATATGCTTGCGAGGTGAGTCTTTGTAAAGAGGGTGTGGATGTTGAGAATGGTTTGAAATTTACGTCTGACACTACAGTGGTTGATCTTACAAACCTTGAAGCTGAAACAACATATAATGTTTATGTACGTTCGGTGTGTACAAACAATGTTTATGGTACTTGGACAACGGTTAAATATAGCTTTACTACATTCTGTACGCCATTTGCTATTAGCAAAGAGACTCCGTTCACCGAAAGTTTCGAGGAATTTACCGATGCTAGTCAATTGGCAGGTTGCTATTTGCGCGAAGATGGATATTTCCGTGTTACAAAAGAAGACCTATCTACTAAGCATTATCAAGCGATGAACCATGCTAATACAGGCGAACTCTATGCATGGGTCAATGGTACTATTGCTACTATGTTCCGTCCAGTGCGTTTGAAAGCAGGTGTTTATTATGAGATATCTACCTATGCTATCCAAGCTGGCTTAAGTAGCCACCTTTCATTGGGATTTGGCAAGTATGCGATTAAAGATAGTATGAGTTTTGTTTTGCTTGAAGAGACTATTGAAGAGTCGTGGAACAAGCATGCAAGTTATTTTGCAGTACCTGAAGATGGCATCTATTTCTTTGGTATTAATGTATATGCATCTAATAGCGTTGGTCTCGATGATATCACAATTCAAGAGATTAGTTGTGTGCCACCAACCACAGGTATTGCCAACCTTACTAGCACTTCGGCAGCTATCAAAATAACCGATATGTCGGCAGGTAGTTGGGTATTGAGTGTCAATGATTTCGAGTTTGTTCCAGAGAACTCACAGGGGAATGTTTTCTATGACACCATAACCGATCAATATACCGACTTGGTCGACCTTATGCCTAACAAAGAGTACTACTATTCTGTCAAATCGTTGTGTGACGACGAGAGCAGTTCGTGGAGTGCAATTCGCACCTTCCGCACACGTTGTTCTGCAGTATCGGTGCCATTCACCGAGAGTTTCGAGTATGGCTACGACTGTTGGACTTTTATTGGCGACAATCAATATATTAGTACCAACTCGGCACAAAAAGTGTCGGGCAACGTGGGTCTTAGTATCACCAAAGCAACTATCGTTTCGCCTGAATTAGATGTTACAAGTTTGGCTGATTATATGATTACTGGTTGGGTACGTTCTAACGTAGGTGATGTTGACTTGTCGATAGGTGTAATGACCGACCCTGCCGATATCGTAACTTTCGAGCCAATAGGTTCGTTCCATATTCAAGATGGTTGGAAGTGGTGCCAATTCCGCATGTATTTCAACGATTTGTTGTCGGACGATTATGCCGATTTCCGTTCGGCACGTTATATTGCTATTTATCTACCACAAGAGGATATTTCATTCTTCGTTGACGATATATCAATAGCACTTGCGCCACAGTGTAAGCAACCGGTTGAAGCCAAAATAGATGCAGTAACTAGTAATTCAGCTACGCTTAGTTGGACGTCTAAGAGTGATGAGACGTCGTGGAATATCGTAGCTCGTATAGGTGAACGAGTTATGGTGGATACTATTGTAACTTCTAACCCAGCAACTATCACAGGACTTCAACATTCTACTACCTACGACTTCACGTTGAAGGCTATCTGTTCAGATGTAGCCGAGAGTGATGTTACTGAGGTTGGTCGTGCTACTACCGAGTGTGGTTGGTGGTCGTTGCCTTATGTCGAAGAGTTTAAAAATTATTCATATGGTTCACTCCCATTGTGTTGGGCCGATGGCGAAGGGGCTTCGCCTGAGTCGAAAAACAATTGGCGTATTGAATATTCTCGCCTCTATTTTGAGTCGGTAGATTATTACAATACCACAGGCAATAGTGCGGCTATTCTCTCTCCAATCTTTGATTTGACTAACGAAGAGGGAGCACGACTCCACATCGACCTTATGAATAAGTATGCCGATACCATCACAATAAGTCTTTCTACTGATGGAGGTCAAACTTTCCCTATTGTTTTGGGCAAAGGCTACACCAATTTGATGAACTACACTCACTATTCGTTTGACCTTACACCATATGTAGGCAATCCAATACGAGTGTCTATCACAGGTAAGTCGTCGGGAGCCGAAGGTTCATTTGCAGCCATCCACCGTTTCGAAATCGAGAAAATCGAAAGTTGCATGCGTCCAGTGAGCTTGACAGTTCAATCGGTTGGGGGCACATCGGCTACAATTCAAATCAACGATACTACAGGTGCTACAGCATGGCAATACGCATGTTTGCGTCATAACGAGTATCTCGACACTGTCACTACCTTTGTTGATGTTACCACCAATCCGTTTACGATTAACAACCTCGCTGGTTTCACGCAATATCAACTTTATGTTCGCACTAATTGTGGCGCAAAACAAAGTTCATGGCGCACTATCGAGTTCATGACCGAGTGTGCCGATATCAATTCGGTGCCATATATCGAAAGTTTCGAGCATATCGACAATATCAATGAAGGATGTTATACTATCTTCTCTACAAAACCAGAAGGATGGCGTCCAGCAGCAGGTCTTAGTCTCTCTAAATTCTCTGATGGAGCACAATCTATGGAGTTCTTCCCATCGGCTACATATCCGCTCTTTGTTATAATGCCTCAATTTGATGCACCTACAACATCTTTGCAACTCTCGTTTGATTATCTCTCTAATCGTTCGTCTTACTATGCTCCAGATATTGTAGTAGGTGTTATGACCGATCCCGAAGATGCTTCGTCGTTTGTTGCAGTCGAAACATTCGTGCCATTCGATCCAGAGAAAGATGCTAATGACCGCTATCTATTCTCGTCGGCAACAGTAGTATTCAACATTCTTGAAGCCGAATATTCAAGTGCTCGTATTGCATTCAAAATTGGTCCAACGCTCTACGACAGTGGCGATGCTTGCATAGACAATATCAAGATTAGCAAAGCTACAGGTTGTCCTAATGTTCGTTCGCTTGCGCTTGTAGCATCAGATGCTACATCAGCTAGTGTAGCTGTCGACTATCAGTCTGCTGCTATTCAGTTGGCATATGGTCCTGCAACACAAGACATAGACTCTATGCCACGCATAGTTTCGATGCTCGACACGGTAGAGTTGACCGACCTCACAGCTGCAACCAACTATGTTGTTTATGCACGCAGTATTTGTGGTGTTGATACAGGCGACTGGGTTCAACCATTGCTATTTGGTACTGATTGTCAACCATATGTTCTCGACGACCAAAATCCTTCTTACACCGAGTCGTTCAATTTATATGGCGAGCATCCGTATGCATTCCCATCTTGTTATACACGCATGCAACGTGTTTATGAGTTGGGTGTTGAGTATCCATCTCTCAAGCGTGTCAATGCTAGCGAGGGCGACCGTCATGTCTTGAATCTCTACAAAGATGCCTCTGTTGCCTTGCCAGCCTTCAATCTCTCGGGCGAGAAACTCACAATTACGTTTAACTCATATTCGCCAGCAGGCAACACCTACTATTATATCGGTTTGCAAGACGACTTGTCAGACCCATCGACATTCCAAGAGGTGCGTGAACTCTACACTAAATCTAATCTTACAAGTCAAACTATTGATTTCTCGAAATATAAAGTCGAAGGTAAGTACATTGTATTCAAAGGTCAACCTAACACCAAGATGCTTTATATCGACAATATAGTTGTCACACGAGCTCCTGAATGTTTCGAGCCATCTGATTTGGCAATTGAGGTTTATGGCGATACTTTTGCTGTAGCAACATGGAATCATGCACCAGCGGCTACTGCATATGAATATACACTTTCGTCAGATACAATTGTGCGTGGCTTTATCGATACTACAGTCGATAAGTTCCGCATCAATGGTCTTACACCAAGCACACAATATGTTTTGCGTATGCGCACTATTTGTAGCGATTCAACAGAGTGGTGTGAGGTTAAATTCCGCACATTGAGTTCGGTGCCAGCAATGCCATATGCATGTGGTTTTGAGGATGCATCGGAAAATGCCGAGTGGACATTTGTAAACACACGTAACAATGCTCGCTTCGTTATCGGAGGCAACTCTAATAATTCCGTTCTCACAGGCGACTCGGCTCTTTACGTAGCCGATGGCGTAGGTTCTTATGGCTATTATGAGACGGGTTCATGCAACATCTATGCATATCGCACATTCCTTTTCGAGCCAGGCGACTATCAGTTCTCGTTCGACTGGAAATCGAATGGTGAATCAGAGCGCGATTTTGGTCGTGTATTCCTTGCGCCAACCGATGTTACAATTTCGACTGAATCAAAATTAGGACCAGATAAGTTAGACACAACGCGTTACATTCGTTTACATGATGGCGACAAACTTACTGGTTCGGCTACATGGAACAAATCTACTACTGTATTTACTATTCAAGAGCCAGTCAACTATCATTTGCTTGTTCAGTGGAGTAATGATGTCTCAGGTGCTATACTTCCTCCTCTTTCTATCGACAATATTCAAATCAAACTTGTTGAGTGTGGAGTTATCGAGTCGCTTCGTCTTGTGGAGGTTGGCACTACATCTGCCGTAGTCGTCTTTGACAATCCAAACGCAGGAGGTATGGTAGAGTATTATGTTTCGTCTCGTGCCGATGGTGGCGATACACTTTCTCTTGGCACCGTTGCAGGCGATACAATCGCACTTACATCTCTTGCTCCTGATACACAATACTATCTCTGTGCTCGTCCTAAGTGTGATGGCGATATAGAATCTCCATTCACTACAGTTGGTATTACTACTCAGTGTATGCCTATCGAGGTTGTGCACGGTACGCCTTATATCGAGGACTTTGATGCCTATCTTTCGGCTGCTGCTCTCGACAATTGTTGGACCGAGTCGCACATTAAGGGTAGCAATTCGTGGTTGACAAATGTGGTCGATGTAGCCTTTACTGATGCTATGCCACATTCTGGCACCAACTATATGTCGCTCAGTGGTCGTGGCGGAGCTAATACTAATAGTGTTACACGCCAATTCTCGCTTGCTGCACAAACCTATTATCGTATCTCTATCTATGCACGTCAGAGCGATCTCACAGCGGCTTATATCTCTATTCTTGGTGGCGAGCCTAATGCTACATCAGCACTTGTGCGTAAAGAGGTGCTCAAAGCCGATTATCAAAAAATATCAGCCGAATTCTTTGCTCCAACCGAAGGTGTTTATGAATTAGGTTTTATTGGCGAGATATCTGGTTCGTCATGGAATATGATTGTCGATGATTTCACTGTTGAAGCATTAGTGGTAGGTACTCCAGTAGGTTTCGAGGTTAAAGATGTAACCGAAAATAGTGTGTCTTTGGCATGGTCGGGCAATAGTGCCAACTATCAAGTGCAAGTGCTTAGTGCAGATATTGTTGTTGCCGATGTCAATGCAACTCAATCACAAACTACAGTTGCAGGACTTCAACCATCAACAACATATACAGCTCGCGTGCGTGCCGTATACGATGGCGAGATGTCGGATTGGGCTACACTTACATTCAACACCGATTGTGGTATCGTGCTTCCTCCATTTGTGCAAGATTTTGAGAGCGTAGCACCAGCCTCAATACCTTATTGTTGGGACAACACAAGTGGTACCGAGCTTCTCGAATCGATGTACAATTGGACAGTTATTCAACCTGCTGAGTATAGTAATATAGGTACCGACAACGGACGTTGTGCACAAATTCAGTGTGCATCTACTCAAGGTCATGCAATGTTTATGACACCATTTGTGCAATTGAGTGGCGAATATACATTCTCGTTCGACTATTGGAACAACTCTCCAACCGAACGTCTTTCTCTGCTTGTTATTACCGACACAGCGACAGACACATTGGCTGTTTATGGCAATACCGATGCTTTGTGGCAATCTGCTAGTCACGACCTCTCGGCATATAATGGCAAAGCCGTTCGTTTAGGATTCTATTCTACTTCAACCAAAGGTTCGGCAGCACAAATTGCTATCGACAATATTCGCATTATCTGTTATGTTGATAATGTAGAGTTTACAGATGCTATTTGTCAGCCAGCACAGGGCAGTGTGACATACAACAAACATGGATTCTCGGTCAACTCATCATCGCTTGTTGTTGGCGAAAATGTCATTACGCGACTTTTCTATGCGCAATCGGCTACCGAGTGCGATACACTCAAAACTCTCCGTCTCACCATGCATCCATCGGGTGTTTATCAATACAACGATACTATTTGCGAAGGTGAGGTATACAATAGTGGAGCTTTTGCTGGTAAAAATCTCGTTATCCCAGGTTACTACGATGCGCAATTGACATCGTCTTGTGGATGCGATTCGGTTGTGCGTCTCAATCTTGTAGTGTTGCCAGCCGTGAGTGCTATTGAAGTTTCGATTTGTGAGGGCGACACCTATCAGTTAGGTTCACAACAGCTTACAGCTGCAGGCATCTATCGCGATACATTGGTCAACTCGCGTGGTTGCGACTCTATTATCACGCTCACTCTTAGTGTCATTCCACGTTATTATGTCGAGTCGCAAGTTGTTTGCGAGGGCACACAAGTGCAGTGGATCGACACCATCCTTACCACTACAGGTCGCTACGAGCGTGTTTATCCAACTAACAATGGTTGCGATTCTGTTGTAGTGATGAATTTCACCGTATTGCCATCTGAGGTAGAGGTCTATGACACTATCTGCTTGGGCGAGCAATATATTTTCAACGACACTATTTTGAGTGAGGAAGGCACTTATGTGCGCACATTCCAAAACATGTTGCGTTGCGACTCTACTGTTCATCTCCATTTGTCAGTACAAGTGCCAGAACCAACAGTCGAAAATGACTATGTTTGTGAAGGTGAGTTGTATAGTGGTTATGGTCACTCTCGCATCACCATCACACAAGACACAATGCTCGTTCAACGATTCTCTTATCCTGACCGTTGCGACTCTCTAGTTCATGTATATGTCGATTTCATCGAGCGCATTGAGATAGATACAACTGTAGTCATTGCACAAGGCGATATATACGAATTTGGCGAGCAAACATTGTCGAAGGCAGGTAACTATCGTGAAGTCTTTGTTTCAACAGCAGGTTGCGACTCTATTGTCAATCTTACACTTACGGTTGGTACGGGCTTCGATGGTATTTATGTGCGCAACCTAGTCATTGTGCCAAACCCAGTTTCTACAACAGGGGCATTCACTCTTCAAGCCGACTTCACTGCCGACGAACGACAAAATATGTTGGTTGAGGTATTTAATGCAGTGGGCCAACGCATATATCTAGTTAAACCAACTATCTATCCTATTGAGGTAGAGGCTATGTCGGCACAAGGCATATATCTTGTTCGTGTCACTACGGGAGTCGGAACAATATATCAGAGTAAAGTTGTTGTGGAATGAAATTAAACTTTTTAGTTTAGTATTAGTCAAAAAGACAAACCACAGCAAAAATACCATGTACTTTTGCTGATAATAGAAACAAACAATAACCATTAAAATTGATTATTATGAAAAAGATTTTTTTGGCCCTAGTGGCAGTAATGATGACAATGGGCGTGATGGCACAATGTCCGCAAAAGAAAGAAGGATGTCAAATGAAACAACAATGTCAACGCACATGTACACAACAAGCACCAAAGTGTGAAAGAGTTTGTGTTTATTCGCCTGAAACACGTGCAATGATGAGAGTGGATCGTATAGCTCTTGTTGTTAAAGATTTGACAGCTAAAGAACGCGAACAACTTATTTCATTCTATACAGCGCACTACATCAAATGTGATAAACGCAAAGAGACAGCAAATCCAATGACTAAAGAAGAGTGCCGCAATGAATGTAATGCAGAGTTGCGTAAAGTGCTTGGAGATGAACGCTATATTGCTTTTCTTGAGACAATGAAAGTTCATCCAATGGGACGTGTTTGTGCAAAACCTGCACCACAATGTGGCAAACCATGCCCTAAGGCACAACAAGGTTGTCCAATGAAAAAATAATAGTTTTTTGCTTTGATAAAATTAAAGGCTACCTCAAATTGAGGTAGCCTTTATTGTTTTATTTCTATTTCTTTTTGTTTTGTAGGCACACATCGCATATGCCACAAGGCTGTGGATTGGTTTGGCCAAAATATCGGGCAAGTATCATCGAGCGACACTCATTCTTAGTAGCATATTCGTATATCGAAACAAGGCGAGCATACATCCGGTCGATTCTATTTTCGTAAGCCACAGGAGGTATATACAATGTGTTGGCATCTTGGCGTTCGGTGTTGTAGATGAGGAGGGGCGTACGTTTGAAAGGTACATATTTCACCACACCCACGCGGTGTAGCCAAATGAGGTAGGCATATATGTCGTTGCGAGTGCGTTGTGTGAGCACTGCGATGCGGTCTTCGTTCACATGCTTTGGGTCGGTGAATATGCCTGTGTATGTGCGTAGTATAGTTTCGAGTATTTCGTCGTTGTCGGGGTGCTCCATTCGCCATTCGTAGAGGCGCGAAGGGTGAATTGTCATTTGCAGTTTGCTTGGGCTCTCCATCTCCTCCGTTAGTGTGATATATCCAGCCCATTGTAGGATGTTAAGAGCTCCTATAGTTTGCGAGTAGGATAGGTGGCAAGTGTGGCAAAACTCCTCCAATTTGAAAGGCAACACCGCTCCATTGCCCGAACCTTCGCCTATCACATAGTAGTTAGCCAGTTTTTGGTATATGCTGCGCACAAACTCTTTGGGAGGGAATACCTTTTCGTGTCGGCGTACCAATTGTTCGACAGCACTTGGTGTAGTGAGTAGTACGGCATACGCCTTTAGTCCGTCGCGCCCCGCTCGTCCTGCTTCTTGGTAGTATTGCTCAAGGGCATCGGGTATGTCGTAGTGCACCACAATGCGTACATCAGCCTTGTCGATGCCCATACCAAAGGCATTTGTGGCGCAAAGGATTCGTGTTTTGCCCGACATCCAATCGTTTTGACGTGTTTTGCGCACATCGGCATCTAGTCCAGCATGGTAGTAGTCGGCCGAGAGGTCCATCGATTGTAGCATTTTAGCCACTTTGTCGGCGGCATCGCGAGTTCGGGTGTATACGATAGCCGAACCTTGCACTGCGCAGAGTATCTTGTAGAGTTGAGCATCTTTGTTGTCGGTTTGTCGTACTACGTAGTGCAAGTTGTTGCGTTCGATGCCAGCTTGGAACGATTTATTGTTGGGGCGGAACGATAGTTTGTCTTTGATGTCGGATACTACGTCGGGAGTTGCCGATGCTGTTAGGGCGAGGATAGGCACTTCGGGATACATCTCTCGTAGTTCGACAATTTTTAAGTACGACGGGCGGAAGTCGTAACCCCATTCCGATATGCAGTGGGCTTCGTCGACGGCAATAAGACTGAGTTTGAGGAATTTCAATCGTTTGAGGAATAGCTCAGATTGTAGCCGTTCTGGAGCAACGTAGAGTAGTTTGAATGCGTCGTATTGTGCTTGTTCGAGTATGTTGAACACGCGGTCGCGACTCATGCCTGCGTGGATTACTTCGGCGCGGATGCCACGTTTTTTGAGGTTTTGTATCTGGTCCACCATCAAAGCTATCAAAGGCGACACAATCAGGGCCATTCCCTCCATAGCTAACGCTGGCACTTGGTATGTGATTGATTTACCACCACCAGTTGGTAATATAGCAAGGGTGTCGTGTCCTGCGCCAATGCTTTCGATAATCTCTAATTGCAGAGGGCGGAAATCATCATAGCCCCAATTTTCCTTTAATATTTTGTGATACATGTGCGATAACTTTTTTATGATTACAAAGTTAATAAAAAACTTTCATAAAAGATGTAATCAAAATAAAAACTTTAATATATATTTGTTGATTAAAAAATTTTTTGTACCTTTGCATTGAGTAATTTTACTCAGTCCATTGAGTAAAATTACTCAATGGACTGAGTAAAATGTAGTATTATGTACAAAAGAGCAGATTATCAGATTATTAAAAGCAGACTTGAAGAGCCGAGACGTTTCATTCAAGTGGTAATAGGACCACGACAAGTGGGTAAAACTACAGTTGTAAAGCAAGTTTTAAAGGATTTAGATTTACCATTTCAGCATTTTTCTGCAGATAATGTTCCAAGTTCTGCTGGCGATTGGATTTCCAATTGTTGGAATGCGGTTAGAACCCTAAAAGAGACTAAAAATCTTAATTCTATTATTTTAGTGATTGATGAAGTACAAAAAATTACGAATTGGAGTGAAGTTGTAAAAAAGGAATGGGATAGTGATACTTTCAATGATATGGATATTAAGGTGTTATTGTTGGGCAGTAGTCGTGTGATGTTAGAGCGTGGTTTATCAGAGTCACTCGCTGGACGATTTGAGGAGATACGTATGACACATTGGAGTTATCAAGAGATGAAAGATTGTTTTGGTTTTACATTAAATCAATATTTATTTTATGGTGGTTATCCAGGAGCTGCAACGTTGATTAATGACCCAGATCGATATTTACAATATGTGCAGTCTTCAATAATTGATGCTACTATCAACAAAGATATATTGATGGATACACCTATTGCTAAACCAGCGTTATTACGTCAAACATTTGAATTAGGTGCAGCCTATTCGGGTCAATTGTTGTCATTAACCAAAATGCTCGGAGAACTTCAAGATGCAGGCAATACAGTTACGTTATCAGGATATGTTAATTTATTAGATGAGAGTGGATTATTGCGTGGTGTTCAAAAATATAGTGTTGACATGGCCCGCCGTCGAGCAAGTGTGCCGAAATTTCATGTTTACAACAATGCGTTGAAAATAGCTTATTTATCAGAAACATTTGAACAAGCAATTCTTAATGGCAAATCTTGGGGGCACATATTCGAATCTGGTGTAGGTGCATATTTAGTCAGTCAGTCATTTGTGCATCGTTTTGAAGTGTTTTATTGGCGGGAGAAAAATGATGAAGTTGATTTTGTCTTACGCAAAAATGGAGTTTTAGTTGCAATCGAAATAAAGAGTAATAGAGAGAAGAATACTAGAGGCTTAGAGAGGTTTAAGCAGTTATTTAATCCTAAAAGAGCATTTGTTGTTGGAGAAGGAGGTGTCAGTGTAGAAGATTTTTTGACAATGGATTTGCGTAAATTATTTTAAATAAGAGAGATACATCGCAGTTGGATGTATCTCTTTTTTTTGACTATTGTAGGGAGGCTTTACTGGGTGACCAAGAACGCTACTTGGTCTATGTCGGTGCAAAGGTAGTTATTTTGTTTGGGGTGTGCGTGGTCTGGAGGAGGGTTGGGTTATAGTATATTTATAGTATGTTTATAGTATATTTATCCTATATTTATAGTATATTTATCATATGTTGTGATTAGGGTGGGGTAGTGGGGGAGGATATATAAAAAATAGGCGGTCAATCGGGATTTGATTGGCCGCCTATTTTTTTGTGTGTTATCTGAATGAACTACCGCCAAGGAATTCTCTTAATAGCGATGTGGCTGGTATTTCGTTGTCATGAATTGGTATGAAGTATTTCAAAAATTTGAGTAGGCGATGTGCTTCCGTATATTCTTCGCAATATTGTGGCACATCGGCAAGTATTGGCTCGGCATGTTTGCGCAACACCGCAAGTTCGAACAACAATGCTGAATTGAACATTACATCGGCATTTTCTTGATATGGGAATATCCATCGCTCTTCACCTCGACGAACGGATGGCCAGCGTTGGATGGTTTCGCGTGCCGAATAGTTGCGGAATTTGTAGTCGCGCACGATGCGACGCAAAAGACGTGTGTCGGCAGTTGGTATCCAGTTGTGAGAGTCGAGCGAAATGGTGGTGAGTGCCGAAACGTAGATTTTGAACATTGCCGTTTGTGGTATGGATGGACACATGTCGGGATTCAATGCGTGAATGCCTTCCATTATTAATACACTACCTGGCGTGAGTTGCACCTTTTCGCCTCGCCAACGGCGTTCGCCTATAGTGAAATCGTAGTATGGCACTTCGACCTCTTCGCCATTAAGTATTCTTACCAATTGGTCGTTAAGTAGTTCAAGGTCAAGAGCATTAAGTGCTTCGAAATCCCATTCACCATGTTCATCAAGTGGCGTATCTACGCGATTAACAAAATAGTTATCGAGGCTAAGGACTATCGGTTTGATGCCTGCCACCATGAGCTGAATGCTAAGGCGTTTTGAGAATGTAGTTTTGCCCGACGATGATGGACCCGATATCATCACGAAACGACTTTCGGGTTGGCGTTGGGCTATCATATCGGCGATTTGACCGATTTTTTTCTCGTGTAGCGCTTCCGACACTTTGATGAGGTCGTAGACCGAGTGGTCTCGACATATTTTGTTGAAATCGCCTACGTTGGTGAGCTCCATGAGTTTGTTCCAACGCACGAACTCGTTGAAGATGTCGAACATCTTTGGCTCATCGATGAAATCGGCTATTTTTGAAGGGTTGCGTTTATCGATGACGCGTAGTAGGATGCCGTTTTTGTAGCTCTGCAAATCGAACATAGGCACATAGCCTGTCGATGGCACTAGCACTCCGTTGTAGTGGTCGATGTAGTCGTCTATGCGGAAATATCGAACGTATGGCACTCCGAGGGTTTCGAAGAGTATGGCTTTGTCCATGAGTCCGCGTTGGCGGAACATTTCGATGGCAGTAGTGGTTTGCCGTTCTTCGCTAATAATTGGCATGTCGGTAGCGATGATGTCGCGCATTTTGTCCCGCAGTTGGTCAATGAGCGACTCGGCAACTTTGGTTTCGCGATTGTCGATGCAACAGTAGTAGCCTTGGCAGATGGGGTGCTCGATGCGAAGGTGAGATGTTGGGCAGAGTTCAGATAGGGCTTTTGCCATAATCATGCTGATGGAACGCAGATATACACGGTAGCCTGATGGACACGAAACATCGATGAATTCGATGTTTTTGGGCTTATAGATGCGGAAATTGAGTGACTCGACTTTGTAGTTAACGCGGGCAGCCACCACTTGGTAGGGGAGTTTGATGCCTAGGTCGTTGTAGATGTCGAGTAAAGAGATTCCCATGGGGTACTCTTTGTAGGTTCCTGTGTTTTTGCAGTAGATTGTTACCATAGATAGTTTTGACTATAGAGTTAGTGTATCGGTTTTTAGAGCTTAGTGTATAGAGTATAGCGATTAACAATTTGATTTTCAGTGTGATTTTGTGAGTGGGTCAATAAAGTGTTATTTCGACGTCAAAGTTACATAAAAAAATGATAAATAATAGACAAATTTTTATTAAATTTGCAGTCGGAAAATTTTTAACTTTTAATTTATGAATTTTGGTTTTGTTGACTTATTAACCCTTATCGGTTCTATCGGACTTTTCTTGTACGGTATGAAGCTGATGAGCGAGGGTTTGCAAAAAGCGGCAGGTGACCGCTTGCGCAATATTTTAGCTTGGATGACAAACAATCGTTTTGTCGGAGCTTTGACAGGTATTCTTGTTACAGCACTCATTCAGAGTTCTTCGGCAACAACGGTGATGATTGTTAGTTTTGTGAATGCAGGCTTGCTTTCGTTAGGACAATCGATGGCTGTGATTATGGGTGCCAACGTAGGTACTACTGCTACTGCTTGGATTCTTTATCTTGGTGGATTTAAAGTGAATTTGGCTGCGGCATCAATTCCTATCATTGCATTTACGTTGCCAATGATGTTCTCGAAGAAAAACTCATGGAAAAGTTGGGGCGAAGTATTATTAGGTTTTGCCTTCTTGTTCATGGGCTTAGATTTGTTGAACCACTCGGTGCCAGATTTACGTTCAAATCCCGAACTATTTGCTATTATACAAGACTATGCCGATATGGGCTTCCTTTCAGTATTGCTTTTTGCTTTTATTGGTATGGTTGTCACAATCGTAGTTCAATCATCAAGTGTTACTTTTGCCATCGTACTCGTTATCTGTAGCAAAGGTTGGATTTCGTTTGAAATGGCAGCTGCTTTGGTGTTGGGTAGTAATATTGGTACTTGTATCACTCCGCTTATTGCAGCCGTGTCGGGTAATATTTGGGCAAAACGCTCGGCTATGGGACACTTGATGTTCAACGTGTTAGGCTCGGTTTGGGTATTGGCTCTCTACTATCCATTTATGAAATTGGTGGTTTGGATTTCTACTCTCGGTCAAGGCGATCCTACTGCTCTTCTCTCTTTTGTAGATAGCACTGACCCTGCTATTATCAATGCTTTGAACGATGGCACTCTCGATTTGACAAACCCCGAAAATCAAGCGCTTGCTTCTACTTTTGCCGCTAATCAAGCATATGTCTCTTTTGGTTTGTCGATTTTCCACACTCTTTTCAATACAATCAATATCTGCATCATGATTTGGTTCACTGGTTTGTATGTGAAAATTGTGACTAAACTCATTCCTTCTAAGGCGGTTGAAGAAGAGGATAATGAATCGCACCTCAAGTTTATCACTACTGGCATGCTATCTACTTCTGAGCTCTCTATTCTTCAGGCGCGCAAAGAGATTCAGCTCTATGGCGAACGCACTCAACGTATGTTTGGTTTGGTGCGTGATTTGTTCCACGAAACTGATAGCAAAGAGTTTACTAGTAAATTCTCTCGTATTCAAAAATATGAAAATATTTCTGACCGCATGGAGATGGAGATTGCCGATTATTTGACTAAAGTGTCGGCTGGTCGTCTTTCTGACGAAAGTAAACACCAAGTGCAAATGAAACTCCGTGTAATCTCTGAAATTGAAAGTATTGCCGACTCTTGCTACAATCTTGCTCGCACTTTGCAACGTCGTCAGCAACAACCTGACAACTTCACTGAGGACCTCAACGCTAACATTGAATTGATGTTTAACCTCATCGAAAGTGGCTTGCAAAACATGTGCAATGTGCTTGGTCTTGAACATATTGATCAATCAAGCGTGAATGTGGCTCAAAATATTGAAAACGAAATAAATAACTATCGCAATCAGTTGAAATTGCAAAATGTGGTGGCTGTCAACGAAGGCCTTTACGACTATCCAACTGCTACTACATATATAGACACAATTGGTGAATGTGAGAAAATGGGAGACTATATCATCAACGTGGTTGAGGCTGTAGCCGATTCTAAATATCACCCAGTAAACGATTAATCTATGAGTTTGACTGAACAACAATTCGATAAATCGGCTGCTGAATGCCGCTCGATATATGAAAAGAAATTGAAAGACTATGGGGCTGCATGGCGTATCATGCGCCCTGAAAGTCTTACCGATCAAATCTTTATCAAAGCCAACCGCATCCGTTCGTTGGAAATCAAAGGTACTTCGATGGTGGGTGAAGGTATTCGTCCTGAGCTAATTGGCATCATCAACTATTGTATCATTGCTTTGATACAATTGGAGTTGGGATATGCCGAAACCGACGACCTCCCTGTTGAACGCGCACTTGAGATGTATGACAAATATATGCTCAAAGCAAAGAATCTCATGATTGCCAAAAATCATGACTATGATGAGGCTTGGCGTCAGATGCGCACTCAGTCATACACCGACCTTATCCTCATGAAGATACATCGCACTAAGCAAATCGAAGATAATAATGGCAAAACTCTTATCTCAGAAGGCGTAGATGCCAACTATTTTGATATGCTTAACTATGCGATTTTCTATATGATACAACAAATTTGATGATATAATGAATAATCAATGTCCGACAATAGTTAAGATTTTATCTCTTGTCTCTCGTCTTTTAGTTGGTTTGACTTTTATTTTCTCTGGTTTTGTTAAAGCCATTGATCCACTTGGCACCACATATAAAATTCAAGATTATCTTGAAGTGATGGGGCTCAGTTTTTTCTCCGAACTTGCTTTGGTGGCAGCTTTTGCATTGATAACTGCCGAGTTTTTGGCAGGGGCATTGTTGATTGTGAATGTCAATCTCAAACTTGGTCTTTGGCTATCCACTCTGTTGATGGTGGCTATGACTCCTCTCACACTGTGGATTGCTATTGAAAATCCTGTGACCGACTGTGGCTGTTTTGGCGATGCAATCGTGATTTCCAATTGGGCAACTTTCTGGAAAAACATTGTTCTCGATGTGTTGATCCTTGTCATTTGGATGTTGCATAAGAAATGTTGTCGTGTGTGGTTGATGCCTATCCCATCGTGTGTGGCGACTGCTCTTTGTGCTTTGATTCCAATAGCCATTGGTATTCATTCGCTTTGCAACCTTCCTATTATCGACTTCCGCCCTTATAAAATAGGCAACGATATCCTCGAAGGTATGGAACTTCCCGAAGGGGCCGTGCGCGACCAATATCGCACTACTTTCATCTATAGTCGCGATGGAGTAGAACAAGAATTCGAATTGCAAGATGCGCCTTACAACGACTCTACTTGGACATTCGTGGAACAACGTAGTGAGTTGATTGTTAAAGGCGAAGAACCTCCAATTCACGACTTCTCTATTATCACTCCCGAAGGCGACGACCTCACCTACGACATCCTTTATCGCGAAGGTCGAACATACCTTGTAGTAATGTATGATTTGCACAAAGCCAAGACTAAGTATCTCGACAATGTGCGCCAACTCTATGACAAAGCACAAGTCGAAGGTGCCGAATTCCTCGTGCTTACAGCCTCATCTGATATGATTGATGAGTTTAGACAAGAGCACAATTTGCCATATCAATTTGCACTAACCGACCCAATTCAACTCAAAACTATGGTACGCGCTAATCCTGGTGTTGTCATCCTCGAAGGTGCAAAAGTCGTAGATAAATTCAACCCTAATTGGAAATACTGCAAAATAAATAACAATTAAAAATCTAAGAATATGAGAAAAAACATTGTAGCAGGTAACTGGAAAATGAACAAAAACCTGCAAGAAGGTGTAGCATTAGCTGCTGAATTGAAAGAAAAAGTCTCTAATCCTAATTGCGATGTAATTATCGGCACTCCATTCATCCACCTTGCAACTGTGGCTGAGTTGGTCAAAGGTTCTCCAATTGCTGTTGCTGCCGAAAACTGTGCTGACCACGCTTCTGGTGCATACACTGGCGAGGTTTCTGCCGAAATGGTAGCTTCTACTGGCGCAACTTACTGTATCATTGGTCACTCTGAACGCCGTACCTACTATGGCGAAACATACGAAATCCTTCGCGAAAAAGTACAATTGGCTTTGGCTAACAACCTCCGTCCTATTTTCTGCATTGGCGAAGTGAAAGAAGAACGCGAAGCTAACCGCCAAAACGAAGTGGTGAAAGCACAACTCGAGGGCTCTGTATTCAACCTTTCAGCTGAAGATTTCGGCAAACTCGTTATCGCATACGAACCAGTTTGGGCTATTGGCACAGGTCTCACTGCTACTCCTGAGCAAGCACAAGAAATTCATGCCTACATCCGTAGCCTTATTGCTGAAAAATATGGCAACGAGGTGGCTGACAACACATCAATCCTTTATGGTGGTAGCTGTAATGCTAAAAACGCAGCAGGTCTCTTCGCTAACCCAGATATCGACGGTGGTCTTATCGGTGGTGCATCACTCAAAGCCGACGACTTCTGCGCTATCATCAACGCATTCTAATTATACAATATATATTTAATGAAAAAATCTTCATTCTGCCATGACAGAATGAAGATTTTTTTGTGCCTCACAAGGAGGAATATCAACTTGTTTTATTCGACAATGAGCTTGTTTTGATAGATAGAACCATCTGCTGTTGTAAGACGGACGAGATATACACCACGTGTAGGGGTAGCATCTATTGCAATAGGATATTGTGTTGGTTCTGTTCTATAAACACGTTGGCCAATAGCATTAAATACTTCGACAATGACACCATCGCATAGATGTTGTGTAATATCCGCTTGAATGACGAATGAACTATTTGCCTTAACTGGGTTAGGCACTATGACTAATGGCATAGAGTTGATGTTTTCGATGGCGGTGCCGACCACGAGTGTGAGGTTAACCACCGAGTCGCAACCTGCCGATGAGACGAATGTCTCGCTATAGTTGCCTGCCTTGGTGAGTGTTTGTTCGCCAAATTCGTATACATCGCCAGATGCTATCACTATTGTAGTGTCGATAGTATAGGTTGGATAGAATGTCACAAAGAGCTCGATGATAGAGTCGCAACCTTCGAGAGTGCTTGTGGTGCGTTGTAGGAGTGTATCGCCAACAATGCCAGATACATGGAATCCATAGCCTACATATTCATAGCCTTGGCACACATAATCATTGAAATGACTACGCGCAGGCTCAGATATAGATAGATGTAGTGTGATAATAGAGTCGCATCCAAGGAAGTTGACGAGCGAGTCACGATATGTGCCTGGTGCAGATAGTTCTTTGCCTCCGAAATAGTAGGTTGTACCTTGACAAATAGTGACATCGAGAGATGTGTGTTCTGGTATCACCCAAAGATTCATGACCTCGATAGAGTCGCAACCTTCACGATTGAGATATGTGCGCTCATAACGACCTGTTTTGTTGAGTTGCATTCCTTCCCATTCTAAATAGGTGTTTTCGCAAATAGTATCACCATGATAGAAATATTTAGGATGTACTACAAGGTTGAGTGTAGAGAATTCGCAGTACGAAATAGTGTCAACATAGATGCCTGTTTGGGTGAGTTGTTTTCCTGCAAATTCGTATACTTCTCCTTCGCAGATAGAGGCATTAATCACATGGCGTTTGGCTTGCACTACGAGATAGAGTCGCACTATAGAGTCGCAG
This sequence comes from Candidatus Aphodosoma sp., assembly GCA_045631465.1. Taxonomy (GTDB): domain Bacteria; phylum Bacteroidota; class Bacteroidia; order Bacteroidales; family Paludibacteraceae; genus Aphodosoma. Next base: position 35,861 of record JAZQUV010000004.1, on the reverse strand, counting down.
CCACATGAAGATACAAGAGGTTCACTGAGATAAGTGCCTGTTTCGGTGAGGTTGTATCCAGCAAAGGCACCTTCGTTGTACACATCGCCAGGACAGATAGTGTCGTTGAGATAGAATGTGCCTGCAGGGTCGACATGGAGATTGAGCACTTTAAGCGTGTCGCATTCCCCTTCGGCTTGCGATTCACGCAACATTTCGATGCGGTTGAGACCGAAGTTGAGTTTGCTTGTCTCAATATCAAATCCATAATTGCGATAGCGATTACCCCAGCAGATGTGGTCGGTGAATGTTACTTCGCTGCTACTGCGGCATACAATCTTTATATCATCGATATTTACTTGTTGTGAGTAGCTATTATCACGCACCGAGCGTACTTTGAATTCTATCATAATTGTTTTGCCAGCATAGCCCGATAGGTCATATTCTAGAGTATCCCAACCTAGAGTTTGAGTCGACATAAGTATGGTATCATTGAACGAATAGCCTGAGTCGTCGCTGATACGAGCTACGAAATATTCATCGTTGCCGATGTTGACATTATAGCAGAACGATAATGAGTAGATATCGCTATCGACAAAAAGAAGTGGAGTGTGTAGTACGGCATAACCATGAGCTAATGAGGTATTGACTGTAGCCATCTTGTTGCCGTTATAATTTTCGGTTACGCTCCAATCACGCATCTCTTCGTCGAGTGTAGAAGCTGTGGTCCAACAGTTTGGTAAATTGTTGCCTGACGATTCAAAGTTTTCGCGGAATGGCAAAGCTACTACATCGCAGTGAGTGCGGAACGATAGTGTCGACCAATTTGAACTGTCGCCAGCCAAAGTGAGCAATCCACGCACGCGAGCATCATATAGAGTAGAGTTCTTCAATCCATCGAATCCTACTGTTGTGTCAGTCACAATTGTATCGGCTACTACTGAACCATTGATGAGCAATTGCACTTGATGTGAATCTGCCAAACCATCAGCTTTCCAACTTAGATCAACTTCGGTAGAAGAGATGTAGTCGGCAGAGAAATTTTCGGGTTTTGATAAAAGTACTTCTTTAACTTCAAATTCATCAATAGTAAGTAGATAGGTAGTTGAGTTGTTGCACCACCAAGGGGTGAAGATTCTCACACCGAGTTCGTATACACCTGATTGCATAGGTGTGAATGTTGCATCGTAGTATTCATATGCTTGGGTCACTGTATGTTGTGCTAGAGTGTCGTATTTACCTTTGTAGCCAGCCACAAATCCTATGCGTGAGTCTTCGAGCAATTCGCGTTGGCGCGATTTAATGCTCAACTCATAACGACGTCCTGCCTCTAGGTAGAATGGACGGGTGAGACGCACATCTACATCATTCGTAGCCTTTAATACAATAGTTTCTAATGATGAAAGCATACTGATTTGACCTGAAGAACGAGGGGCTTGCGACACGAGCCAGCATGGATCAATATCGTTGTATTCGAAATTGTCGGTATAAGGCTGAGTCTTAGTCACGCGGATAATATCATCGCAGTAGGTAGATATTTCTATCATTTTCCACAAAGAATAGTCTGCATCCGAGCATTTGGCACGTAGGAATAGATATTGCGTGGTGTTAGGCTTGAGGTCGGTGAGACGAAGGGTGTCGCCAACAAAAGTGCCCGATAGGAATGCCTTGTCTGGATCGTAGTTGAGACTGATGCGATATTCGAATAGTTGCGCTTGATGCTCATAAGGTACAACCACAGTAGCTGTTACATCTGCTACCTCGTGGAGAATAACTTCGTCGATAGCCTTACATGTGTTGCGACGAATGATGATATTGTCGATGGCAATAGGAGGATTACCATTGATATATTGGTCGTTGTGCCAAGTGACAACAAGATTGTAGTTGCCTGCCACGGCTACATCGAATACCATAGTTTGGTTGCGCCAAATAGCTGTATCAGAACATAAACCATGACCTCCATCGAGAGCAATAAAGTCTGAACGTAGGTCGTTGAATGGATAACGAGTGTTTTCTGCCAGTTTGGATGTAGTAGATGCAAGGAAAACTCGCGCATAGTCGCCATTCGTTTCACCTTTTACTTTGTAGTCGAAACTAACTACATATTCGCCTGCTTCGGCAAATGACAATGATGTATAGGCTGTTACATTACGTTCGTAGTCGACATATTTGTATGTTGAGTCTCCATTTGATATATAAAGCGCTTTTTCGCCAAGATTGACGGCTTGTGGGTCGCTATTTATCACAAACTTATTAGAACCAAAACTATGTACAAATGTCCAGCGAGTGTTGTCGTCATCCGACTCAAAGTCGGCATTAAATGGAACTTGATATTGGTATTTGGTTGTTGTGAACGCAATCTCTCGCATAGGTGATTCGCCTTCGTCACAGAGTGCTTGAAGGAAGAGATAGTATGTGGTGTTGGCATCAAGAGAAGAGAGAGTTATGTTGTTGGATGAAGTAGTAGCTGTTAGTATAGCTTCGGTATAATTATTTGTTTTAGATAAGTAATACCTTACTTCTCCCGTACCATTGAGGTTGGTGAATTCAATGGTAGCATCCGTAGAACCTAATTCAACAAGTGAAATATTGTCTATTACATTACAAGATAGACGAGTGATGTTGATATTGTCGATAGCTACAGGCAGAGCCCCTGTGTAGTAGGTGCCATCTATCTCATTTTGCCAAGCTATTACAAGTTTGTATTTTGCGGTGTCGTTGGTAATTAACACACCACCTTGACGACTCCATGTTGTAGAACCATACATAGCTCCACGGTCGAGAGCAATTACTTGCGACATATCGATTGTTTTACCTGGTTCTATCGCCACCGATGTAGGGGCAAGAAATACGCGTGCAAAGTCTTCATTTTCTTTGCCTTCAGATTTCCAGTCGTAGTCGATATAATAGGTTCCTGGTTCGAATTCCACTAAACGATAAGCATAGATATATTGAGTCTCATAGGTGTAGCTTGCATTGCGTACATAGTTGTAACTTACTGCATAAGAGTCCTGTTTGCTATGTACATATAGTGCTGAGTCGCCACTGTTTACTGCTTCATCATCAGGGCCAACGATGAATTGATTGTTGCCCCAATTGAGGATAGTCCATTCATCATTATCGGCTTTTGTTTCAAATCCCGTAGTATAAGGAGCAGTTGCTGCTACTTTTTCGGTAGTGAAAGTGATTTCTCGCCATTGCGATATATCATTGTTGTCACATAGGGCGCGGATAGCAAAAGTATAGGTTGTTGTAGGCGATAGGTTATGAATAGATAGTTGAGAGCCATTTGCTATTTGTATTTGGGCGTTTGCGATTTCTTCTTTGTTATAAGTGTTTTGTATTCTATATTCGTAATTAGTTGATTCGTTTTGTGAATCCCATACGATAGTAGCACTTATATCATCTATTGCCGACACATGTAGATTAGACACTGGTAAGCATGTTGCCTCGCGTATTGTGAGATTGTCGATTGCAAATGGAGGTGTAGTGCCATCGGCATTATTGTTGTGCCAAGATACAACGAGATTGTAGAATGTAGGTTCGTTAATCGAGAATTCTACTATTTTATGTTTCCATGTAGGTTGCTCATTGAGGTGGATTCCGCCATCGATAGCTATGCATCCTGTAGGTACATATGCTTGAGCTGCAATAGCTATGCCTGCCTCGATTTTTTGTGCTGTAGGCACAAGGTATACTCGACCATAGTCGCGAGTATCCTCACCAGCACAACGCCAATCAAATTCACAGATATATTCTCCTGCATTGAGACGAATAGGACGATAGGCATGTACATCTGAAGCATATTCAAAGTAGTAGAAATAGTCAGAATCATTGTGTGATACATATAACGCTTTATTGCCTGAGTGCACAGCCATAGTATCCGATCCTATTACCAATTTGTTTGTTTGTGAACCATTAATTAATGTCCAATTGTAGGCTTCGTTATCTTCGAAATCGACGCGATAAGGTAGCACAGGAGGTAATGCCAATGTGCGGAAATTAAATTCTGTCCAATCAGAATAGAGAGTGTCGTTACAAAGAGTGCGGAGCGATAGAAGGTAATTTGTACTTGGAGTTAAGTTGGATGTTGAAAGTTGAGTGTTGAATATAGCTCCACTATCAACAATCTGATTTCTATTGTCGGCAAGTTGTAATCTGTACTCAAAGTTTGTTACATCTTCTATTTGTGACCATGAGAAAGTTGCTGATGTGTCAGATATAGATTCTATTTTAATGTTTTCAGGACCAAAGCATGTGGCTTTCGATTCAATTTTTATATTATCGAGCGCACAATAGGCATAATAGGTAGGACCAGCAGACCACTCTTCGTGGAAGTTGCACCATTTGAAAACTAAGTATCCATTGTCGTATTCGGCTGGGAGCGATTCGAATGATTCGCGTATAGTGGTAAATCCGTTAGTCGTGCCATAGGCGTTTAGCTGTTTGAATGTGAGCACATCGTTGAGGTTGGTCATTACGCCAAGAATCAAATCGGCAGTCACTCCATCATGCTCTTCGCTATAGTAATCGAATAGGAGTTTTAACTCAGATATTGGTGTGTCGAAACGAGGTAATGCTACATATAGTTCGCGGTATTTAGCTAATGACATTAGCATACCTTTTTGGCCACGGTTAGCATAACGTCCTGATCCTAACAAGATGTTGGTCGATTGGGTGGTGACCGTTGAAGCTGGATTGTTGTTCTTGTCTGCCCCTATGGTGATGAAACATGATTGCGATATGTCGGTATAGTCTTCGAAAGTTTCGATCCATGGCGTAGTAGTGCCATCAAGACAATTTGTGCGGAATGTCAATGGGCCGACCCACGGACTTTTCTTCTCTTCTGAACAAACAGAACGTATGTATAGGTTGTAGTAGGTGCGAGGAGATAAATTTGAAACGAGTAGTGTTGAATTTGAAGTTGAAAGAGAAGAATTACCTATTATTTCTTCTTTACTAGTTATATTCTCTATTTTGTATTCGATTGAAGTTGTGCCTCGTGGGTCTATTTTGAATTTAGCAGAGGTATCGGTGATGTTTATCACCTCAATTTCTTTGGCTGGTTCTATACAATTAGGTATCTCTTCGATTAGAATATTGTCGATAGCACAACTACGATTGTTGATAGGACCTGGTCCATAGCAGAATGCGATACGAGCATTGGCTTTTGCCTCAGGAATTGAGTCGAAATAGTAGTAAACACGAGTGCTGTCGACCTTCATAGGTAGTACTAGTAAAGTGTCGAAAGAAGTAATGTCGTTGGCATCACTAATAACACCAAGCATAAGGTTGGTGTTCCAACGAATATCGGCGGTTTCGTTGCGATAGTCGAAAGAGATTCGCAATTGGTTGGTTGGGACTTCGAAGGTAGGCATAATAACGCACAAAGGTTCTGTAGCTGACATGGTGAGCTCCAATGCCTGTTTGCCTCCCATCACAAATAGAGCTTTGTCGAGCGATACAGACGGATATTCAGCCTTATTATTGATGTATGAGAAACATAAATCGTTTATGTATTCAGCCCCTTCCATTCCTTCGGCATAAGGCAATGGCATTACTTCGCGACAAAGTGTGCGTACACCACCAGCATAACTAACAACGCTTTGATCTACATCGGAGCATAGTGCTGTGACATAGAAATCGTAGTATTGCGAAGGCTGAAGATTAGATATTTGGCAGTTGAAAGATGAGAGTTTAGTGTTGGTTGTATTCTTAATTATAGTGTCTACTGCCAATTTGCCATCTGCAGTATAGGCTTGTACTTGCCATTGATTCTCTATACCATTCACTATCCATGAAATATTAACCGATGAAGAAGTGATGTTTGATATTGTAGCTTCGCTAACGTTAGGACATATTACGGTACGTTCAATGCGGATGTTGTCGAAATAGAAGTCTACGTCATTAGGTATTACGATAGCAACATATTTTGCATCACGAACTTCGGAAAAGTCATCGTTAGAGAGAGAAGAGAAGAACGAGAAGAATTGTGTCCAAGTCGTGCGTTCATGTATTGTGATGGTAGTGACAGGCTCAAAAGTTTCAAGGCTATTAGGGTCAGACATCACGCCTACGGCAAATGATACCTTGTTACCTAACGTATAAGCCCATCCTGTGAGCATATACTCTTCGAGAGATTCTACATTGAGTTCGGGCGAAATGAGTGTTACACCATTAGCACGATAGCCAGTATTGCCAGCATATTTAGTGTTGGTAGATTTATCTCCCGAACCAGAACCTATTATGCTCCAGCAGTCGAAATTGTCGGTTGGAGCACCTTCGAATGTTTCAATTAAAGGCAAAGTTATAGGCAAACAGCGAGTTTCAAAAGAATCTACTCTCATCCAGTCGCTTTTATATTCGCCACATGTTCCACGCACTGAGAAGTAGTATTTTTTATTAGGTTGTAAACCATTGATTGTATATTCTGTGCCAGTTACTTTTACAGCGTGATTATAGATATTGGCTTCGTCGCTAACAGGATTGAAAGGTGCATCTGCCACAGCAATACGGATACTATCTGAAAGTGTTACTACATTGATTACAGCTTTATCATTTGTAGTGCGTGACACTGACATTGATGTTGGCATAACGCAATTGCTTACTCTTAGTCGTATGTTGTCGAGAGCAGCCTTTTCGTAGTAATCTGGATTAACGAGGTGAATGCCTACAAAATATCTACCATCTTGAGGTACTTCAAATGCTCCAAGTACTTGAGTCCACATGCCATCTACTTGTATGTTGCTCACGATATATGTACTCATACTATCTGCCGTAGGAGCATTGCCATAGGCAAGTGATACGTTAGTTGGAATATTAGTAGTGGCATTGCCATGTCGTGCCATTACCGATAGTTCGTAGTTTTCGCCAGCTACGAGGTCTACATAAGCAAATAGCCAGTTATCGCTATTGTATTCTGTGGCAAATGCATAGCGTGTACCAGCATAAGGCGTAATTGTGTACCACACATTGTCGAAGTTATAGTCAATTTCGTCGTAAGTGGCATAGGCCTTTAGTTCGCGACTTGTCGACACATTATATTCTTGCAAATAGCAACCAAGGATAGTAGCATTCAACGCATAATCTTCAAATCCCTCTACCCATTCTTGAGTTTTATTCACTACGATAGGTTCACATAATGTAGTCACTTCAATTGGTTCTTCTGTCCATTCACCTCGTGCATCACCACATACACGACGTGCATAAACTTTGTATGTAGTAGATGGTTGGAGGTTGGTGATTGTAAGGCGACCATTTGCTTGGTTATTGCTTTGAGCGATAGACCCATCATTAGGTAAAAAATTGCCTATGCCGTATGACACTTCCCATTCTGTAACACCCTCATCTTCTATATCAAGCATTACCTCATTATGTAATCTGTGAACTACTCCAAATTTGCGAACTTCGTCGCACATCGGTATAGGTTTGATTTCAATATCGTCGATGAATGTAGCTGTGCCACCTTCCGATATACCTTCAAATATGATATACTTTAATCCTCCTTCGGTAATATCAACGCGATATTTATAAAAGCCAATTACGTCTTCGTAAGGTTCTATTATTTTATTGCTTTTTATGTATAGTAGTTCACGAGCTCCATCGGTAGAAGGTGTGTCATTAATCCATATGTGTAAGCCTTCTTTTTGGCGTATAGGAGAAGCCGTATTTCGATAGTGCCAATATGTGAGGCGATATCCTCCTTCGCCGAAATCGAGCTGTGGAGTAACTAGTATGTGGCGATAACCATCTGGCTTGTTGTATAACTGTGCTGAAGCTACACCATTGTGGATATAGGATGTAAGTTGCACATTGCGGCCCCAGCCTTGTGCTGTTGAATCGAGTATGTCGGCAGATGCAATTTGCCATTGTGACCAACACTTAGGAGGGAACATTTGGTTTTCGAAACCCTCGATGAATGGGAATTCTGTTACAGCCTCGCATAGTGTCATGAACGAGAATGTGAAGTCTACAGCTTCACCCATATCTGTACCTCCACAATAGGCGCGTGCTGTGCCGCTTACGGTATATTGTGTTGCAGGTTCTAAACCATTGATTTCGTATTGTGGTTGGTCTACAGTATCGGTGTAGTGGTTGTTGTTAATGGTGTAGTCTATAATCCATTGTGATTCGTCTACAGCTTTGGTCCAACCTAATGTGCCGCTGTGTGTAGTTTCGCCAATCCATTTTATATTTTTGATTTTGCGACAAGTAGGAGCAAGGAAAACCTCTAGATCATCGATATACATGATTTTGACATACCCAGCTACGGCTTCGAACAAGATGTAGGTGGTGCCTTGAAGAGGAATGTTATATTCGTATTTATACCAACCAGAAGAGGTTACTTTGTCGGCATTGTTAATGTTGTTGCATAGTGTGTCGAGACAAGTAGCACCGATTAAGTCAGGACGATTGTTTACCCAAACAATAATAGAGTCTGAACCTGTCATAGATTCGCGATAGAACCAAAAACGCATGTCGTATTTACTTGCACGGTCGATTTCTATGGCTTGAGTTGTGAGTAGAGTGCGTATACCAGCATATGATCTGCGAGCGGCCAAAGCAGCTCCGGCAGAGTGAGTTTTTGACGATGAAGTGTACCATGCGGCATCACCGTAGTTATATTTTCCTGTGTTGTTGCTACCTACGATTTGTTTTGATATCCAGCAAGTAGGTATACTACCTGTGGCAAATTGTTCGACAAATATTGGTTCGCGAGGCATACACATAGTGCGAGCTTCGATAGAGTTTGACCATTCGCCACGTTCATTGCTGCAAATCGAGCGGATGCGAAGTGAGTATTGTGTATCGGGAGTGAGACCTGTTACGATAAATGGTTTGGTCGATGAGGTTTCGTAAGAGATAACGCCATTGTTGTCGGTAATTTCCACTTCGTAAGCATCTGCAGTTTGATATTCATGCCAATCAATAGTAATTGTGGTATCCGACGAAGTTAGGTATCGTAGGTTATCTATATACATACAAGTAGGAGCATCCGTTACATTGATGTCGTCTACATATAGTGTAGCTACAACGCCAGCATCAAGAGCAATGGCTAAAGCTGCGTGGTCTGATGCAGAGTAACCAAGAGAAGTGATAGTAGGACGACGATATTCTATCCAGCTATTGTCAACTTGTATAGTATCGCGCCATAGTACCTCAAATGTCTCGGGCATTGATGGTTCGGTCATAATACCAACTGAGAACGCTGTACCTTTGGCGGCATATAACTTCATTTTAATGTCAAGGTCGTTAGCTGCATGATTTAGTATAGGAGTAGCTACGAAAGCGCCGTTTGATGTTGTTGCTGTGAGGCATAGCGCATTGCCAATATTGTCATAGGCAATTTTGTTTTGCACCTTTGTTGCTTTGGGATTGTTGCGGTCGGTTGTCCAACATTCAGGTAGGTCTGTGGTTTCATTGTCGAACGTAGTACTCCATGGTATTGATACTTGTTCGCACATGGTAGTGAATTCTATAGGTTCTGACTCTTGACTATATCCACGACCAACACCACAATAGGCCTGAAGTACAGCTTCGTATGAGCGATTTGGTACAAGATTTTCTATTTCGTATGTCAATTCTTCTGCATCGAATAGTGTTGTATCTGTCAATTTGGTTTTTGTGTCATATATCATTAAGCGATATTGTTCGGGTTGTCCTCCTATGCCTGATAAATTCCATAGTAACATAGCAGAGCGTTCGGTAACCGATAGTAGATTTATGTTTTGAGGATAAGAGCAAAGAGGAATATCTTCAACCACTACGTTATCGAGGTAGTGAAAGGCATCGCCACTACCAGCGTTGGATGTTGATTGGAACACGATGCAACAGTTGGTTTGTCCTGTAAATGCTGCGAGAGAATATTCGCGTTCAGTCCAATCGTATGCTTGTAGGTTAGATTCGAGAAGGTTTCCGTTAGTAGCACCTCCATCCACCGAGAGATATACAGATAAATCGCCTCCAGTAGGGTTGCGAAATTTGAAACGGAGTACTTGCTCGGTAGTGAGGGCGAACGAGTAGGTTTTGAGTTTAGATATTTCGCCACTTCGTGAAGTGTATGAGTTGAAACGTAGACACTTGCCATCATCGCCATACCCTGGGGCATAATATTGCCAATTATACATAGGATTCGACAGTGTGTGGTCGGAATTGCTCCATCCCAAAGGGATTGCATTAGTGAGCGAATCAAAGTCTTCACGAATTATATCGCGGCTTTGTGCTAAGGTAAATTGAGCAAAAGCAGTGACAAAAATAGAAAGAAATAGAGCTATACGTTTCATATACAGTATTATTTTTGGTGGATATTTAGTCAGAGTTCGCAAAGTTACAAAAAAATATTTGAAATCAATATATTATTTGTGTTTTTTCATACATAATTATCTGTTGTTGATATTTTTATTTGTTGTAGGAATGGTTGATTTGGTATGTCAAAATCTTTGTTAATATCTTGTTAATATTTTTAAGATAAAATTGCGTGGAACATTCAAGAAAAATTGTTATTTTTGCATTCTATTTGCATGTAAAAACGAGTAGATGCTAAAGGTTTTATTATGAGAGTATTGATAACTTGCTTTTCGTCGATTAGTAATGTTGCGGCAATTGTTCCACAGCTTTTGGGCCTTGTGAATGATTATCCTCAGCATGAATTTGTGGTGCTTAGTAGGGGTTTTTTGCAGCCGTTGTTTGATAAATTGCCACGTGTGACTTTTGTGGGTGGAGATATTAGAGGTGAGCATAAAACGCCTATGGGTGTATGGCGATTGTATAAGCAGTTGAAAGATTTGCGACCTGATATTGTTCTTGATATGCAGTGCTCATGGCGCACTCGTATGATTGCCCGTTTGTTTGTTTTGTCTGGGGTTAAGACTTTAAAAATAGGTTTTGCTCGTGTGGAACAACGACATTTAATTCAAAAGGGTGCGGAAAAATATCATGCAATACCCACAATTTTTGATCGTCAAGCCCGTTTGTATGCTAAGGTGAGATTGAAAGTAAATGATTCGTTTGTGAAACTCTTTGAGCCCTCATTGGAGCAACAAGATAAGATTAAATTGTTGTATGGTGAAAAGCAAGGGAGTTGGATTGGTATAGCGCCATTTTCTATAGCACGAGGTAAGACTCTTCCTTTTCGCAAAATGAAAAATATCATAGCGCATTTTGATAAACAACCAAATGTAAAGATATTTCTTTTTGGTGCAGGCGAGATGGAGAATGAGTTGTTGTCGGATTGGCAGTCGTTGTATGATAATGTTTATGCAGTGCATACCAATTTGCAATTGAATGACGAGCTTATTCTTATGAATTATTTAGATGTGATGGTTTGTATGGATTCGGCGAATATGCATTTAGCATCATTGATGGCGGTGCCAGTGGTGAGTGTGTGGGGGGCTACTCATCCCTACTCGGGTTTTCTCGGTTGGAAGCAATCTATGGATAATTGTGTAGGTGTGGATTTTTCGTGTCGACCTTGTACAGCTCATTCCGATTGTAAATGCAAATATGGTGACTATCGTTGTCTTGAAAGTTTACATTCAAGTAAAATAATAGAAGTAATAGAAAGAAACTTAGAAAAGGCAAAATAACAAATTTGGAAGATGTTATATTTGTTATTTTTGCTTTGAAAAAAATATGAATTATGGGAAAAATTATAGCAATAGCAAATCAAAAAGGTGGTGTAGGTAAGACTACCACAAGTATCAACCTTTCGGCATCGTTGGCACGTGAAGGTAAAACAGTGCTTCTAATAGATGCAGACCCTCAAGCTAATGCTTCGTCGGGTTTGGGTGTGGATATTAAAGAGTTGAAAACAACTGTGTATGAATGTATGATTGGAGAGGTGAAGGTTGAAGATGCTACGTTCGATACTGATATTGATGGTTTGAAAATAGTACCTTCGCATATTGATCTTGTGGGTGCTGAAATCGAGATGCTTAATCTTGATAATCGTGAGAAATGTATGCGGAATATGCTTTTGAGTGAGAAGGGCAAGTATGATTATATAATTATCGACTGCTCTCCGTCGTTGGGTCTTATCACAGTGAATGCCCTCACAGCTGCCGATTCTGTGATTATACCTGTGCAATGTGAGTATTTTGCTCTTGAGGGTATTGGTAAATTGTTGAATACTATCAAAATTATTAAAAGTGGTCTCAATCCTGCATTGAATATTGAAGGTTTTTTGCTTACTATGTTTGATGCTCGTTTGCGTTATGCGAATCAAGTGGCAGAGGAGGTGCGTAAGCATTTCGGGAATATGGTGTTCAATACTGTTATTCAGCGTAATGTGAAACTTTCTGAGGCAACTTCGTATGGTCAGCCAGCAATTGTGTATGATCCGGATTCGCGTGGAGCACAAAATCATATTGAACTTGCTAAAGAGTTGATTAATAAGGGGTAAAATAATTAATGTGGAATGAGAAGTGAGGAATGGCAAGTTTCGTTACTCGCTACTAAATATTTATTATATGAAAAAACAAGTTTTAGGTCGTGGACTCAGTGCGTTGATTGAAACGGAACCAGTTGTGGCGGTGGGCTCTACGTTATTTAATGAGATAGAAATTAGTAAAATACATCCAAATCCAAATCAACCACGTACTGATTTTGATGATGAGGCTCTAGAAGAGTTGGCTGCTTCTATTCGTGCTAATGGTATTATTAGCCCTATCACTTTGCGTAAGATTTCGGATGATAATTATCAAATCATTGCAGGTGAACGTCGTTATCGTGCTTCTAAATTGGTAGGGTTGGACAAAATACCTGCTTATATTCGTGATGTGGATGATGGGCAGGTGATGGAGATGGCTCTGATTGAGAATATTCAGCGTGAGGATTTGAATGCTATAGAAATAGCGTTGAGTTATAATAGTCTTGTGGCAACGCTTGGTCTTACGCAAGAAGCTTTGGCAGAGCGCGTAGGCAAAAAGCGAGCTACTATCACTAATTATCTTCGTTTGCTTAAATTGCCTGCTGAAATACAAATGGGCTTGAAAGATAAGAAGATTGATATGGGGCATGCTCGTGCGTTGGTTAGTGTAGAAGAACCAGAGCAGATGTTGCGTATTTATAATCAAGTGTTGGCAGAGGGAGCATCTGTGCGTCGCACTGAGGAGTTGGTTCGTTTGGCTGCTATAGGAGGTGATGTTGAGCAACCAGTGAAGAAAGATAAAGAGCGTGTTATTATGCCAGAGGAGTATGATGCTCTTTGTCGTGAATTGAAAGATAAGTTTAATGCTAAGGTAAAGTTGTCGTATAACGAGAATGGTAAGGGTAAACTTACAATCCCTTTTGACTCTGACGATGATTTATTGCGTTTGATGTCGTTGTTTGATAAGATATAGGCGATAAATTATAGCATCTTACTTAGAAGTTCACATAAATTAATAGTGAGAATATTGAGAGGATACATATTATTTATTTGTTTGTTTGTGGCAGGATTGCTACAAGCACAATCAGATAATGCGCAATTTTCAGTACAAGACTCTCTGTCTTCAATTTTTGTGTCAAAGACTCAAGGGCCTTCGGTTCTTAATTCTGATACCACTTTGAGTTATCAATCTTTAATTTTTAATCCTCAATTAGATACACTTCTTGTAAAAGAGGATTCGGCAAAGATTGCGAAACAGATGCGTAAAGAACAGCGTAGTTTGGCTCGAGCTAATTTTTTGCCAGATCCAAACATGAGTCTTTGGTTGGGATTGACATTCCCTGGTGCAGGACAAATTTATAATCGCAAGTATTGGAAATTGCCAATTATATATGGTGGAGCAGTTGGTGTAGCTTATGCGATTACTTATTTTGGAGGGTATTATGGTGAATATAAACAAGGTTATCTTGACTATACAGATACTGACCCAAATACAAATTCTCACCTTTTGCTTATACCACAAGGCTATCCTGAATCTAATGCTGGATCGTACGTAAAAAATCAGATGGATAATTATCGTCGTTATCGAGATATATTTATTGTTGTAGGTGTGGCGGTTTATGCGTTGTCGGTGATAGATGCATATGTGGATGCTCAATTAGCAGGGTTTGATATTTCGACAGACCTTTCGATGAAAGTTCGACCAAAAATTGATTTTGAACCTCATACAAGTACACCAACTGCGGGGTGTCAGATGCAAATTTATTTTTAATTAATTAAATAAAAACATAAAGTTGTAGTGCTTAAAGATGAAGAAATTTTTATACATAGTAGTTTCATTGTTTTGGTCTATTGCTGTAATAGCACAAGATTCTCTTTCGGTTAATTCGGATTCAATTATTGATTCTCAATTTTCAACTGCTACTCTTGATTCAATTTTTGAATCAGATTCAATTCTAAATTTGCCATTTGATGGTGTTTTGCACGATTATTTTCTTGAAAAATCATTTAAGATAGATTGTTTTGTTGAAGATAGTTCGGCAGTTTATTTTTCGGATTCGGTTTATATGGTGCGCTTGCAGTCGTTGCCACATGCGATGGAGATGACATATAACAAAGTTGTGAAGTCGCAAATAGAGCGTTATGCGCGTTGTCCAAAGAATGTTGGATATATGTTAGGTATAGGTAATGCCTATTATTTTCCTATGTTTGAAGAGGCATTAGAGCGACATAATGTGCCTCTTGAATTGAAATATTTGCCTGTGATTGAGAGTGCTTTGAATGCTAAGGCTAAATCGCCAGTTGGGGCAATGGGTTTGTGGCAATTTATGGTTGGTACGGGTAAAATTTATGGTCTAGAAGTGAATAGTATGGTTGACGAGCGTCGTGATCCTCGCAAGGCTTCTGATGCAGCAGCTCGTTTTCTTGCTGATTTATATAAATTATATGGAGATTGGCATCTTGTGATTGCTGCTTATAATTGTGGTCCAGGCAATGTGGCAAAAGCTATTCGTATTGCTAATGGTAAGCGTAATTTTTGGGAAATATACCCATACCTTCCTCGTGAAACTCGTAGTTATGTGCCGATTTTTATTGCCGCTAATTATATTATGAATTTCTATGAAGAGCATAATATTTGTCCAGCGCAACCTTTGTTTGTTTATCAAACAGATACGGTGATGGTGTCGGATCGTGTGCATCTTCGTCAGATTGCAGAAACGGTGGGTATTCCTTTTGAGGAGTTGCAGTTTCTCAATCCACAATATCGTTACGATATTATCCCAGGTAATATTAAACCTTATCCACTTGTAGTTCCGTTTGAGCATATCAACTCTTATGCTCTTAATCGTGATACTATTTTAGCCTATAAGCCAGAACTTGTGTCGCGCGAGGTTAAGTTTGAACCGTCTGAAGGTGAGGTTATCTATTATAAGGTGAAAAGTGGTGATACTCTCGGTGGAATCGCTAAAAAATACCGCGTATCAGTCAAGAATATTCAGAAATGGAATAAGTTGAGTTCTACGACAATCCGTGTTGGACAAAAACTTAAGATATATAAGTAGGTCTGTGGTTGATTGTAGTTGTATAGAAAATGGAGAAGAAGTATTTTTCAATAAAAGAGGTTTCGGAGAAGCTTAATTTGCCGGCATCTACCTTACGTTTTTGGGAGAAAGAGATTGATGCTCTTTGTCCGCAAAAGTCGGCGGGTGGAGTGCGTCGTTATGTGCAGAAAGATATTGATCTTTTGGAGCAAATAAAGTTCCTTATTGAAGAGCAGCATCTTACTCTCACAGGTGTGAATGAGCGTTTGACAAAATATCGTGATGTAGATGAGCGTAGAATGAAAGTGATACATAATCTTCAGTCAATCAAAAAAGAGTTGCAAGCCATACGTAGAGAGCTTAATTCTCATGAGGCTCTTGCTGATGAACTTATTATTGATTGATTTTTACTCTTTGATTTTTTATAGAGGATAGAATATTAAAAACAATTTTATGGCTATATGAAAAAGGTATTTTTTTTATTATTCACTCTTACTGTTTTGGTGGGGTGTGGTAAAAAATCGGAACAGATTGCAACTTCGCAACATCGTAAACCAAAGAATGTGATTTATCTAATTGGCGATGGAATGGGCTTAAATCAGTTATATGCTGGCATGACGGCTAATGGTGGCACACTCAATGTGGAACGTTGTACACATACTGGATTGGCTAAAACTTATTCTGCGAGTTCGTATATTACTGATTCTGCTGCAGGAGGCACAGCTCTTGCTACTGGCGATAAAACTAATAATGGTATGATTGGTATGAATGCTGATTCGGTAACTGTGAAATCGGTGCTTTCGTTGGCAGAAGAGGCTGGTTATGCTACAGGTCTTGTGGCTACTGTGCGTATTACACACGCAACTCCTGCTTCGTTTTATGCTCATCAAATCAATCGTGGTATGTATGAAGAGATTGCTACTGATATGCTTACTTCGGGTGTTGATTTCTTTGTGGGGGGTGGTCGTAATAATTTTGAGGTGCGTAAAGATTCTTTGAATTATTCGGACTCGCTTCGTAGCGCTAATTATAATATAGTTTATTCAATTGATTCTGTTGAAGCTCCGGTGCTATTGCCTTTTGGTGCTTTGTGTGCAGATGATGATATGCCTCAGGTTAGTAAGCGTGGAGATTTTCTTCCTTGTGCAGTTGATTTGGCAATTAAGTCGCTTGACGCTCGTGGAGATGGATTTTTTCTTATGATTGAAGGTTCGCAGATTGATTATCAAGGCCATGGTAATAATACTGAAGGTGTAGTTGATGAGGTGCTTGATTTCGACCGTGCTATTAAGGTAGCTCTTGATTTTGCAGAGCGTGATGGTGAAACACTTGTGGTGATTACTGCCGATCATGAAACAGGAGGTATGACTATTATGAATGGTTCGTATGATGATAGAACTGTTGAGGCACAGTTTAATACAGGTGATCATACGGGTACTATGGTGCCAATCTATTCGTTTGGTCCATGTGCTGATCGATTTACTGGTATAATGGAAAATACTGAGATACCTCTTCGTATTGAATCAGCTTTGGGGTTATAATAGAGGTTTGTTTTATATAAAAAAGAAGATGCAATCATATGATTGCATCTTCTTTTTTGTGTTATGTTATTATGTGTTTTTAGTCGATTGAGATGAAGTTTTCGGGCCATAGATAGGTGCCGTCGTAGATGGCGTAGCCATAGTTTTGGTAGAATTCATCGAGGATGAGGAGTTGGCAACCAGAGCCGAGTCGCATATTGATTTCTTGGTGCAGGTGGCCCATGACGATGTAGTTGATATCGGGATGTTCGGTTGAGAACTGTTTTGCCCATTCGACTTGGAAGGCGTTGGAGTCGGTGGTGTGTGCCTCGTAGTAGTTGTGGTGGCGGTTGGTATTCTCGATGGAATCGTGCTTTTTGCGGTTGCGAGCACTCCAACGATAGCCAAAGGCATAGCCAAGACGAGGTATCATCAGGTGGCGGAAGAGCCATTGTGCTATGGAACTTTCGAATATGCTATTTAAGATGAGTGTGGTGCGACGTTTTTCGCCTAGTCCGTGTCCGTGGGCAAGATAGAAGCGTTTGCCTTCGATATCGATGAAATCGCCTGTTTTGTGCACAGTAAGTCCGCAGTAGTCGCGAAGGTATCCATAGGTCCATTGGTCGTGATTGCCACAGAAGAAATGGATGCGAGTGCCTTGTTGGGTCTTTTGGCGTAGAGCATTGAGTAGGCGGTCGAAACCAGGTGGGATGGCATGGGCAAATTCGAACCAAAAGTCGAATATGTCACCAAGGAGGTATATCTCGGATTCTTCGGCAGTTGCCATGTTGAGCCATTCGATGAAATGGGCAATTTTTGCGTCATTGTCGTCGAATAGGCGTGAGCCAAGATGTGCGTCTGCTACGAAGTAATGTTTCATTTTTTATATAAAAGACAGAATAACATAAATTTCATAAAAGGGTTTATGTTATTATGTTTTTTTGTCTTCTTTATTTATTGTTATAATAGTCCGAGTTCGAGTTGGGCTTCTTCGGACATCATTGAGCGGTCCCATTCGGGTTCGAATACAAGGTTGACATTGACGGATTTTACGCCTTCGACAGATTCGATTTTCATTTTGACGTCTTCCATAATGAATTCGGCAGCAGGACAGTTGGGAGCTGTGAGGGTCATGTCGATGATGACGTCGCCGTTGTTGGTTTCGATGCGATAGATGAGACCGAGGTCGTAGATGTTGACTGGGATTTCGGGGTCGAAAACAGTTTTGAGCATTGCTACAATGCGTTCTTCAAGTTCGAGGAATTCGTTCATAATTAATGATGAATTAGGAGTGAGGAATGAGGAATGTTTGAATTTTTAGTTCTCAATTCTCAATTTTCAATTTTCTTGTGCAAAGATACGAATTTTTTTTTGTAATTTTGTACCTTTAAAAGTAAAAGTTAAAAAAGGTATGAAAATTGGTAATGTAGAGTTCGGTAAAGAGCCTTTGTTTTTGGCTCCGATGGAGGATGTTACGGATCCGGCATTCAGATTGTTGTGTAAACGATTTGGGGCGGATATGGTTTATACTGAGTTTGTTAGCGCAGATGCTTTGATACGTAATGTGAAGCGTACAGAGCAGAAGTTGACGATACATGATGAGGAGCGACCTGTGGCTATACAGATTTATGGCAAGGATGTGGACACGATGGTAGAGGCGGCGAAAATAGTGGAAGAAGCGCGTCCGGATATCTTGGACTTGAATTTTGGTTGCCCTGTGAAGAAGGTGGCAGGCAAAGGTGCGGGTTCGGGTATGCTGAGAGATGTGCCTAAACTGTTGGCTATCACGAAAGCAGTGGTTGAGGCGGTGAAGATACCGGTGACTGTGAAAACTCGTTTGGGTTGGGATGATGGGTCGAAGATTATTGTTGATTTGGCGGAGGCGATACAAGATTGTGGTGCTCAGGCATTGGCAATACATGGTCGTACGAGAGCGCAGATGTATACGGGAGAGGCAGATTGGACGTTGATTGGAGAGGTGAAGAATAATCCGCGTATGAGGATTCCGATTATAGGCAATGGCGATGTGACGACGCCAGAGAGGGCGCGTGAGTGCTTTGATAAGTATGGCGTTGATGCTGTGATGATTGGGCGTGGGTCGATTGGTAGGCCTTGGATATTTGAGGAGGTGAAGCATTATTTGCAAACGGGCGAGCATATTGCGCCTTACGAGATGCAATGGCAAATTGATATAATAAAAGAGCATGTGTTGAGGTCGATAGAGTGGTTGGGCGATGAGCGAAAGGGGATTGTGCATAGCCGTAGACATTTGGCAGTGACGCCGGTGTTTAAGGGTATTGACCATTTTAAACCTACGAGGATTGCGATGTTGAGAGCGGAGTCGTTGGATGAACTTTTTGGAATTATTGACTCTGTGCCGGGGATGGTGAATTCTTTGTAATATGTGTGTTTTTGGGGGAGTGGATACACACTGAGATTGTGTATTTTTGAGGTAAGGAGAGGGTTGCTTGCAGGTTGCTGTATAGTATATTTAAATTTAGGAAAATTTTGGAACGAGTACACACTGAGAGTGTGTATTTTTTAGGGAAGAAAATAGTATGAATTTTTGTTGGATTGTATGGTCGCCAAGTACGGAGATTTTGTCGGTTGGGAATTTCACTTTGTTGTGGTATGGGGTGTTGTTTGCGACAGGACTTGTGTTGGCGGGATTGTATGTGAGGAGACGGTTTGTGGAATTTGGTGTGGAGCAGAGGCATTTTGAGAATTTGGTGATTTGGGCATTTTTGGGAATATTTCTTGGTGCACGATTGTGTCATTGCTTGTGTTATGAGCCAGAGTATTATTTGTCGCGTCCGGTGGAGATGTTGTTGCCTGTGGGAGTCGATGAAATGGGTGATTTTTACTTTACGGGGTATCATGGTTTGGCTAGTCATGGGGGAATTGTGGGGTTGATGTTGGCTTTGATTTTGTTTAAGTGTTTTTCGAAATTGGATATATTACCGATAATGGATTGGTTGGCGTTGGCCACGCCATTGGCAGGGGGATTTATACGATTGGGGAATTTGATGAATTCGGAGATTGTTGGCGCGCCGACAGATGTGGTTTGGGCTTTTGTGTTTCCTGTGATTGATGGGTTGCCTCGCCATCCGGCGCAGTTGTATGAGTCGGTGTTCTTTTTTGCGTTGTTTGGAATGGGGGCTTGGTTGTTTAGAAAAATGCGTTATAATTCGGTGAAATGGGGATTTTATGTGTCGTTGCAATTGATGGTGATAGCTGGATTTAGGTTTTGTGTAGAGTTTGTGAAAGAGGTGCAAGTGGGATTTGAGCGTGATATGGCATTGAATATGGGGCAGTGGTTGAGCGTGCCACTATTTGTTTTGGGCGTGGTGATGATGATTTATACGCAAAAATGTGGCGAAAATAGTGTAAAATCGGAAAATAATGGTTAACTTTGCAAGTTAAAAAAATGTAGAAAATATGAAGATTAAATTTTATTTGTTTGGTTTGTTGTTGATGGGGTGTTTGACCTCTTGTTTGGAAGGTTCGGTTTCGTCGTCAGCAGTGTCGGATGAGCCAGTTATTACTAATTTCTATTTGTACAGCGATAGTGTAAAGGGAATTAGCGATTATGTGTTTTTGATAAACGAAGATAGTATGTTGATATATAACTATGATTCGATAGACTATGGTACGCGAATTGATTCGTTGGGATTTACGATTACGCCGAAATTTCATGCGGTTTATGTCAATGATACACTAAATCTGTATGAGATGAAAGATTTGTGTTTGGATTTTAGAGAAGAGGTGAAAATTACGGTTGTGGCATCGGACAAAAAGACATCGGCAGACTATCGAGTGAAAGTGAATGTGCATACTGTTGACCCAGATACATTTATTTGGAATGGAGTGAAGAGCGAGGTGTTTGTTGGAGATGCACAAACAGAAAAGGCTTTGTGGTTTAATGGAAAATTGATGTATTTTGCTGTGGTTGATAATGATTTGGTGGTGAATGAGAGCGTTGATGGTGTGGCGTGGAGTGCGTTGGCATCAGATTTGGATATTGATTTTGCATCGGCAGACTTGAATTATTTGGTCGGAACAGAGGATTTTATTTATTATTTCACTGATGGCGAGTTGTATAAGAGTGCCGATGGTGTGACCTGGACGTCGGAGGTGATAACAGGCATCGCAGTAGAGCATTTGTTGTTTGCTATGAATGGTAAGATTTTTGGCGTAACTGAGGAAAATAGAATAGCACGTTTGGATGATGGTATGTGGACGGATTTGGGTGTTTTGCCATCGGGGTTCCCAGTGAAAGGGGCAGCGATGATGGTTGCGCCTGCGCCTTCGGGTAGAGAGAGAGTATTTGTGGTGGGAGGAATTGATGTGAATGGCGGATTTTTGTCGTCGATGTGGAGTAGTGAAGATGGCACATATTGGAGTGATATGACAGGAGGTAAGGAGCAATTTACGCCTCGTGCGTATGCTGCGATGGCTCAGTATGGCGGTGGTTTGATGTTGTTTGGAGGTGTTGGCGCGGATGATGTTGTAGTGAAAGATGCACAATTGTATTCGAAAGATTTTGGATTGAATTGGGGCGAACCAAAAGCGAAATCGGAAATAGGTGATATGTATTTGCCACGTTATGGGCATTCGGCGGTGGTTACACCATCGGGATATATTTATTTGATTGGAGGACGAGCTTCGTCGGCTACATCGATTAATGATGTTTGGATGGGATTGAATTATGCTTCGTTGCCAGGATTTAGAAGATAATTCATGATGCATAATTCGCAATTGTTGGATAAATATCGACTTTCTTTGCCTTTGTCGAAAAGTGTGAGGGCGAGAGAGTTGGTGTTGGATGCTTTGAATGGCAGAGAAATTGAGATTGAGGATGAGAATGATGATATATTTGTGTTGTCGAAGGCGTTATATAATGCACAATTGTCAGACGTGTCGGACAACTTTCAACTTTCAACTCTCACCTTAAATGCTTCGGGTACGGCATTGAGGTTTTTGACTGCGTATTGTGCTGTGACAGAGGGTGAGTGGGTGTTGATTGGAACAGAACGATTGTGTGAGCGTCCGATACGACCATTGGTGGATGCGTTGAGGGGGATGGGGGCAAGTATAGAATATATTGAGAAAGAGGGTTTTGCTCCGTTGAGGATAAGAGGAGGGCGATTGAAGGGAGGTAAAGTGAGATTAGATGCATCGTTGAGTAGTCAGTTTGCATCGGCTTTGATGTTGATAGCCGACAAAGTAGAAGGGGGAATAGAGATTAAATATGAGGGTGATGTAGCGTCGCAATCGTATATTAGATTGACACAAAATGTGATAGAAAAATATAGAAGTGGGGTGAGACGTAGTGGAGAGAGAGATTGGTCGTCGGTAACAGTGTGGTATGCTATGATGACGGTATTGAAAAGAGGTGAGTTTAGATTTTTGGGATTGAGTTTAGATAGTGTTCAACCCGATAGAGCAATAGTGGAGGTGTTTGAGAAGTTAGGTGTTAAGACTAAAGAGATAGAGGGTGATGTTGCAATAGAGTGGAGTGGATGTAAGGTGGATAAATTGGAGTTGAATTGTGAGAATATGCCAGATGCGGTGATGTATATAGCGGTGGCAGCATGCTTGTTGGGTGTAGAGTTTGAGTTGTGTGGCGTGAAAACATTAAAGGTGAAAGAGAGTGATAGAATAGATGCGTTGATGACTGAGATGCGAAAGTGTGGGTATGTGTTGAAATACGATGAAATCGGTAAAATTTGTTGGTTGGGAGAGAACTGTGAGGCGAAAAAGAAGCCTTGTATAAATACATATAATGACCACAGAATAGCAATGTCGATGGCAGCGGTGAGTTTGATTAGGGAGATTGAAATAGAGAATATTGAGGTGGTGAATAAGTCTTATCCAGAGTTTTGGAGAGAATTTGATAGAGTCAAGAGTATTTGTTGTAAATAGGAACAAACAAGTTTATTACTAAATAGATATGAAAACATTAGAAGAAAAAGAGATTGAGTTAATCGAAGAATTTGAGGTTTATGAAGATTGGATGGATCGCTATCAGTATCTTGTAGATTTAGGTGGTGAATTGGAAGGATTGTCGGCGGAAGAGAAAAATGATGATACGTTGATTAGAGGTTGTCAGAGTCAGGTGTGGTTGGTGTGTGATGAGCAAGATGGTCGATTGTATTTTAGAGGAGAAAGTGATGCAATTATTGTAAAAGGAATAGTTGCGTTGTTGATAAACATGATGTCGGGTTGCACAGCCGAAGAGGTTGTGAAGTATGATTTTGGATTCCTCGATAAAATCGGTTTAAAAGAGCATTTGTCTCCAACTCGAAGTAATGGTCTTGTGTCGATGGTGGAGAAGATGAAAGCTTATGCAATACTTAAGTTGAGAAGTGACAACTGAGGAGAGAAGGTTTTTTAGAGTGGAAAAAGTAAATTAAAATTTAGATGTCAAGATTATATTATTTTAATCCTGAGCATGATTTGGCATTAGCAAATGGAAGTGCACATTTTCAGGCTCCAGAATCGGCAACGGCATTTGCAGACGACTTGTCGTTGTTGCCATGTTGGTTTGCCGAAGAGGTGGCGTCGGAGGTGTTGAGTGACCAAGAGTTTGGCGATGATTTGAATGTGCTAGGGTTGGATGTTGCTACTATACCATTGTTTTCGAAAGATAAGATAGAAGAGTTTAAAGTAGAGCCGTGGGGATGGGATTTGGCAGTGCGTAAATTTTTTCAGAATAATGGAGTGTCGGAGAAATTATTGCCTTCGATAGAGAAAATTGAAGAATACAAACAGTTGTCGCATAGAAGATTGACTATTGAAGCGATGAACTATTTGCGCAGTCATTCTATTTATCCTGATTCTTTGCCACAAACAGCGGTAGAGTTGAAGACATTGGTGGAGGTTAATGCTTTTGCATCGAAATATCCGGAAGTAGTGTTTAAAGCGCCATGGAGCGGAAGCGGGAAGGGCGTGTTTTGGTCGTCGGGGGCATTGACTCCAAGTCTTTCGGGATGGTGTAAACGAGTAATAGAAAAGCAGGGTTCGGTGATGGGGGAGATAGCCTATAATAGAGTGCAAGATTTTGCTATGGAATTTAAGGTTGGGCGTGGAGATGTGTCGTTTGCCGGATATTCGTTGTTTTTTACTGAGGGTAGTGGGATTTATCGAGGGAATTATTTGTGGTCGAATGAAGATATTGAAGCAGAATTGACGAAATATGTTTCGGTAGATTATTTGCATTGGATTCGCGATGAATTGGTGCTTTTTTTGCGAGAACGAGTGGCAAAAACATATACTGGATTTGTTGGGGTTGATATGTTTGTGTATGAAGAGCAAGGAACTTATAGAATAGACCCAGTTGTTGAGTTTAATTTGCGTATGACTATGGGTATGGTTGCTCGGACTGTATATGATAGATGTGTGAAAAAAGGAGTGAAAGGAGTTTTTACGATAGATCATTTTCCACCAGGACAATTGTTGGGAGACCATAAAATCCAAATGGAAGAAAACCCTATTCAAATAGAAGATGGTAGATTTGAAAAGGGGTATTTTTCGTTGTGCCCTGTGACAGAGAATACGGTGTATCGGGCAGCGATAGTGTTAAAATAAATTAAAACTGTTATAAGTTTTTGTATTTTTGAAAAACAATTGCTAACTTTGCATCTTGGTAATTAACCTTTTAATCTTTTATCTAATAACTTAAAATCTTGAAAATTTTATGAATTTGAAAAATTTGTTTAAAGCAACATTTGCTTTAGTTTTGTGCTTGGTGGTATTTGCATCATGTGACATTATTACAGGAACAAAACCAACAGGTGGAAATGATGTTTATCTTTTTGGTAATTGTAAGCAATCGGGTATGCATGGTTATACAATGGGTATAACTGATGGTAGAGATCATACATATTCGGCAGCATCTATGTTGGATGGTATGGATTTGCTTGAAAAAGGTAAAGAAATTATTGGTATTCGTGCTTATATTGGTGATGAAGTAACAAATGCAACAGTTTGGGCTGGTGATGACTATGAAAATCCAACATACATCAAAGAATTTACGTATAAACAAGGTGGTTGGCAATATGTGATGTTTGATGAACCAATCAAATTGAACAACCAAGATATTTATATTGGTTATACAGTGACAGGAGAAGGTTCTGTTTTGGCAGCAGAAAGTGCAAGTAAAGCACACAAAACAGAATGGATTTGCCTTGAAGGTCAATGGCAATTGTTGAGTAAGGCAGCAGGTAAAGCTTTGTGGTCGATTCAAGCGATTGTTACAGGAGGAGATTATAAAGATGAAAATCAACATGACCTTGTGGTTGAATGTGTGACAATGCCAAAGCGAGTTACCTCTGGCGAACCAATCAACGTGACTTGTGAAGTGCGTAATGCAGGTATTAAACAAACTGGTAATGTGGAAGTTGAGTGTGTGATTGGAGGTTCTTCAGTTTCGGTTACAGTGCCAGAAAAATTGATGAATGGACAATCGGCGTTTATAACATTCCCAGTGATTTCGGCACCTGCGGCAGGTGGTAGTGTTGAAGCATCGGTAATAGCAACAGAAGCAGGTGTAACAGAAGATCGCGAGGCTGATAATACAGTGAAGAAAACACTTAGTGTTTATTCTGAAACAGTTGCACGTAATTGCATTTATATCGAACAATTTACAGGTCAAGATTGTCCAAACTGTCCTGGTGGATCAAAAGCAATGTCGGAAGCGATTGCAAAAATGACAAATCCAAATGCAGCTGTATGGGTAGCACACCACACTTATGGTACAGACCAGTTTACTATTAATGGAAGTTTGGATATTGCAAATTATCTTTATGTGAATGCAGCTCCACAATGTAATATCAATCGTTTGCCAATGGATTATGGTATGGGTGTAGAAGAACTTATTTGGCACCCAGGTTATGCAACAAAAGCAATTCTTGAAAGAGCATTGAATGAGCCAGGTCTTGCAACAATTGAACTTAGCCGCACTTATAACGCAGAGACTCGTGAATTGGCAGTTGAAGTGAAAGGCCGTGCAATAGAAAAAGATGCTTATATAACAGCAATTGTTACACAAAGCGGTATTGTGGCAAGACAAAGTGGAGCAACAGGAGAATATGTACATAATAATGCTCCTCGTAAATTCTTGACAGCATCAAAAGGTGATAAACTTGAGCTTGATGCAGAGGGTAATTATACAGTGACTTATACATACACAATCCCAGCAACTGTAGGTAGCTTTGAATGTCTTCCAGAAAATATGGATGTAGCAGTATTGGTTCATGGTAATATCTCAGATCCAGAAAGTCGTTTGGTTTATAATGCAGATCAAGTGTCGGTAGTGCCAGAAGTTTCGTCGGCAGCTATGCGTGCAATGTCGCTTTATACTAACGATATAGATGTTGATATTTTCAATGTAGAACTTAAACCAGTTTGCGAACAAATTTGTCGTTAATTCATAAAAAATATATAGAGAAGCATCGATTGAAATCGGTGCTTCTTTTTTTTGAAAATTTGTTTGTTATATCGAAAAGTATTAGTAACTTTGCAAGGTAAAATAATTATATAAAAAAACACTTTTTTATGAGACTTAAAAATCTTTTTTCAGTGGTGGTAATTGCTATTTTTACTGCTACATTGTTTGTGGCTTGTGAGCCATCGGTTGAACCACAAGAACCAGAAGTAAAAGAGTATGTATACCTATATGGTAATTGTACAGACCCAGTTAATAGTAGAGAAGATGGTCGTTTCGGTATGAATCAACCATATACAATGGCAACTGCTACGTTGTTGAGCGGTAGCGAATTGGCAGCTCATGGAACACATATTATTGGTGTGCGTGCGTTGATTGCTGGTAGTGTGACTGATGCAGAAGTTTTTGTTTTGACAGAGAAAAATCTTGACAGCGCATTGGCTCGTAAGTCATTTACTTGGGTTGACGAAGGTTGGCAATATGTATTGTTTGACGAACCAGTGGCTATCACAGGTGATAGTCTTTATGTTGGATATAAAATTACAGGTACAGGATTTGTGATTGGACTAGAGCCAGCATCGAAAATGGTGCCTACAGAATTTATGTGGTGGAATAACGATTGGTATCAATTGTCGCAAATGGGCACAAAGGGTTATTGGTCGGTTCAAGCAATCCTCAATGGTGGGGACTACTCTGCTGAGACAGAATATGCAATTTCGGTAGATAAAGTGTCGGTGCCAGAGGCAACACGTGCAAACGATACTTTTAAAGCTATTGTGGAGATTAGAAATGCTGGTGTTTGTACAATTTCAGGTTTAGAGGTTTTGAGTGTGATTGGTGGAAAAGAATCAAAAGTTGATGTAGAACGTGTATTGCGTAATGGTCAGACTGCAAAAGTTGAGATTTTGGTGCCAGTAGGAGATGTAGAAGGTAATGTTGATTTTGCTCTTAAGGCAAAAGTCAAAGGTCAAGCTGTAGAATCGGAAGAATATAAATCAACATTGAATGTTTATGCAGGATTGAAACGTAATGCCATTTTGGTTGAACAATTTACAGGTCAAAGTTGCTCGAATTGTCCAGATGGTGCAAATTCGATTAAAAAGGCTCTCGCTGAGTTGACAAATCCAGAGCAAGTATGTTGGGTAGCACATCACACATATTTGATTGGAGTAGGAGATGCGTTTACAATTCCTGGTACAATGGATGTTGCAAATGCACTTGGTGTTAATGCAGCACCACAATGTAATATAGACCGTAAAGTGATGAAATATAATGAAACAGCAAAAGAGACTCTTATATGGCATCCAGGTTATATCACATCTTCGCTTTTGGCATCGTTGATTCCTACACCTGCAGAGGCAACAATGGAGTTGACCCGTGAGTTTGATGCGGCGACACGAGAATTGAAAGTTGCGGTTAAAGGTAATTCGTTGAAAGATGTAGCGTATATCACAGTGCTTGTAAATCAAGATAATATGGTGGCATCACAAGCAGGTGCAGCTGGCGATTATTATCATACATCGCCACGTGCATTCTTGACTTCATCACTCGGAGATAAACTTACTCTCGATGCTGATGGTAATTATTCTGCAGAATATACATACACTATTCCAGAGAAAGTTGGTGGTTTTGATTGTGTGTTAGAAGATATGGAAGTTGTTGCATTTGTTCATGGTGATATCAATGATAAGAATAATCGCGAAGTGTATAATGCAGAAAAAATAGGAATTCAATAAATTAATAATTAATATTTAAAACTTGGAGTTGATGTGGGTTGTTTCTTATTAATTCCATATCAAACTCCTAACCCCTAATTGTTATGAAACTTCTTCAAGAAATCAAAGAACGCGCTCAACAAAATCCACAGCGCATTGTTTTGCCAGAAGGTACTGAACCTCGTACACTCGAGGCTGCTAACTCAGTATTGCGTGACAAAGTTGCTAAACTTATCCTTATCGGTAATCCTGCTGAAATCAATCGCATGGCAGAAGAGAAAGGATACACTTACATCAAAGAGGCCACAATTGTTGACCCAGAAAACAATCCTAACCTTGAAAAATATGCTACTTTGCTTGCAGAACTTCGCAAAAGCAAAGGTATGACTATTGAAGAGGCTACACGTTTGGCTAAAGACCCATTGTATCTTGCTTGTTTGATGATTAAATCGGGCGATGCTGATGGCGAATTGGCTGGTGCACAAAACACAACAGGCAACGTGCTTCGTCCTGCATTGCAAATTGTGAAAACTAAACCTGGTATGACTTGTGTATCTGGTGCAATGATGTTGTTCACAAAAACTCCTCAATACGGCGAAGATGGTTTGTTGATGGTTGCCGACGTAGCAGTTATGCCTAACCCAACTGCCGAAGAGTTGGCTCAAATCGCAGTTGCTACAGGCGAAACTATGCGTGCTATTGCAAATAAAGAACCACGTATCGCTATGCTTTCTTTCTCAACTAAAGGCAGTGCAAAACACGAAATGGTTGACAAAGTAGTTGCTGCTACAAAAATGGCTCAAGAAAAAGCACCTGATATGATGATTGAAGGTGAACTTCAAGCCGATGCAGCATTGGTAGAATCAGTAGGTCAATTGAAAGCTCCAGGTAGCAAAGTGGCAGGTCACGCTAACACATTCGTATTCCCATCTCTCGAAGTTGGTAACATCAGCTACAAAATGGTACAACGTCTTGGTGGTGCAGAAGCTATTGGTCCAGTGCTTCAAGGTATGGCAGCTCCAATCAACGACCTCAGCCGTGGTTGTTCAGTGACAGATATCGAACAAATGATTGCTATTACAGCAAACCAAGCTATTGCAGCGAAAAAGAATTAATAAAATAATTTGAAAGTTGAAAGTTGAAAGTTGAAAGTTGCCATTCGGCATCATGTTTCAATTTTCATACTGCAACTTTCACAATTCACATTTCAAATTTTAACTTTTATGAAAGTTTTAGTTCTCAACTGTGGTAGTTCGTCAATTAAATATAAATTGTACGACATGACTACTAAAGAGGTTATGGCTCAAGGTGGTATCGAAAAACTTGGTTTGCCAGACTCTTTCCTCAAATTTACATTGGCTGATGGTTCTAAAAAAATCATCGAAAAAAATATGCCTGAACACACTGTAGGTGTGGAATTGATTCTCGAAGTGCTCACAAATGCTGAATACGGATGCATCAAATCGCTCGAAGAGATTGATGCAGTAGGTCATCGTCTTGTGCACGGTGGTGAGAAATTCAACACATCGGTTGTTATTACTCCAGAAGTTATCAAACAAATGGAAGCTTGCACCGACCTCGCACCACTTCACAACCCAGCAAACCTCAAAGGTGTGGCTGCAATCACTAAAATTTTGCCTAACGTGCCACAAGTTGGTGTGTTCGACACAGCATTCCACCAAACAATGCCTGCTCACGCATATATGTATGCTCTCCCTTATGAGTATTACGAAAAATATGGCGTTCGTCGTTATGGCTTCCACGGAACATCACACCGCTACGTGTCACGTCGCGCTTGCGAATTCCTCGGATTGGATTACGAAAACACTAAAGTTATCACAGCACACATCGGTGGTGGCGGCTCAATCACAGCTGTTAAAAACGGTAAATCAATCGACACATCAATGGGTCTTACTCCAGTAGAAGGTTTGGTGATGGGTACTCGTTGTGGCGATGTTGACCTTGGTGCAATGACTTACTTGATGGAAAAAGAGGGTCTTGATGCAGCAGGTGTTAACGCTGTAATCAACAAAAAATCAGGTGTTATGGGCGTATCTGGCGTATCAAGCGATATGCGCGACATCGAAGCAGCTATTGTAGCAGGTAACGAGCGTGCTAAACTTGCTCTCGATATGTTCGAATATCGTTTGTTGAAATATATCGGTGCTTATACTGCTGCTTTGAATGGCGTTGATGTGCTTGTCTTCACAGGTGGTATCGGCGAAAACCAAATGCAAACACGCGACTATATCTGCCGTGGTCTTGAGTATCTCGGTGTTAAATACGATGCAGAATTGAATGGCAAAACACGTGGAGAAGAGATTGAAATCTCTACACCAGACTCAAAAGTGCGCGTAGTGGTTATCCCTACCGACGAAGAGCTCACAATTGCATCAGACACAGTGGCTCTTGTTAATGCATAATTCATAATGCATAATTCATAATTAGCCATTCGGGGTTAATTGTAAATTGTGGTTTATGAATAAAAACTTGGATTAAAATAAATAAAATTATAAATAACAAAAATTCATAATGTCTATTCATGATTAAAGAAAGTAACAATAATTATGAATTATGAATTATGAATTATGAATTGAATTATTATGGCTTACAAAGTAATGACAGCCGAAGAAGCTGCCTCTTTTATCAATCACGGTGATATTATTGGTTTCAGCGGTTTTACACCTGCTGGTTGTCCAAAAGAAGTGCCAACTGCTATTGCTGCTCGCGCTGCAGCTGCTCATGCTGAAGGCAAAGAATTCAAAATTGGTATGTACACAGGTGCATCTACTGGTGCTAGTCTCGATGGTGAATTGGCTAAAGCAAATGCAATCCTTTTCCGTACTCCTTATCAATCAAGCAAAGACCTTCGCACTCGTTTGAATGCACAAGAAGCTCATTACTTCGATATGCACCTTAGTCACTTGGCTCAAGAGTTGCGTTATGGTTTCATGCCAAAACCAAAATTTGCTATCGTTGAGGCTTGTTCATTGTCGGAAGATGGCAAAATCGTTCCTACTTCAGGTGTTGGTATTCTTCCAACTATCTGTCGTTTGGCTGACCACATCATCGTAGAGCTCAATGCTGCTCACCCAGCTGAAATCTGTGGTATGCACGATATCTATGAGCCACTCGATCCTCCTTGCCGCGAAGCTATTCCAGTATACAAACCATCTGACCGTTGCGGACAACCATACGTACAAGTTGACCCAGCTAAAATCATTGCTGTAGTCAACACTAACCGTCCTAACGAAGTAGGTGGCTTCTCACCAGTTGACGAAGTAACTGCTAAAATCGGTGAAAACGTAGCAAACTTCCTCGCAGGCGAAATCAAAGCAGGTCGTATACCAGCATCGTTCCTCCCTATCCAATCAGGTGTAGGTAACATCGCTAACGCAGTGCTCGGTTCACTTGGTGCTAACCCTGACATTCCACCATTCGAAATGTATACAGAGGTTATCCAAGACGCTGTTATCGGTCTTATGAAAGAAGGTAACTGTAAATTCGCTTCAGGTTGTTCATTGACAGTTTCTAACCCAGTGCTCGACGAAATCTATAACGACCTCGAGTTCTTCAAAGATAAACTCGTTCTTCGTCCACAAGAAATCTCTAATAACCCAGAGGTTGCTCGTCGTCTTGGTCTTATTACTATCAACACTGCTCTTGAGGCAGACATCTTCGGTAACGTAAACTCAACTCACGTTACAGGTACTAAGATGATGAACGGTATCGGTGGTTCTTGCGACTTTACTCGCAACGCTTATATCTCAATCTTTACTACTCCTTCAACAGCTAAAGATGGTAAGATTTCGGCTATCGTGCCTTATGTATCTCACATCGACCAATCAGAGCACTCAGTGAAAATCCTTATCACTGAACACGGTGTGGCTGACCTTCGTGGTAAATCGCCAATCCAACGTGCACACTGCATCATCGACAATTGTGTTGACCCAGAATATCGCGAAATGCTCCGCGACTATCTCGCAAAAGCACCATTGGCACACACACCACTCAACCTCGATAACTGCTTTGCAATGCACAAAGCACTCATCGAAACTGGTGATATGAAAAATGCTAAATTTTAATAATTGAGTGATAATAAAAAGCTCCATTCGGCATATGCTGAATGGAGCTTTTTTATTATTGGGGGATTTCGATGACTTCGAGGTTTTGGATTTCGGAGTTGGTGATTTCGAAGCGGAGGAGGGTGCGGACTTGGTGGAAGCCTTGTAGGCCTGCGGCTCCGGGGTTGAGGGTGAGCATGTCGAAGTGTTTGTCGTACATGACGCGGAGGATGTGGCTATGCCCGCAAACGAATATTTTGGGCTTTGTGGCAAATATTTGGCGTATAGCTTTCGCATCATATTTGCCCGGAAAACCGCCTATATGGGTCATCAACACAGAGACACCCTCACAGTCGAAAGAGAGAAACTCCGAGAATTCGTGGCGGATATTTTGGTCGTCAATATTGCCATACACAGCACGTAGCGGAGCGAATGAGCGCAGTTTGTTGACAATCTCAAGCGAGCCAATATCGCCAGCGTGCCATATTTCATCGCAATCCGCAAGATATTTTTCCATTTTCTTGTCGCACAATCCATGTGTGTCGGACATTAGTATGATTTTCATTGCTTTTATGAATCTGGTTTTATTGGTGCAAAGATGTCTTGAAAATCATATTATTTATCTATAACAGCTCTGACAGGTAACATTTCATATCTTTCAAAACTATATATTTTTTCTTCTTTTACTAGATCTCCTTTGTCATATGTGTCCCCTATAAATAAAAAAGCTGCCGGGTATTCAGAATCATTAATATATGAAGAGCTTAATTCTCCAGTCCATAAGCAGATATAATATTTATAATATTTTAATGATCTTTCACCTCCAGTTCCATTTAAATAACTTGCAGAAGGAATAATAATAAAATTACCGTTAGGACCTATAATTTTCACCAAATTTTTACCTTTTGATTTATAATATTGTATTTTACATTTATCTATGAGTTCTTGAGCTTCTTTTTTTGTCGGCATTCTCCAATTGCCACCCCAGTTATATTTGGCTATATCTTTAGATGTGTTTATTATAGAATAAGGAGGAATTTCATTATGTCTAATAGGAAATCTTTTGTTTAAAATGTAAACAGGTTCAGAATCATGCCTATACACAACGGTCCCAGTAGGTTCTCCCCAACCATAGTAATTGCCATTTTCCTCAGGACTATTTGCTCCAATGTTGCATGTAGCCCATTTTACACTTAAGCCAAGGTCAACTGCTTGTTGATTTTGTTTTTCAGTTGTATATAGTGTAGGATGTATTTTTTTGTATTCAGTATAACTTATAATTATCCCAAAGCATATAAAAGCAAAGCATATAATACATATAAGTATTAGAATTTGATTTGTTGTTTGTTTGTTTTTAAGTTGTTGTTGTTCTATTTTTTCATTTTTTTCTTTTATATATATATTTCTTTGTTCTTCATTTAGGATGTCTAAATTATATTTTTGTATTAAGTACCATTGTAGTGCCTCATATGTTTCTATTTGTGAAGAAATTTTAGTGTTAATTAAAAAACTATAAGTGTCTGTACCATCAATATTCAATATGATTATCTCGTTGTTGCATTCAATTATTTTAAATAGATATTTATTTTGGGTGTCGTCTATTACCAAAGATGTATTTATGTTGATGTATTTCCACTTTGCATAAGATGTATTTCCATTAATAGATATTAATAAGTTTTCATTGTCAACAAATAAGAATTTTTCAATTATGGACTTATCTTCGTTAAAGATAATCCACTCTTTAGATTTTATTGTTGAAGTAAAATCTAAAGAACGATTTGTTGTTGAAATTTTTTGCAGTGTATTGATTAAATATGTTTTCATTGTCAATAACTAAAATGTATTTCTATTAGTTTATATGTTGCTTTGTTTTATTTATGAAGAGATGTGGTCTGATTGTCGTTTTTGTTTTGTAGTTCTTTTTCTGCTATGATGTCAAAAGGATATATTTTGCCCATGTAATTTGGATTTAATGCAAAAGGGAGAAAATCGTCATTTTCTAGTTGTTTAAATAGCGATGAAGTGTAATTGCTATACCACATGTAAACAGTTGAATATTTATCTATAATTTTTTTGTCTGGATAGTTGTCTTTAATATATTTTAGTTCACGAAAAAAACGCAGATCTTCATCTATATTCATATATTCATCTGTTTGGGTTAGTGTTTCAATATTGATAGGAAGTTTCCCTTGAGTATTTTTGTATAAGTTTATATATGATTGACATAACAATATAAAGTCGTATTTGTCATCAATGTTTGTAAGTTTATCAAATGTTATGACATCATCGGATAATTTTTTATTTATAAATAAACCAAATCCTTTTATATTTTTTTCATTATTATACGTTTCAATTAAGGCATTGCCCCAATAAGCTTGAATATGCTTTTTTTGTTCAAAATTAAATTCCCCATAAGTTATAAGCCCTTTGAAATAAACACCTATTGGCAATAGTTTATAGAATAAATTTTGAGCAAAC
This sequence comes from Candidatus Aphodosoma sp., assembly GCA_045631465.1. Taxonomy (GTDB): domain Bacteria; phylum Bacteroidota; class Bacteroidia; order Bacteroidales; family Paludibacteraceae; genus Aphodosoma. The sequence continues at coordinate 1,249 of JAZQUV010000004.1, read as the reverse complement.
TCTATTAAAAAAGTGACAAAATAGTGATTGGGATAATTATTTTGTTCGTTGAAAATTAGAATTGTATCTGAAAATACAATTGTTTTGAATGCATAATGGTTATAAATATTAAGTTCATCTATGATTTGAAATATTTTGTTAATTTTCCAAGACTGTTCTTGGACCATTCTGCTGAAACCTAATATATCTATATATAAAAAACATTTTATCATTGGAAAATTAGTATATTATAATAGTGATTATTAATACCATTGTGTGTCGGACATTAGTATGATTTTCATTCTTTTGTAGGTTTTGCGAGCATGCCGTTGAATAGGGTGTTGATGATGATGTGTCGGTGGTCGCGGATGTAGGTTCCGATGTTGTTTTTGAGGTATGGTGCTTCGAGACCTTTGAGTGAGTAGAGGGTCATCATTGCAGCCCATTGTGTGCTGTGGATTTGGAATATGCCGAGACGCATGCCTTCGTCCATGATTTGCTTAATCATGCGTATTTCTTTGATGTCGATAGAGCGGCGGGCTTTTTCGACTTCGTAGATGTTGCGGAAGAAGTCGGCACGGAGTGAACCATTGCGCTCGATGGCCTCTTTTACGGCGTCGAAACGGGTGAAGATGTATTCTTCGAGTTTTTTGTCGGGCGAGAGGTCTTTGTTCATGACTACTTGTAGGCGTTCGATGAGGTGGTCGAGTTCGTTTTCGATAACGGCGAGATATACTTCGTCTTTGTTGCTAAAGTAGGTGTATATGGTGCGACGGCCTTTGCCTGCAGCAATGGCAATGTCGTTCATTGTCACGTTGTCTTTGCCATACATAGCAAATTGGCGGCGGGCTACGTCGACAATGAGTTTTCGGGTTTTTGATTTTTTGTTGTCCTTGTCTTTCATTGTTGGTTTGATTTGATTTGCAAAATTAAACTTTTATTGTCAATAAACCAAATATTTTGGCAAGAAAATAACTCAAATGGGGGTGATTTGTGCAGAAAATGTTTATTTGTGCTTATTATGGGTACTTCCCCATTACTTGACACTAATTCCATTAAACAAACACACATGCAAAAAAAGACTCAAAAAACACTTTAATATATTGAATATCAGTTATTTATATTTGTGTATATCAATTATTTTTTGTATATTTGTATTGAAAATCAAGACAATACAATATATGAAAATCAAAAAATCTGATATGAATATCATTCATATAATAAATAATGCTGAAGCAATATGGCTTCGTTTTCGATGGAAAAATGGCAC
>JAZQUV010000003.1:0-49589 GCA_045631465.1 Candidatus Aphodosoma sp. | reverse complement strand
ATTCTGAGCTTGAAAATTACTTCTTGTTCAAGTAGAGGTCTGCCTGAACGGCGCAAGCTACTGTACAACCTACCATGGGGTTGTTACCGATACCGAGGAAGCCCATCATTTCTACGTGTGCGGGCACTGAAGATGAACCAGCGAACTGAGCATCTGAGTGCATACGACCGAGTGTGTCAGTCATACCGTAAGAAGCGGGACCTGCGGCCATGTTATCGGGGTGAAGTGTACGACCAGTACCACCACCTGAAGCTACTGAGAAGTAGTTTTTACCTTGTTCCATACACTCTTTTTTGTATGTACCAGCAACTGGGTGTTGGAAACGTGTTGGGTTAGTTGAGTTACCTGTGATTGATACGTCAACACCTTCTGAACGCATGATAGCATCACCTTCGCGTACATCGTCGGCACCATAGCAACGTACTTTAGCGCGAAGACCATCAGAATATGCTTTTTCGTTTACGATACGGAGTTCGCCAGAATAGTAATCGAATTCAGTTTGAACGTATGTGAAACCGTTGATACGAGAAATGATTTTAGCAGCATCTTTACCAAGACCGTTGAGGATAACGCGGAGAGGTTCTTTACGAACTTTGTTAGCCAATTCTGCGATTTTGATAGCACCTTCAGCAGCAGCGAATGATTCGTGGCCAGCCAAGAATGCGAAACATTTTGTCTCTTCGCGGAGAAGACGAGCTGCGAGGTTACCGTGACCGATACCTACTTTACGATCGTCAGCAACTGAACCAGCGATACAGAATGCTTGAAGACCTTCGCCGATTGCTTCTGCAGCGTCAGCAGCATTAGTGCAACCTTTTTTGATAGCAATAGCAGCACCTACTACGTAAGCCCATTTTGCATTTTCGAAACAGATTGGTTGTGTTTCTTCACACATTTTATATGGATCGATACCTTTTGCATCGCAAATAGCTTCTGCTTCTTCGATTGACGCAATACCGTAGCCGTTCAATACTTTGAGGATATTATCGATACGGCGTGATTGTGATTCAAATTTTACTTCATGTTTTGCCATAATTTTGTCCTCCTAATATTATTCGTTACGTGGGTCAATATATTTAACTGCATCTTTGAAACGGCCATAAGTACCTTTTGCTTTTTCCAAAGCTTCGTTAGCATCTACGCCTTTTTTCACCATGTCCATGAATTTGCCAAGGTGGATAAACTCGTAACCGATAACTTCGTTGTCAGCATCAAGAGCCATACGTGTACAGTAACCTTCAGCCATTTCGAGGAAACGAGTACCTTTAGCCAAAGTACCGAACATAGTACCTACTTGTGAACGAAGACCTTTACCCAAATCTTCAAGACCAGCGCCAATTGGCAAACCACCTTCAGAGAAAGCCGATTGTGTACGACCATATACAATTTGAAGGAAGAGTTCGCGCATAGCAGTATTGATAGCATCGCAAACCAAGTCAGTATTCAAAGCTTCGAGAAGAGTTTTACCAGGAAGAATTTCTGAAGCCATAGCAGCAGAGTGAGTCATACCCGAGCAACCAATACTTTCAACCAAAGCTTCTTGAATAATACCCTCTTTTACGTTGAGAGTCAATTTACAAGCACCTTGTTTTGGAGCACACCAGCCAATACCGTGAGTAAGACCATTGATGTCTTTAATCTCTTTCGCACGTGTCCATTTACCTTCTTGAGGAATTGGAGCCGATTCGTGATTTGCTCCTTTAGCAACAACACACATGTGTTCTACTTCGTGAGAATAAATCATACTTTTTTAGACTTTTAGTGGCAAGTAACGAGTAGCAAGACCCGAAACTCACCATTGTTAATATTTTTAATAGTTTATAATTAGTCTGTTGACTATATTTTGTACTTTATACAAAAACTATGCAAAGTTACAAAAAATAATTGAATTAAGCAAATTGAGTATTGAGAATTCCCTATTCCTCATTCCCCATTCCTCATTCCTCATTCTAATTCACCACCACATCCGTAAACAACAACGACGGCACATTCCAAGCCGAATACCTCATCGGATCATTCGACGTATCAACCAAATTCATCCACAACTCCAACATATTACCCGTCATCAACATCTCACTTATAGGCTTCACTATCACGCCATTCTCCACCCAATAGCCCTCAATACCATACGAAAAATCACCCGTCGTACCATTACAATTTCCACCATTAAATCCCGTAACCAACACCCCAGTACCCATCTTAGCAATCAATCCCGCCGTGTCACACACACCATGCTCAAAATCCAACACCGTAGTAATCCCACGCGTCATCTCCACACCCATCTTCTTACTCATATAGTGCGAAATATAATAGTCACAAAGCACACCCTTCTCTACCACCTTCATCTCGCGCACCGCAATTCCATCCCTATCAAACAATCTCGCACCAATTTTTCCCTCCTGATGCGGATTATCCACAATAGTCAACACATCCGACGCAATCTTCTCGCCCTTCCTATCAAGCAAAAAACTCGACTTCATATGCAACGCCTCACCCTTCAATGCCGACAACAACGGACTAACCAATTGCGCCGCCACCCTCCTATCCACCACAACACTATAAACCCCCGAATCTATTCTACTCGCACCTATCTTACCCACAACTCTCGACAAAGCATCCGCTCCCACACCCTCTCTCTTCAACCCTTGCCAAAGCGCAGAAGTCACAAAAGCATAATCCTCAGGTCGCTCATCACCCTCACCCGACACACACACCTGAGCCGACACCGCAAACTGACTACGGCACATATCCCCCTCAAAACCACCACTATCCACCATATAATCCCTCACCACATTATCCCCCAACATAGCCGAAGCCGAAATCACACGCTCATCCACAATCTCATCAAAAATAGCACGTGTCACACCAATTTTCTCATCCACATCCACACCATCATACCCCTCATCCAACAACCCAAAATCATTTCTCTCACCACTATAATACAACTCCTTCTCCGGCAAACAACGATATGGGTCCGCTGCCAAATAACGCGTACTAATAATACCCTTATCAATAAAACTCGCCAACTCCTCCCTATCCAATCTATTAGTCGAAATACTACTATACGAACCATCCACATACAGCGACAACGTCAACTGACAGCCACCCGAATGGTGCAATCTATTCACCTTACCATCTCTCACCTCAACCTCATTCTCCTCACCCATTGCCAACACCACCTTCGCATGCTGACAACCATTTTTTAACGCATAATCCAACGCATATTGCGCAATTTCTTTCTCTTTTTTCATATCAAAATTTCACTTCCTAAATACACACTCTCAGTGTGTATCCAATTCTAAAAAATCCAAAATTTAAATATACTATACAGCAACCTGCAAGCAACCCTCTCCCTACCCTAAAAATACACACTCTCAGTGTGTATAACGAAATTTACTTCAGTTGCCGAGCGAATCAAAAAAATCTCAATTCTCAATTCTCAATCCTCAATCCCCTTCACCGCCCTCAAAATATGTCTCTTCCCCGGAGGCCCTTGCAACTTCTCAACCCGAAATCCCGCAGCCAACATCGCCCTTCGCACATCACCCTTCGCACAATACGTCGTCAACACACCACCCCATCTCATCAACCCATACACACACCTAAACACATCCTCCGTCCACAACTCAGGCTGAGCATCAGGCGAAAAAGCATCAAAATACACAACATCATACAAACCCATCCGTTGACCGTCGACTGCCGACTGCTGACTATTCAACCACTCCACAATGTCACTCTTACATTTCCTTATCGCAAAATTCTCACCGACTTGCACAAACCCAGCATCCCACTCCGCCTCATGTATCTTCACAAACAACCCCTCATCACCCAACAAACGCCCATAATTCAACTCCCGATAAACCTCCTCCCTAAGCGGATACAACTCTATAGTCGTAAAATCCACCCTAACACCATTCTCACGAGCCCACTGCGCCGTCAACAAAGCATTCAATCCCGTGCCAAACCCAATCTCCAACACCGCCAACCGCCGACCATCAACCATTGACCGTTGACCTTCCAACTGCTCCCTTGAGTTAGGGGAGCTGCCGTAGGCTGAGGGGTCTGTCAACCCTTGCCCTTCAATCTCCACCAACCGACCATCAAGCATCGACTGTTGACATTTAAGCGCCAATTGCGAAATAAAAATATGCCTACTCTCCTGCACCGCCCCATGCGACGAATGATACGTCTGTCCAGCCATTTCGCTGAACAACGTATGCGAACCATCCTCTGTAATTTGAATCTCTACCATAACAACAAATTTACTGCAAAATTACAACTTTTTTCCGACATCACAAAAAAAGTGTGCTACGTATATCTACATAGCACACCATAAAACTTCAAAGCCGAACAAATAGAACAAATCTCTATCTATCTAACCTGTATCTTATACACCACACGATAATCCGCAGTATGCAAACTCAAAATATACATACCCGAATATTCTGGTGCCAACACTTCCGGTGCCTCCGACGAAACATCATATACCCCAACCAACTGTCCAGCCAAAGTATGAATCATAACCACACCTTTATCAACATTATCAATCACAATCGAAGCCCCTCTATCAAACAACGTAATAGGTAAAACATCCGAAGAAACAAAAACATCATCATTCGGCGTCATATTACCCGGACATATCTCACACGTACGCATACGCACACCATCATCCACACGCACCACCGAAAGATAGAAACATGTATCAGCAGCAAACGTTTGCCCTTCTGCCAAATACAAATACGGCAACGTATCTCCCACCATCAATTCATCATTCTTATACCAACGATACGACCCCTCAACAAACTCATAACCACCATTATTCTCAGCATTTTGCACCGCAATAAAATTATTAAACTTAGGTTGCAACAACGAAGCGCTATAACGCACATCAAACTGAGCCGGAATCACCACATCACCACACACACTTGCTGTATCCGCAAACGTAAATGTCGCAGTATAACTATTCGGACGAATGCCTGCCGGCAACTCTATATCAATCATATTCTCTGTCGTATCAAGCATCACATCAACCCTATCTTGCAAACCACTCTGAGCAGGAGTAAATTGCACTGAATATTGCATAGGTTTACGCATGCCATTTGGGAAGTCATAACCCACACTCAACACACCATCATCTGCACAAACAAACGAAGGCATATCAATCGTTATACCCATAGGATCCAACACCTGCAAATGCAACACCGTAACTGCATCACACTTACCACCCGTTGGTATCACCTTCCTATATTCACCAGGTTCAGTTATCGCTTCGCCAACAAAATCATACACCTCTCCACGACAAATAGTAGCATTAATATGCTCCTCACTTGGCGGTGGAACAACTGTCAAATGCAACACCCTAACACTATCACATCCCCAAATATTCAACAACGAATCATAATAAACACCAGCTTCTGCACAAATATTTTTACCCCATTGCAAATAACTTCCCTCACAAATAGTATCTTTAAACTCTTCATAATGCGGATAAATCGCTGGCACATCAATCGTCATCATTGTACTATCATCACAAGCACCACCCGAAATATAAGCCAAAAGTTTAACATCTATCTTACCCCCCTCATTAGGCATTGCAACCTCAAAGTCCTCAACTATATAGTCGTAAGAATTTGTACCATCATTAACCTTCCAACGCAAAGTCTCACAAGGTTCCGATGTAGGAGTATCAACACCATCAATGCGAGTATACACACAACTCTTGTTCTTCAAAACAACCTTATTCTGACAACCTTCTGGTTGATGCACCCATTCAAACTCGGCATGAGGCAATCGAGGTTGAACTTTAGTTTGCAACACAAACGCACAATCGCCATCAACGTGCAAATCCCTAGGTTTCAATTCACAATAATATGTCTCAATATCATCCGCAGGAGGAGCTATACTTGCTTCATTACTCACAAACTCTCGCTCTTCGCCACGTGTCCACTCATACGTAAATCCATCTGGCGCCACCATCTCCATCTCAGCAGCCTCACCACAACTAGTGCTCTTAATCGTAGCCTTAATACAATCAAGCGTAAAATAGGCATAACCACCATGTGCCTCAAACGTACAATCACGCGTAGTCAAAAATATCTTAATATTTTGACCGTGCCTATCACTCACATCAATACCGATAGCCGACCAATCCTTCCAAACATATGTTTTTCCTTCCACACCACACTTATACCACTGAATCTTCTCATTCTCTGGCGTAAAGTCAAAATCCGTACACATACCTTTGAGTGACACACCATCATTATCGGTAACCGCAACTTTAAAAAATGGGTCTCCCGACGGACCATGTCCTGGCTTTTCAAGCACTACCGCATATTTCATCAAAATAATATCAGCTTGAGCAGTATCTACCACATAATCAAAAATAATACCTTCTGCCTCGGTATAAGGACGCCAATTGCCAAGACGCACCGAAGCAAACGAACCAGGAGGTATAGTGCTCAATCGTTTTCCTGTAATAGGATCCTTGGCGCGTGGGTCGAATACATTCTTCTTCCAATTGACAGTATGTCGACTACGCTCATCATGCGCCCCTTTGTCGATAGGACCAGCGCCAGTAGTACCGACTCCGGTTTCTTCCAAAATATCAGACATCTTAGCAGAGCCACGAAGACACGTTACGCCCTCCCTATCAAGCTGCACATAGTTGATACAATGCCTATCTGGACAAAAACATACAGCCTCTGTCAAATAACGCCACGAGCTCATATCATTCATCGACGGCATCAACCCCCGCACACGAATGTCATACACACCCTCTCCTGGCACAGGCAACACAATATTTTCCTCCGTTGTTGGAGGCAAAGCCAACCACTCTTTTTGCTCCGACGCCTTATATTGCACTTCGTACCCCTCGTTACTACCCTGCCACTCTATAAACAAAGTATCGCACCCTGATGTATATTCCAACATCTCAGGCTCAGGACACGACGCCGACGTTATTTGAATATTATCTATCGACACCGAATAATTGTAAGAAGAATCCGTATTGAAATTCTGCCACACAAACACCATATAAAACTCAGAACCTTTCCTCAACGTGCGTTGATCTGCAACACAATTTTTCCAACCATACCCCTCTCCTGCTACTGATTCACCACTTGGTGTATATGTAGTATAATTTTCAAAAATACGAGGCAACGACGACGTTGGAAGCGAATACAAACTTTGTTCTACTTGCTTACTTGCCGGCAAAAAATAAAACATACACTGCGACTTATTCTCTATACCTTCACACTTCCAATCAAACGATATATTCACCGTCAAATTAGTATCAATCGATATCTTACGATAAGCTATCACCACATTACGCTCAATACCAAACATAGCATTTACACCATCATTGGTAATAGTTAACGAATTATTACCCTCATAATAGTCAATACCACCAATCTGCCATTGATCATCACAATCTTCACCTTGAGTACCTGTATTCATATGCCACAAAGCATTCTCGGCTTCATCTTCAAAGCCACAAAAATAAGGGATTGATATACTCTGTGCCATCATGCCTTTGCCTAACGACAAAAGCATGAATAGCACAAAGAAATTTTTAAGATTACAATACATTTTATTTTTAAAAAATTTAAGTGTAATTTTTTATATAGAATACCTATACATAACTTTTTACAACACTACTTGTTGTATCTCTCGGCTGTTATCTTCAAATATAAATTCCAAGATATACATACCTTTTAATCCCAAAGTAGAAACACTATTAAATCCTTCGGTAATAGCATAATCTTTGAGCAAAACGCCCGAAGTGCTCCACACTTTCATACGCGAATTTTGAGGCACTTCAACATCCATTACCTCATCGCGAGAAAATATCACTACTTGCTTTTCTGTTTCGCTTCCGAAATCTATCAATTGTGCACTACATGTCATAAGTGTTACATTATCATCCTCACGAGTAAGCATCACCGAATATTCTGCCGACAAATCCAATCCTTCAGGCACATACAAAATAGACGATGTAGCGCTATCAATTGCAACTCCATTTTTATACCATTGGAAAGCAACAAATTCATATCCACCATTATAATCCTCATTTGTCACAGCCAAAACATCGCCCCAGCGTTGAACAATCACTTCGCGAGGATAGAGCACATTGAGAGTCACATTTTCAAACTCTTTACCACACGAACGCTCGCCAAACTTCAACATCGCACGATATGAGTTTGGAGTCAAATCTGTCGGAAACTCAACAAGCAGAGCATCACTTTCTACAGAATAACCGTCACATTCCAACGCAACATCTTCGAAATAGAGTTTAAATTCATCCAATCTACCAGAGTTCAAAACATATGGTATCGAAATATACTCCTCGTTTTTACAGTGATTTATCACAGAAGGCACAGACAAATCAAGTGTTTCATACACCACAATGTCAAGCGTCACAATAGAGTCACATCCACCTTGCGACTTAAATTTAGCTTTATAACGTCCTGTTTCGGTGATAGGTTTACCATCAAAATAATACTCTTCTCCACTACAAATAGTATCATTCTTTGTAATATCATAATCATCAACTACATTAAGATTGAGCACCGCTATACTATCACAACCCCATATCGAGAGCGTTGTATCAGAATAGAGACCTGATTCAAAAAGATTTTCTCCCTTAAATGGATATGACTGTCCAAAACAAATAGTTTCATTAATAGTATCACGATAAACTCCCATTCGAGGCAAAACAACAGTAAATGTAGTATCATCCTTACACTTACCCTCAGCAAGACCTGCCGAGAATTTTACTTGATAGATACCTCCTGTTTCAGGATATTCATGAACCGGATTAGCCTCATACGAAACAGTACCATCACCAAAATCCCAATAGTAATCCTCACATGGTTCTGCTGTCTCAGTCTCTACATTAGATACTTGATTAACACGAATAACATGACTTTGATTGACAAACTCTACCATATTTTTACATCCTGTAGGCTTATGCTTAAAGTCTACTTTCGCCTTAGGATAACGTCCAACAGCCGAAGCTCTCAATGTATAATAACAATTTATATTAGTTGGTTGAATTACATCAAGATTGTATGTCAACGTATCATTTGCAGGCAACTTCAGTGTCTGTTTTGTCGATATTATTCGACCTGGCTCATCTTCCAAATACCATCTATACTTGAATCCATCTGGACCTTGGAATATAGTTTCCGAATCATCACCACACGACAGACCTTTGATTTTACCATCTGTACAGCCAAGTGTGAAATAAGCATAACCAAAGTGTCCCCCAGCCGTACAGTCATATGTAGTCAACTTAATTTTAAGCGATTTTCCATGATATTTGCCCAAGTTAATAGCTATAGTTGTCCAATCTTTATAATAACCTTCCGAGTTGGTACCTTGAAACTTAACCCAATCTTGAGTATTAAAACCCGCAGCAAAGTTAGCCTCACCACAACCAAACTTATCCAACGGACGACCTTGATATGTAATTTCAAGTGTAAATCGAGGTTGCGACAATGAGTCGTGATTTGGCGACTCAAGCACAACGGCATAATTAAGAAGCAAAACTGCAGCATCTTTGGTTGTATCAACAAGATAATTATATTGCACTGATTCAAAATCAGCACCAATATTCCAGTTGCCTAAACGAACCGAAGCTAATTCGCCTTCAGGCACAGTGCGCAATTTACCTAATGTAAAAGGATCTCGCTCTTCAGGATTCCAGTGAATAGTATGACGGCTATCCACTGATTGACAACCAAAATCGACTACTCCTTTTTCAATACCTCCACCTGCAGCAGCATTACCATACGAACAATTTTCTTTATTCAAATCCAAGAAATCAATACAATGACTACCTGGATAAAACAAAAACTTACTAATAGTGCTCCATGCTCCAGCAATTCCATCACACTTTGAACGCACAAAATAGGTGCACATACCCTCAGGCAAATCAGATATAACCTGATGCTTCTCAGTGACATCATTATATTCGACTACTTCTCCAGTAAGATTGTTTCGGCAACGCACGTCATAAGCATCTGCCGAACCTTGCCATGACAATACCATATCATCACCTTTAGGGTTGGCTTTCAAATCGGTAGGGCGAGAGCATCTACCTTCTTGAAGAATTACAAGATTGTCGATTGCTGCACCAAGCGAAGAATAGGCCAACACACTATTGTTCCATACAAAAACAAGGTTATATGCCTCTCCATTTGTATAGATAGTATCCAACACAGTGTTCCATGTAGTTTGCGACAAATATGGTGTAGCTCTATCAAAATCAATAGAATAACGCTCTACCCACTCTGGCAACAAACTACTCATACTAACAGAATTGAGTTTAATACTATCACGGACAGGTATCCAACATACATAAAGACCATCGGTTTGTAAGCCTCCGGCTTGCCAATCGAAAGAAAGTTCATAATTACCCTTATCGAATGTATATTCACGATAAGCAAGCACAGTTGTACCTGTTGGTGTATAATAGTTCGACGTACCTCCATCGCCAGAGATATACAAACCATGTTCACCACCATTTGCACCTACTTTACCCCAATACCATTGGTTAGCACATTCACTACCAAAAGCACCCGTATTTAGATGCCATTTTTCTCGCTCACTAGAGTCTTCAAAATCGGATTGAAAACCGATTGAAGACTCAATAGTAGCAGAGAACAAAATATTGTTCGATAACAATAGAACGATTAACAATAAAAACTTATTAAAAATCTTCATAGTTTATCTAAAAATATTATTCAAATAAAACTTTACCTTGATAAACAGATCCAGTACCTGTTACTATGCGAAGAATATAAATACCTGTTTGCGACATACCCTCAATTGCTATTGGATATGCATTAGGTTCACCTACATATACACATTGTCCCATTGAATTGAACACCTCGAAACGCAAACCATTACGCTCCTCAAGAGAGAAGTCATTAACGACATACAATGTTTCACTTGCCTTAACTGGGTTTGGTGCTAATACCAAATCTTGTACAGTGATTATACCAACCCCTGTTGACATTGTAACAATCAAAGTATGAACAACTTCATAATCTACACCATCAATAGTAACAGTGATAGTGTCAGTATAAGTACCAGGTTTAGTGTTTTCGTCATAATTTATGCTATAATAACTATAAGGGAGATCATCTGTTGTGATTTCGAATTCAACATAATTTGTTTCCTCCTTCAACACTAAAAGATTCAATGTAACAACCGAGTCACAACCATCTACTGACTTAAGATTCAAAGTATAAGTTCCTTGTCGAGAAATACCTTTAAATCCTTCACCTGCATATTTTTCACCTTCACGAATAGCATCATTAATGATTATGTCATACTCAGGCAATACTGTAGCTGTAAGTGTAACAATAGAATCACAACCATCAACTGATTTAAACGATTCGGTATATACACCAGATTTAGTAATAGTTTTTGTACCGAAAACATATGAACCACCATAACAGATATTCATAGACTCTTCAACTCTAATAGCATCATTAACATAAAGAGACAATGTAACGATAGAGTCGCAGCCTATTTGATTAACTAAAGTATCTGGATACAATCCTGCTTCAGTATAAACTTTACCATTCCAAACAAATTGTTGTCCTTTACAGATAGTATCTTCAACTATAACTCGTGAAGATTTATTAATCGACAAATTGAGAGTCACGACAGAGTCACAACCAGAAGCTGACACCAATTTTTGTTTATAAACACCTGCTTTTGTCAACGCATCAAAGTTATTCAAATCATATACATCACCTTCACAAATTGTGTAATCAATAACAGTTTCTTTTATTGGCGACACAACAAGGTTAGTAGCTTTCTTAATGTCATTAACACCTATCTCTGACGACAATACCCATTCATCAAAAAGATTTTCACCTACAACCAATTCGTTATATGGCACATATAAATCTCCACTGAGATAGTCTTCTGTTTCGCAGATAGTAACATTCAACTTATCTGAATTGTAGGCATTAATATGCACATTATCGATGTGCAATTCAGTCGCAGCATTCATGTCAATAGCCGATTCAGCAAAGAATGCCACTCTAATAACCTTACCTGCAAACTTAGACAAATCAACAGAATATTTTTTACCTTCACTTGGGATTTCAAGATATTTATATGTATCTTTTGCTCCACCCCAAACTGTAGTGTTTGCATTTTGCCAAGTTTTACCAGCATCGCCTGATATAGCAACTGTAAATCTACTTGGAGTAACAGTCAAATTCTCATCACCTAGAGTAGATGCATTAATATCTGTCAAAGCCAAGTCAAAAATAAGATGCAAATTCTCGGCATTAGGTAATATCACTTCTGGCGAAAGCAACATGTTTTGAGTTTGATGTTCAGCTTTTCCGGAATTACAAGTAACTTCAACCGACATGTGTGTCGATGAGAATAAGCCATGACGGAATATAGCTTCATTCATTTTCCAGCCAACGTTATTATTTTCTGCAACAAAGAAGACTCCTGGATTTTGAATAAAATCATGAACACTTACATTATTTGCACGTTTCCAATCTACAGGACAGTTAGCCTTAACACTGAATGGCTCGGTATAAGCAACCTCTTTTTGAGTTGTGAATGCAACAACATCTGATTTTTCTGACAATTTATCAGTAGAACAGATAGATTGGATTTGCATGTAGTAAACAGTAGAAGAAGCCAATTCGGTCAACTTAACAGGGAAAGTAGCCACTGTATCTTTGCGTAGACCCTTAGTAAACTTATCGTCCGTTGCAAGAGTAATAATATGTTTATCGACATTGCTATGAGCACAATTGATAACAGCCGATGTTGTTGTGACAGAGTCAACTTTTACCAAATCAGGTTTGAAACACTCTAAAGATGTAAGTTTAATATCATCAACATAAACAATATTATTCAACAAACCATCTTCGTACAAATCATTACGGAATGCAATGTATTTACCTTCAGTTCCAACCAATGGCAATTTACATTCAACCCAATATTCATTACCATTTGGATCTTCTTCTACATTTGTTTTAGTAGTAATGTCTTCTGAAGTATAAGGATATTCAAAAACAGTGAGAAGTTCGAATGTTTCAGGAGCATCTGGGCTAAGAACAGTACCAACAGAAATTCTTCTAGCATATGTATTACCTAATGATTTAATATCCTGTGAGCCAGGAACACCTGTTTTTGGATTATGGATGAAACAACGCATCCAGAATGACAACAACAAATTCTCACGTTCGCCTTCTAAGTCAGGGAAGATAATATAGCCACCAGGACTTGTTTTATAAGTAGAAGAGCGTTCAAACATCAAAGCATAATCACCAGTACGAGAATATTTTTTAGTCGACGTACTAGGTATCAAGTTTGGATAGAATTTTGCATAAGTTGATGATGAATATGCGAGAGTATCATGTCCGACAGTAAAACATTTTGGAGTACCAAACTTAGTGTTTGCTGTTGTTGACGAAGTATAAGGCATAAACAAATGCGCTGTTACATCTTCAAAAGACAACAAAGAATCAACGCCAAATGGCAAACAGTGAGTAGTAAAGTTGAGAGGTTCACTTAGCAAACTTTCGTTATCTTCGCCACACAAAGCTTGCACAGTTACTTTATAATCAGCACTTTCGACCAAACCTGTGATTTTTGCAGAATTTGTAGATACAATTTCAGTAACTTTTTTAAGTCCTCCAGTCATAGACATTTTTACAGGTGATACTTCTACCTTGTAACTTTGTACAGTGTCAGAAACAACGTCCCAAGCCAAATCAACAGAATGTACGCCAATTTTAACAATCTCTACATTATATGGCATATCGCACGACTCTTTAACAACATTAATGTTATCAATTACAGCAGAACGAATCGAAGCATAATCACCTTTTGTATTATTATTTATCCATTGGAATACAATATTATAATCGCCAGCAGTCTCTTCGGTAACAACAAACGTTGTTGTTTGAGTAGCCCATTGATCAGCCAAAGGTTTTGACTTATTCGAACCATTAAGAATATAGACACCAAGAGCTTTTGCATCAACCAACTCAATCCAACCTGTAGGGAGTGGTGATTGAGACGCAATAAGTTTCGCAGTTGTTTGATCTTTAGCCGTAACAATATAGTCACCACCTTTAATTGTAGAAGTTGTAGGGAGGAAACCTGCACGGATATAATCACTATATGTAGTAGACACACCTACTTTTGAATTTTCGCCCACACAAGTCCAATCGAAAGATACGGTATATGTACCAGGTTCGAGATGGAATGCTCTATATGCCCAAGACCTTGATGATGTTGTTTCGTCGTAATGAGCAGAAAGACCACCATCTAGAGAAACATACATAGCCTTACCAGCATTTGCCACAGTGTCAGTAACCATTGCAGCTGTATCAGTTCCGATAAACCATTGGTTTGTCTGATTATCTTGTGCAAACAACCATTTTGATGCTTCAGATTCGTCTTCGAAGTCAATAAGATATGGATATTCTCTTACCAAATGACCCGATGTGAAATATTTACCAGCATAGACCCATGGCGATTTATTGGTTGCCGAGCAAGCAGTTCTTACGTATACATCATAATAAGTTGCAGGTTGGAGATTTGTGAGAGTAAACACTGTATCAGTAAATGAAACAATATCAGTTGCTTTATCAGCATCAAAACCTACTGCACCACAAACAGCCTCATAACTACCAACACCATTATTTAAGAACGAAAGTGTTATTGAATTTTCTGAGTGACCAACAAAAGTAAATTCTTTGACTTTTTTACAAGAAGGTATCAACTCAATAAGCACATCATCGATATAAACACCTGTTGACGAAGATGTAGTTTCATTGAGTTTATAATCTGACATGAACGCAATATGTTTGCCATTGCCTTTATATTTTGCGAGAGATACTTCATAATCCTTCCAAACTAATTCACTTGAATTAATAATGATTGTATCGACAGGAACAAAAGTACTATCAATATTAAATACATCAGAAACAACACCAACAACTACCGAGAAGTTTTTATTAACTGCTTTAGGGAACGCAAACAAAGTAACTTGACTTTTACTCAAATCATCCACATCAATTTCACGAGTTACCAAGTATGAATTCACTTCAGGTGATGTATAAAGATATACTTTGCGATTACCAGAATGAGGTGGATGGTTGAATAATGCATCTTTATATACCAACGATGGATATGCAATATTATTTTCTTTATAGAAACCATACCAACAATCAGGAAGTTGTCCTAAAATTTCTTGATTATCAAAATCATCAAAATAAGGCAAAGGCAACTTATCATAGCAATTAGTTCTCAATACATTTACTACCGACCAATCACCAAACTCACCATCACAAGTAGAGCGAACATAAAAATAATAAGTCGTATAAGCCGAAAGATTAGTCACCATCAGACTATCACCTTCGACAATAAATGTTGCCAAATCGGCCGAATCCAACTCACTCTCAGTGCATGCTGCAGTTGAATATTTCACTTCGTAAGGACCATTGTCAGAAGTAAATCTAATAAGTGTCGAATTATGAGTGATTTCATCGAAATAGAACGAAGTAGGACATGGCGATGCTGGAGCAAACGAGACATCATCGATACAAATATCATTAGGAAGGTCAAATTCAGAGAAGAACATAATAAACTTACCTCTCTCGCCATTATAGTCACACTTATAGTTGTGGAAATGCACTTCATATTGACGTTCTGTTGATGAGAATGTCACAGTGTCGACAGGCACAAATGTAGCCAAGTTAGATGGTGTAGTCAATACACCTACTACAATTGAATGAGCATAACGATTTGAAGGACAGTCAGTCCAACCCCAGAAATTCAATTTAACATTAGCAATATCGTCAACCTCCAATCCATTTGTTATAGCATAAGCACCATTGCCTTCTTCAGAAGAAACAATGTGCAAAGAAGACTTACCTGTATGCTTATATTTTGTGTCACAATAAGGAATATAGTCTTTCGATTTAACATTCGAACCTACAATATAACAAGCAGGATGTGTGCCTTTGCCAGTAACATCAAGTTCAAAGCTTTCGACATAATTATCTTCAATCGAAATAGGAGTACAAAGAGTAGAGATTTTTAGGAAGTTACTCCACTTACTTGTTTCGACATCGCTACACATTGATTGAACATAAACATAATACTCAGTATCAGGAGTCAAACCATAGAACCAAGTGTAGCTTGACGACACAGTGTCAATTTTCGCAATAACATTGTTCAAAGATGGGTTAGCCAACTCTTGGAGCGATAATTTTTCAGTTGCAAACACAACACGCCATTGATTAATATCTTTTGCTGGTTCCCAACTAAGTTGCACTGATTTATCACGTCTATCAGCCAACTTAACATCTTCAGGACGAGCACAAGGAATAATATTATCAACAACAATATCGTCAATAATAGCATTAAATCCAACCATAGAAGATTCTTGTGTTGTTTGAAGCATGATAGCAATATGACTACCATTGCCTTTGTATTTTGCAAAAGAAACAATATATTCGAGGAACTCATCTGGTTCAGTCTCAGATTTCTTTTCTACCACAATAGGTTGAATAGTTTCTACCAAATCGAATGTTGTTGTATCCATTGGGTCGCTCATTACGCCAACCAATAAAGGAGGATTGCCTTCTACACCAATAGTTTTAAACGAAAGTTGCAATTCTTGCAATGGTTTCTCCATTTTTGGCAACGCAATATAAGGTGAAAGGTGAGGGAAACGACCATCTGTTGTCATAATAACAGAATTGTATTCCGACACAAATTTTGTATTAGCCAAACTTGGTGTATAGAGTGAACCTTGAGTTGTAGCAAGTTGTTTAGAGAACATACAAGGCACAGCAAAACCTTCGACATTAGCACCAATTGCATAACCAGGATTGTCAAAATTCTCGATATAAGGAACAGGCACTTCGTCAGGACAGTTAGTCACAAAGCTTTCGAAATCAGTCCAGTTGCCAGATTCAGCAGGACAAATAGGACGAATTGTATAGTAATATACATTTCCTGAAGGACGCAAATTTGTGAACTTAATGCTATTGGTTGTTACTGTATCATTGTAAACATAAGTTTTCTCAAAACTTTCAGAGTACATGTCATCGATATGTGGAAGTTTAGGTTCCCATTGATGTTTAACAGTCACCACACCATTTGTAGGATTGGTTGATTCGGAAGTTGTTAGTTTATATTCAGCCTCAAAAAGACGAACTACCCAAGATTGTGCGCCATTAGCTTGCCAAGTAAGAGTCATCTCAGTTGGATTATTAGGAACAGAAACAACCTCTACATTTGATGGGCTTTTACATATTGGAACATAAGAGAATCTAACGTCATCAATACAAACCACATTTTTTTCTGTAGGCACAAGTTTAGAGTCAACTTTGAATGCTATAAATTGACCTTCCACTTCATATTCGTCAAAATTATAGATATATTTTTTACTACCTTTGTCATCCTTTCTTTTCAATTCGATTGTATCAACAGGTTGGAATGTAGAGATATCGTTTGCCACTTTCATAACACCCAAGATAACTGCACCAGCATGCTCTTCGTGAGAAGTATATGCTGTGAACGCAACCGAAACTGAACGGATATTAGTAGATAGTTCAGGCATTACAGTTGCAGACCACAATTCAAAATCGCCATCACCAAGTGATATATGAAGATGTTTTTGTGGGTCATCTGGATTAAGACTTTCATCTGGTTTTAAAATTACACCTCCACTACCACTTGTTTGAGCTTCATCAGAACAAGTTTCATCATCACAAATCATAGGATAAGCTCCACTTGAAAGCGTCAACATACCTTGTGCCATTTTGACTTTTGGAAAATATTCTACATCACCATATTTGATGAAGTAATATTTAGAAGCAGAGTTCAAAGTAAATGTCTCAGTATAAGGCAACACATCAACTTTACCAGGAGTTCTCATAATACGAGCAATACTCCACTCTCCCTTAGCATCACCATCGACTGCGCGAGCATAAAGATAGTATTCTGTACTTGGATTCAAACCAGCAACAATTCCACCATTAGCAATTTGAGTTTTAATAACATTTGTAGCCTCGTCAACATTTGCCAATTTTACAGTAGAAGCTACAATATCATATTTTGGATATTCCAAAGCAAAATCCAAACGTACAGAAGAAGATGAGAGAAGCGAAATATTAAAATTGCTAACTTTTTGGATGGCAGGAATATAATCAATCTTCAAATTATCCATACAGAAGATATTAGATTCCACGAAGTCTGACATAAAGGCAATATATTTACCTACACCATCATAATTTTCCAACGAAACAAAACACTCTTCATAAGTACGTTTAGAAGTAATATCTACAGTATCAACAGGTACAAATGTTACCTTATCCATTGGGTCGGTCATGACACCCACAATTAAACTAAATCTAGTTGACAAGTGAGGTTCATAATTGATAGTAGTGAATGACACACTCAATTTGCTCACATCATCTATTCTAGCCTCAGGTAATACAACATAAGAATAGTCACCACCATCAATCGCCGATGCAGCAACTTCATCCTCGCCAAAGAAACACAACGCATAGGTAGAGTCAATTGAGTTGTACCATCTTTTATCATTTCTACAAGTATTTACAAAAGGTTTTGCAGTATTTGCTGATGATTCACAAACCCAACGTTCTGGATATGAGAGCAAACCACCCGCAGTTGTGGTCATATTAAAATCATTTGTATAAGGAATATCAAGCATATAAGACACTTCAAAAGAGTCAACTGCCCAATCACTAACCTCATGCTCACAAATAGAACGCATGTAATAATAATATTTTGTACCAGACACAAGCTCAGTAAGTTTATAACTCCAATCGGCTGGTAATATAGTGTCCATCACATTGGCTTTGTGATCTTCGTCATTCAATTGTTCGAGAGTCAATGCTTCGGTAGTGAGTTTGAAATTGAAACCTTCGGCATCGAAAGCACCAAGCCAGTTTACAACAGCACTTTTACTTGTCATTTCACTAATCATCAAAGCATACGGAGTATCGCAACGAGGGGTTGAGCGTACTTCCACATTGTCAATTACAACACCACGACCTAGTCTATCTGTTGCTTCAAATGCAATTTGATATGTTTTTGAAGCTCCGACCAAACTCAAAGTGTCGAGTTGCCAGAAAGTAATTTGTTCGTCGTAAACTTTAAGTTCTACCCAATCGGCATCTTGCGACAAACGATATAATACGCGTAATTTGTCAACATCTTTAGTCCAATGACTTTGAGCGTGAGAGAAAATCAACAATGGACGATAAATTTTAGACAAATCCATAACTGGAGAAACCAAACGTACACATGCATTAGTTGTAACTCCAGAAACTCCGCGCATCGCAACACGATGAGTACCTGAATATGCTCCATTTGGATATGTCAAATCACCAGATTCAACAATCCAATTCAAATCACCCGACACAACTTCTTGTGTCCAATTTGAAGGAATTCCATTTTCGAAACCTTCATTCAAAGGTCGCCCAAATTGTTGAGCAAACACCGAAAACGAAATAAACAAAGTTGCAAACACAACCAATAGTTTTTGTAAATTTCTTTTCATAACGTTTAAATTATTTTTTTATTATTATTTTATTATTTTTGATTTTATTTTTGTCTTTCTTAGTACACAAAATCAATGCTAACTTCCAAAATATGGCAAAGTTACGCATTATTTTTGACTTGACAAAATTTATCGTATCATTTCATTAATTTTTATTAAAAAAAGGCCTAAAAACAAAAAAAAGAGACGCAATTGCATCTCTTTTTTTGGATAAAAGCATTATTACTTTTTATGCATTTTTTCCACAACAATTTTTATATTTTTTACCCGACCCACAAGGGCATTGGTCATTACGGCCCACTGTTTTTTCGGCATGGATTGGTTGTGTCACTTGACGTTCACGGGTATCACGTTGACCTGCGCGCTGAATGTCGGTCATATCTTGTTTATTTGCACTATAACGACTATAGTCCTGACGACGCTCAGTTTCGGCTTTACGCACTTGCTCTGGTTCACGAACTGGTATTTGTGCACGCATCAATACCGAAGTAATCTTGCGATTCATATCTTCAAGCATAGCTCCAAACAAATTGCTTGACTCAAGTTTATAAATCAAGAGAGGGTCTTTTTGCTCGTATGTTGCATTTTGTACAGAATGTTTCAATTCGTCGAGTTCACGAAGATTTTCTTTCCAACCTTCGTCGATTGCATGAAGTAGAATTGCCTTTTCGAACGACTTAACAACAGCTTTCGACTCTGTTTCATATGCCTCTTTCAACACCACAGGCACATTGTACATACGCTTGCCGTCGGTGATAGGAATCAAGATTTTTTCGTATTGTGCACCTTGATTTTCATAGACTTGTTTAATCACAGGATTTGCAACCTCTGCCATTTTGTCCATCTTGCGAGCAAACACCTCGTATGCAGCTTCAGCTACTTTATCAACAATTTTATCTGCTTTCAACGAACGGAACTCATCCTCAGTCACAGGAGTATCCATTGCAAATACCGAAAGCATATCATTTTTGAATCCATCGAAATCCAATGCTTGATGGTTATTATTTACAATAGCATAAGCGGTATCGTAGAGAGTATTAACAATATCAACACCAATACGTTCACCCATCAACGCATGACGACGACGAGCATAAATAACAGTACGTTGTTTATTCATTACATCGTCGTACTCAAGAAGACGTTTACGGATACCAAAGTTATTTTCTTCCACTTTCTTTTGAGCGCGCTCAATAGATTTCGAAATCATAGAGTGCTCAATCATTTCTCCTTCTTGGAAGCCCATGCGGTCCATAACCTTAGAGATACGTTCAGATCCAAAGAGACGCATCAAGTCATCTTCGAGCGACACAAAGAAAACAGAAGAACCTGGATCACCTTGACGACCAGCACGACCACGCAACTGACGGTCAACACGACGGCTCTCATGACGCTCTGTACCAATAATAGCAAGACCACCAGCAGCTTTAACATCTGGTGTAAGTTTAATGTCGGTACCGCGACCAGCCATGTTAGTAGCAATAGTTACAGTACCTGGACGACCTGCTTCTGCTACGATATCAGCTTCTTTTTGGTGCAATTTAGCATTCAATACGTTATGTGAAATCTTACGCATTGTGAGCATACGGCTCAAAAGTTCCGAGATCTCAACCGATGTAGTACCCACAAGCACAGGACGACCTGCAGCCACTAGGTTCACAACCTCTTCGATTACGGCATTATATTTTTCTCGTTTTGTTTTATAAACGCGGTCATCCATGTCGATACGAGCAATCGGACGGTTAGTAGGGATTACCACTACATCAAGCTTATAGATATCCCAAAATTCGCCTGCTTCGGTCTCCGCAGTACCCGTCATACCCGACAATTTATGGTACATACGGAAGTAGTTTTGAAGCGTAATAGTTGCAAATGTTTGTGTTGCAGCTTCAACTTTCACACGTTCTTTCGCCTCAATCGCTTGGTGAAGACCATCACTATAGCGACGACCATCCATAATACGACCTGTTTGCTCGTCAACAATCATTACTTTGTTGTCCATCACCACATATTGATCGTCTTTTGCAAAGAGTGTATATGCTTTGAGCAATTGATTCACGGTATGTACGCGCTCCGATTTAATTGAGTAATCTTGAAGAGCAGCATCTTTTCTTGCATCACGTTCTTCATCCGACAAACCCATTTTCTCAATTTCGGCAATCTCGGCACCTACATCAGGCAATACGAAGAAATTAGGGTCTTCGGTCGAGCGAGTCATAGTATCGATACCCTTGTCGGTCAACTCAATAGAGTTGTGTTTTTCGTCGATAACAAACAACAATGGATCGGTTGCTATATGCATGTGTTTACTATTCTCCTGCATATAGAACTCCTCTGTTTTGAGAAGAATTTGTTTGATACCTGGTTCCGAAAGATATTTAATCAAAGCCTTATTTTTAGGCATTGCTTTGTAAGAACGGAAGAGAGCCAACGCACCTTCTTCGCTGATTTTCTTATCTTCGTTGCCAATCTTAGCACGAGCCTCAGCCAAGAGTTGAGTAGCCATAGATGATTGTTGTTTTACCAACACCTCTACACGTGGACAATACTCTTCAAACATTTGGTCTTCGCCTTTAGGCACAGGACCAGAGATAATCAATGGAGTACGAGCATCATCGATCAACACCGAGTCGACCTCATCGACAATAGCATAATTATGTTTGCGTTGCACAAGGTCAATTGGTGCAGAAGCCATATTATCGCGAAGATAGTCGAAACCAAATTCGTTATTAGTACCAAATGTAATATCAGCATTATAAGCACGACGGCGTTCTTCTGAATTAGGACGGTGTTTGTCGATACAATCAACACTCAAACCATGGAACATATAAAGAGGGCCCATCCATTCCGAGTCACGTTTAGAGAGGTAGTCGTTGACAGTAACCACATGCACACCATTACCAGTCAAAGCATTTAGGAATACTGGCAAAGTAGCCACAAGAGTTTTACCCTCACCAGTAGCCATTTCTGCAATCTTACCACGATGCAATACGACACCACCAAACAATTGCACATCGTAGTGGATCATATCCCATTTGTGCATATTACCACCAGCTTCCCACTCGTTGCTATAGATAGCTTTATCCCCATCAATCACCACAAAGTCATGTTTGATAGCTAATTGACGGTCGAATTCTGTTGCAGTAACCTCAATAGTTTCGTTTTGAGCAAAACGGCGAGCAGTATCTTTTACGATAGCAAACACCTCTGGCAACACGCGGTCAAGTTCCACCTCAAGAGTGTCAAGTATTTTCTTTTCGAGTTTATCAATTTCATTATATAGACCTTCACGTTTATCAAGTTCAGTCTCTTCGATACGAGCACGAATTTCTGCAATACGAGCACGCTCTGCCTTAACAGCTTCTTGCAATTGGACACGAATAGCCGCAGTGCGAGCACGGAGTTCATCATTAGAAAGTCTTTCTATAGTTGGATAAATCTCTTTTATCTTATTCACAACAGGCGACACCTCTTTCAAGTCGCGCTGTGCTTTGTTACCAAAAAGTTTGGTCAAAAAATCATTAAAACCCATATTTTTAAGTTGTAAGTTGTAAGTTGAAAGTTGAAAATTGAAAGTTAAAGGTTGAGAGACGACACATTTCTCATCACCCCCACTTCTCATTGTTCTATTATTTTACTATTTTTGTGTTATATTTTGTTCCATCTGTTAATGTTATAGTCACCACATAAACGCCACTTGACATATTCGCAATAGAAGTTATAGGACTACCACGAAGGGTTGCTACAGCTTGTCCATTAACATTATAAATTACACCCGATTCATATTCTCCTACAATTTCGAGGACATCATCATGACGAGCAATCACAGTCACTGGCGACTCTACCACTTCGTCTACTGCCACTTCGTGAGGACGCACTTGCACTTTCTCTGTGTTATAAACATTGAAGTCAGTATAACGCTCTTTCACATTTGGTTTTGTTGAATAGTTATGAACAAAAGCCACAACATTCAAATTATCAACATTCCAATTTGGTTGCACCTTGACTTTATATTCTTTTTCAAATCCATCGTTCAAAGTTACAGCATCTCCCCATACATCAGTTGCAATATGGCGATTCACATTATGTTGATAATACAAACCTTGACGATCACTATTCCAACCCGCTTGACGATCAGTTGCAAGATTATCTTCTGTCACATATACTGTCAATCGAGGTTCACCACCGAGTTGTGTAGTCGATTTTCCTGTTGTTTTAATTGTCAATATAGAATCGGTTTCGTTAAAGTCAGCCTCTAGCTCAATCCATGCTAATGCAGGTTTTGCCAATGCCACATCGAGCATAGTCCACACATCGGCACTCTCAATTGAGAAAACCACACAACTATCTCCCCCTTGATATGGATTTTCATGACCATCGGCTTTCGACCACAAAGTGCGATCAATCATTCCTGCAGGAGCAAACGTAGTTACAATTGCCGAATAATAAAAATTCATGTAAATAGTATCTGCTGGCAAAGTCCATTGGTCTGTATAAAATGCCACATGATGACCTACTTCAACAACTTGGTCATGACGTCCATCTATCGACATTTCAACAATTTGATGTCCTTTTGGACAAGCTGTACAATTTTCGGTAGAAAAAACTTCGAGCAACACTTTACGGGCAACAATGCGATCCAACACATTTACACTCATCAAATGTACATTATTTTCTGGTGTTAAATCATTCTCACCGTTCAATTTTGTGACCACAAAATTAAGTGTGTGAGCACCTATTTCTTCTATCTTAATATTATCAAACACAATGCTATCCGCACTTAGATAAGGAATCTCAGTCTCTATTACTCGTGTTTCTTTCACTCCACTACCAAAATCACATTCTATTTCTATAGTACGAATTGTGTCTGCTGCAACATTTTCAACTTTAAATGCCACATCAAATGCTTTGTTCGATTCAGCATCAAGATTCACAATATTCGACGACAACACAATGTCATGAGCAGGCAACATATCACCCTCAATAGTAGCATAAATAGCAATACCCTTGGTTGATGTCCAAGTTGCTACCGAACCTTTTTTGATATACGACTGAACAGGACTACTATTCGCTATAGCCTGACTAATCGTAGTTCCACCTAACAAATAATATCCGACATACAACGAGTCACCAGTCAATACAATTGGTTCATCAAGCACTATCTTATTCCAACCTTCAGTCAAAGTTGTCACATCAAGTTCTTTGTCAAATAAAAACGCCGAATCCAATGCATTCGCTACAAACAAACGCAAAAATTTAGGTTGCGTTGAACCAATTTGATACAACGACACCGAAGTCAATTCTGCGCCAACTTTATCTTGCAACTCTTGTGCCGATACAAACACCGCTGCACCCACAGTGTCGTTTTTCACAGTTCCGGTTTGACGGAATTTATCCTCAAACTTCAAATTGCCTATATACATCTGACGCGCATCGACTCCCATAGCAGCCAATACAGCAACAAACGCAACTAAAAATCTGTAAATTTTCATAGTGTTTACTTATTGATTCAAAGATATTTTTAATAATCTGCAAAGATACAAAAAAAAGTTGAAAGTCGAAAGTCGAAAGTCGAAAATTTCTACTTCCTATCTAGCGCAAACGCAAAGACACTTAACGCAGTGATTATCAACATCACTGCAAACACAACAAGACTATTTTCTGCTGCCAATGCTGTTACTATCGAAAATAATGCCGTTCCAAAAAGCACAAAAATAAATGTCAAAAGATTGAGATATGCCAACATAGGACCCAACTTCTCGCCCACATCGGCACTTTGTACTATAGTCAAACACGGCACTTGAAACATACCGCCACAAAATGCCACTACAAAAATCAATACCCCTAGACACCATCCTTGAGGATTGAACGATAAAACAATATTTAGCGCAAGGATTACGCCCAACAATCCAATTATGATAAAACTTTTCTTATTCCTATTCTCTATCAACTTACCTGTAACACTACACCCAATTGCAATACCCACGGCTGCCATAGCCAATATCAGACTTGAGGCCGTATTAGTCATACCCAATGTCTTGGTGCAATGCAACACCACATTCATTTGCAACATGCCACCTAACAGCCATAACAACGATGCACCATAAATTGCTTTGTTTAAGCCTTTATGTTGCGATGCAAATTTATACGACTGAATCAAAAATTTTATTGGATTGCGTGATTGTTTTTCTGGTTGAGATGCTATATCCTGGTTTTGAGACGCAATGTATTGCGTCTCTACAATGCCGAGTATTTTCGAAAGATAGTAGCCTATTATAGCCAATACTACCATCACAGCAGTCACAATCCACCAAGCATAATGGTCTGATAAATAAGCAGCTAATACTGTACCTATCAATATGCCGAGAAATGCCATCATCTCGAACATACCACTGCCAAAAGCCACTCCTTTTTCACCCTCTACGTCGCGTATAAGCCCATATTTTGCAGGCGAATAGAGGCAACTTTGCACTCCCATCAACAACACTGCCAACAAGACCGTCCACACCGATTCTATCCAAAATCCAACTCCTGCCAATGCTACAATGGGCAACTCCAACAACTTCATCAAACGCACTATCCGTTGCTTCGAATATCGTTCGGCAATCTCGCCCGAATAGGACGAAAGCAGCAAATATGGCAACACCAATGCCGCACTCACTGCTGCTATCAGCTGACTTTGTGTCATCCACTCAGGCATCACCCATCCCACCGACACAAATATGATGCAGTGCTTCATAAAATTATCATTAAGCACTCCAACAAAATTCAATAAAAATAGATTAAACCAACGCATATTATAAAAAAGACAAAAGAACATAAGAACATAATTTTGTCCTTTTGTTCTTCTGTCTTATAAAATTTATTTCATCAACGAAATACTTCTCTTAACAAAGTCCGCCAAGTCTTTGCCTTTGAGCATGTTGTTGGCGAGTAAGGCAAGGTCGATCAATTGTTTTACTTTGTCGTGACCAGCTGCGAAACGAGCAAATACTGCTATACGTTTTTCGCCTAAATCGGCAATCTGTCTGTCGAGGTTGTTAATCTCTTCTTTTTCTGCCACTGGCACTTCGTCGTCTTTTTTGCCTTCGTGCGATTTTTTCAACTCGGCTTTGCGTGCGTCGAGCGATTTCATCTCTTCGGCAATTGGTTTGATTTCTGCTGCGCATTCTGCCTCTTCAGCATCCAATACGGCTTTCATCAATGGATGGGTTGTGTTAAGCACAAGTGAATATGAATCAGGCATTTCGCCATAGAATGCCATCATCGGATTGCCTCCGTTGCGCGACATCTCTTTCATACGACGCATAAACTCGTTTTGTGTGATGATAATTGGAGCTGCATCTTCGCCAAGAGCATCGAGGGTAACGATGAATTCCGATTTCTCGATTTTTGGCAATTGAGCTTGGAATACCGATGTCAATGCTTGACGTTGGTCGTCATTGAGTTCCACTTGTGGAGCATCTGACTTTTGAATCAATTTGCCTACAACGTCGCTATCCACACGCACAAAGCGCACTTTTTCGTTCTTTTGTTCCCATTGACCTACCCAGTGCGAATCCAACTGTCCGTCCATCAACAACACGTCATAGCCCTTAGCCTGTGCTGCTTCGATATACGAATGTTGCTCGTCGGTATTGTTTGCGTAAAGACAAATCAAATTGCCATCTTTGTCTGTTTGCTCGCTTGTAATCAAGTTTTTATACTCTTCGAATGTGAAGAATTTGCCATCTACGTTCTTGAACAAAGCAAAATCTTTTGCTTTTTCGTAGAATTTCTCATCGGTGAGCATACCAAACACTATGAATATCTTCAATGCATCCCATTTTTCTTCAAATTGAGCGCGTTCGTTTTTGAAGATTTCATTCAAGCGGTCAGCCACTTTTTTGGTGATGTGGTTAGAGATTTTCTTCACGTTACCATCGGCTTGAAGATAAGAACGGCTCACGTTCAACGGAATATCTGGCGAATCCAACACACCGTGCAACAAAGTCAAATATTCAGGCACGATACCCTCAACCGAGTCAGTCACAAACACTTGATTGCAATACAATTGGATTTTGTTGCGTTCAAGGTTGACGCCCTCTTTGATGCGTGGGAAGTAGAGAATACCAGTCAAGTTGAATGGATAGTCCACGTTCAAATGGATGTGGAACAATGGGTCTTCGCCGTATGGATACAATTCGCGATAGAATTTGTCGTAATCTTCTTCTGTCAAATCGGCAGGTTTGCGAGTCCATGCAGGTGTTGGGTTGTTGATAATGTTAGGCTCGCCAGTAGCCACCTCTTTGCCCTCTTTCCACTCTTTTTTCTCGCCAAATACGATGTTCACAGGCAAGAATTTGCAGTATTTGTTCAACAATGTGCTGATGCGACCTTCTTCCAAGAACTCTTTGTTCTCATCGTCGATGTGAAGCACGATGTCGGTACCACGATCGGCTTTGTCGCAATCTTCGAGTGTAAATTCAGGCGAACCATCGCACGACCAGTGCTGTGCAGGCTCATCTTTGTGCGATTTGGTGAAGATTTCCACCTGTTTAGCCACCATAAAAGCCGAGTAGAAACCAAGACCGAAGTGACCAATTATCGCATTAGCATCATCTTTATATTTATCAAGGAATTCAGTTGCTCCCGAGAATGCAATTTGGTTGATATAGCGTTCGATTTCAGCAGCAGTCATACCCACACCACGGTCGGAGATAGTGAGCGTACCTTTCTTAGCATCAATCTTCACCTCTACGTTAGTAGTACCCATTTCGCCTTTGAATTCACCAACTGAAGCCAAAGTTTTCAACTTTTGGGTAGCATCTACCGCATTCGACACCAACTCACGCAAGAAAATTTCGTGGTCGCTATACAAGAATTTTTTAATCACGGGGAAGATATTATCCGTAGTTACCCCAATAGTACCTTTTGCCATAATAGTATTATATTTTTTTAGAGTTTATATTAGTTTGTTAGACCGATTAGTCAAGTTGGACCAATTAGCGAAAATGCATAGTCAAATATAGTGCCATAGTAGAACTTCTGCCAGAATGTCACTATACATCAAAAAAAAAGAACTTGCGAACTTTCGAAGTTACGAAGTCAAAAAAAATAGGATAATGTCTATATTTTTAGGAAGATGTCTATTAATCTAGGAAATAGTGAAAAAACTGTCTACTATTTTTAGGAAAAGACATAGAAAAATAGGGACTTGCAAAGTTCGCAAAGTTTGCAAAATTGGGGTAATAGGCTGATACTCTTTTAGTTGTACGCTGTTATTTGTTTTACATTGCATATGTCATAAAAATATTTTTAGGCTAATTATCAATAGATTACCTTAACTTTGCAACTTTGCAATTGCAAAGTTGGCTTTGTGTGGTGAATTTTAACACCAAAAAGAACAAAACTTTGCAAATGTATGGTGTGAGAGTGACTGTTTTCTTCGGTGAAGGTTGCTTGCACCTTGCTGTTGGGTTAGAAATAGGATAGGCGTGAAATTTGAAATTACATATAAAAAAAAGCATTGTTTTATGAAATAAATATTGCAACTTAGCACGCAAAAATAGTCTATATTAACGTGAGTTCGATATAACTTTTATTGCACACGGGAAGCACAGATAACACGGATTACCTTCCAGTATTTTATATCAAACTAACGTTATATTATGCAGTCTTTCAGTCTACTAATAAATCTTTCTGCAGGATTATTCTAACAAAATTATTCTACTAGCATAATTTTATTTGCATAATTAAAAAAAAGGTATTATCTTTGCAATGAAAATAAACAAAAGAGATAATTATATGATACACATAAATAATCCATTCATTATTAAAGGAGCTATTCCTTCTCACTATTTCTGTGATAGAGAAAAAGAAACTAAAGAATTGACTAACCATATTTATAATGGTCGCAATGTCTTATTGACTGCTCCGCGTCGTATTGGAAAAACAGGTTTAATAGAACATTGCGCACAAGAAGCACATTGGGACGAACAATTTTATCTCTTTTGTATAGACATTTTAGACACTACCTCTTTACGTGAATTCACATTTGCTTTAGGACGTAAAATTTTTGATACACTAAAACCCAAAAGCAAACAAATGATGGATTTGTTTATGCAAACCGTACGCTCTATTAGTGGCGAATTTGGCTATGATATACTGACTGGATTGCCAAAATTCAATTTGTCGTTAGGTTCAATTCGCAATCCTGAATACACTCTGTCTGAAATATTTGAATACATAAATAAAGCCGACAAACGATGTCTAATTGCCATAGACGAATTCCAACAAATAGTCTACTATCCCGAAAAAAACATTGAGGCTATTTTACGCTCTCACATACAACATTGCAGCAATGCCGATTTCATCTTTGCAGGCTCTGAGCGCCACATCTTAGAGGAGATGTTTAATGCCCCTTCACGCCCATTCTACGCAAGCACTGTAAATATGAGTTTAGGTGAAATAGACCATGACAAATATTCTCAATTTGCTCACTATAAATTCCAAGAATTCAACAAAACCATTGAACAAGAATCTTTTAATTATACATACACCCTATTCAGTGGCAATACATATTGCATTCAAAAGGTGATGAATGTAGCTTTTTCGATGACAGAACCCAATGGTATTTGCACTCAAAGCATAGTAGAATCTGCCATTGAAGATATTTTATTAGAAAACGAACGACACTACAAAAATAGACTGTCATTATTGACTCCAAAACCCAAAGAATTGTTGATTGCTATCGCCAAAGAGGGTAAGGCACAGCGAGTAACATCAGGCGACTTCGTTCGTCGCCATCATCTCAATTCAACAAGCTCAGTCCAATCTGCCATCAAACAACTCCTCGAAGACGATTGGATAACCTACGATGCCGACGAAAAAGGCAACAGACAATACATGCTATCCGACCTATTTTTGTCTTACTGGATTAAACAACGATTTTAATAATTAGGGGATGCACTTTTATGGTGCATCCCCTATTCTATATATTTTATTTCGCTCTTGTCATTACAAAACTCTACGTACAACACAAAGTTTTTCCATATAAAACTTAAGCCAATATACCAACCTCATGTAATTAGTTATTGAAAAACATTACATAATAAATCGGAATATAGGTAATGCCTTTTTAAGTATAAACTTTCTAAGCGCTCTTTGATTGGTTTTTCGGGTTACTCCACTATTATAAAATAAAAAAGCGAAATCCCAATGGGATTTCTCTTTTCATATTATTGATACGAACAATTATTATGCGATGAAAGCAGCGTATGCTTCAGCATCCATAAGGCCATCAAGTTCAGCAGCATCTTTAACTGCGATTTTGATCATCCAGCCTTCGCCATAAGGGTCGTTGTTAACCAATTCAGGAGCATCTTCGAGAGCAGCATTTACTTCGAGGATTTCGCCTGTTACAGGCATGCAAAGGTCAGAAACAGTTTTAACAGCTTCGATAGAACCGAATACTTCGTTAGCACCGATAGTTTCGCCTTCTTTTTCGTTTTCAACGAATACGATTTCGCCAAGTTCTGATTGAGCAAAATCAGTGATACCTACGTATGCAACTTCGCCTTCTACGCGAATCCATTCGTGGTCTTTTGTGTACTTCAAGTTGTTTGGTAAGTTCATAATATATAGATTTTTTTTGTAGCGACACGGCACGCCATGTCCACTAGATTAATATTTTTCTTTCGAGGTGCAAAGTTAGATAATTTAATTCATTATACAAAATATTTTTACATATTTTTTATCTAGTTACCCTCAAATAATCGCCTGTGCGGGTTACAGTGTATCGTTTAAGTGGATATTTCGACTCGCCTTTGTTGCAAAACCCACTGCCAAATCCCACATCAAACTGCGAACCACACTCGGGGCATGTTGCGAATATCATATCAACCTCTACTCGCACATCGCGTCTGTGCTCATGCGGACAACAAAGGTCAAATGCATAATATTTATCGTCCAACCCATAGCATATCAGCAATCCTCCATAGCCAATATACTGCCCCTGCTTATTAGGCTCAGTAATCGCTATACTATTGCCCGGAGTCATCAACAATGGAGCATCACGCAATATATTCAACGTATAACTCACTGGCGCATCAGGGATTGGACTAATCTGATTGATATTGCTATCGCAAGAATAGAGTACAGATAACAGAGTACAGATTACAATATAAAGATACTTTTTCATTATAAATATGGTATCAATTTATAAAGGCCTATGCCGTTAGAACCCTTCAAAAGAATAAGTTGAGAGTTAAGATCTGAGAGTTGAGATTTGAAATCATCACCTAACGACTCAATTATCTCAAATTTATTCACGCCTAACGTCTCACATGCTTTCTTAAACTCTTTTCCTACCAGAATAATCCTTTCAATCTTCGACTCCATCAATCGACGCACGATATTCTGATGCTCAACCTCCGACTGTTCGCCCAATTCGAGCATGTCGCCGAGTATTGCCATCTTATTCTCACCTTCCATAATATCAAAATTGTCAATCGCAGCCATCATACTTGTAGGGTTGGCGTTGTAGGCATCTACAATGAGCGTATTGCGCTCGGTTTTGGTGAGTTGCGAACGATTATTTGCTGGCACATAATTGCTTATTGCATCGCAAATATCTTTTTCATCTACTCCAAAATGCAAACCTACAGTAATCGCCGTCAACATATTATCAAGGTTATACGCACCAACAAAACAAGTTGAAAGTTGAAAGTTGAAAGTTGAAAGTTGAGAATGCCATTCAAACTCAACGTACGGCGCACAACGCAACAAACGACCATTCACATCTGCCACTACATCGAGATTTGAGCTATAAGTCGAAAGTTGAAAGTTGAAAGTTGAAAGTTGAAAATTATTTATAATATTAGTCAAATAAGGGTTGGCTGCGTTCACAAACACGTGACCGCCACGCTCTACAAGATTGTCATACAACTCTTTCTTGGTGTTTATCACACCCTCAAGAGAACCAAAACCTTCGAGATGGGCTTTGCCTACGTTAGTAATCAAACCGCATGTTGGCAATGCTATGTTTGCCAATGTCTTGATTTCGCCCGGATGATTTGCCCCCATCTCGATAACTGCAATCTCGCAATCAGACTTAATGCTCAACAACGTAAGTGGCACTCCAATGTGGTTATTGAAATTGCCTTGAGTATAATGTACACGATATTTTTTGCTCAACACCGTAGCCACCAACTCTTTAGTCGTAGTCTTGCCATTCGTACCTGTAATGCCTACGAATGGAATGTCCAACTGCTCACGATGGTAACGCGCCAATTGTTGTAATGTATCTAGCACGTTATCAACAAAAATTAATGAGGAATGAGGAGTGAGGAATGAGGAATCATCCACTACTGCATAGGCACAACCTTTTTCAAGGGCTTGCATTGCAAATTTATTTCCATCAAAAGTTTCGCCTTTCAATGCAAAAAATATCGACCCCTCTGGGCAATTACGGCTATCGGTAGTCACCACCGGATGAGCCTTATATATTTCGTATAACTCTTTTATTTCCATTTTTATATACTTTTCTGAAGACAGAAGAACAAAATTTATCAAATTATATTCTTTATGTCCTTATGTTATTCTGTCTTTTCAATTCTCAATTTTATTTCGCTGACATTGTTACAATTGGCACTATCATCTCTTCCATCGAGATACCACCATGCTGGAATGTGTCTTTATAGTAACTAACGTAATAGTTATAGTTGTTTGGATACGCAAAGAAGTCGTTGCCACCGGCAAATATAAATGTCGAACTCACATTCGGTGCTGGCAACTGAATCGATGCTGGATTTGTCACTTCATACACCTCTTTTTTGTTGTACGACAATGTTTTACCTACCTTATAACGCAAATTCACATTCGTGTTTTTATCACCTACCACCTTTATTGCACGGTCCACATGCACAGTGCCATGGTCGGTCGACACGACCACTTTAAATCCTCTGCGCGCCAATTCTTTGAACAATGTGAATGTCGATGAATGGCGGAACCACGACACTGCCAACGAACGATATGCTGCTTCGGTATTTGCCAATTCGCGAATCATCTTGCTCTCGGTGCGCGCATGCGACAGCATATCCACAAAGTTGATAACACACACATTCAGTGGGTTTTTCTCTAATTTGTGTAGTTGCTCAATCAATTTTTCTCCCGCTTCTGAATTATTTAATTTATGATATGAGAACGGAATAGGTCGACGATAACGCTCCAACATAGTGCGTATCAACTCCTCTTCGTTCATATTCTTGCCCTCCTCGTCCTCTTCGTCAACCCACAACGCAGGGAACATTTTCTTTATTTGCAATGGCATCAAGCCTGCAAATATCGCATTGCGAGCATACTGTGTCGCTGTAGGCAAAATACTGAAATACAAATCGTCCGACTCGAATGTGTAATAATCTGCCAACACCTCCTGAATCATACGCCATTGGTCGTAACGGAAATTGTCTATTACCACGAAGAAGACCTTTTCTCCAGCATCGAGCAACGGAAATATCTTCTTTTTGAATATATCGGGACTAATCATCGGACGATTGTCTGCATCATTAACCCACTGCTCATAGTTGTTTTTTACAAAACGCATGAACATATTATTTGCCTCTTCGCGCTGCATGCGTAGCATTTCGTGCATTTCGTTGTCAGCCTCATTGAGTTTCAAATCCCAATTTATCAACTTCTTATACAGTTCCTTCCACTCCTCTGCCGACAAGCGATCCGATATCTGCATACCGATTTGTGCAAACTCCTGACGATAATTCGTAGTTGTTTGTTCGCTGAAAATCTCACGTTTGTGGAGGTGTTTCTTCAGTGTCATCAATATCTGATTTGGGTTCACTGGCTTAATAAGATAGTCTGTAATCTTATTGCCAATAGCCATATCCATGATGTTCTCCTCTTCGCTCTTCGTAATCATCACCACGGGCAAGTTCGGACGCATTTCGCTTATGCGAGCCAATGTTTCCAAACCACTCAAACCTGGCATATTCTCATCGAGAAACACTATGTCGTACACATTCTCACGACACATGTCTATAGCATCCTGCCCATTAGTAGCAGTTGCCACATCATAACCCTTATCTGCCAAAAAGATTGTATAAGGCTTTAAAAGGTCGATTTCGTCATCTACCCAAAGTATATTCATAATTACAAATTCTTAATTCTCCATTCTTTATACTCTTCCCAAGTCTTACCCTGCTCTATCAATTTCAAATTCTCTTCCGAAATGATTATGCGGTCCACTTGGTCTAATGTGATTCTACCTTGCAATGTTGGTTCGGCTAGCATTGTGCGTTCGTACCACTCGGTCTCTTCGTACGACTCTGTGCCTACGCAAATATAAGTCAATCCTGCCGATGTGCGTTTATTCAAATCGTAATCTTTAACCATGAATTTCGTAAAGTTAAATGCCGCTAAATCATACAACAACGAGTTGAGATTCACATTTTCATTACGTGGTATAAGCAACAAATAGTGCGCCGTTTTCTTCTCTGCCGAGAATGTTGCATTCTTCAACTCTTCATCCACCATCTCTTCTTGTGCCAACTCCTCGCGCTTTTCGAGTATCGAACCATGTGTCGAGCCTTGTTGCGCTTCTCGTCCTTGACTCATCAATGCCAATATATCTTTACTCATTGGCGTTACGTCAGCTTGTGGATATTTCTCAACCAACTCGGTCAATGCTTGATAGAATGGTTCTTCTGGTTGTGTTTTACCAATACTCAACGCATTGAGGAAGGCAAATTTCGACATCAACGAACTCATCGAATAGTTGGTTGCCATATTCTGATAATTGGCAAATACTGTAGCAAAATCGCCCTTACTATACGCCTCGTATGTATCGGCATAGAGCGAATCTTGCATTGCCAACATCTCTTTTGTGCGCTCAAGATAATCGGGTTGCGACAACACTGCAGCATATTTACTTTCGGGATATTCCGCTACAATCTTCTGACGATAAGTCTCTTGACCCTCTTTATCGTCCAATTTACCACAAACGCGATAACTTGAATAATAGCCCTCTAACTCTCTCGCATCCTTAGCAAATCGGCGTTGGAACTCCTGATATGTTTCAAGCGACATAGGATAATCGTTCAATTTTTCGTCATAAATTCCTGCCATAGCATATAGTGCGTCAGCTATAGCCACATTCGATGCTGCAATAGCGGCACTATCTTTTGGTATTTGCGATAGGTAATATTCTGGTTTATGATGCGCTGGCACTCCATCATCCTCTTTTTGCTCATCTTTGACAATCGGCTCGCCATTTTCATCTAATTCAGGTTCGTCGCCATTAGCCAAATCGTCAAAAGAACCCCCTGTGCTAACTTTATTCGCTCTACGCCAATTGTCCTCCAACACGCGCTTACCCCACTTTTGCTTAAATTGTTGAGCTCCTTGTGTTTTCAATTGGTCATTATAGAAATACCAATCTTTAGCTCCGCCGCCCAACGTAGGCAACGACATACTTGGTCGTGTCGATTCTTCAAAACCTTTTGTCTCTGCCTCTTTTGCCAAACGTGCCGCCTCTTCTTCCTCTTTCTTCACCTCCTCAATTATCTTTTCTACTATTTCTAGTTGCTCTTCTTCACTCAATGTCGAAAGATGTTGCAAACTATCTTGCAATTCCACCATATTATAATTCACAGCCAACTCTCCCAATGCCTCGCCCAACTTCATCACTCGCTTATAATCAGGATGTTCTGTTTTCAATATTCCCGATGCCTCTTGATAGCAAGGGTGCGCATCTATATACTCTTTATTTGCATAATACAAATCGCCAAGCGTAATCAACACATCGGCTTTCTCCACACCACCACGTGTACTCTCTTCTATTGCTTTTTTATACGAATCTATTGCCTTTGCTGTATCGTTATGAGCGAGATAAATATTACCGACTATTGTGTATATCTGATCTTTATAGTCTTTATTATTAGAGTTTTTTGCCATTCGCTCCAATCGTTTCACATTCTTCGTCCAACTCTCGGTGTTACATTGCAACATCATCAATTTCGCATTAAATTCCATCACATAATTCTGCGACTGACGTGCCGCCAATTTGAAACACGACGTGGCTTTATCCATCTGATTTTGCTCTACATACAATTGTCCCAAAAGATAATTCATGCGCGACGAATTGTATTTATTCATCTCTTTTCTGACTGCCAATTGCAAATAAGGCATGGCCTCTTTATAATTTTTATCTTTCAACAACAAAAATGCCTTTACCGCCGCATAGTCGGCATTCAATCGTTTCACCACATCATTCTCTTTTATCTGGTCGAACACCTGCCAAGCCTCATACACCCAATCCATCTCGCCATATGCACGTGCTTGCCATATGCGCGCCTCACACACTATCTCAAGGTCCGACGGATAATGACGTTGAATATATCCAAACGTCGATGCCGCCCCAAGAAAATCGCCTTTGTGCAACTCGGCCTTACCCAACAAAATCCATGCCTCTTTCACTCCGTGCACAAACTCCTCTTGACTATAAAAATACTGATATTTAGGATCTTTCCACTTATCTTTATTTCTCTTTGGCTTTTTTACAATAGAGTGTTTTTTTATCGCCTTACGACATTTTTCTATCGCACGTTCCATTTGTGAGGTTGCCACTGTCTGATTCTCTTTATACGAAATCGGATACATCTCTATCATCTGTGTAAAGTCATCCTTCGCCCCTTTATCTATCGCCTTTTGACCCTCAATATAAGCATTTTTGGCATTAAAACCTACATTATATTTCGTACACATCTCATGATAACCACGTGTCGATTTTGTATTCTTCTGCGTAGAACACCCCGTGATTATCAATAAGATTGCAAATATGTATAATATCTTTCTCATATCTATATTAACGTAAATTTTTCACTTTTATTATAACCTACAAAGTTACACTTTTTTTACGACAAATCCAAAAACTCCGCCTTAAAAGTGCAACTTTTCACAAAAACTCCACCTTAAAAGTGTAAATTTTCACAAAAAGTCGTCCTTAAAAATGTAAAGTCTATTGATTTTCAATAAACTAAACAAAATATACTATTAATTCCCACTTTTTTTGTAACTTTGCATCTCTATACGCTATACAATAATCACTATACACTATACATTCTCATGTCTTACAATATTCACACTCTCTCAAATGGCATTCGCATATTGCATCTCACTGACAATATGCCAATTAGCTATATAGGCGTAGCCATCGACGCTGGCACTCGCGACGAACTTCCCGACGAGAGTGGAATGGCTCATTTTGTCGAGCATTTACTGTTTAAAGGCACCGAACGCCGTCGTTCTTGGCATATAATCAATCGTCTTGAGAGCGTTGGTGGTCAACTCGATGCCTATACTACCAAGGAAGAAACATATATATATGCCACTGTGCCAAACGAATACACCGACCGTGCGCTTGAACTTTTGGCTGATATAGTTCTCAATTCTACTTTCCCCGAAAATGAAATAGAAAAAGAGCGTGATGTAGTTGTCGACGAAATTCAGAGCTACAACGACTCGCCATCTGAGCTAATCTACGACGAATTCGAAGAACTCCTTTTTCCTCACGACCCAATCGGACGTAATATCCTCGGCACCGAACAGAGTCTCGAAACTTTCGATTCTACACGTGTGCAACAATTCGTCCACCGCAACTACACCCCCGACCGCATGGTCGTATTC
Source organism: Candidatus Aphodosoma sp. (assembly GCA_045631465.1). Classification (GTDB taxonomy): domain Bacteria; phylum Bacteroidota; class Bacteroidia; order Bacteroidales; family Paludibacteraceae; genus Aphodosoma. The sequence goes on along the minus strand of JAZQUV010000003.1, from coordinate 11,320 downwards.
GCCATGGGCAACATCAAATTCGATTGGTTCGTAAAACGAATTGAAAAATACTTCACTCCATATTCTCACCTTGCATTAGGGGGAGGCGAAGAAAGTTTTCAACTTTCAACTTTCAACTTTCAACTTTCAACTCGTCAAACCCCTCAACCCTACACCCCTGCCCATCGCACCACGCCTCGCGACACTTATCAAGCCCACTGCATAATTGGCAATCGTTGCATCCCTATGTCGTCGCACGAACGCCTTACTATGCTACTACTCAACAACATACTCGGCGGACCTAATATGAGTTCTCGCCTCAACCTCGTCCTCCGCGAACGCAATGGTCTTTGTTATACTATCGAGAGCAATGTCACTAACTACACCGACACAGGCGTGTGGAACATCTACTTTGGATGCGACCCTCGCAATCTTGCCAAAGCTCAACGTCTCTGTATGCAACAACTCGATATGTTATGCAGCACTCCGCTCAACGACAATCAATTAACTACTGCCAAACGCCAACTCCGCGGACAAGTACTCATTGGCAATCAAAACAAAGAGAACCTCATTCTCGGACTCAGCAAAGCCTATCTCCATGGCCTCGAACTAAAACCCGATAGCGAGCATTTCCAATTCATCGACTCACTCACCCCATCCGACCTACAATCGCTCGCTCAACGCATCTTCAACCCCGACCAACTCAGTACCCTCATCTACACCGAATAAAATCATGTCCTCATGTCTTCTTGTCTAAATATTAAACGCAAAATATCACTAATTAGACATAGAATAAAAATAATTAATTAATGAATAATTAATGGAAATTTGCGTTAAAAATAAAGTCATGTTCTCATGTCTTCTTGTCTAAAAAAATATAACAAATGAAACTCTCACAAGCCGAAAAATACGCCCAAGACCCTAACCGTCAAATCGACGAATACATCGAGCAACACTCTGAACCTCAGCCCGAATATCTCGACAATGTAGTGCGCGAAACTCATCTGCAGATGATCAATCCTCGCATGATGTCGGGCCACCTACAAGGTCGCATACTCAAACTCCTTGTCGAGATGACTCGCGCTCGTCGTATCATCGAGCTTGGCACCTACTCAGGCTACTCTGCCCTCTGCATGGCTGAAGGTCTGCCCTCTGATGGCGAACTACATACTATCGAAATCGACGACGAACTCGAAGACTTCATCCGCGAGCAACTCCAATCTGCTCCTCACGGCAACAAGGTGCACCTCCACATTGGCAATGCCGTTGACATCATACCTCAAATCGAAGGCTCTTTCGATCTCGCCTTCATCGATGCCGACAAACGCCTCTATCAACAATACTACGACATGCTCCTTCCTCGCATGAATCCCGGTGGCATAATTCTTGCCGACAACACCCTTTGGGATGGCAAAGTCCTCATCGACAACCCAGCCCACAACGACCACCAAACCATCGCCATCAAAGCATTCAACGACTTCATTGCCAACGACTCCCGCGTCGAAAAAGTAATATTGCCATTGCGCGATGGACTAACGCTGATAAGAATCAATAAAAGACAGGAAGACAAGATGACAAGAGAAAAATAACCTATAATATTCTCCCACGAATAACACAAATATTCACAAATTAATTATAAATTATTTGTGTTGATTTGTAAAATTTGTGGGCAAAAAGAAAAAATCATGTTCTTATGTCATTCTGTCTAAAAAAATAAACAACTATGCTATACTCTCTAGAATTTCGCGTACGCGACTACGAATGCGACCTACAAGGCATCGTCAACAATGCCAATTATCAACACTACTATGAGCACACTCGCCACGAGTTTCTCATCGAAAACAACATTAGTTTCGCAGCCCTTCACGAACAACAAATCGACTTCGTCGTTGCCCGTGTCGAAATGTCATACAAATTCCCTCTCCGTTCGGGCGACTCATTCGTCAGCGAACTCGACTTCCGCCAAGAAGGTATCAAATACGTATTCACTCAAAAAATCTATCGCCTACCCGATCGCAAACTCTGCAATGTCGGACGTTTCGACTGCGTTTGCCTCGACCATGGCCGACTAAAACACTGCGAACTTCTCGACGATTTTATCCAAAAAATCACTGCCGAAAAATAACGCAAAAATACAATAACCCCCACCCTTATTTAAATATACTATACAGCAACCTGCAAGCAACCTTCACCCTACCTTCAAAACACCCTCTAAAATACAATAAGCCCCCCTAAAATTTCTTATTCCAAAAAGGGGAAAATCATATTCTCATGTCTTAATATCTAAAAAAACTAAAATATGAAAAATTTCTTTAAAACCACACTAGCCGTATTCGTTGCACTAGTACTATTTTCTATAGTATCAGTCATCGTTTCAATCTCTATGCTTGGCGCCATAACATCTATGAGCTCTGCCGAAACTACTCTTCAAGACAACTCTGTCCTAAGAATCAACCTCACTGGCTCACTCACCGAGCGCGTCAACGAAGAAAGTCTCGAGTATCTCCTCGCGCAAGCCAACAAACAACCAACTCCACTCGGGCTCAACGACCTCCGCTCGTCAATTAAAAAAGCAGCTAATGCCGACGAAATCAAAGCCATATACCTCAATTGTGGCTCTCTTTCTGCTTCTCCTGCTTCGGCTCAAGAGTTGCGCACCCTACTCGAAAATTTCCAAACCGAGTCAGGCAAACCTATTTATGCCTATGGCGACAACTACTCACAAGCTGCCTATTGGGTTGCTTCTGTTGCCGACACTCTCATGCTCAACCCACAAGGCTCTATCGGTTTGGTTGGTATGGCTACTCAAATCCCTTTCTTCCGCGAAACTCTCGACAAACTTGGCGTGAAAATGGAAATCTTCAAAGTCGGCACATTCAAAAGTGCTGTCGAACCTTATATCCTCGACGAAATCAGCGAACCTAACCGCCTCCAAAACGAAAAAATGCTCAATGGCATCTGGTCCGAAATGCTTGCAGATATCTCTGCCTCTCGCGCTATATCTATCGAAAACATCAACCAAGCCGTCGATGGTGGATTAGTTTTTAGCGAAGTCAACAATTTCATTGCTCTTGGTCTTATCGATTCTGCCATGTATCGCAACGAAATGACCGCATTCCTAAAAGAGCAATTCGGCGAAGACTACCATATGGTATCGCTCAAAGAGATGAAATCTGCCCCTTCTAACGAAAAATTCTCTATGAACAAAGTTGCTGTCCTCTATGCTACAGGCGAAATCGACTCTGAAGCCGAAGGCGAAATGGATAGCGAAGATATTGTCAAAGAACTTAATCGTCTTGCCAACAACGACGACGTAAAAGCCGTTGTTCTTCGCGTCAACTCTCCAGGTGGTAGCGCCTTTGGCTCAGAACAAATGTGGTTTGCTGCCAAACAACTCCGCGCTAAAAAACCACTTATTGTATCTATGTCCGACTATGCTGCATCTGGTGGCTACTACATGAGTTGTATTGCCGACACTATCGTCGCACAACCTACAACTCTTACAGGTTCTATCGGCATCTTTGGCATGTTCCCTAACTTTGCTGGCGTTGCCGACAAAATTGGCGTAAACTTCAGCACCGTAAAAACCAACGAAATTGCCGACCTTGGCAACACTATGCGCCCTATGACCGACTCTGAACGCGTCATACTTCAAAACTACATCAACCGTGGCTACGAACTCTTCATCTCTCGCTGCGCCGAAGGTCGCAACACCTCTAACGACGAAATCAAACTCGTTGCCGAAGGTCGTGTATGGACAGGTGCCGACGCGCTCGAACTCGGACTCGTTGACGTGCTTGGTGGTCTTGACGATGCTGTCGCTATTGCCGCAACCAAAGCTGGCCTTACCGACAACTATACCGTTGCCGAATATCCAAAACAAAAAGACGCCTTCACCCAACTTCTCGAAGACATCACAGGCGAATCCCTCTCATCTATTATACTTAAAACAAAACTTGCACACAGCGAATATTCATTCCTCACTCCTCATTCATCATTCCACATTCCACAAGGCGCCCAAGCCATCATGCCTTACCGCGTAGAACTATAAACCTAGTTGAAATGTGAAAGTTGAAATGTGAAAGTTAATAGCAAACAGCACATTTCAAATTTCAAATTTCAAATTTCAAATATCTAAAAATGACTTTATATCCAAACCTTATTCTCGAAGCGCTCACTCATGTGCGCTATCCTGGCACTGGCAAAAACATTGTCGAGTCAGGCATGGTCGAAGACGACATTCGCATCGAAGGCAACAAAGTGTCGTTCTCAATCATCTTTCAAAAAGCAAATGACCCATTTGCCAAATCACTCGTAAAAGCTGCCGAACAAGCAATCATCACCTACATCGGCCCTGAGGTAGAAATCGTAGGCAACATCGCCATCAAAACTCCATACGTAGCCCCTAAAAAAGAGACTAACTCTATGGAGCAAGTCAAAAATATCATTGCCGTATCATCTGGCAAAGGTGGCGTGGGCAAATCTACCGTAGCAGCCAACCTCGCTATGTCGCTCTGCAATCTCGGTTACAAAGTTGGTCTTCTCGACGCCGACATCTTTGGTCCTTCTGTGCCTAAAATGTTCGGCATCGAAGACGCTCAGCCAACAGCTCGTCTCGCCGAAGATGGTCGCCATATCATCCAACCTATCGAACAATATGGCATCAAAATCCTCTCTATCGGTTTCTTTGTCGACCCTGACAATGCTCTTATCTGGCGTGGCGGTATGGCATCAAACGCCGTTAAACAACTCATCAACGATGCCGACTGGGGCGAGTTGGACTATTTCGTGGTCGACCTCCCACCTGGCACAAGCGACATCCACCTCACTCTCGTGCAAGAACTCAAATTCACTGGTGCTATCGTTGTCAGCACGCCTCAACAAGTTGCTCTTGCCGATGCTCGCAAAGGCCTCCAAATGTTCCAAACCGACAAAATCGATGTGCCTATTCTCGGCTTAGTCGAAAACATGGCTTGGTTCACTCCAGCCGAGCATCCAGACGAAAAATACTACATCTTCGGCAATGGTGGTTGCAAACAATTGGCTGAAGAACGCGGTATCCGTCTTCTCGCACAAATTCCACTCGTGCAAAGCATATGCGAAAGTGGCGATGCCGGAGCTCCAATCTCATTCGACCCACATAGCCTCACCGGCCAAGCCTTCCTCAACCTCGCCCAAACCGTAAGCGAACTCACAAAATAATAGGACTTCACCCTCTAAAAAGACGCATAGTTCTTATAAAACAAAAAATCCTGATGAGTGAATCATCAGGATTTTTTGTACCCCCGTCGAGAATCGAACTCGAATCTACGGTTTAGGAAACCGCTATTCTATCCGTTGAACTACAAGGGCAATTTCAATGAGGAATGAGGAATGATTAGTTATTAGCGATAAAATCATTCCGTTAATCACTAATAACTAATCACTACTAACTATTTTTAGTGTCTTCCTTTCGAGTTAGACTTCATTTGACGTGCTTGTTGTTCACGAAGGGCTTGTTGTTGAGCTTTTTGTGCTTCTTCAAGGCGTTGCATGAAAGCCGACTTCTTTTGTGGTTTTGCTTTGTTTTTCTCGAGTTGAGCAAGCACTTTTTTATCGTCAACAAAGAGACGGAACATGTATGTTTGAATAATTGTAATCAAAAGAGATACGAAATAGTAGTAAGAAAGACCAGACGCATAGTTGTTGAACATAAACATGAACATAATTGGCATCATATACATCATAGTTTTCATCATACCCGCACCCGGTTGGTCGCCCGCACCTGTTGTCGCCATATTGATTTTAGTATAAATGATGTTCGTAACGGTCATCAAAAGGCAGAACAACGAGATATGGTTACCGAAATATGGCGTAATAAGCGGAATATATGCGTTCCAAGAGAGAATTGCATCGTACGACGAAAGGTCATCAGCCCAAAGGAACGACTGTCCGCGAAGTTCAAACGCTGTTGGGAAGAAACTGAACATTGCGAACAAAATAGGCATTTGGAACAACATTGGCAAGCATCCGCTCATCGGACTCACGCCTACTTTTTGATAGAGTGCCATAGTGGCTTGTTGACGTTCCATTGCTTTTTCGGCTGGGATACGAGCGTTTATTTCTTCGATTTGAGGGCGAAGCACACGCATTTTTGCCGACGACATATACGATTTGAATGTGAATGGAAGTATCACCAATTTAATAATAATTGTCAACAAAAGGATGATAATACCGTAGCTTCCAATATATTTGCTCAAGAAATTGAACACAGGTATGATAACACCTGTCGAAATCCAACGGAAGAGCGACCAACCCATAGGAATGATGTGTTGAAGACGAAGTTTATCATCTCCATTAACTCCTTTGTCGTACGATTTCAATACTTTATATTGGTTAGGGCCATAGTAAGTGTGGAATTTAGTCGTACGAACGCCATTAGGGTCGAATGCCACAACTGCCTCCATCGAGTGTTTTTTGATAAATTCCGAACGTTCAGACATCAATTCGCTCTCTACGTTAGCCGCCGTGAACGCATCATCAGCAATCATAATTGTGCTGAAGAAGTGGTCTTTGAATGCAATCCAACGCACTTTACCCGCAAGTTTCTCCGAATCGTTTCTCATCTCCGAAAGGCGTTCCATATCGTCCGACACATATTTATAATTAAGTGTCGCATAGCGAGATTCGAACTTACGACCCTTCTCGTTCTGACGGATAAGCGACTGCCATTGCATGTCGAGCGACGACGTATTTGGCGAGAGAATACGACCCATATTGTGAGCCTTAATCTCCATCTCAGTCATGTAATCGTCGTTAGGAATTGTATAAATAAAGTCCAAATAACTTTCAGCATCAACCACAAGACGCATTGTTACCACCTGTGCATCAGCAGTTTTATCAACAGTTGGCTGAAAGAAAAGACTTTTAGTATTAAGCACACGATTATCGTTAGTGAAAAGCGTGAAACCCAACGAAGCATCGCCATCCGCAAACAACATAAGCGGAAGCGAATCATAGCGTTGATAATTCTTCATCTCGGCAGCACACACACGACCACCTTTATTAGAGAATGTAAGACGAAGGTGTTCGTTCTCAACCACAAAATGCTCCTCGACGCCAACTCCAGCATTAGCAAACTGACCAAATGTCTTCTCAAGGCGAACCGAATCGAGCGTCATTTCGCCAATCGCAGCGAGCGAATCCGCAACTGCCTGCTCTCTTTCAAGCTCCAATTGAGCAAGATACGCCGCCTCATTAGCAGCAGCAATAGAATCACGCACATGTTGACGACGCGCCAACTCTTCTTTACTTGGTTGATTCAACCAACTGAAGCCGAATATCACGGCCATTATTAGGACCAAGCCCATGACGGTGTTTTTATCCATTTATTTTATAAGTTGAAATTTAAAATCAAAAGCGAAAGTTACACAACCCAAAGTCCCCCCCTCCACCTATCATAAATAAAAATGCAAAGTTACAAAATTTTCTTGATACATGCAAATTTGTTTTTTACACAAAAAAACTGTAGAGTCAACAAGCAAGTGCAAAATTACAAAAAGTGTTTGAAAAACTCTACTTTAGGGTTAGAAAAATTTAATTTTTCTCTAGGTCTTCTATTGATTTTCGCTTGAACCAAGTCTAAATCAGCTTGTTGTATCAAATTAAAATCAGTACCTTTAGGGAAATATTGTCTGAATAATTTATTAGCGTTTTCCACAGCTCCTTTCTGCCAAGAAGAATACGTATCAGTAAAATATACAGTAGTTCTCAGTTTCTCAGCCAACCTTTATGTTCCTTAAATTCAAGACCATTGTCAGTTGTTATAGAATAAATAAACTCTTTATAAGGCAACAATAGTCTATATGCAGTTTTAGCGATAATATCAGGTTGTTTTGATTCAACTTTAGACTGAAAAAACATATTTGTACTTCGTTCAATGATAGTTAACACCGCGCTTACTTGTTCTTTACCAATAACAAGATCAATTTCCCAATCACCAAAACGTTTTCCATCAGCCTCAACTGGTCGTTCGTGGATTGAAACTCTATCAGGTATCAACGATTTTCCTGCTGTTTTTCTTTTCTGATTAGTATGATGTCGATACTTCAATTTGTGTCTACAATGCTTCTGCAACTCGCCTGTTTCATCTTTTCTAACCTCTTGATAAATACGCTCATGGCTTATTTTAATACCTTCAAGAGCTAAGAACCCAGATATTTGTTTTGGCGACCAATCCTCATCAACAAGTAACCTTTTTGCTCTATTTATAACATGCAACGGAGTCTTACGATTAGAACAACTACGTTCTCTTCTAATCATCGCAACCTCTTGAGCCTCTTTATAAATATAATGCCCGAAACGATTTGTATTTCGTTTTATTTTTCTACAAACAGTTGAAACACTGCATTCTATATGTCGAGCAATAACAGTTTTTGTCTTTTTCTCTTGTAATCCCAAATAAATTGCGTATCTTTGCTCCCGGGATAATTGATTATATTTTTTCATGCAACACAAAGTTAATTATTCCTTGGGAGATAGCAATATCTCCCTTTATTTTTTCTTTGTATTGCTTATTAACTCTACATTTAACGCTCTTTGGGGGCTGCGCGCCCCCAGCCGCTTGGCAAACCTTGCGGGTTTTTTCAAAGTTTGATAGACTTCGTCTAATTTATCAATGAAAAATTTTGCAGTTCGTTCTTGAATTTATAAAGTTTTTGTTGTTTTATTGACTTATAGGAGAAAAAAGTCTTTTTAAGGGTTGATTAAATAAAAAAATGCTGAGCCAATCAAGACTCAGCATTTTATTTTTAACCCCTCCGCCCTATGGGCACCTCCCCTAAGACAGGGGAGGAATATGAGAGTGTCCATATTTTTACGCTTTGCGGAGGTTGTCGATGCTCTCTTGGAGGGATTTGATTTTGGATTCGGCATCGGCTTGTTTTTTGCGTTCGTTTTCTACGATTTCGGGTTTGGCGTTGGCTACGAATTTTTCGTTGCCAAGCTTTTTCATTACCGAATTCAAGAAGCCTTTGAGATACTCAATATCTGCCTCCATTTTCTTAATCTCTTCTTCGACGTTGATGTTGCTACCGAGTGGCACTGCGTATTCGGTTACTCCTACCATATAGGTAGCGGCTGTGGCATCTTTTTCGCCATGTGCGATAGAGTCGAGGTTACACATTTTGGCAATCACTGAGTTGTAGGCGTCGTTGTGACCTTCGCCTGTAACAACGAGTGTGAGAGCCTCTTTGTTAGGAATATTTTTGTCGAGACGCACTGTGCGGACACCTGCGATGATTTCTTTTACGAATTCGAAATCGGCAAGCAACGAAGCATTGATTTCTTTAGCCTCTGGCATTGGGGCTACCATCACACTTTCGCCATCGCGACGCTCGTCGAGCACTTGCCATATCTCTTCGGTGATGAATGGCATGAATGGGTGGAGGAGGAGTGTGAGTTTCTCGAAGAATGAGATTGTTGCGTTGTAGGTAGCGCGGTCGATTGGCTTCTGATATGCTGGCTTAATCATTTCGAGATACCATGACGAGAACTCGTCCCAGAAGAGTTTGTAGACAGTCATGAGGGCTTCGCTGAGACGATATTTAGTGAAGTCGTCATTGATGTCGTTGATGGTTTGAGAGAGTTTGCTGTCAAACCATTCGATTGCGAGGCGTGAACTTTCAGGTTGCTCGATGTCAGCCACTTCCCAGCCTTTGATGAGGCGGAGGGCATTCCATATCTTGTTGTTGAAGTTACGACCTTGTTCGCAGAGTGCTTCGTCGAAAAGGATGTCGTTGCCTGCAGGTGCGGCGAGCATCATACCCATACGCACACCGTCGGCGCCGAACTTCTCGATGAGTTCGAGTGGGTCTGGCGAGTTGCCGAGCGATTTCGACATCTTACGACCGATTTTGTCGCGCACGATACCTGTGAAATATACGTTGCGGAAAGGCATGTCGCCTTTGTATTCGTAGCCTGCCATAATCATACGTGCTACCCAGAAGAAGATGATGTCGGGACCAGTTACGAGGTCGGCAGTTGGGTAGTAGTAGTTGATTTCGTCGTTGTTAGGGTTGTTGATACCATCGAACAACGAGATAGGCCACAACCAAGATGAGAACCATGTGTCGAGGCAGTCTTCGTCTTGACGGAGGTCGTTGAGTGTGAGGGCTGAGTTGCCTATTTTAACACGTGCTGCTTCGAGGGCTTTCTCGGCTGTTTCTGCCACTACATAGCCACCTTCTGGCAAGTAGTAGGCTGGGATGCGATGACCCCACCAGAGTTGGCGGCTGATGCACCAATCTTTGATATTTTCGAGCCAGTGGCGATATGTGTTTTTGTATTTAGCAGGGTAGAACTTGATGTCGTCGTTCATCACTGGAGCGAGAGCGATGTCGGCAAGGTGCTCCATTTTGAGGAACCACTGCATTGAGAGTTTTGGTTCGATAGGCACATTAGTACACACAGAGCAACCAACTTTGTTAGTGTAGTCTTCAACTTTTTCGAGAAGGTTAGCAGCTTCGAGGTCGATAACAATTTGTTTGCGCACATCGAAACGATCCATACCTATGTACATACCTGCAGCCTCGCTGATAGTTCCGTTATCATTAAAGATATCAATACTTTGAAGGTTGTGTTTTTCTCCAAGCATGTAGTCGTTTACATCGTGAGCAGGAGTTACTTTAAGACAACCAGTACCAAATTCAACATCAACATATTCATCTTCGATAACAGGTACTTCGCGACCAACGATAGGAACAATCACGCGTTTACCTTTGAGGTGAGCATTTTTAGGGTCGTTAGGGTTGATACACATTGCAGTGTCGCCCATGATAGTTTCAGGACGAGTAGTAGCTACGATAGCATAAGTGTCTTCGCCAACGACTTTATAACGAAGGTAGTAGAGTTTGCTTTGTTGTTCTTTGAAAATAACCTCTTCGTCAGATAAGGCAGTGAGGGCTTTAGGGTCCCAGTTTACCATACGCACACCACGATAGATGAGGCCTTTATTGTAGAGGTCGCAGAACACTTTGAGTACAGACTCAGAACGGATTTCGTCCATGGTGAACGAAGTGCGGTCCCAATCGCAAGAAGCACCGAGTTTGCGGAGCTGTTTGAGGATGATGCCACCATGCTCGTGAGTCCAATCCCATGCGTGTTTCAAGAACTCATCGCGAGAGAGGTCGGTTTTCTTAATGCCTTGAGCAGCTAGGCGGTTGACCACCTTAGCTTCGGTAGCGATAGAGGCGTGGTCGGTACCAGGCACCCAACAAGCATTGAAGCCCATCATACGAGCGCGACGCACGAGGATGTCTTGGATAGTGTTGTTGAGCATGTGGCCCATGTGGAGCACACCTGT
>JAZQUV010000002.1:0-40140 GCA_045631465.1 Candidatus Aphodosoma sp. | reverse complement strand
ACCGAAACATCTACTGGAACTATAGTAGCACCATACTCTACGCTATCTGTTGCATAATATACACCATCAATATTATATGTAACCATATATTTATTGATAGTAAAACTACCTTCTATCACTACATCTTCTGCTGGCATTGTTATTGGGACACTCGACCATCCACTAAAGGTATGACCTTCTTTAGTTGGTTCTGTTTCAAGTGTGATAGTAGTTCCATAAACAACCGAAACTCGTTTATATTCTACGCTATCAACCATATAAATAACATTATATGAATTAACATTAAACTGACCACTCACAACCACATCATGTGCAGGCATTGTAGCTGGAACATCAGACCAACCACTAAAAGTATATCCCTCTTTGATTGGTTCTGACAATAATTCAATAGCTGTTTCATACAACAAACTATCGGTTGCATACGTAGATCCATCAACTGTATATGTTATCAAATAACTATTACGCACATATACTCCTTCCACAACCACATCATTAGCAGGCATTATTTTTGGCAAATTATACCATTCAATTCTATTACCCTCTTTCGTACTTTCTGGAGCAACTACTGAAGCCCCGAACGATATTTTTTCTGTTTTTACCACTACATCATCAACCATATAAGTAATAGTGAACTCATCATCAAAACCGCTTACTCTAATAGTGGTCTCGCCATAGACATCTGAGCCATCCAATGCGTATGCACGCACTACAACATTTCCATTGGTATAACCATTAGCTGTCAATACCCCTTTCGCATCTATTTGTGCTATATCACTACCACCAACAACTACCCAATTCACTGCGTTATAAGAAGCATAATAAGGATAAACATAAGCAGTAAGCTCGGAAGCAGTATTTCTACCCGCCACAATATCGTTACCACGAACATCAATACGATCAACGAAAGAAACTTTATTAGCTTGATTTGTTGACACAACATTAGACATAAATGCTTGCTTTGTCCTACTTGGTGCACGATAACGAGATGGCATCCGTGCAGGTACTGACGGTTCTACAAATATCACTTCCACTGCATAGTAATTGACACTATCGCCTGTCATCAAATCGCTAAACGATGTAGTATTACCCGAAATTTCGCCAATCACTGCTATATTTTCAGGAGTTGTTCCACGCCATATTCTATACGACGCAACATCACGTCCTTCATATTTCATCCAAGCCAAATTCCATGTAGTACCCACTCCTCGGTTAATCATCACGTGCAATCCTTGGTGAGGTACGCTCATAGTTGATTCACCATAAGTAGTAACATAACTCAATGCGTAACGCGAAGAGTGCACATTAGGATTTGAAGTCATATCTACAAACTGAAGACTATCTTTCCCTACTTCGCCAACAAGATTATAAACATCCGTACGCGATGACTCTTTATAAATACGATAACCTATCACCTCTGTAGGCATATTGCTCAATTGTTTCCAAATTATTTGGTACTGTTCGCCTATATTTGCAACAGCCAACATCTCTGGAGCTACATGCTCACTTTGCACTTTCACAGTATCTATATAATCTACCTCGCCAAATTCGCTCATCATCGAATGACGCACAATATATTGTCCCTCTCTATTGAAGCGCAAAACAATATTACATGAATCTACCGACAACATTTCAGCAACATCACTTTTGCTAATAATAGTAAATGATTTAGCACTATTCATCGAAATTTCCCATTTGCCATTTCGTGCATTTCGTGCACTAACATTCACGGTTGCCTGTTGCATCACTTCTTCTGGAAGTTCAAATGTTACATCTGGCAAAGATTTCACATTGATTACATGTGAATATTCACCTGCCTTAATAGTCTTCAATCCACCAACACCATACCACACCACAACATACTGATTACCTCTCTGCGACACAACATAACCACCACCCCAATCAATCGAGTCTGTCACATTACTTATAAATGTAATCTCTGTTTCTACACCAACACCTGTAGTAGCTGGAGCATCAATAGCAATAGTTTCACGCACTGTTAGATTAAACACTTCCGAAAAATCCGACTCCAACATGTGCAAATCGACACCCTGCACTTGCACTTCATATTCACCAATAGGAATCGAAGCCGTAGGTATCATAAATCTATTTCCCTCTATCAATGGTAAATGAGATGGCACATGAACTCCGTTCTTAGTGCTATTGCATGGCGAAATCAGATATGCACCTTCGCCAGATTTGCCTTTATGCTTCACGCTAATATTATATCGCATGCGCACTGCTGGTGTTTCAGCATCGACACTATGATCCCATGTTATCATCACCCCCTTAGCACTCTGAGCTGCCGTAACATTTGTTGGTGCCGCTGGTCGCTCATTTATGCTTTGCAGAATCACCTCAGCATCAAAGCTGCTTTGTACAACACCTTCAATAACATAATCATAAGAAGCATAAGAATTTAAAAAATGTAAATTCCCATTAGGAGTAATATATGGTTTACTATCTTTATTCATCCCATGTAATTTATTCCCAGTAGGCACAAATTTATACTCATGATTTGGCAACATAAACAATATTCCTCTCGTATTTATATTATTTATATACTTATAAGCCAACATATCTAAATACCCATCATTATTATAATCAAACACGCCAAAATCAATTAATACATTTGAGTTGCTATCATCATACTTCACATCTATTCCCTCCTCCAAAATAGTTTTCGTTCCATCTCCCCAATTTATAATTAAACAATCATACGAAGTTGAACTTTTTTCTGAATTACGATAAACCACATCAAGTTTTCCATCATTATCAAAATCAGACGCAAGTCTAAAATCATATTCATCAAAATCCGTAAAACTCCATAATGCACCTCGCTCAGTAAACGTAAAATCGCCATTATTTTCATACAACACGCATAGACTATCTTCTTCATATATAAGATCAACCAAACCATCGTTCGTGAAATCTTTAACACAAGTTGGCGCAAGAGGTCCCTCCTTATCTTTACGGAAATAATAAAAATCTTCATCTTCATATAAATAATATTTCTCATTATCAGGAGTAGCAATAGCAACATAGCCATCACAGGGATAATTGTTGCTACAGTCCACCCATGATGGAATATCAAAGTTTCCATCATTGTTATAATCTACCTCAGGAACTCCACCATACGAAATTTTACCATCAACCGTCATACCCAAATTCCCTGTATTCACCGCTTTAAAACATAAACTACTTTTTCCTGCAACCACATCAACCTTACCATCTTTATTCATATCAATGGTCACTTTCGGTCCTCCGACTTCTTTCCAGAATGTATTGTTATTAAACATCTTATTTACACGCGAAACAGAGCCATCGGCTTTATAAGTATGGAAATTCATTGTTTCGGTCTCACCAAAATAAGTACCATAGAATTCCATATAACCATCTTCATTCAAGTCTAATGCCACTTGCGTATCTTTTGCTTTTGATTTATAGAAATGTAATGGCGACACCTCTATCGTCTTCTCTACCAATGCCACAACTCCTCCACTACTATTTCTTCTGCAAAGCGAAATGGTTTGTTCTCCTTCTTTCGAGAATACTACATACACAGTTAAACTATCTTCACTAACACCGACAACCTCGCCACCAGTGCATGTAACATACGCAGCTGTATCCAACCATACATTCGGGTGCAACAACACATTGCATGTATCACCCACACCAAAATGCAGTGTATTATATTCCAATTCAAACGATGCAGCATGCGATGTTTTCTCAAACACCACCTCTTCGCTAAACTCTGAGCCCCTATTATTTGGGTCTATAGCTTGTATCGACACGTAATATTTTCCTGCCTTCCATGTCTTTGTATTGAGCAATCTGAAGCGGTTGGTCGACATATTGCCACCAAGAAAATTTCTTCGTGTACCATCAGCATAAGCATGAGCATACACCACATCGCCTTTTCCTGGCTCTGTTCCAATACGCAATGCGTATGTCAAATCTACCGACGATGTCTCTTTATCCGTACCCAATCCCCACGACACAGCTAATGACTCCTCCGAATAATCATAAACTACCGTTGGAGCTTGTGGCTTATCGGGCTTAGCATTTGAGGTATCCGACAATGGTATTACCCACACTTCTTTACCTCCTTTCTGCTCTACCCATAATTCCAACACACCATCATTATCCGTATCAATCATATTACAAAACGTTTCGTCAGTACCGCTATGATCATAATACGTATATACAAAATCATCCAAATTCCAATATTTAACTGTCTCTGATAAATTCAACCCATCTATCTCAATGTGACAAACATCCTCTGCATAACGTTCACTACTTTCTCGTTCCCCCTGTGTTACATCCACCATCCAAACAACTTCATAATAGCCATCATTATCAATATCGGCACAATATGGCATATACAATTTAGCGTCATAGAAATACTCATGATTTTGATATTCTCCATTTCCCAAATTTTCAATCATCATCATAAAACTACCACCCCAATTTGTTTGATACGCATAAGCCACCAATATATCTTTATCGCCATCCTTATCAAAATCGTAACACCAAAAATCAGTATGTCTAACATTTACATCAAAACGATATTGCTTATAACTACCATCTTGTTGCAACAAATAATATACAAGTCCGATTCCGTCAAAACCAATAACATCCATTACACCATCAGAATTTAAATCAACCAAATCACCTCCTATTGTCTGATAAACAGAAGTGCCATCACCCATATTCAAATATAACACCCGAGTCTCTTCTTTTTCAATATCTGTTACACCACTTACATTATTTTTTAAATAGTCCACTATACCATCACCATTAGCATCTACTTGCATATCAACTAGAGGCGATCGATCTGCTGCGGTTACGTCACCCCAACCATCAGCCCACATATTCTTAGCAATACCTAAAGCGTCATCCTTATCCTGACGAATAACTCTCTGTTGTCCTTTGATATTATTAGAAGAAGACGATGATTCTAACTTCTCTTCATTCGACAATCCTAAATAACGCATTTTTTTCAAATTAGCATTCGCACGAGTCGAATTTGAGGCCTCTTCGTCTGCCATCAGTTGAGCATACTTCTCTAACGAATATAACTTAACATTCGATTGCACAGCACCATCGTCATATATTGTAGTTGCAAGTCTATTAGCTCTTTTATCTTTAGTTCGTATATCAACCCAATCAGGATAACCATCATTATTAAAATCCAAAGGATCCCCTAAATAATCAAATTTATATACTATAGTATCCAAAAAAGAGTGCCCTTTCGACAAATATGCGTCATTTTCTAACTTTGCATCAATATATTCATCATTATTAAAATTTACAACCGACGAGAAATCATAATCACCTCTCGAAATCAAACCAACGCTATAATCAACAATATAACTATATATCCTATCTGCCGCCTTTACTGCAATTGGTTTTAATATACCATCCCCACTATAATCATAATAATGCTTTGGCCGAACAAGAGCAAACGCAGATGCTTTCAATAACAACTTAATCGGATCTTTAGCATCTATCTCTTGTATAGAAAAATCAATTAATAAACCACTTTTTGTGCTGCTTTCTATAGTAATTACATGCTCCCCTGCAGGAAGATGAAAATAATAATAATCCTCATAACTAACCTTATAAGTTCCACCTAAAATTGCTTCAGTAAAAGAATTTGTATCATCATTATCCAAACATTCAACTCCATCCAAATAAACTTTCAAAACACCCTTATAAATTGTATAAGTAGGTGTCATAGCTTTTATAGCATTTTTAAAACTAATTTCAGTCAACTTTTCTGACGAATATTTAATCTCCAATTTAGAGCCTGTGACATATGAAGAAATCGAATCCTCTCCAACAATTATCCATGGATTAACAAAATCATTCAACACTTCCACCTCAACTTCCGAATTAGCTTCAATCATCGCTTCTACATCAGCATTTCTACAAATTTTCTTAATTGACAAACCTTTTACATACGAAGAAGATGATGACGACTTAATTATCAATTCATGTCGCCCTGCTGGTATATACGCACCATTTGATTTCGACACGCCATCAAGAGTAAATGACACAGACGATGATGTCACATAATCCAATTGTGTAATATACTCTGTCTCATATCTAATTGTCAAATATCCACTACCTGAAGTCCTCAACGTATCCGACACAACAATCCACGGATTAATCGTATCATTCATTATCTCTACCTCAACTTCCGAATTAGCTCTAATCATCTCCTCTACATCAGCATTCCTACAAATTTTCTTAATTGACAAACCTTTAATCCATTGTCCATCACGAGATACCTTAATCCTCAATTCGTGTCGCCCTGCTGGCAATGTAAATGTAGCATTAGTACTAGAACTATAAGAACGTTCCTTTCCATCAAGTGTAAATTTAACATAATAATTAGACGACACTCTCTTACAATTCAACTCTAAAATATAATCCGTTTCATAAGTAATCACCAACTCCGAAACGCTTTTTGTACAATACAATGTATCCTCCCCCTTCACTACATACGGATTAATTGAATCATTCAACACATCCACCTCAACTTCCGAATTAACTTCAATCATCGCTTCCACATCAGCATTTCTACAAATCTTCTTAATCGACAAACCTTTAATCCATTCTCCATCTCTAGATACCTTAATTCTCAATTCATGTCGCCCTGCTGGCAATGTAAATGTAGCATTAGTACTAGAACTATAAGAACGTTCCTTTCCATCAAGTGTAAATTTAACATAATAATCATACGACACTCTCTTACAATTCAACTCTAAAATATAATCCGTTTCATAAGCAATCACCAACTCCGAACCTCTTTTTGCACAATACAATGTATCCTCCCCCTTCACTATCCACGGAGTGGTTGATGTATTTATAACCTCAACCTCAACATCAGAATTAGCCTCTATAAAAGACTTAATTTGATCTTCATTAACTGCATAAGAAGACATTACAGTCAACAACAAACAAAATAAAAATGCAATCTTTTTCATATAATATATTTTAGTTAATAAAAACAAATTGTACTACACACAAAAAAAAAGATAACTGATACGCAAAAAACGCATCAATTATCTCAATATAACAGCACACTCAAACAAAGATGAATGCGCATAAACTCTTTCGATTGTAATTACAGATGAATAAGCATAATTTACCCCCCCCCTGTTAACATTTGTTAATAGAGTGGATATTGTTATATTTAACCTTACACTATGCATCATACCGATTACAAAAAATTCATAAATTGATTATCAAGTGCAAAGGTACAAAAAAAAATATATATAACAAATATAAAAATATTTTTTCACTAATTCTTCACCAATTTAGTAAAAAAGGTTTTCTAAAAGCTACACTGCTCTTTCGTAAGAATACGGCAGTCCGTGCTAGCTCGGTCGCCAGACCGAAAAATAGTAAAGAAGTAGCCCGCTACATCTCATCAACCACATATCTAAAAAACGATAAAGCAAAGAGATTTATTCCTTATTAACCAATAGGCTGAGAATTTCGGTGATGGTTGGGTTATAGTATGTTTATCCTATGTTTATAGTATATTTATCCTATATTTATAGTATATTTAAAATTGCTTGAGGGTTAGGTTGAAATAGCGGATATTCTGGAGACTCTGGAATGCTACGCTTTTTCGAAATAAGTTAGTTAACGTGAGTTCGATATAATTTTTATTGCACACAGAATCCACAGATAACACGGATGTCATCCGGCATTTTATATCGAACTGACGTTAGTTACTACATCTGTTGTCTGTTATCAAAAAAAGAGGACCGACTCAAAAGAGTCAGTCCCCATATTATCAATAAGGTGTGAGATTATCGCAAAAATTACTCCATTCGGTCGTGATTTTAGCAACGCTCGGCAATCTGGCTGCGCTACGTATAGACAACAAATTTGTTATCACAAACCATACAAAGCAAAAACAAAGGCGATACCCAAATAAATTTGGTATCGCCTCTATCTTTACTTTGTATATTTTTGCATATCGCAAAAATTAGATAACACCTTGTTCGAGCATAGCTTGAGCAACTTTCATGAAGCCAGCGATGTTAGCTCCTTTAACGTAGTCGATTGTGCCGTCAGCTTGTTTACCGAATTTAACACAAGCGCTGTGGATGCTTTCCATGATGAAGTGAAGTTTAGCGTCAACTTCAGCTGGAGACCAAGAAAGGTGAGCAGCATTTTGAGTCATTTCGAGACCTGAAGTAGCAACACCACCAGCGTTAACAGCTTTACCAGGAGCGAAGATTACACCGTTAGTTTGGAATTCGCGGATAGCTTCAGGAGTACAACCCATGTTAGAAACTTCGCAGCAGTATTTAGTACCGTTAGCGATAAGTTCTTTAGCGTCGTCACCGTTCAACTCGTTTTGGAATGCGCAAGGAAGAGCGATATCACATTTAACTGACCAAGCTTTTTTACCAGCAGTAAATTTAGTCAATTCAGGATATTTAGTGTTCATATCTTCTACTTTGTTGCGGTTAGAAGCACGCATTTCGAGCATATAGTCGATCATTTCAGGAGTGATACCACCAGGGATTTCACAAACACCGTCAGGACCAGAGATAGCAACAACTTTACCACCGAGTTCGAGAGCTTTAGTTGCAGCACCCCATGCTACGTTACCGAAACCAGAAAGAGCAAGAGTTTTGCCTTTGATGTCAGTACCAGCAGTAGCGAGAAGGTGTTCAGTGAAGTAGAGAGCACCGAAACCAGTAGCTTCAGGACGAAGGATAGAACCACCCCAAGTCATACCTTTACCAGTCAATACACCAGTGTTGTATTCACGAGCAAGTTTTTTGTACATACCATACATGTAACCGATTTCGCGACCACCAACGCCAACGTCACCAGCAGGAACGTCAGTATCAGGACCGAGGTGTTGCCACAATTCGAGCATGAATGCTTGGCAGAAGCGCATGATTTCAGCGTCAGATTTACCAACTGGGTTGAAGTCAGCACCACCTTTACCACCACCCATAGGGAGAGTAGTCAAAGCATTTTTGAAAGTTTGTTCGAAACCTAAGAATTTCAACATTGAAAGGTTTACAGCAGGGTGGAAACGGAGACCACCTTTGTAAGGGCCAATAGCGCCGTTGAATTGTACACGGTAACCGATGTTAGATTGTACTTCGCCGTTATCGTCAACCCATGTTACACGGAAAGTGAACACGCGGTCTGGTTCAACCATACGTTCAACGATTTTTGCTTTTTCGAATTCTGGGTGTTGGTTGTAAACTTCTTCGATAGATTCCAACACTTCTTGTACAGCTTGCAAGAATTCTTTTTCACCTGGATGTTTAGCCTCCAAGTCGGCCATAACTTTAGCTACATTCATAATAATTAGAATTTAATAAAGTAAGAAAAATGTATTTTTGTGGAATAAAATTTCACGATGCAATATTAGCACTTTTTTTTGAATTGAGCAAATATTTTGGAAAAAAAATTTTATTTTACAATTTCATATTTTTTTGATATAAATTGATTATTAAAAAATCATACTATAATATTTTTGGGCAAAAAAAATGAAATTCGACAACTTTTCATTTTTCTTTTACTACAAATTGAAATTAAAAAGCGGTTATTTTTGTCGCATTTTTAACTTTTTTAATGTAAAAACTTAAAAATAGATAGAATTTTTATCTTGAAATTTTTATTGCTTTTCGTTTGGTTGAATGAATTAAATTGGTTACCTTTGCAGAATTAAACCAATGCACAATTCACAATTCACAATTCACAATTATTTTTATCTTGTTGCATGGTTTATTTTCTCAACAAATCATTAATTTTCTTAAAAAATATCTAACTATGGACACTATTAAATTTTCAGGCAAAACACGTACTGAAAGCGACCTTATCGGTTCAAAAGAAATTCCAGTAGAAGCAATGTACGGCGTACAATCACTCCGTGGTTTCGAAAACTTCAAAATCTCTGGTAAAGTGATGTATGAATACCCTACTTTTATTAAAGGTATGGCAATCACTAAAAAAGGAGCTGCTATTGCTAACCACAAACAAGGCAAATTAACTGACGAACAATTCAAAGCTATCTGCCAAGCTTGCGACGAAATCTATGCAGGCGAACACCACGAATGGTTTGCATCAGATATGATTCAAGGTGGTGCAGGTACAACTGTAAATATGAATGCTAACGAGGTTATCGCTAACCGTGCATTGGCTATCATGGGTCACCAATATGGCGAATACCAATTCTGCTCACCAAACGACCACATCAACGCATCACAATCAACTAACGATGCTTACCCAACAGCATTCCACTTCGGTCTTTACCTCAAAACTCCAGAACTCGTTGAAGCTATGGAAAAATTCATCGCTTCTCTCGAAGCTAAAGCAGCTGAGTTCAAAAATGTAGTGAAAATGGGTCGTACTCAATTGCAAGACGGTGTACCTATGACATTGGGTCAAACATTCCAAGCTTTTGCAAATGGTATGAAAGAGCAAGTTAAACACTTGAAAGCTACTGCAGAAGAGTTGCTTTGCATCAACATGGGTGCTACTGCAATTGGTACAGGTATCTGCTCAGAGCCAGGTTATAGCAAACTTTGCACTGAAGCTCTCCGCGAAATCACTGGTTGGAACGTTACTTTGGCTGAAGACCTCATCGAAGTTACTTCTGCTACAGACGTATTGGTTGCTTACTCATCTAACTTGAAACGCATTGCGTTGAAGAGCATCAAAATCTGTAACGACCTTCGTTTGATGGGTTCAGGGCCACGTTGCGGTATCCACGAACTCCACTTGCCAGAAATGCAACCAGGTTCTTCAATCATGCCAGGTAAAGTGAACCCAGTTATCCCTGAAGTGATGAACCAACTTTGCTACAAAGTAATCGGTAACGACACAACTGTTATGTTGGCATCAGAAAATGCTCAATTGGAATTGAACGTTATGGAACCAGTATTGGTTTACAGTCTCTACGAATCTATCCAATTGCTCATCAATGGTTTCAATACTCTCCGCACTCTCTGCATCGACGGTATTGTTGCTGACGCAGAAAACTGCATGAACCAAGTACGCAACTCAATCGGTATCGTTACAGCATTGAACCCAATCATTGGTTACAAAAACTCAACTAAAATTGCAAAAGAAGCGATGGCTACAGGTAAAGGTGTTTATGACCTCGTGCTCGAACACGACATCTTGAGCAAAGAAGACCTCGACACTATCCTCGCTCCTGAAAACATGGTTGAGCCAGTGAAATTGGACATCAAACCTAAAAAACAACTCTAATTAATTAGACATAAGTAGCAAGTAACTAGTAGCAAGACTATTAGTTACTACTACTTGAAAATAAGAAAGGCAACCGATTGGTTGCCTTTTTTATTATATTTAATATTGTGTTATTCCGCTTCGTATGGTTTAAAGATATACATTGGCGATGGGATTGTGCGCTCGAGAGGTTGAAGAAGTTCGAGTGCAATACCTTTTTCGACAAGTGCATCGTTGACAGTTTTGAATGCCAACTCTGGCGTGTTGTTTTCTTGACTTAGGTGACAAAGGAAGACATGCGAAAGTTGTTCGCTCGGATTATCAGCCAAGAAACGAGCAGTGTGATCGTTGCACATGTGCCCAATGTGAGAACGCACACGTTGTTTCAAGCGATAGGGGTATGGACCATTTTTGAGCATATTATCGTCGTAATTGGCTTCAAGCACTAGATAATTGGCTTTGATGATATGGTCGGCTGCTTCTTTACCTATATATCCGAGGTCGGTGGCAATAACAAATCGCTGATTGCCATACTCGAATGAGTAGCCCACACAATCGGAAGCATCGTGAGACACAGGGAATGCTTGGATAGAGAAATCGCGAATTACGATAGTATCACCTTTCTTATATAGTTTATGAGCAGAGAGTAATTTTTCGGTTACGCGATAATTTCGATTTATCCCGTTGAGCATATCCGAGGTAACATAAACAGGGATATGATATTTTTCGCCTAATACGCCAACAGACTTGATATGGTCGGTGTGGTCGTGAGTAATGAAAATGCCCCAAATATTTTCGAAAGAGAGTCCATGTTCTTTTAGTTCGCGTTTGACGGTGCGCACCGCCACTCCGGCATCGATCAAGAAGCCGTAGGACGCAGTGCCTATGTAGTAGCAATTGCCACTACTTCCGCTACCCATACTAAGAAAACGAAGACGATCCATTTTTAATACATTATTACAATTTGCAAATTTAGGAAAAAAATATGAATTATGTGTTATGAATTATGAATTATTTTTACTAACTTTGCAGAAATATTTAAAACTCACTAAAAATGAAACAGATAAAAGAGAAAAATATGATATTCGGCATCCGCGCTGTGATTGAAGCGATAGATGCAGGTAAGGAGTTGGACAAAGTGTTTATTCGCCGCGAAATGGGTGGAGACTTGGCTAAAGAGTTGTTTGACAAGCTAAAAGACTTGCAAGTGCCTATTCAAAAAGTGCCACTAGAGAAACTCAATAAACTTACGATGAAAAATCACCAAGGAGTTGTGGCGTATATTTCGTCGATAGAATATCAACGAATTGACAATATAATCCCAGCACTATATGAGGAAGGCAAAGATCCTTTTATCGTGATTTTGGATGGTGTGACAGACGTTCGTAACTTTGGCGCTATCGCTCGTACGTGCGAATGTGCGGGGGTGGATGCAATTGTAGTACCAATGAAAGGTGGCGCAGCGGCAAATGCAGATGCGATAAAGACTTCGGCAGGTGCGTTGCACGTGATTCCAGTTTGTAGAGAAAATAGTCTCCACAACACTGTTTCGTTCCTTCAAAAATGTGGCATCAAAGTGATTGCAGCATCGGAAAAAGCATCACACGACTATTCAAAAACTGATTATAAAGGTCCTCTCGCCATCGTGATGGGTGCAGAAGATGTTGGTATTTCGCCAGACATCCTTCGCATTGTGGATGATATGGTGTCGATTCCTATTCTCGGTCAAATCGGGTCGCTTAATGTGTCGGTGGCGACAGGAGTGATTGTTTATGAGGCAGTAAAACAAAGGAATTGAGAATTAAGAATTGAGAATTGAGAATTGAGAATTGAGAATTATTCGCTTCGCTCATAATTTTTATTATATTTGTCAATGGAAATATTATACGAAGATAATCACCTCATTATAGTAAACAAGGCTGTAGGTGAGATTGTACAAGGGGATAAGACTGGGGATGAACCTCTGCCAGAGATGATTAAACGCTACTTGAAGGAGAAGTACAATAAACCAGGGAATGTGTTTTGTGGGGTGACGCATAGATTGGACCGACCAGTGAGTGGTGTGGTGGTGTTTGCAAAGACAAGCAAGGCCCTTGAGCGCATGAATAAATTGTTTGCAGAGCACAAGGATATAAAAAAACGTTATTGGGCAATAGTGTGCGGTACGCCAAAAGAGATTGAAGGTACGTTGAAGCATTATCTTGTGCGCGTTGAAAAGCAAAACAAATCGTACGCATACGATAAAGAAAAACCGAACTCGAAGTTGGCATCGTTGAGTTACAGACTGATAGCTCGTGGCGATAGATATTCGCTTGTAGAAGTGGATTTACACACAGGACGTCACCACCAAATACGTTGTCAGTTGGCATCGATGGGTTGTCCGATTAAAGGGGACTTGAAATATGGAGCTCCGAGATCGAACCCTGATGGAGGTATATCGTTGCATGCTAGAAGTATTGAGTTTGTTCACCCTGTGAGCAAGGAACCAATCAACGTATCGGCGCCTGTGCCAAAGGATAATCTTTGGAAGGCATTAACCGAAAACTTATAACAGAATATATAGTGAAATATATTGTGAACCCACGCAACATTCGAATGTTGCGTGGTTTTTTTATGCTTAGACATTAGGATTTAGGGGATTTTGGAATATGTTTGAAGTGCTCTAATGGAATATAGAAGACGAGACACACATTCGGTTATAGTATATTTATAGTATGTTTATCCTATATTTATAGTATATTTATCATATATTTATAGTATATTTAAGGTAGGGAGGAATGGGGAAATGGGGAATGGGGAATGAGGAATGAGGAATGAGGAATGAGGAATGGGGAATGAACCCCCTCGTCCTACGGACACTCCCCCTATAAACAGGGGGAGAGTTAATTAGGAATGAGGAATGGGGAGTGGATAAAAAAAGGCTATGCACTGGATAGTACATAGCCTTGTGTGTGTATTATGTAAAATAAATTATTTTTCTTTGTTGTAGCGTTCGTTGAGAAGTTCGATTGCTTCGGCTGTAATGTCGTATTCAGGAGCGACGAAGAGAACATTGTTGTTCAATGCACTTGTAGTGATGACAAGGTGATATTTGCCGCTAGCATTGAGAGTGCGGATTGCACTGTTGATGCTATCTTGAACACGAATACCTACTTGTTGGTTGTCTTGCAAAAGTTCGGCTTGTTTTTCTTGACCAAGAAGTTGAAGGTCTTGCTCTTTTTTCATCAAGCGACGTTGTTCTGCCTCAGCACGTTCGCGAGAAAGGAATGCTTGATTTTCGAGTTTCTTTTGGAAATCGATCATTTCGTTTTCGAGGCTACGAGCACGTTGGTTGAGATCGAGGGTGATGTCCTCTTGTTTGCGCATAAGGCGTTCGTTTTCTTCGAGAGCCAAATCGTAGTTATTGAGAAGAGAATCGACATTTACAACTGCGATTGGTAGACGGCAACCATCTTCGATTTTTGTATTGCAGCAAGCAGATTCGGAAGTTGCTGATTCATTTTGTGTAGCAGGTTGATTGCAAGATGCCAATGTGATGGCAGCTGCGATAAAGAGTAATAATTTTTTCATTTAGTTATTGTTTTAGTTATTATTTTTTTATGCACGTTTGTATTCTTTGGTTTTATTTGAGCTTTGAGCTTCGCGATCTTGCGATGTTGCACATGTGATTCCGCGTTGCTTTAAGGCTTTATTACCACCAATGTGGATGTTTGGAAAACGCCCACATTTAATAAAAAGGGGACGAAATGCCATTGCTAATACCGCAATAAGCAATATTACCAATGGAACTACAAGCGATAACAATGTGGTTTTCAGCATCTTAATTCAAATAAAGAAAGAGTTACCAAATTTAGTGCAAAGATAGGTATTTTAATTCATAATTCATAGTATGTAATTCATAATTATTGTTAATTTAATAATGACAAGTAGCAAGTAATGAGTAACAAGAGAATAGTATATTGATTTTTTTTGTAATTTCGGGATTTTTTTGTATCTTTGCACTCTATTGAGTGATTCGATTAATCAGACTAGTCGTAGGAATTAGACCAGTCGGAGAAATCGAACAGATTTTGTTAATAACTAATAACTAATAACTAATAACTAATCATTAATAACTAACACTATGAGCATTAGAACACTTCAACCTGAACGTCTCTGGAAAGAATTCTATGAGATTTGTCAAATTCCTCACCCATCGAAAAAAGAGGAGAAAATGATTGCATATTTGCAAGAATTTGGTAAACGTCATAACCTTGAAACTCGCACTGACGCTGCGGGCAACGTGTTGATTTGCAAACCTGCAACTCCTGGTTACGAAAATCGCAAAAAAGTGATTCTTCAATCACATATGGACATGGTATGCGAGAAAAACAATGATACACAACACAACTTTGACACTGACCCTATTCAACCATATATCGACGGCGAATGGGTGAAAGCAAAAGGTACAACTCTCGGTGCTGACAATGGTATCGGTATGGCTACTGAATTGGCTATCCTTGCAAGCAACGACTTGAAACACCCTGCACTTGAATGTCTTTTCACAGTAGACGAAGAGACTGGTTTGACAGGTGCATTTGCTATTGACCCTGAATTGCTTAAAGGCGAGGTGTTGCTTAACCTCGACTCTGAAGACGATGGCGAATTCTTTATCGGTTGCGCTGGTGGTATTGACACAACAGTGACATTCGACTATAAAGAAGAGGCTATGCCAGAAGGTTTGTTCTACTTCACAATCACAGTGAATGGTCTTCAAGGTGGTCACTCAGGTGGCGACATTCACTCAAACCGCGGTAATGCTAACAAAATTTTGAACCGCTTCATGTGGCAAATAGCTAAAGCAACAGACTTGAAAGTGGCTTCGATCACAGGTGGTAACCTCCGCAATGCTATCGCTCGCGAAGCAAGCGCAGTGTGTGCTGTTCCTGCTGAATTCAAACACGAATTGACAGTGCGTGCAAACACATTTGCTGCTGAAATCGAAGCTGAATTTGCTATCTCTGATGCAGGTGTGAAAGTAGCAATCGATAGTTGCGAACGTCCTGCTACAATGATTGATGCAGATACAACACGCCGTTTGATTTACTCAATCTATGCTTGTCCTCACGGTGTATTGCGCATGAGCGACGATATGCCAGGTTTGGTAGAAACATCGACTAACCTCGCGGCAGTGAAAATGATTGAAAACAATCAAATCCTTATCACTACAAGCCAACGTAGCTCGACAGAATCAAGCAAAAAAGATGCTGCATACATGGTAGAAAGCGTATTCGTGTTGGCAGGAGCTAAAGCAACTCACGGCGACGGTTATCCAGGATGGAAACCAAATCCAAAATCGCCAATCGCTAACGTAGTAGCAGAAACTTACGAAAAATTGTTCGGCAAAAAAGCTAAAATCACAGCTATCCACGCAGGTTTGGAATGTGGTTTGTTCCTCGAAAAATATCCACACCTCGACATGGTGAGTGTTGGTCCTACTATGCGTGGTGTACACTCGCCAGACGAACGTCTCCACATTGCAGATACAGAAAAATTCTGGACATTGATTACTCACGTATTGGAAAACATTTAAAAAAGTTGAAAGTTGAGAGTTGAGAGTTGAAAGTTTACCTTTCGGCACGCAATCCTCATCGGCCATATAAAACTGATAATTTTGATAAAATTTAGTGGTATAGGTTATGCTTATACCACTATTTTTTTGTAACTTTGCAGATTAATAGTAGAAAGTCGTAAGTTGTAAGTCGAAAGACTTTTATATCAATAGATAAATTCTTACTACTTTGTACTTTTTACTTACTACTAAATAAAAACTATGATTCGTAAATTTGATTTTTTGGTCGTTGGTAGTGGTATAGCAGGCATGAGTTTCGCACTCAAAGTTGCCGATAAAGGTAAAGTGGCTATCCTCTGCAAGAGCACCATCGACGAGGCTAATACGGCTCTCGCCCAAGGCGGAATTTCATCTGTAACTAATCCTGTATTAGATAATTACGAAAAACACATACAAGACACACTGATTGCAGGCGATGGTATATGCGACCGTGCAGCAGTGGAAAAAGTGGTAAAAAATGCACCTAAACAAATAGAGCAATTGCTTGAATGGGGTGTTGATTTTGACAAAGCACCAGATGGGACGTTTGACCTACATCGCGAAGGCGGACACTCGGAGCATCGTATTCTTCACCATAAAGATTCGACAGGAGCAGAGATACAACGATCGCTCATTGCACGCATCAAACAACACAAAAACATTGAAGTTTTTGAGCATTATTTTGCTATAGATATACTCACGCAACACCATTTAGGTCAGATTGTAACGAGAAAAACGCCAGACATTGAGTGTTACGGCATATATGCATTGAACACACGTAGCAATAAAATCACTACGTTTTTGAGTAAAATCACAATGCTCTCAACCGGTGGTATTGGCAATGTGTATAACACTACAACCAACCCGTTGGTGGCAACAGGCGATGGTATTGCAATGGTGCATAGAGCACGTGGAGTGATACGCGATATGGAATTTGTACAGTTCCACCCTACTGCGTTCTATCACCCAGGAGTTCGCCCTTCATTCTTGATAACCGAGGCCATGAGAGGTTATGGCGCAGTGTTGCGCACGATAAAAGGCAAAGAATTTATGCACAAATATGACAAGCGAGGTTCGCTTGCTCCAAGAGACATTGTGGCTCGTGCGATAGACAATGAGATGAAGAAATCGGGTGCTGAGCACGTATTTCTTGATGTGACACATAAGCCAGCGGAGGAGACACGCGAACACTTCCCGATGATTTACGAAAAATGTTTGTCGTACGGCATCGATATAACCTCGCAATATATACCTGTGGCACCAGCAGCACACTACCTTTGTGGCGGTATTGTGGTGAACGATAACGCAGAGACAAGCATTCATAGATTGTATGCAACGGGGGAATGTTCGTGCACAGGATTGCATGGAGCAAACCGTTTGGCATCAAACTCATTGATAGAAGCAATTGTATATGCAGATGCTGCGGCTCAACATGCTATACCTCTACTCGATGGATTGACAATAAATGAGGCTATACCACAATGGAACGACGAGGGCACGCGATTGCCAGAAGAGATGATTTTGATTACACAATCATTGAAAGAAGTGCAACAAATAATGAGTTCGTATGTGGGTATTGTTCGTTCGAACTTGCGATTGAAACGAGCCATGTCGCGCCTTGAAATATTGTTCCGCGAAACAGAAAGTTTGTTTGAACGCTCGGTAGTGAGTCGCGAGATTTGTGAGTTACGTAACTGTATATCGGTGGCATATCTCATCATAAAACAAGCCACTGCAAGAAAAGAGAGTCGCGGATTGCATTATACGATTGACTACCCTTCTGAAAGTTGAAAGTTGAAAGTTGAGAGTTGAGAGTTGAGAATTGAGAGTTGCAACAATACACTCTTGATAGGTATCCTTAGGAAATTAATAATAAAATAAACAATAGAATTAAATGAAAAATTTCAAACTTTACAACAACATTGTAGGTTGGTTGGCTTTTGCAATTGCAACGGTTACCTACCTACTTACAATCGAGCCTACTGCATCATTTTGGGATTGCGGTGAGTTCATCGCATCGGCATTCAAACTTGAAGTAGGTCACCCACCTGGAGCACCATTCTTCATGATGACAGGACGTTTGTTCTCGTTATTGGCATCGGACCCAACTCAAGTGGCAGCTATGATAAATGCTATGTCGGCAATGTGTAGTT
Organism: Candidatus Aphodosoma sp.; assembly: GCA_045631465.1. Classification (GTDB taxonomy): domain Bacteria; phylum Bacteroidota; class Bacteroidia; order Bacteroidales; family Paludibacteraceae; genus Aphodosoma. The sequence goes on along the minus strand of JAZQUV010000002.1, from coordinate 21,156 downwards.
CGTTCACTATCTTATTCTTGTTTTGGACTATCACACATATTGCACGCAAAATCACAGTAAAAGAGGGTCAAGAAATGACATTGGGCAAAGGCATTGCGATTCTTGGTGCAGGTCTTGTTGGATCATTGGCATACACATTCTCGGATACATTTTGGTTCTCAGCCGTAGAAGGTGAGGTATATGCTTACTCTTCATTATTCACTGCAGTGGTGTTCTGGTGTATATTAAAATGGGAGGACGTTGCAGATGAACCACATGCTGCACGTTGGTTGATTCTCATTGCATACCTTATGGGATTGAGTATTGGTGTGCACTTGTTGAACTTATTGGCGATACCTGCAATTGTGCTTGTATATTATTTCAAGAAATATGAGGTAAATATGAAAAATACTCTCATTGCTCTTGGTGTAGCAGTTGTGATATTGGGCGCTGTGCTATATGGTATGATTCCTGGTTTCGTGAAAGTGGCATCATGGTTTGAACTATTCTTCGTGAATACATGTGGATTGAGTTTCAATAGCGGTGTAATAATTTACCTCATCGTGACAGCTATAGTGTTGGCATGGGCAGTATATGAAACCCAAACAGTTAAGAATGAGATTCGCGCACGGATTGCTTTCATCGCAGCACTCACTATGCTTGGTGTGCCATTTGTTGGAAGCGGTGTGATTGTGGGTGTGCTAGTAATAGTGGCATTGGGCACATTGCTATTTGTGAAAAAAGAGTGGAACTACCGTTGGTTGAATACCATTGTGCTTTGTGCAATGGTGATGCTTATTGGTTATTCGTCATACTCGATGATTGTTATCCGCTCGTTGGCAAATACACCAATGGATCAAAACTCGCCAGAAGATGTATTCTCGCTTCAAGCATACCTCAATCGTGAACAATATGGCGACCGTCCATTGTTCTATGGGGCAATGTATTCAGCACCAGAAATACTTGACATACAAGGCAACATGTGTGTGCCTCGCGCCAAATATGGCAATACTGTATGGCAACAAAAGGTGAAAACATCAGAAAAAGAAAAAGATTCGTATGAAAACCTTGGCAAACGCCAAACTGGATATGAGATGGATTCTCGTTTCAAGATGTTGTTTCCACGTATGTATTCAGGACAATCGCATCACGTCTCGGCATACAAAACTTGGGGTGAGGTAAAGGGTAAACGCATAATCGTTGACCGCTGCGGTCGCCAAGAAACACTCGTTATGCCTACAATGGGAGAAAACCTTCGTTTCTTCTTCTCATATCAAGTGAATTTCATGTATTGGCGCTACTTTATGTGGAACTTTGCAGGTCGTCAAAACGATATTCAAAGTCATGGTGAATTGGATAAAGGTAACTGGATTTCGGGTATATCATTCATTGACAATGCCCGCCTCGGAGACCAAGACACATTGCCAGAATCACTAAAAAACAACAAAGGTCGCAACCGCTACTTTATGCTTCCATTGTTGCTTGGATTGCTTGGTATAGCATGGCAATTGTGCAATAAAAAAGAGGGAAATTTGCAATTCTGGCTCGTATTTACATTGTTCTTTATGACAGGTCTTGCCATTGTAATGTACCTCAACCAAACACCATATCAACCTCGCGAACGTGACTATGCCTACGCAGGTTCGTTCTACGCATTCTCTATTTGGATTGGTCTTGGCGTGATGTTCCTATACTCACTTGTCAAAAAATATATGCCAAAACCATTAGCTGCAATTATAATCACAATATGCTGTCTTGGAGTACCAGCATTGATGGCACAACAAAACTGGGATGACCACGACCGTTCAAACCGTCGTGTTGCTCGCGATTTTGGTTTGAACTATCTAAATAGTTGTGCTCCAAATGCAATCATATTCTCTAATGGCGATAATGATACATTCCCACTTTGGTACAACCAAGAAGTAGAAGAAAATCGCACTGATATGCGTGTATGTAACCTTTCATATCTCAACACAGATTGGTATATCGACCAAATGAAACGCGAAGCATATGAATCGGCACCTCTACCAATCATGTGGGATAAGAAAGACTATGTATCAGGACACCTTGATGTATCGCGAGTTTCAGACCACGCACAATTCGCTAATGGCATGGAATTAGGTCAAGCATTAGACCTTGTGCGCAATCCACGTACAATTGATGAAAATGGTATTGGCAATTTCTTCAGTTCGACAATGATACTACCTGTAGATAAACAAAAAGCTATCGAAACAGGTACAGTAGAAGCAAAAGACTCGGCTAAGATTGTTGACAAAATGCATATCAAACTTGGTCGTTCGGTAGGCAAAGCACAACTTATGGTATTAGAAATGCTCAACTCAAACAATTGGGAACGTCCGATATATGTGGCAGCAACAGTTGGCAGCGAATACTACCCTGCTTTACAAGAATATATGCAACTTGAAGGTTTGGCATATCGCATTGTTCCGGTGAAAGGACAAAGAGAACGCGTCAATACCGAAGTTATGTACGACAATATGATGAACAAATTCGTATGGGGCAACATAGCCGACCCTAATGTATATCTTGACGAACAACACATTCGTATGGCTCGCACAATGCGTATGATGTTCGCTCAATTGGCAGAAGCATTAATCAATGAAGGTCAAGAAGAAAAAGCACTTGAAGTTCTAGAAAAATGCTTAAAAGAGATTCCTACAACAACAGTGCCAGCAGATTATAGTATTGCGATACTAGCAGAACACTATTATGCACTTGGTCAAACCGAAAAAGCGGACAACTTAATTCGTCCTATATTCGAAGATTGCATTGCTCGCATAGAATGGGTTAACAAATTGAAACCTACGCATAAAAAAGCAGTATCACAGGAATTATCAATTCGTCAAAATATAGGTCTTATTCAAAACCTTTGGATGACGGCTAGAAACTATAATTCGACATTAACCCCAGAACTTGAAGAACACTTTAATAAATACTATCCATTAGTCAGAAACTAAAAAATAAGCCTCGAATGAGGCTTATTTTTTACTATATATTTCAAGATGAAATTATATCAACCAAACAAAATATTACGCTTACTTTGCCCAGCAATATATCGAATTTCAAGCGATGAAAAAATAGTCTACCTTACATTTGATGATGGTCCATGCAAGAAGACAACCCAAAGAATATTAGAAATATTGCGAGAACAAGAGGTAAAAGCAACTTTCTTTTGCGTTGGAGATAACATAACATCACAACCAGAATTATTCGCTCAGATTAAAGCAGAAGGGCACCAAATAGGCAATCATACAATGCACCATTCAAAAGGATTCTACACAAATACGAATGACTATCTGAATGAAATAGACGAATGTGCTGCCTTAGTAGGGAATAACCTATTCAGACCTCCTCATGGACTTATTACACCTAGGCAAAATGCAATGCTAAAAAATAAAGGTTATAAGATAATTCAATGGGATGTGATTACATACGATTGGGATAGCGACCACACACCAGAAAAGATTCTAAATACAATAAAACAATATACACGCAATGGTTCTATAATAGTTATGCACGACTCGGAAAAAGCTGCTCCACGTGTACTGGAAGTATTAGAAGATATAATAATTTGGTTAAAACAAGAAGGATATAAACTAACAACGCTCACCTAATTGGTGAGCGTTGTTGCTTTATTCATAATATAACTTTATGACTTTTGTCTTAGCCTTTAATTGTTCGTTAGAAGCATACTTTAAGATATAAACACGCTTTGATGGCAATTGAGGAATCTCAACAATATTAGAATTAACAGGAACTGATGTTATAAGTTTACCTTCGATAGAATAGATAAAAATAGAATGATTTTCATCGAAAGTAGGCAAATAGGCAACGTAAGTATCTCCTTGTTTTAATATATCCAACTTGCGACTCTCTGCTCCAAAGCCAGACAATGTAGTAACAGTGATTTCGTTTGAATAGTTTGTAATATTTTCATAACGTCCATAAGGATCTTTATCTGAAGCACGCACACGATATTTATACTCTTTAGCCCCTTCCAGATTCACAACTTCAAAGGTAATAGGAGATGTTTGATCCGACGTCACGACTTGATTTTGTAGTACAAAAATCGTATCTAATCCATCAAGATAATATACCGCTAGATGATATTCCGTTGCATCATAAACAGAATCCCAACGAGCTGTAAATGTATACGGAGTAACATTCTCAGCTTCGAGGGCGCAAGGGGCAACCACATATACTGGACGCGGAGCTGAACCTCGTAGCGCCAACTGTTTTTCAAAGCACTCGGTTGTCAACAATAAAGTTTCAGCAACATAATTTTGATATGTAAACACCTTAGGTGCATATTTAATTTCTATTTCTGCCGAAATAACGCTATCAGAATTAGCCTCTAATGCTACATTTGACCCCAAAGGCTCATCAGTATCAGCCAAACGCAATGAATAATTTTCAGAATTTAGATTCAAATTAAGAGTACCAATCACAGATGTTGCATTGATAGTAAAGCGTTTGACTTGTTCTTCGCCAATAGATGCAGAGAAAGATTGCAAGTCACCTTCGATTTGAACATTAGGTATAAACGAAGGATTGCCATAAACAAAAGACAATAATCTATCTTTTTCGGTGATTTGCGATAAAGTCTTATCCAAAATAGAGCCATCACGCAATTTGAATTGATAGTCTGTTACTTTACCCTTACCTGGAAAAACATTGTAAGTTGGAACATCTGTAGCACGTTCAGCACAACAAATCTCAACTCCCATATTTTTAGCGTTATTATTCAACGTATTATTATCCCAAGTTAACCTATTATATGTAATTCTTGTGATTAACAATCCTTGAGCAGGAACGCCATCGTTATCCACTTTTTGTCGGTTTTCGAGTAAGAAAAACTCTTTTGGATCAGGATTATCGCCCTGCATATTATGTTCGGATGCAGCCACCAAATAAGCAGTATTAGATATAGAGATAGGTTGCAATTCGCATTTACTATCTTTGTCTAATTGAATAGGAGTTAGCCAACCGAGATAAAAACGTTCATAAGCAGAATAAGTAGGAGGTGTACGTCCAAAACTATTATAAGAACCATTGTCCATTACATCCCATGCACCAAGAGTGTTGTGTCCGGCGTAATTAGTAGAATATAAATCAGGTAATCCGAGAACATGACCAAATTCGTGCACAAAAGTACCAATACCACACATTTCAGCTCCTTTGTTACCTCTAAATTCAGAAGTACAAGCATAATCGCCCAAACGAACACCGTCAAATTCAACTTTAGAAACCACATATGAACGATGAGGCCAAATAGTATTTACGCCACCACCTTCGGCTTGATTATATCCAGCATAATAGACGAAAACATTATCGACATAGCCATCGCCATTTTCATCAAAATCATTAAAATCAATATCCGCATCGGCAGCTGCACAAGCATCTACAATTAAATTGCCAGGACGCTTGTCATGTATATCTCCTTCATCCTCGCCATAATATTTCGTATCATTGCTTAGATCATATGGCCCCACCACGATAAATTCAGGATCAAAAACTCCATTAGAAGCACGTCGAAAATAATCACGAGCAGAACCTGTCGCTCCGTTCTCAGAATAATTATTTTTATTCAATAAATCATTGAAACTTTCATACGGCATATCTGTTCTAAAAGAACAATCGCTATAATTTACCAAAATTACAAGACTTTTAGGTGAACCTTTCAGAGGATAACCTTTATTAGTAGATGCACGCTGAACAGCAACAGATTTATTAATGGAACGAGTAGCAACGATATCGTCTAAAAACAGCTTCACATCAGAATATTTAGTTCTAGCTTTAGATGGCATTATTTTCTTTGTGACAATATCTAATTCAGCATCGACTAAGAAACCATTCTCATCATAAGACAAAAGAAAACCCTCTTCCGAAACCATATAGGAAAAGTTTTCATCGCCATATAAATAATACTTTACAATAGAACCATCTGATTGAACCGTTGTGATTAGACCAGGATAGGCACTAACAGAATAGACTGTTATTGAGAATAAAATCGAGAAGAAAAACAATATACACTTTTTCATGGTAATGTTTTTTTACAAGTAGAGACGCAAAATATTGCGTCTCTACATATATTAATCAATAGAATATTTTAGCTACTTTATCTTTTCTTTTTATACCACTTTGTGCAGAATATTTTATAATATAAATATTATTTTCGGCAAGAGCAGGTAAAGTAACCATTTGAGTTTCTGGAATAATAGTAGTAACAAGTTGTCCATCTACCGTATATACATACAAACAATGATCAGGTTTAGGAGCAGCTTCAAGATCAACAACCACAGAACCATCGGCAGCTATAGAAACCTTCAAGTCTACATCTTTCATCTCTTTGTCAGCAATAACAACCTTAATTTCATTAGAATAATCGGTAATATTTTCCTCTATTTTTGTATTTTCTTCATCTTTGTCCGATGCTTGAACACGATAATAATATACCTTTCCTTTCTCTAAGCCACCAACCATAGCCATTGTATCATATACTTCGTAATGGTCTAATGTGAAGTTAACAGTTTTGTTGAATTCAGCAGTAAAGTCGTCGAAAGTAATACCACCTGTTCCATTTGTTACTTCATAATAAACTTTGAATTGTTGGCAAACAACATCACCTAACTCGAAAGAGAAAGTAGCATCTTTTGTACCTGCAGAGATGTCGAATGTTGCAAGTGAAGTCCATTGATTATCAACCAAACCATCGAGATGCAAAACACCAATAGTATTAACAGAACGTACCCAAAAAGAGACTTTATTTACTGGCAAGAAATACTTTTCAGTCCATAAAGTATCTGTTGCATTTTTAAAGTATATAGATGGTCTAGATTCGCCATAATATTGACGATTAGTTTCTGTAAAGTTAGCTTTCCAACCATCTGCCATTTTACCAGAAGCAAAGGCATCAAAACCTTCAGCATCAAGTGATTTTTCGTTAGTCAAATTATAAACCGACAAATAATACAAAGTAGCAAAATCTTGATAAGCCCAATTAGCAATGAAAGATTTATCGGTAATATCTTTAGCTTCGTATGCTACAGGAGGATATACTTTAATAGCCTTAGGAGCTTCGCCTGACAAATCGTAATAAATAATATAGTTGTCAGCCTCTACAATAAGTCTATCTTCAAATATCTCACCATTAGACAATCTACGAGGTTTATATTGAACATCTAATTTGCAAGAGAAGGTAGAATCTTCATTAACCTCAAGGTCAAATCCGCGAGAGAAGCTAGCCTCGGTATCAGCATTTTTGATCATAAAGTGATAGCCAGTTTGCAATCTAAATTTAACTGGTCCATCTATATTACGTCCTGAGATTTGAATAGTACGATATTCGATTTCTTCAAAAGGAACATTAAAGTATGAGATATCACCTTGTTTAGAGATATAAGGAGTAGTTGGAGTTTCACCATATACGAAAGATACAGTTTTGGTTTTATCATCTTCAATAATGCTAGTCAAAGGATCAGGGAATTGATAACCATCTTTCATAGTCAAGAAGCATGTGCGTACCTCACTTTGACCAGGGAAAGGATTATGCTTAGGAGAATAAGTATCTTCGGCAGCACAAACAATTTGTACACCCATATCATCGGCTTTATTATTTGGGCAGTTATTAATCCAAGTTGATTTATTATAATCCACATGAGTAACAAGCAAACCATGACCAGGCAAGCCAACAGAGTCCCAACCTACGAATTGGCGATTTTCAATCATAAAGAATTCGTTAGGAGTAGGAGAAGCACCATTCAAATTATGAGGTTCTTTAGACAAAATATATGCAGTATTTGTAGTTACCAAAGGTTCTACTGTAGTAACACCTTTTTCAAGTACAGTTGGAGTCAACCAACCCAAGAAAAAGCGCTCGTATGACGAATAAGAAGGAGGAGTTTTACCGCCATTATTATATGGGCCATTATCCATTGCATCCCATTGACCTAAAGTTGCCTCTTTATGACTATAGTCAGTAACATAGAAGTCAGGCAAACCTAACACGTGACCAAACTCGTGGCAGAAAGTACCAATACCGCACATAGTAGCACCTCTATTGCTCTTCAACTCAGATGTACAAGCATAGTCATACAAACGAACGCCATCAAATTCTTGTTGAGAGATAATCGCTGAACGGTGAGGCCAAATAGCCTCAGCAGGAGCACCCTCAGCTTCGTTATGACCAGCATAATAAACGAAAACATTATCAACCTTTTTATTACCATCTGTATCATAAGCAGAAAAATCTACCCCAGCAGAATCGGCGGCGCGACATGCGTCGATAATGAGGTTTTGAGCACGAGCATCGCCATTAGCATTGTTTTTACCATAATATTCCATTTTATTAGGCAATGTGTATGGACCAACAACGACAAATTCAGGTGAGAATTGGCCAAAAGAACATGCTTCGAAGAAATCATTAGCAGAACCAGTACCACCATTTACGGCATAGCCTTTTTGATTCAATAAAGAATCGAAGTTTTCGCGAGTATAAGTGAATTGTATATCTTGGAAATTAACAAGAATAACCAAACTTGTAGGTTTGCCTTGTAAAGGATAGCGCATAACTGGAGCATCACCATTTTGAGCAACACGTTGTTGAGCACGAACATTAGCACGCTCAGATGCTACTTGCAAAGAAGCAACAGCATCAGATGCTTTTAGCGCGTTTTGGAGATATCTTTTTTCTTTGCTTGTACGATATGCAATATCTGAGGCTTTAACACCAGTAGTAACAATTTCGAAATTGTCATTTATAATTGCATATTCCAAGATATTATCGCTATTCAAAGAGATTAAATAGCCATCTTCAGATGTCATAAAATGGAAATTTTCGTCTCCTTTCATGTAATAACTAATAGTTGTTCCATCAGGTTGAGTGGTGGTAATCAAACCAGGATAGGCAGGGACAGCCTTCAATGCGCCTGATAGAGAAACAAAAAGCAAAAGTAAGTAAAAGATTCTTTTCATAATTTATAGAAGTAAGATTGATTAGTTTATAACAACGTGCAAAGATAGTGAAAATTATTATAATACACAAGACATTATAGAAAAAAAAATAAATCAATATAACAAAAAAAGTCCGTCAATTGAAATTGACGGACTTAAATTACAAATAATATTGATTATTATTTTTTAGCAAAAGCAACTTTAAGAGAAGTAAACAAAGCGTTGTTAACAGCGATTTGTTTTTTCAAAGCGTCCAATTTAACAGGAGCATATTGTTGAACACTTGCTTGAACTTCTTCAGGTTGAGTTGAAGAAGGTTCGCCGTAAGTATAAGTTTTTTCAACGATATTACCCCATTCGAGTGGCCATACAAATGCTTCAACCATTTCACCTGTTGCTGGATCTTCAGTCATTTCAGTCTTGAAACCTAAAGTTGTAACTTCTTCAAACAATTGAAGTTGAAGCGAGTAGTAAGTAATATCCATTGTAATAGGACTAGTACCACCAGTTTCGAAACCACCACCAACGATATTACCACCATAAGTAGATCCATTTTCCCAATCAACATAAAGAACAAAAGAATCATAGTCACCCATAAAATAACCATTTTGTTCAACCCAAGCATCAGCATCGAAGTCTTGTTGTTGGAAAGCTTCAGTATAGTAGTTATAATAGATGTCTTTGCTGAAATGAGAACATGACGCCATGTGAGGGATAAAACCTTTTCCGCCAGTAGTTGTTTCAGTAAGGTATTCTTCTTCTTCTGTTGCAAAAGCATAAGCACCTAAACAATAAGCTGCTCTACTGCAAACTGAGAAAGAAGTTGTGATTGCCAAAAGATAGTCATTTTCACCAACAAGGCTTTGGTCTGAAAGATATACTGATTCAGGCAATCCATAATATGTTACAGTATAAATAGTATCGTTTTGACCATCTTCGTTAGAGTCAATACCATCAATTTGATAACCGTTTTCATCCATTGACATAAGGACAAAAGAATAATATTTAAGGATATCGAAAGGAGAAACAACATTTACAGAAGCAGTAGCAGAGATTTCAGTACCTTCGATAGTAGCAGTGATAGTAGCATTACCAGCAGCAACAGCAACAACGTTACCTTTGTTGTCGACAGTAGCAACAGCATCGTCGCTTGATTTCCAAACTACAGTATAAATTTCGTCAGTAGCAGGAGTAACAGAAGTTCTGATTTTTTTCTCAGCGCCAACTTTCAATTCGAGTTGATTAGGAGTAAGAGTCAAAGTCTCGATTTTAGTGCCAGTTGGTGTGTTGCCATCGCAAGCAACCAAAGCGATAATTGCGATTAAAAATAAAGCAATTTTTTTCATAACTTAATTTATTTAAAAGATTAATATTGATTATTCTTGTTCAAGTTCTTGACGATAGTTAGAGTTGTATTGATATTCGCTACTTGGCATCCAGAAGATCAAATTAGCATTGTTGAAATTGACTTTGTTGCCTGCGCCAAGGTTGTAGTAGTGGTTTTTACCACGTTCTTTAGGGTTTTCAATACAGAAACGTTTCAAAGTACGCAAAGCACGACCTTCGCCCCACAACTCTACGCGCCAGTTTTTGTAAAGATATGTTTTGAAAGTTTCTTCGTCGTAAGAATCCAATTGAGCTGCGATAGTTGGGTCACGTTCGATAACAAGAGTTTTAAGGTATTCTTTAGCTTTAGCCAAGTCGCCATTACGCCAAGCAGCTTCAGATGCGATAAGATAAGCTTCTTCGATACGCATGTAAACAACGTCTTGCAACCATTCACGGTCGATAGCATCGCTATTAGTAGATTTAGTGTTGTTGGCAGCAGAGAAGAATTTGTTGTAAGGGTTAAGATCTTTCTTTTCGCCATCGGCACTTGCGTCAAACCATTGTTTACGGATATCAGAATCGGCGATAGACTCCCACAAAGTTTGGTCCATACCGATGATAGAACCAGCCCAAGCATAAGAGTATGTGTAAACGTCAATTTGACCCCAGAAAGATTTAAGACCTGTACGAGATTCGATAGTAACATCGTGACCCCACATCCAGCTTAAAGAATTAACATTATTGAAACCATCAGTCAAAACTTCATCGTAAGGAAGGATTTGACAAGAAGTAGTAGAGATAACTTCTTCAACTAAAGCTAATGCTTTTGCATAATAATCGGCATTACCATTTTCAGTTTCGTAAACATCGTAGCCACCAGCTTGGAGATAAGTGTAAGCTAACAACATTTTAGCAACGTCGGCATCAACAGCCAATTTAGATTCACGAGTATAACTTGGTACAGCATTAAACAAAGCGATAGCGCTATCGAGGTCAGCGATAACAAACTCATAAACATCAGTTACAGAAGCCAAAGGTTGAGCCATCAAGAGACCAGTAGTCTCGTCGTATTGACGTTCAGAAGCATCGTAGATAGGACAAACAGGATAGTTAGAACCTAAGCCATCACCAACCAAATCTTTTGGATCCATGTATTGAGCATAGCGGTTTGGAGTTTGAGTGTCGTCAACTGCAGGAGCAAACATATAAGCCAAGTTGTAGTAAGCAAGAGCACGCATAGTTTTAGCTTGAGCCAAATTAGCTTTATCTTTAGCAGTTAAATCAGCATCTGCGAGGCCATTAAACTTACGAATCAAGTTGTTCGCATTGTTGATCATAATGAAATAATAAGACCAAGTTGCAGAGTTACGACCAGAAGAATAGCCTCTCAAAGAAGCCTCTTCGCCCCACCAACCATAAAGGTTATTAACTAAAGCCATATCGCTTGCAGTCATATCAGTAGCCATATCGATAGACTTTTGACCAAAATAGATGTGGTCGGAACTTGTTTGATCGGCATACAACAATAGATACAAACCGCGAACCAATGCCTGATCAATATTAGACACATTCTCAAATTCATCTTGCGTAAGAGTACCACCAGTCATCTCTGTATCCAAGAAGTGTTTAGAACAACTTGAAAGCGCAAGAATGATAGTTAAACATAGAGAAAATATTTTAATTGTTTTCATCTTAAAAAAAATTTAGTTGATTATAATTAGAATGAAATTTTGAAACCACCCTTAATAGCAGAACCTGGAGTATATTGAGAAACGTCAGAACCACCGAAGAAGTTTGCCATTGGGTTGTAACCCTTACGTGCAGACAACACAAATAGGTTATCGGCATGAACGAAGAGACGCAAGCTATTGATTTTAGCTTTTTCCATCAATTTTTTAGGGAAATTATAACCTAAGCTAAGATTTGACAAAGACAAATAACTTGAAGAAACGAGGAAGCGGTCGCCAGCACCTGAATATTGCCAGAGAGAAGAACCATTAGCCAAAGCAGGGTTAATATCTGTGCGGAGTTCAACACCATTAGCAACCATTTGAGCACCGATTTCTGGAGTCCAACGATCTTGAGTGTACATGTCTTGGTGCCAGTTAGTTTCACCACCACGGCCAGTGTGCATCAAAGAAGCATAGACAGCATCGCTATTCCAGCCACCGATTTGATATTGGAATGTAGCATTAAGTTCGATGCCATAAACGTTCAAGTCGAAACCAAAACCACCATACCAATCAGGAATTGCTGATTTGCCAAGATAGAAGCTTGACATATAAGTTGGTTCAGTAGTATAAGTTTTACCAAGAATCAAGTCAGGATTGTTCAAATATTTTTGCAACTCTTTATCATCAACTTTACCACGATATTGGTCGAGGATGTATTGATGCACGCTTGGTACATAATATTGAGCAAGATCAGGATCGTTAGGTTCCAATTCTCTACCTGCTTTTGCTTTATCGTAGTAAGAAGTATAAGCAGCTTTACCATCGGCAGTAACACCTTCGTAGTGGCTACCATAGAGGTCATATTGAGAGTGACCAAGAGACATACCGCCGTTCATATCGATAACGCGACCAGTTTCGTCGATAGGCATTCTTGTAACCTTATTGTCGTAGAACGAACCGTTGAGACGGATGTCGAGTTTCACAGCATTAGTGTTAACAGCGTGAACATTAAACATTACCTCGAAACCGTGGTTCATCATAGCAGCATCGTTAACCCAATAAGAGCCATAACCCAAAGAAGGAGCAACATAGCGAGCCATCAACATATTGTTTGTATGTTTATACCAATATTCAAGTTCGGCAGTAAGATATTTGCCAAGGCTGAATTCAGTACCAACGTTGAACATAGAAGAAGACTCCCAAGTCAAAGTAGGGTTACCTTGATATGATTGGATAATAGCAACAGCATTATTAACGTTACCAACACCATATTGGTTAGTGTACATATAAGAACCGATACCGTCGTTACCCAAAACACCCCAAGAAGCTTTAAGTTTGAAATCGCGGAGGAGATTTACGCCAGACATGAATTCTTCGTTAGAGATCAACCAAGCCAAGCTTAAACCACCGAAGGCACCCCAACGACGACCAGGAGCAAATACAGAAGAAGCATCGCCACGAACGTTAGCATGGATGAAGTATCTTTCTTTGTAGTTGTATTTAGCTTGAGCGAAGTAAGAGTCACGAGCCATATACGATGTAGCAGAACCAACACTAGACATAACCACAGCATTGCCCAATTCCAAACCGTCAGGACGTACAGTAACGTCTTTAGCACCAGACATAGAAGAGTTTTGCAAATAGAGAGATTCGTGACCTACGAAAGCCTCGAAGTTGTGTTCGCCAAATTGGTTTGAATAAGACAAGAGTTGGTTAGCAGTGAATTGCAAGCCATGATTTACGCCTTTAGAAATACGACCAACACCAGCAGCATCGCCATAGTAAGGGTTTGTCAAATCAGAAGAGATACCACCAGCGTATGTCAAACCAAAGTTAGCAGTCAATTTAAGACCTTTGTAAAGAGTAGCTTCCAACATAGCAGTAGAGATAAGTTGATGTTGGAGAACATTGTATCTGTCATATTGAAGAGCACCAGCAGGGTTGATACCAGAACCATATAGACGGCCATAAACTTGTTCTTTACCGTTTTTGTCGATATAAGTGTTAGTACCATAGTCGAACGCAGGTTGTTCGCCAGGGATATTCTCATCTTCGACAGTTGCACCAGTGTAAGGGTCGCGCAACAAAACAGGATAGATAACAGGACATTGGTTAACATACATGAAACCATTGTTCATAGCACCACCACCTTCTTGACCAGGAGCGTCGAAGATAGAGTAAGAGTAGTTCATGTTCAAGCTACCTTTCAACCATTTTTTAGCTTGGTGGTCAACATTAACACGTGCGTTGAAACGGCTATAATCAGAACCGATATAGTAACCTTGTTCGTTCAAATAAGCGAAAGAAGTGAAGTAAGTAGTTTTGTCAGAACCACCAGAGATAGTTACTTTAGCATCGAGAGATTGACCTGTACGGAAAATAGATTTTCTCCACCCTGGATCAGGGTTATCGATATAACCTTGTTTCAAAGTAGGAGCGTCAACGCCTGTGTAGAATTTACCAGTTGCAGGGTCGATGAGGTCAGCAGGGTTTTCATTCCACCAGTTGTAAGCAGAAGGAAGACCTTTAGCATTAGCATTGAACAAGTTGGCAGAAGCAACTTCTTCAGGAGTACGGTTACCCAAGTTAGTGTTTTCGAGAATCAATTGGTTACGCATACTTTCCCAGCAAAGCTCAACATATTGTTGAGGGTCGTTGATAAAGTCGTACATAGGGAGAAGACGCATGTTAGCACCGTATTTCACGTCAACCTCGATTCTACCAGACTCGCCAGAAGTACCTTTTTTAGTAGTATAAAGGATAACACCATTAGCACCACGAGAACCGTAGAGAGCAGTAGCAGTAGCATCTTTCAATACAGTCATAGTAGCGATGTCGTTAGGGTCGATAGAAGAGATATCACCATCGAAAGGAATACCATCGACAACATAAAGAGGAGCAGTAGAAGCGTTGATAGAACCGATACCACGGATACGAACAGTAGCAGAAGTACCTGGTTGACCAGAAGTAGAAACTACTTGCACACCAGCAACCTCACCAGCGAGAGCTTTAGAAACGTCGGTTGGGTTTTTCTTTTCGAGAGTTTCGGCTTTAACGGCAGTAGCAGAACCACCGAATGCTTTTTTGGTAGAAGTACCATAAGCAACAACCATGACCTCGTCGAGAACTTCAGCATCTGTAGAAAGACGAACAACCATACCATCTTTAGCTTCTTGTTCTACAGTAGTGTAACCTACGTAAGAAACGATAAGATGAGTTTTACCAGCAGGAAGAGTGATAGTAAAATTACCGTCGAAATCGGAAATAGTACCAACAGTTTCCGCTCCTTTCACCTGGATAGAGGCACCGATTGCAGGTTCGTTATTTTCGTCGATAACGCGACCTGAAACAGTTTTTCCCTGTCCAAACACGACACCAATACAAAGTACCAATGCCGAGAACAAAAGAATTAACTTTCTCATAAATGATTTTTTTTAGTTATAAATAATGTTAATAATTAGTTTTCGATAAAAACCAACAAAAAACGGTGTACAATACTGCACACAAATTCAGGTAGCAAAATTACAGAATTATCTGCAAATACACAAGAGTCTCGGCCATCTTTTTTACAAAATGGAAAAATATGCCCCATTTTTCACAAAAAAAAGAGTTTTCTACTTTCGGATTGTAAGCAATTGAGAATATGATAAAATATATTATTATTCAATGACTTAAAAGATTCGATTTGAGAAATAAAAGTAAATTATAGAGATTTTTAGTAAAAAAAACTAAAAACTATTTTATGTTGTAAAACATATTTTTAGAGTAAAAAAGTAAGAATAGTGACTATTTTATGGTAAAATATGCGATATATTCAAATGTTATTGTTCGAGAAAAGAATATTTTGATAGGTTACAAGATATTTTTGATAGTTAACAGGTTGTCTACCACGTAGTATGTATCATCGAAGTTGGTATTAGATGAGTTGTCTTTCTGATACAAAATGGCATTGATATTGGCATTTTTTGCTCCTTGTATATCGGTTTGAAGATTGTCGCCAATTAGCAAACATTCGGAGCTTTTTGCATCGATTTTCGCTAAAACTGCCTGAAAAAATCGGACATCTGGTTTTTGATAGCCTATTTCTTCAGAGAGGAAAATATGAGTGAAATATGGTAATAGACCCGAGCGACGCAATTTGATGTATTGAACTTCGACGAAGCCATTTGAGACTATAGATAGGGTGTATTTGTTTTTTAGATAATCGAGCAATTCGATTGCACCGTCGACTAATTGCGTTTGCATTGTAGTGCGATGAAGGAAATCGTTGCCTAATGTTTTAGCAAGTTCGGGATTTTCGCACCCGACGATTCGCAAGGGATAAAGAAATCGTTCGAGGGAGAGATAATCTTTGGTGATTTCGCCCTTTGCATATTGCTCCCATAGTTGATGATTTTTTGCGGTATAAGTAGCATAAAACGACTCGAATGAATCGTAATATTTGATTAATTCGTAGTCGTTGAATATTTCTTGCATTGCGACTTTGGAGTTGGCTTTGAAATCCCAAAGTGTGTCGTCGAGGTCGATGAGAATGTGCTTATACATGGGGAATGAGGAATGAGGAATGAGGAATGAGTAGTTATTAACGATAAAATCATTCCATTAATCACTAATAACTAATCACTACTAACTATTTTAGTGGCGTCCTTTGGAATTTGATTTCATTTGGCGGGCTTGTTGCTCACGAAGGGCTTGTTGTTGCGCTTTTTGAGCTTCTTCGAGACGTTGCATGAAAGAAGATTTCTTTTGTGGTTTTGCTTTGTTTTTCTCGAGTTGTGCAAGCACTTTTTTGTCATCAACAAAGAGACGGAACAAGTATGTTTGAATGATTGTGATTAAAAGCGATACAAAGTAGTAGTATGAAAGACCAGATGCATAGTTATTGAACATGAACATGAACATAATTGGCATGAGGTACATCATCCATTTCATCATGCCTGCGCCTGGTTGGTCGGCCGCACCAGTGCTTGCCATATTGATTTTGGTATAGATGATATTGGTAATAGTCATCAAAAGGCAGAACAATGAAATGTGGTTACCAAAGAATGGAGTGATGAGCGGAATATATGCGTCCCAAGATAGGATGGCATCGTAAGACGAAAGGTCGTCTGCCCAAAGGAATGATTGTCCGCGAAGCTCGAATGCAGTAGGGAAGAAGCTGAACATAGCGAACAAAATAGGCATTTGGAACAACATTGGGAGACAGCCACTCATAGGGCTTACGCCTGCTTTTTGGTAGAGATTCATAGTGGCTTGTTGGCGTTCCATTGCTTTTTCGGCAGGGATACGAGCATTGATTTCGTCGATTTGAGGACGAAGTACGCGCATTTTAGCCGACGACATATATGACTTGAATGTGAATGGAAGAATCACCAATTTGATGATGATAGTCAACAAAAGAATGATGATACCATAACTTGCAATATATTTGCTCAAGAAGTTGAATACAGGGATGATAACGCAAGTAGAAATCCAACGGAAAAGAGACCAACCCATAGGGATGATGTGTTGGAGACGGAGTTTGTCGTCGCCATCGAGGTCACGGTCGTATGATTTCAACACACGGTATTGGTTAGGGCCATAGAAAGTGTGGAATTTGGTAGGGCGGATGCCATTAGGGTCGAATGCAACACTTGCCTCCATAGAGTGTTTTTTGATAAACTCAGAGCGGTCGGGCATGATTTCTGTTTCGACATTAGCAGCAGTGAAAGCATCGTCGGCAATCATAATAGTACTGAAGAAGTGGTCTTTGAATGCGACCCAGCGCACTTTGCCAGAGAGTTTTTCAGAGTCGTTTTTCAACTCAGAAAGGCGTTCCATATCGTCAGATACATATTTATAATTGAGAGTTGCATAGCGAGACTCGAACTTACGTCCTTTCTCGTTTTGGCGAATGAGCGATTGCCATTGCATGTCGAGCGACGAAGTGTTTGGAGAGAAATAAGGAGCCATTTTGTTTGCCTTAATCTCCATAGAAGTCATGAAATCGTCGTTTGGAATTGTATAGATGAAATCGACATAACTATCGGCTTCGACAAGAAGACGCATAGTTACGATTTGAGCATCAGCAGTTTTGGTAACAGCAGGTTGGAAATAGAGATTTTTAGTATTGATGATGCGGTTGTCGCTTGTGAAGAAAGTGAAACCAAGAGAGGCTTCGCCATCGGCAAAAAGCATGAGAGGGAGTGAGTCGTAGCGAGTGTAGTTCTTCATCTCGGCAGCGCAAACACGACCACCTTTGTTAGAGAAAGTGAGGCGAATTTTTTCGTTTTCCACAGTGAAATGCTCTTCTACACCAGCACCTGCAGCGGCGAAATAGCCATAAGTTTTTTCGAGGCGAGCCGAGTCGAGAGTAGCTTCGCCAATAGCAGCGAGCGAGTCGACAATGGCTTGTTCGCGTTCGAGCTCGAGTTGAGCAAGATAGGCTGCTTCGTTGGCAGCAGCGATAGAGTCGCGCACGTGTTGGCGACGAGCAAGTTCTTCTTTGCTTGGTTGGTTCAACCAGCTAAAGCCGAATATTACGGCCATGATTAGGACTAAGCCTATGACGGTGTTTTTATCCATTTATTTTATTGATTTTTAGTAGCGAGTAGCGAGTAACGAGACTCTCCACTACGCTTTATTTTTAATATCGTAAAATAGAGTGCAAAGTTACAAAAAAATATTGAGATGTGCAAGAGGGGATTTTAGGTGTTGTATTATTCACAAATCGACAAAAAAGAGACGCAAAATATTGCGTCTCTACTATAATTATACGATGTGAACAGACCACTAAATTATTTATTAGCAGCAGCTTTGACGAATTGGAGGAAGAGTGGGTGTGGGTTGAGCACTGTGCTTGAGTACTCTGGGTGGAATTGCACACCTACATACCAAGGGTGAGCTGGGACCTCGATGATTTCGCCAAGTTGAGTGTCAGGGTTAACGCCTGAGACAATCATGCCATTAGCTTCGAATTCGGCTTTGTATTGGTTGTTGAATTCGAGGCGGTGACGGTGACGCTCTTGGATGAGTTCTTTGCCATAGATTTCGGCAGCGCGTGAACCAGGTTTGAGTTTACATGCATAAGCACCGAGACGCATTGAACCACCTTTGTCGAGATGAGTTTTTTGCTCTTCCATCATGTCGATTACTTTGTGTTTTGCGTTAGGATTGATTTCGACAGTGTGGGCATCGGCATAGCCTAACACATTGCGAGCAAACTCGATAGCCATGACTTGCATACCATAGCAGATGCCGAGTGTAGGGATATTGTTTTCGCGAGTGTAGCGAGCAGAGATGATTTTGCCTTCGATGCCACGTTCGCCAAAACCAGGAGCGATGAGCACGCCATCGTAGCCTTTGAGAGTAGCTTCGACATTCTCTTCGGTGATATCGTCGGAGAGAAGGAGGTCGAGTTTGAGTTTGCGGTCGTTGTAAGCCGACGCGTGAATGAGCGACTCGATGATTGATTTATAGGCATCTGGGAGACGCACATATTTACCCACGAGGGCAATGCGCACTTCTTTTTTAGCAGTTTTGAGTTTGTTGAGGAAGAAGTTCCATTGGTCCATATCGGCAACAGTAGCTTCGGGATCGAGACCGAGGCGTTTGAGGACAACGCGGTCGAGACCTTCTTGTTGCATACGAACAGGCACTTCGTAGATAGTTTTTACGTCGGCACTTTCGATAACAGCTTCTGGGTCGACATTACAGAAGAGGGCAACTTTTTTGCGAACTTCGGGAGTGATTGGGTGTTCAGCGCGGAGGACGAGCACGTCAGGTTGAACACCTTCTTGTTGAAGTTCTTTGACAGAGTGTTGAGTAGGTTTGGTTTTGAGTTCGCCAGCAGCAGCCACGTAAGGCACATAAGTGAGGTGGATGCAGAGGCAGTCACTACCGAGTTCCCAACGGAGTTGGCGCACACTTTCGATATAAGGCAAAGACTCGATGTCGCCTACAGTACCACCGATTTCGGTGATAACGAAGTCGAAATTGCCAGTGTTGCCGAGTTGTTTTACGTTGCGTTTGATTTCGTCGGTGATATGAGGGATGACTTGAACAGTTTTGCCCAAGAAATCGCCACGACGTTCGCGAGTGATTACGTTTTGATATATGCGACCAGAAGTTACGTTGTTGGCTTTAGACGAAGGTACGTTGAGGAAACGCTCGTAGTGACCGAGGTCGAGGTCGGCTTCGTGACCATCGTTAGTCACGTAGCACTCGCCATGTTCGTAAGGATTGAGAGTACCTGGGTCGATGTTGATATAAGGGTCGAGTTTTTGGTTAGTAACTCTGTAACCACGAGCTTGGAGGAGTTTGCCAAGCGAAGCTGCGATGATGCCTTTACCGAGCGATGAAGTAACGCCACCAGTAACGAAAATGTACTTTGTTGCCATATTTAATCAATGCACAATGCACAATATTATATCATGCGATGCACAATGCGTTATTAGACTATTTAATTAAAGTGCAAAGGTACAAAAAAAAGTTTGAAAAAAATAATCTTTTCAAACTTTTATTTTTATACTCTATTTTAGAAGAGCTTTAAGACTTCTATCAATTGCTCTCTATTCGAGAAAATTGGCACCCAAATTAAAGTAAAGAATAGTAGTGAAATTACAATAAAATAATTTAATAAACTTATGTTAATTTCCTTTTTATCATATAATTCCACATTATCTTTCAACATTAAAGCAATTGAGAAAATAAAAAACAATACATTAATAAGCAAATTATCTGAGCAATATAACTAGTTGATTCACAATCAAAAAATGTCGGAATAAAATGTGATGCGAGTAATAAAAAAAACGGTGCATAATATACCCACCTGCGAATTGCAATATTTTTAATAAAATAAAAATTTACATTTTTCATAACTCTTTATGTTTAAGGTTTAACAAAAACAACTTTTTGAAGTGATTCTACTTCTATAATAAAAGTATCTTGTGTATCTTTTTTACAAGCAAAAAGCAATATACTCAAACAAAACAATATCATTTTTTCATAATCAAAAAAAATTAATAATTAATGACGATGCAAAGTTAATAAAAAAAACAAAATTAGTATTCTGTAAACAATATTTTTTTGCAAGTTTGATTTTTTGTGGTTTTATGTTGCGGTTTGTAGATTTTTTAGTAACTTTGTGATTGATTTTAGGAGGGGATTTGGAGGGGGGCTTATTGTATAAGTCGGATCGTAGCCATGTCGTTCTGTGAGCCAA
>JAZQUV010000001.1:0-25916 GCA_045631465.1 Candidatus Aphodosoma sp. | reverse complement strand
AAGAAATTGTACTATGGAAGAGTCTTGGTCTTGTTTATTTGGATGTATCACAAAAACAACATGCAGATATAAAGATATTAGAGAATATTGCAAACAGCAAAATAGTAAAGATACGGTGAAAATTATAAAACAAAAAAAGAGAGAAGAAGAACAGTATATTGTTGATTCTCTTGAAAATAAGAGCTGTATTGTAACTTCAATAACAACAAAAAAATAAATTTTAGTATATGTATTTTTTTCTAGTGTCAAGTAATAGGGAAGTACCTTATTATGTATGGTTATAGTATATTTATAGTATGTTTATCCTATATTTATAGTATATTTATCCTATATTTATCCTATGTTTGTGGTATGGTCATCGTGAGGAATGGTTTTTGTGGGGTATTGTCTAATCCAAAAAAAAGTCGTATCTTTGCATTTTATTAGCAATCAGTGAATATCGTTAGTTTTTAACTATTAATAAGTAACTAAATAAAATGGCATTACAATGTGGAATCGTGGGGTTGCCTAATATTGGAAAATCAACCCTTTTTAACTGTCTTTCTAACGCAAAAGCCCAATCGGCTAACTTCCCATTCTGTACAATTGAACCAAATGTGGGTGTAATTACAGTTCCAGATGAGCGACTTAATAAACTTGCTGAACTTGTTAATCCACAACGTATTGTGCCAACAACAGTTGAGATTGTTGACATTGCAGGTCTTGTGAAAGGAGCATCTAAGGGTGAGGGTCTTGGTAATAAATTTCTTGCAAATATTCGTGAAACAGATGCAATTTTGCACGTTCTTCGTTGTTTTGATGATCCTAATGTTGTGCATGTGGATGGTTCGGTTGACCCTATTCGCGACAAGGAGATTATTGATGCCGAACTTCAACTTAAAGACTTGGAAACTGTTGATGCTCGTATACAAAAGGTGCAAAAACAAGCGCAAACAGGTGGCGATAAGCAGGCAAAACAAATTTATGATGTACTTGTGAAATATAAGGCTGCTCTTGAACAAGGTCTTTCGGCTCGTACTGTAACATTCGATACTAAAGATGAGGAAAAGATAGCTCGTGAGCTTTTTCTTCTTACAGCAAAACCGGTGCTCTATGTGTGTAATGTGGATGAAGCGAGCGCGGCAACTGGTAATGAATATGTGGAGCGTGTGCGAGAGGTGGCAAAACAAGAAGGTGCAGAGGTGCTTGTGATTGCTGCTAAAATTGAGAGTGAAATTGCTGAGTTTGAAACATATGAAGAACGTCAAATGTTCCTTGCAGAAATAGGTCTTGAGGAGTCGGGTGTTGCTCGTCTTATCAAATCGGCTTATGCGCTTTTGAAATTGAAAACTTATTTTACTGCAGGTGTGCAAGAGGTGCGTGCATGGACATTCCAAGATGGATGGAAGGCTCCTCAATGTGCGGGTGTAATCCATACTGATTTTGAGAAAGGATTTATACGTGCCGAAGTAATTAAATATGAAGACTTCCTTACTTATGGCTCGGAGGCAGCAGTGAAAGAAGCTGGTAAGATGGGCGTGGAAGGTAAAGAATATGTGGCGCAAGATGGCGACATTATGCACTTCCGTTTCAATGTATAGTGAGTGTGAAATTGTAGATTTTATCGCTGTTTGGTGCATCTTGTTATAACAGAAAAGGTTAGATTTGGTAGTTTGGGATTTTTTTTGTAACTTTGCAGTTGATTTGCGAAAATTGGCAGCACCTCAGCATAATTCAAATAAATTTGATTCTGCTTCGGTTTGCACAATTGTCGCACCGAATTTGTGAGAGATGATAATCTCGTATCGCAAGTTTGTATTTTCTTAGTATTAAAAGTTTTAATTTTTTAAAAAACATGATTGAAAAAATTGGTACAAATGCAGGTCTTGTATGGCATGCATTGGAGGCTGGCAAATTGGAATTGAAAGCCATCAAAAAAGCTACAAAATTGACTGAAAAAGAAATCTATGCTGCACTTGGCTGGTTGGCTCGTGAGAACAAAGTGGCTATCGCAGAAGAAGGTAAAGAGGTTTTTGTTGAATTGATTTAATTTAGAAAACTTCATAATTATAAATAGAGGCGCAAGTTGTTGTGCCTCTATTTTTTTGTGAGATAAATCATTAAAAAATAAGGAGTTTTGTTGGTGTTTTAAAAAAAAAGATGTAACTTTGCATGTGGTTTTAATGATATTAATTTTATTTTTCGTATGAAGCGTTTAATATTTTGTGCCTTTTTTATTTCGGTGTTAATTACTTGTGTGAATGTTAAATCTTTTAGTAAAGATAATGCAGGTATTCAGGCGAGTATAGAAGAAATTAGAATTGGGGAAGCATTGGATAAATTAGTTGAAGATAAGGATTATGACAAAGTTTTTTGTTTGTTGGATAAAATTATAGTGAAAGATGGGTTGATGATGCAAATAGAGCTATTAAATCGTGAATTTATTTTACCTATGGCATCTACTCCTCTGGGTGGAAATAGTTCTATATGTATTTATGATTCTACGGAGATGAAGTTAGTCTCAACTAATTTTGATGAAGATTTTTGGAGTTATTTGCAAGTAGAAAAGTCGAAAATGGGGGCTTGGCAAGTTTATCTTTTACATAACATGTGGCATTATTTGCCTCTTTGGTGGCATTCAAATTATGAGCGTCGTAGTTATGTTTATTCAAAATCTTCAAAAATTGAATTAGAAGGAGGTCTTGATGATGAGGAATCTTCTTTTAATCAAGCTATTACCACTAATGATGTGACTCCGAGTATAAAGCAAGAAGGTGATGAGTTTTTTATTAGTGCTTGTTATTGGACTATTCATGGTGGTTTGTATCGTGAAAAGTGTGTTGTTAAATTTGATGGTGATAAAGTGAGAATTAAAAATATTGATTCTAATGTTTTGTTTGAATATGATTGTGGGTTAGTTTATTAAATGTATTTATAACTAAAAAGAATGAATGTAGGTCTTGACTATTTAATAGTTAAGACCTTTTTTTATTGATATACTGCGAGTTATAAAATATTGTGTAAAAAATACACAAAACATTTGGTGGATACGAAAAATTGTTGTAATTTTGCATTGTGTAAAAGTTACACAAATAAAAAATATGTATTATGAAAGAAGATTGGAAAAAAACGGCGGATGGATGGTATAGTTATGAGTATCCGCGTGCGGCGATGACGGCTGATGCTGTGATTTTTGGGTTTGACGGACAAGATTTGCAGGTGTTGCTTGTGGAGCGTGGGATTGAACCATACAAAGGGTGTTGGGCATTTCCGGGTGGTTTTTTGAAAATGACGGAAACTATTGAGGAGTGTGCTCAAAGAGAGTTGATGGAGGAGACGGGTTTGGAGTCGGGGTATATGGAGCAGTTGGGGGTGTTCTCGGATGTGGAGCGTGACCCTCGTGGGCGTGTGATAACTACGGCATTCTATGCATTGGTGAGAATGACTGAGGTGAAGGGTGGCGATGATGCAGCTGAGGCTCGATGGTTTAGGATTAAGGATGTGCCTCGATTGGCTTTTGATCACGACCGCATATTGCGTGTGGCAGTGCAACGATTGCGTGAGGATTTGCACTTTCGTCCGATAGGGTTTGAATTGCTTGATAAGCGATTTTCGATACCACAATTGCAACGATTGTATGAGTCGATTTTGGAGGTTAGATTTGACCGTAGGAATTTTCAGAAAAAGATGTTGTCGACTGGTATATTGGTAGATACAGGCGAAAAGGATGAGGCGGCAAAACATCGTGCAGGTATGTTGTATGAGTTCAATAAAGAGCAGTATGATGCAATGAAGCGGGATGGGTCGATGAGGTTGGAGTTTTAAGTGTTTTATAAAATGGTAATTTGCCCACAAATGGCACAAATATTCACAAATGAATAGTAGTAAGTAAAAAGTCGTAAGTAGTAAGACGTATAATGTCGGATGGTCTTTTTGCTTTGTACTTATTACTTTGTACTAATAAAATCAATTTGAGAAATTTGTGGGAGGAAATAAATAATAATTAAGATGGATAGATTTATAGAGGCTCAAAATAATGTAACTTTCTCTGGATTAACTGTATATGAGCGGGCTATTAAAGAAATTAGTAGTGGTTATTTGTCAATTCATTGTTGGATAAGATACCTTTTCCCTCAATTGAGTGGCTTGGGGCAAAGTAAGGTTACCAAATTCTATGAGATAAAAAGCAGAGAAGAAGCTTTGGAATATATGCAAAATGAGTTGCTTCGTACTCGATATTTGAATTGTTGCCAAGCGATACTTGACTCAAATAAATCGATTTATGAAATATTTGGACCAAATTATATCAAGGTAAGAGCGTCGTTGCTTTTGATGAATTCGGTGTATGAGCATGCAATAATTAAAAAATTATTGGCTAATCATTGTTGGATATAATATTTGGATTATTGTTAATTAAAAAAATATGAACTATGGAAAAAAGAATTTCATCTGATTTTATTAAAGAATTGGCAGAGAATGAGATATTTGTGTTTGGTAGTAATTTACGTGGGATGCATGGTGGAGGTGCGGCGCGAGTGGCAATGGAGAAGTTTGGAGCTGAATGGGGTGTTGGCGTTGGGCGCACAGGTCAGACCTATGCCATACCGACAATGCACGGCGGCGTGGATGTCATAAAACCGTATGTGGATGAGTTTGTTGAATATGCAAAGGCGCATCCAGAGTTGAGGTTTTTGGTGACGCGTGTTGGATGTGGCATTGCCGGATTTAGAGATGAGGATATTGCTCCGTTGTTTGCTGAGTGTGTGGAGTTGGAGAATGTTTTTTTGCCTGAGACTTTTTGGAGAGTTTTTGAGATGAATAAATAAAATTGGGTTGTGCTTTACTGGATATTCTGGAATGCTTCGCTTTGCTGGAGATTCCAGAATTTTTTTGTGTTGTTTGTTTTTGGGGAGACTATTGTGTATATGAATATTTTTTTATAAATTTGTAGGTTGTAGTTATTGTGGGGTAGTGTATGGTTATTTGTTTGATATTCAATGAAAAGTTTGTATAATATAGCAATTTGGTTTTATGCTTTGGCGGTTCGTGTTGTCGCAATGTTCAATCCGAAGGTGAGATTGATGTGGCAAGGCGAGAGGGAGGCGTATGCTAAGATTGAGAGTGGATTGGCGGATGGAGATAGGGTTGTGTGGGTGCATGCTGCGTCGTTGGGCGAGTTTGAACAGGGGCGTCCGTTGATTGAAAAGTTGAAAAGAGAGAATCCTGAGTATAAAATATTGTTGACTTTTTTCTCTCCATCGGGCTATGAGGTGAGAAAGAATTATGCTAGTGCAGACGTCATTGCTTATTTGCCTTTGGATACACCGCGTAATGCGAGAAGATTTGTGGAATTGGTGAAACCAGAAAAGGTGGTGTTTGTGAAGTATGAATTTTGGTTAAATTATTTGAGAGAATTGCGCTTTCGTGGGATAGAGACTTATATTATTTCGGCTATATTTCGACCTAATCAGGTGTTTTTCAAGTGGTATGGCGGAATATTTCGTGAAGGGTTGAAGGCATTCAAGATGTTGTTTGTGCAGAATGAAGAGTCGAAGGAGTTGTTGAAAGGGATTGGTGTGGAGAATGTGATGGTGGCAGGCGATACGCGATTTGATAGGGTGGCAGATATTGCTGCTGCGGCGAAGAAATTGGAGATTGTGGAGAGGTTTGTTGGAATGAGGAATGAGGAATTAGGAATGAGGAATGCTATACCCCTCAGTCCTTCGGACAGCTCCCCTAACTTAGGGGAGCAATCGAGAGAGGTTCAAAATGGAGAATTTTTGCCAGTGTTGGTGGTAGGTAGTTCGTGGGGACCGGATGAGGATTTGTTGACACGATATATAAATGAGCGGGCGGGACGGATGAAGATGATTATTGCTCCACATGAGGTTAGAGAGGAGAGAATCAAGGAGTTGACTTCGAAATTGACTTGTAAATATGCACTATATACTCAGATAACAGATTACAGATTACAGATAACAGATAAGTCTCAATTATCACTCCAAACTCCTAACCCTTCAATTCTCACTGATTATGATGTTTTGGTTGTGAATACGATAGGGGTGTTGTCGAGTGTGTATCAGTATGGGCAAGTGGCGTATATTGGTGGTGGATTTGGAGTGGGGATACACAACACGTTAGAGGCGGCGGTATGGGGCATGCCGGTGGTGTTTGGTCCGAACTACCACAAGTTCCAAGAGGCTAAAGAGTTGATTGAATGTGGCGCTGGGCAGTCGATTAAGAATTATGAAGAGTGTGCCCGATCATTGGATGAGTTTTTTGAGAAGAATGATGTGGCGTCGAAGGCTGCGGCGGAGTATGTGGCATCGCATACGGGGGCGACTGAGTTAATCTATAATTCACAATTCATAATTCATAATTCATAATTACTCGCCTGTTGGCTCGTGACCTCCGGTTCACAATTTTATTGTTTTTTTAGACAAGAAGACATGAGAACATGATTTTCTTTGATAATTAATAACTACTCATTAATAACTAATCATTAATAATTAAGATATGAAACCTTCAATTCCAAAAGGAACGCGTGATTTTTCGCCTGTAGAGATGGCGAAACGTAACTATATTTTTAATACAATTCGCTCGGTGTTTGCTAATTATGGTTTTAAACAAATCGAAACTCCATCGATGGAGAATCTTTCGACTTTGATGGGTAAATATGGCGAAGAGGGCGATAAATTGTTGTTTAAAGTGTTGAACTCGGGCGACTGGGCAGCTAAATTGTCGGACGAAGAGTTGTTGGCTAAAAATAGCATCAAACTTACTAATAAAGTGAGTGAGAAGGGTTTGCGTTATGACTTAACAGTGCCATTTGCACGCTATGTAGTGCAACACCGCGATGAGATAACATTCCCATTCAAACGCTTCCAGATACAACCAGTGTGGCGCGCCGACCGTCCACAAAAGGGCCGTTATCGCGAGTTTTTCCAATGCGATGCCGACGTGGTAGGCTCAGACTCGCTTGTGTATGAGGCTGAAATGATTGAGATGATTGACCAAGCATTCCAAAAATTCGGTATTGATGTGGTTGTTAAATTGAACAACCGCAAAGTGTTGGCTGGTATTGCAGAATGGATTGGCGAGGCAGACCGCATCATCGACATTACTGTGGCTATCGACAAGATGGACAAAATCGGTCTTGACAAAGTGAATGAAGAGATGATGGCAAAAGGCATCCCTGCTGAAGCGGTAGAGAAATTGAAACCAGTGCTTTTGCTTGAGGGTTCGAACGAAGAGAAAGTGGCTACATTGCGTGGCGTGTTGGCAGAGAGTGCTACTGCACAAAAAGGTCTTGACGAATTGGAAGAGGTGCTTCGTTATGTGGCTGAGAGCGACGTGAAATGTGGTGTAGAACTCGATTTAACATTGGCTCGTGGATTGAACTATTATACAGGTGCGATATTGGAAGTGAAGGCTCTAGGCGTAGAGATGGGTTCGATTTCGGGCGGTGGACGCTATGATAACTTGACAGGTATCTTCGGATTGCCAGGAGTGTCGGGTGTAGGCTTCTCGTTTGGAGCTGACCGTATCTATGACGTATTGACAATGCTCGACAAATTCCCTAAAGAGGCTACATCGGGCACACAAGTGATATTCTTGGCATTCGACCAAAAAGGGTTGGATTATTGCCGTCCGTTAGTGCGTGAGGTGCGTCGTGCAGGCATTGCAGCTGAGATTTATCCTGAAATTGCGAAGATGAAAAAACAGATGACATATGCTGATAACAATCAGATTCCATACGTGGCAATTGTAGGCGATTCGGAAATCGAAGCAGGCAAGGTGATGTTGAAAAATATGGCTTCGGGCGAGCAACAATTGTTGAGTGTAGAGGAAGTAATCGCATTAGTTAAATAAAAATATATGCATCTAAAGCATCTGACAGGGTTGAATTATCGCAATCTGAGGGAGTGCGATTTGTGGTTGTCTCCAAAATTCAATTGCTTTTTGGGGTCGAATGGTATGGGCAAAACCAATGTGTTGGATGCAATATATTATCTTTCGTTCACGAAAAGCCATTTGAATGCTGTTGACTCTCAGTTGATTCATCACGATGAAGAGTTTTTTATGCTTCAGGGGAAGTATGAAATAGCTGGGCAGGATGAGGTGATTTCGGCGGCAGTAAAGCGTAGAACAAAAAAGCAATTTAAGCGCAATAACAAGGAGTATCAGCGAATGGCAGACCATATTGGGTTGATACCGGCAGTGTTGATTTCGCCATCGGACCAATATTTGATTGATGAGGGAAGTGATGAGAGGCGTAGGTTTATGGATGTGGTTATCTCGCAATACGATAAGCCATATTTGATGTCGCTGATGCGATATAATCAGGCGTTGCAGAGTCGGAACACACTATTGAAACAAGACGATATGCCCGACGCAGCAATGCTTGAGATTTATGAGATGCAGATGGCTGCTGAAGCTGAATATATCTATGCTCGACGAAAAGAATTTATTGAAGGATTTACGCCTGTGTTTGAGCGATTTTACTGCGCTATAGCTGGCGATTGTGAGAGGGTTGAATTGCATTATAAATCGCATTCGGAGCAGGGAGATTTGGCTCCGTTGTTGGCAGAATGTCGTGTGCGCGACCATGCAATTGGATATACAACACGCGGTTCGCATAAAGATGATTTGGATATGTTGCTCGATGGGTATCCGATCAAGCGCACTGGCTCACAGGGGCAGAATAAGACATATCTTGTGGCGTTGAAATTGGCACAATATGTTTATTTGAAGCGAGTTACGAGGGTGTCGCCACTGTTGTTGTTGGACGATATATTCGATCGATTGGATGCGCAAAGGGTGAAGAATATAGTAGATTTAGTGGCATCGGATGAGTTTGGACAAGTGTTTATAACCGATACCAATCGCAATCATACCGACCAATTGATGGCACAGGTAGATAGCGAAGTGAAAATATTTAATGTTGAAAATGGAAATGTAGTTTTAATTTGAAATGTGAAATTTGAAATGTGAAAGTTATTTCGATGTAACTTTTAATTTCAACTTTCAACTTTCAACTTTCAACTTTCAAATTTTAAAAATATGGCAATAGAAGTAACAGAAATTTATTGTGAGAATGCAGTGTTGGTGGGGTTGATTACGCCTCAACAAAAAGAGGCAAAGGTGCGTGAGTATATTGATGAACTCGCGTTTTTGGCAGATACGGCAGGCGCGCATGTGGTGAAGACATTTTTTCAGAAAATGGATTATCCTAACTCTCGCACATTTGTGGGTGAGGGTAAGTTGATGGAGATACGCGAATTTATTAAAGAGCGCGAGGAGAGCGAAGAGCCTGTGGGTATGGTGATATTCGATGATGAATTGTCGCCTGTGCAGTTGCGTAATATTGAGCGCGAATTGCAGATAAAGATTCTTGACCGTACGAACCTTATTCTTGATATTTTTGCTAAACGAGCACAAACAGCGTATGCGAAGACTCAGGTGGAGTTGGCTCAGTATCAGTATCTTTTGCCTCGATTGACACGTATGTGGACTCACTTGGAGCGTCAACGAGGTGGTATCGGTATGCGTGGTCCGGGTGAAACACAGATTGAGACTGACCGTCGTATAATCCTCGATAAGATATCATTGCTCAAAAAGCACCTTGTGGCAATTGATAAACAGATGACAACGCAACGTCAGAATCGTGGTAAGATGGTGCGCGTGGCATTGGTGGGTTACACTAATGTGGGTAAATCTACGATGATGAACCTCCTCTCGAAGAGCGATGTTTTTGCCGAAAATAAGTTGTTTGCTACACTCGACACCACAGTGCGTAAGGTGATTATCGACAATCTACCATTTCTTATGACCGACACTGTAGGGTTTATCCGCAAGTTGCCTCACCACTTGATTGAGTCGTTCAAGAGTACGTTGGACGAGGTGCGCGAGGCAGACCTTTTGGTGCATATTCTCGACATTTCGCATCCTAACTTTGAGGAGCACTATGAGGTGGTGAATAAAACATTGCTTGATGTATGCAAGGAGAAGAAGCCTACGATATTGGTATTTAATAAGATAGATGCATTTACGTATGTGCCTAAGGAAGAGGATGACCTATCGCCAATGAAGCGAGAAAACTATAGTCTCGACGACTTGAAAAAGACTTGGATGGCAAACATGGGGGCTGATTGTGTGTTCGTGTCAGCACGTCAGAAGGACAATATTGACGAGTTGAAAGCGTTATTATACGAAAGAGTGAAGGAAATCCATATTCAACGCTTCCCTTACAACGATTTCTTGTTTCAGAAATATGATGTTGAGGAATAAATATATATTACTCATAATTTTGTGGTTTGTTGGGGCGCAATTCGTTGCGTCTCAAACTGTTGTATTGGATAGTCTTAAGAGTGATAGTGTTGCATTGCAGCATGTGGATTCTCTTGCGACTGATACTATTGAGTTGGCAGATGCCGAATTTGAGGCATGGTTGGATGAGTATGCTATAGTGACTGTAGATTCGGTAGATACTACCCTACAAGTAGCGGTTGTTGATAGTGTCAAGGTAGAAAGAAAGAGTGATTTTACATCGTTGATTGGAGAGGGAGAAGATGCTCGTTCGCGAGAGAAGAGTGAGTTAATATCGCGAGTGATGGCAAGCTTGAAGAAGAAAGAGACAGAACAAAAAGATACTGTATTGAAGGTAGATGAATCTCAAAGTGTTGATTTAGCACAAGATACTATGAGGTTGGTTGAGCAAATTATGCCAATTATTTCATCTGATTCGCTTTTGGTAGAGGTGGACTCTATGCTTAAGCATATAGAATTGGAAAATTTGGTTAATCCGTTGTTTATTGATTGGGTTATAGGCACATTACCGGCTGTGAGTGTAGAGTTCAATAATTCAGATAGTGTTGTAGTTTTGTTGCGTACGCAGGCTAAAGCCTATGTGCGAGCCACTGCGCCAGAATTATATGCTTATCACAAGAGTCAGTTGCCATCAATGTCGGAATTGAAAGTCAATCAGATGCATCTTGGCAAGAAGGAGGCAATGTTGCTGAATCTTGATAGTGTTAATTTACGTAATCGCGAGACATTGAGGGTAGATTTGCCAGAAATGTCGCGATGGTCGAAGGGGGCAAAATTTCAAGTTCATGCGTCGCAGAACTATATTACATCTAATTGGTATAAGGGAGGAGAAAGCAACCTGGCAGCAACGTTTTATGCTATGGGTTATTTTAATTATGATAATCGTAAGGGTCTTCAATGGGACAATAAAGCAGAGTGGAAACTTGGACTCTATGGTATGGCAAGCGATTCTCTTAGATGGTTACGTGTGAATGAAGATCTCGTTAGATTGAATTCGAAATTGGGATATAAGGCATTTAAGAATTTCTATTATACAGCAGAGTGGGACTTTCAGACATCGTTGTTTAATACTTATAAGTCAAATACCTATGTGCGTACATCGGGACCATTTTCGCCAATGCGGATGAGTTTGTCTGCAGGTATGGATTATAAGTATAAGAAAGTGTCGGTGTTTGTTTCTCCACTTTCGTATAAGTTGATTTATGTAGCAGATATGCGAGTGAAAGATGGATTGCTAGAGTCGGATAATATAGCACATCAAGTGGGTATAACAGATGGTACACGTCAATCAAATCAGTTGGGTGCTTTGATACGTACTGATTTTGATCATGATTTTAATGAGTCGATAGGTATGGAGGTTCATTTTTCGTTCTTTGGTAATTATGTAGGCAAGATAAAAGGTGTTGAGGTAGGGTGTGAATTGATAGGTAATTTCAAAATTAATAGATTCTTATCTGCAAAGGTTACTCTTTATCCTCGTTATGATAGTACTACGATACCAACCGACGGCGGTAAACCAAAGATGCAATTTTATGAGCTTATATCGTTGGGATTCAATTATAAATTATAAAAAAAGGCGGATGTTCAATTTTACATCCACCTTTTTTTATGATTAGATTCTATTATTTTTTGAAGTAGCGATTGTAGAGACCTTCGAAACCTTTTCCGTGACGAGCTTCGTCTTTTGCCATTTCGTGAACAGTGTCGTGGATAGCATCGAGATTACGTTCTTTAGCGATACGTGCGATACGCATTTTGTCTTCACAAGCACCAGATTCAGCATTCATACGTTTTTCAAGGTTAGTTTTAGTATCCCATACCACGTCGCCGAGCAATTCAGCAAATTTAGCAGCATGTTCAGCTTCTTCCCAAGCATAGCGTTTGAAAGCCTCTGCGATTTCAGGATAACCTTCGCGGTCAGCTTGACGGCTCATAGCGAGGTACATACCTACTTCGGTAGCTTCGCCCATGAAGTGAGCATTGAGATCGCGAATCATATCTTCACCAGTGCCTTTAGCAACACCAAGTTCATGTTCAGTTACGAATTGAAGTTTGTCAGTAGCAACGAGTTCTTTGAATTTTTCAGCTGGTTGTTTGCATTGAGGACAGATAGCTGGAGCAGCGTCACCTTCGTGAACATAACCGCAAATAGTGCAAGAAAATTTTTTCATAGTTGTAATTAGTTATTAATGATTAGTTAGTTTTATTTGAATAGGTTTTTGATTTTTTCGAAGATAGATTTGTTTTCTGATGGTTTTTCGTTGGGTACCTCTTTGAATTTAGAGGCAGGTTGTTTGCAAACAGGGCAAACTGATGGTGGTTGTTCGCCGTAGTGGACATAGCCACACACTGTGCATACATACTTTTTCATAATGATAATAGATTTTGTTTGTAGTTATGATTTTTTTTCTTTAGTCATGCACTTAGGGCATTTGCCCCAATAGTATACATGAACATTTTCTATTTCGAATCCTGAGGTATTTGCGCCCGACATTGTAGGTTGTTCGATGTCGTAGAGTTCGCCACAAGCGTGGCAGCGGAAGTGAGCATGTGAACTAGTGTCGGCATCGTAGCGCACATTCTTTTCGTCAATGGTCAATGCAAGAACTGCGCCATTTTCTACTAAATTTCGCAAAACATTATATACTGTTGTTTTGCTGAGCGTAGGCATTGTAGGATTCAGAGCCAAATATATGTCATCTACGGTTGGATGAATACGATGCTCAAGTAAATATTTCAGCACCGCTATTCTTTGCACCGAGGGACGGATGTTGTGGCTATTTAGTATGTCTATCGCTGTTGTCATATATTTACGGGTTAAATTTCAAATTTGTAACCTTATTTCATTTTTGTAATGATTGCAATTTTAATTTCGATGCAAAATTATAACAATTATTTGATATGCGCAATAGTTTCAGTAAAGTTTAATATTTTTTAACTATTAGACCTTTTATGTTAATAAAAAAAGTATTAACTTTGAGAGTTGAATAAAGGGAGATAATAAAAAAATGATATATCTGATTATCAGTGTGATATAAAATACGGATAAAGATATTTTTCCCAAGATATTACTAAAATCTAACATATGAAAAAAATTGCTTTGATTACTGGAGCGACATCTGGTATAGGTCGTGCAACAGCTATTGCTTTGGCTGACGAGGGTTATAATCTTATTCTTACAGGACGTAGAAAAGAGCGTCTTGAAGAGTTGCAAGCATTGGTAGGTGTTACATATAAAGCTGATTCATTGATACTTAATTTTGATGTACGCAATCAAGAAGAGGTAGCAAAGGCAGTGGCTTCTATTCCAGCTGCATGGCGCAATATTGATGTTTTAGTCAACAATGCAGGGTTGGCTGTAGGTTTGAACCCTATTCAAGAAGGTGTGCTTGAGGATTGGGAGCGCATGATTGATACAAATATCAAAGGACTTCTTTATATGACACGCGAGATTGCTCCATTGTTGTGCGAACGTGGTAAAGGTCACATCATCAATATCTGTTCAACTGCGGGTAAAGAGGTATATCCTAATGGCAATGTTTATTGCGCTACTAAACATGCCGTAGATGCTATCAGCAAAGGTATGCGTATCGATATGCTTAAATATGGCATTAAGGTGACAAATATTTGTCCTGGAGCGGTAGAGACAGAGTTTTCTATTGTTCGTTTCAAAGATGATAAAGAGCGTGCAGATAAAACATACGAGGGTTATACTCCACTTACAGGCGATGATATTGCAAATCTTATTCGTTTTGCAGTTACATTGCCACCACATGTATGTATCAATGACCTTGTGGTGACTCCAACAGCACAAGCTAATGCGACAAACATTCATCGTAAATAATAAAAATTAGTCTATAGTCAACAGTCTATAGTCAACAGACAGTTGATTATAGATTGTTGTTTTTTATGGCAAAACCAAAGAATAAATATTATGTAGTGTGGAGAGGACGGCTCACAGGTATTTTTGAGTCGTGGGAGGAGTGTAAGCCGCAGATTGATGGATATGAAGGGGCGCAATACAAAGGTTATGCTACGCGAGAGGAGGCAGAGGCAGCGCATAAATTGAATTATTGGCAAGCCATTAAAAAGAGTACAGATAACAGAGCACAGATAACAGATAGTTTGACTTCTCAATACTCAATTCAACTTCCTTCATTGTCGGTTGATGCAGCTTGCAGTGGCAATCCTGGTGTGATGGAGTATCGAGGGGTAGATACAGCTACAGGCCGCGAGGTATTTCGTATGGGGCCATATCCTGATGGCACGAATAATGTAGGCGAATTTCTTGCACTTGTGCATGGACTTTCGTTGTTGAAGAAAAACGGATGCACATTGCCTATTTATTCCGATAGTGTCAGTGCTATTGCGTGGGTGCGTGCTAAGCAGTGCAAGACCAAACTTATGCGCACGGAGCAGAATATTCCACTGTTTGAACTAATTGCCCGTGCTGAACGCTGGTTGCAAACCAACACTTTTTCGAACCAAATTCTCAAATGGGATACTCCTAATTGGGGTGAAATACCGGCCGATTTTGGTAGAAAATAGATAAATAAAAGAGATGCAAAATAGGTTTTGCATCTCTTTTTTTATAGTTTGTATATTAAAATTGTAACGCAAGACCAACTCCTGTAGGGCTGATGCCAAAGTTGAGAGATAAATTTTGATTATTGTATTTTTTGTAGGCATTATTCATTTTGTATCGTCCAACAATAATCGTTGGAATAGAAGCTAATGTAGTCATTGAGCCTAAGGTAATAGTTGCCGATCCAGCCTCATAAGCTCCGTATGATAGCAATGATAATCCTACTCCGTTCAGAGCAATACCACCAGCCAATAAACCCCAACCTATATTTCTAGTTGTTTTACCCCTGCAATACTCTTTATATGCCACATCACACGTATTTTTCAACAAATCTGCCATTTGTGAGCGATTATATAATTGTCCTTTGTGGTAATAATTTTGTGTTGTAAGTTGGTAGATTTGGTTGTACGATTGAATCTCGAAATCTTCATTCATTTTTGAATAATGTAGAGTTGTTCCACCTTCTAGTTCTATAAAAGCAATTTCATCTGCATATAGTAGAAATAGTGGGCCATGTGATATGTCAATATTAAAATATTCAATCTCAGTTGACGAACTTTTTATTACTTTTGCACGAATCACTGAACCTTCTGTTAAGACAATAATATCATGAGCAAATAAACTAAAAGTTGTAGCAATAACAAAGGCAATGAGGGTAAATAGTTTTTTCATGGCGATATGATTTTAAGGATTGTTTTTGTAGATTAGATTAAACATTTTCTTAAAAGTTTAATCTATTTTATATACATAATTTTAATTTGAAAAAGTGGCATTATAAAAAAAAGTATTACCTTTGCACTATAAAATTAATTAGAATAGGAGGTTATTATGAAACGTTTATTTTCTCTCTGCTGTTTAATATTTGTTGTAACAAGCACTATGGCATATACACCTATTGTGGTTGAGGGATATAGTTGGAACGTAGTTTGTCATGCCGAATATTTTGGTGATGATATTGAGAGATATGTCACCCACATTGAAAAAATTGAAGGTGATTCAATTATCAATGGTGTTGCTTATAAAAAGTTGTGGAGTTATTATCCAACTAACCCTGAGGCACGCACTCTAAAAGGTCTATTACGTGAAGATATTTCAGAGGAAAAGGTTTGGGCTTATGGTAATGGTTTAGAGGCTTTAATGTATGATTTTGGTGTAGCAGTGGGCGATACTATTTCGCTCTTGCATTGGTTGCATGAAATGAAAAGCATTAGTCCTGAAGAGATTAAAGAAGTTCAGAAGGATTTAATTGTAGTAGATATCGAAATGGTAACAATTGCCGATTTAGAACCAATCAAAAAACTAACATTGCGAAGAGCGAAGGGACTAGCACAATACACTTTCTCTATTTATGAGCGATTTGGCTATCTCTGTGGTTGGGCAATTAGCCCTTTTGCCGAAGTCGAAGGTGGAGGTAGCAATAGTGTGATATGTGCTTTTGATGCAAATGGCGAATTGATTTTCAAAAATACAACAGGTAATGCTATATTAGACGCAGATCAAGATTGTGTTGTTGATACATCATTCAACCGCAAACCATATAAACCAATGGCATTACCTAACTATAGTTGGAATATAGTCAATCGTCGTGTTCATCTTGATGGTAGTAATATAATTGAATATAAAACTTATAAAGAAAAAATAGGCGATTATGAATATG
This sequence comes from Candidatus Aphodosoma sp., assembly GCA_045631465.1. Classification (GTDB taxonomy): domain Bacteria; phylum Bacteroidota; class Bacteroidia; order Bacteroidales; family Paludibacteraceae; genus Aphodosoma. The sequence goes on along the minus strand of JAZQUV010000001.1, from coordinate 9,366 downwards.
TCGATAACAAACTTTATTGGACTCTTTATCGTAGCACCGACGATGATTTGCTCGAATATGAATTCATTGCTCATATTAAGGAGAACATAGATAATCGTAAGGTATCGGCTTTAATTGACGGGAAAGAGTATTTACTCTATGATTTCGACTGCGAAGTTGGCGACACAGTCAAGGTGTTAAAATCCCTTGCAAGTGCCAAAATAGCCCCTGAATTAATAGAAATGACAATTAAAGATATCTCTAAAATAGAAGATTTAACAGGTGATACAATCCGAAAATTTGTTGCCACTATCGAAGATTATCCCCACGATGTTGTCTATTATGAACGCTACGGCTCAGAGCATGGTTGGTACACCCGACCTTACGATGGTATAGATGGAGGAGGCATCGACTTTTTGTTTTGTGCATGGGGATTTCAACAAAACTATCTATTGTTCAAACCCGACCTTAACAACGAATTAGACCAAATCAATGATTGCTATCTAAAAGGTATAAACACTAACTCTCCTGCTATCATAATTGATTCGCAAACAATATATTATGATTCAAAAAATAGATTCCTCCATTTTGATATTGACGATGTAAGAAATGTGAAAATTTATGACCTTATGGGCAAAAAACTTGTTGATGTAACCCTCAATCAAGGAAGAAAACAGCTTACTTGGAATTTGAATGTGGGTGTTTATGTAGTTAATATATCTACTACTAATCGACAAATTTATCAATCTAAGATAGTTGTGAAATAAGATTATATAATGTAGAGACGCAATATATTGCGTCTCTTTTTTGTTATATATTATTTCCAACAGTTACTCACTATCGTTCGTGACTTTGGTTTGTAATTTTAGTTTTGTTTAATAAAAGTTACTCCCTTTGGTCGTGACTTTGGTTGCACTCGGCAATTTGAAAGTTAATAAAATAGAAAACAAATAAACATTATTTTTCAAATAAATATAACAAAAAAACAACCGACACTAATTCAAATAAATTTGATTGTGTCGGTTGTTTTTTGTTATTTTTGCTAAAGCAAAAATTTTATTTGTTTCCTATTTTATCTTAGAAAATTGCTCTCATTAAGCACCAAAGTTGTCGAACATGAGGTTTTCGCGTGGTACACCGAGTGAATAGAGCATGTTTTCTACAGCTTTACTCATTGGGCCAGGACCACACATGTAGTATTCGATATCTTCTGGAGCATCGTGGTCTTTGAGATATGTTTCGTAGATCACGTTGTGAACGAAACCTGGAGTATATTTAACACCAGCAGCATCGGCAGCAGGGTCTGGACGGTCGAGAGCCAAGTGGAAGTGGAAGTTAGGGAATTCTTTCTCAATAGCCAAGAAATCTTCCAAATAGAACACTTCGTTCAACGCACGAGCACCATAGAAGTAGTGCATTTCGCGGTCGGTAGTTTTCAATGTCTTAGTCAAGTGCATGATTTGAGCACGGAGAGGAGCCATACCAGCACCACCACCTACCCACATCATCTCAGCTTTAGAGTCGAAGATAGGGTGGAAGTCGCCGTAAGGACCTGACATGATAACTTTATCGCCTGGTTTAAGAGTGAAGATATAAGAAGAAGCGATACCTGGCATTACATCCATGAAGCCACCACCTTGTTCTTTTGGTTTGAAAGGAGGAGTAGCGATACGTACAGTAAGCATGATACGGTCGCCTTCAGCAGGATAGTTGGCCATAGAGTAAGCACGGATAGTTTCTTCAGTATTTTCGCATTTCAAGCCAAAGAGACCGAAGTTTTTCCAAGCATCGAGATAACCTTCGCCGATGAGCGATTTGTCGATGTCTTTGTCATAATCCATTTTGAATTTAGGGATTTTGATTTGAGCATACGAACCAGGGATGAAGTCCATGTGTTCGCCAGGAGGCAATGCCACGATGAACTCTTTGATGAATGTAGCAACGTTTTTGTTAGAGATAACTTCGCATTCCCATTCTTTAACACCAAGAACAGATTCGTCAACTTTAAGAGCCATATCGCCCTTAACTTTAACTTGACAGCCAAGACGCCAGTGGTCTTTAACTTGTTTGCGAGTGAAGTGAACAGTTTCGGTAGGGAGGATTTCGCCACCACCTTCAGTCACTTGGCAACGGCATTGACCGCAAGAACCTTTACCACCACAAGCAGATGGAAGGAATACGCCTGCATTAGCCATAGCATTGAGAAGAGAGCCACCAGCTGCAGCTTCTACCTCTTTTTCGCCGTTGAGGGTAATTTTTACATTACCAGATGCTACTAAGTAGCGTTTAGCGATAAGCAATACGATAACAAGCAAGATGATAACAGCAAGGAAAACCACCAAACTTGTAAGCGTAGCCATTGTGTTTATTTCTAATAACATAATTTTTTCGATTTGAAATTTGAAATTTGAAATTTGAAATTTTCGATTCGAAACCTGAAACTTGAAATTTGAAAATTATGTAACTTTCAACTTTCAATTTTCAACTTTCAATTCATTTAGATTTTCAAGCCAGAGAAGCACATGAATGCCATAGCCATGAGACCTACAGTGATGAAAGTGATACCGAGGCCTTTCAAAGGAGCAGGCACGTCGGAATACTCCATGCGTTCGCGGATAGCAGCAAGACCAACGATAGCCAAAAGCCAACCGATACCAGAACCGAGAGCGTAGAATACTACGTCGACGATGCCAGTGAGAGCTTTAGGGTCGGTGCCTTCGAGGATTACGCGTTGTTGCATGAACAAAGAGCCACCCATGATAGCACAGTTAACAGCGATAAGAGGCAAGAAAATACCCAATGACGCATACAAAGAAGGTGAGAATTTTTCAACAATCATCTCAACTAATTGTACGATAGCAGCAATTACAGCGATGAAAAGAATCAAGCTGAGGTAGCTGAGGTCCAAATCAGCAAAGCCTTCGCCCAACCATGATAAAGCACCTTTTTGGAGGATACCAGTATAAAGGTAATAGTTCACTGGAAGGGTGATGAGAAGCACTGCTGTTACGGCAATACCAAGACCAACAGAGGTCTTCACATTTTTCGATACTGCAAGGTATGAACACATACCAAGGAAGTATGCGAATATCATATTGTCCGAAAAAATCGAACTCATAAATAAACTTAATGCGTGTTCCATATTTAAGACTTTTTTAGTAGTAAGTCGTAAGTAGTAAGTCGTAAGATTATAAATGTCTTTCTACTTTTTACTTTCTACTTATTACTAATTAATTATTTTTCTTGAAGGTCTTTGTTGATTGAACGGTGAACCCAAATGATACAAGCCACGATGATAAGTGCCATAGCAGGCATCATCATCATACCATTGTTGACATAACCCATTTCGTAGAACGAAGCAGGGATAACGCGGAAACCAAATAGAGTGCCAGAACCGAGCAATTCGCGGAAGAAGGCAACTACTATCAATACCCATGCATAGCCAAGACCATTACCGATACCATCGAGGAATGAAGGCCAAGGTTTGTTTGCCATAGCGAAAGCTTCGAGACGACCCATGAGGATACAGTTGGTAATGATAAGACCGATATAGACTGAGAGTTGCACGCTGAGGTCGTACATGAAGGCTTTCAATACTTCAGATACTACAGTTACGAGGGCAGCAACAACTACCAATTGAACGATGATACGTACGCTGTTAGGGATAGTGTTACGGATGAGAGATACTACCACGTTTGCCATAGCTACGATGATAGTTACTGAGATACCCATAACGATAGCAGGTTTCAATTGTACTGTTACAGCGAGAGCAGAACAGATACCAAGTACTTGGATAGCTACAGGGTTGTTCTTGTTAAGAGGACCAAGTAGCGCATTTTTCAATTCTTCTTTCATATCTTTTAGATTTTAGTCGTAAGTAGTAAGTCGTTAGACTAAATGTCTTTTTACTTATTACTTTCTACTTATTACTATTCTTCGATTACAGGTTCAACAATAACACTGTCGGCTACTTCTTCTACTACGATAGCAGCAGGAGCAGTGAGGAAATTTTCGTAGTTTACAAGGCTTGAAGAGAGCATAGCTTCAACACCTTTAGAAGTGATAGTACCACCAGAGATAGCGTCCACTTGGTCGCGACCTTCTACTTTAGTACCAGCTTTTTCGATAGCGATAGAAGCGAATTTGCCGTTTTTCAAGAGTTCTTTGCCGATGAAAGGGTTACGGAATTTTTCGGTAACGATTTCGGCACCAAGACCTGGAGTTTCGCTTGCGTGGTTGAAGAACACACCAAACACAGTGTTGCGGTCGTCGTTAAGAGCCATATAGCCCCAGATTGCGCCCCAAAGACCAGCACCATTCATAGGAAGGATGTATTTGGTCTCGCCGTTTACTTCAGCTACATACATTGGGAATTGTCCTTCTTCGGCTTTGATGTCGAAATCAGCCACAGGGTCGAGAGATTTTACTACGTTACCTTCAGCGTCGAGCATGTTGTACTCTTTGATAGTTGCTGCGTAAGTAGCTGCTGCATCTTCGCCCAATTCGATGCCAGGCAACGAATTAAGGATTTGCTTTTTAGTGTCGAGACGTACGTTGTCTTCTTGGAAAGAGCGAAGAGACCCCGAAGTGATCGACAATAGCAACGATACGATGGTAATGATTACCACCATATATATTAACGTATAACTATTTTTATTTGTATTCATAATTAATTTAGTTGAAAGTTGAAAGTTGAAAGTTGAAAGTTAAGATTATATTGTTTAGTCTCTAACCTTTAACCTCTAACCTTTAACCATTATTATTTTGCACGTTTAAGACGTTTGTTGATGTTAGCTTGAACTACGTAGTAGTCGATGAGGTTTGCGAAGATGTTCATGAGCAAGATAGCGAGCATCATACCTTCTGGATAACCTGGGTTGAGTACGCGAACAACGATAGCGATAACACCAATCAAGAAACCATAGATCCATTTGCCACATTCGGTGCGAGCAGAAGTTACAGGGTCGGTAGCCATGAAGACAGCACCGAAAGCGAAACCACCGAGAACGAGGTGCATGTACCAAGGTAAGTTGGCAATAGCAGTGTCAGGACCGAATTGGTTGAACAAGAAAGCAGTGAAAGCACCACCAGCGAATACTGAAATCATAGTTTTCCAGCTAGCAACGCGAGTGATGAGAAGGATAGCAGCACCGATGAGGATAGCAAGAGTAGATACTTCGCCAACAGAACCAGGGATGAAACCGAGGAATGCATCCATGAAACCGATTTTTGAGCCAAGGATGTTAGTGATATCGGCAGTGTTTCCTGTAGAAACAGCTACTTGACCGAGAGGAGTAGCACCAGTGAAACCGTCGACTTTGTCGCCAGCGCCCCACCAGAAAGCGTCGCGAGTGCGCACCCATACTTGGTCGCCCGACATTGCTGTTGGGTATGCAAAGAAGAGGAATGCACGTGTAACCAAAGCTACGTTGAATACGTTGTAGCCAGTGCCACCGAATACTTCTTTAGCGAAAATAACAGCGAAAGCAGTAGCGATAGCGACCATCCAAAGAGGAGTGTCGACTGGCACAATCATAGGGATAAGGATACCAGATACGAGGAAACCTTCTTGAATTTCGTGGCCTTTGAATTGAGCAACAGTAAACTCGATGCCAAGACCTACGAGGTAAGAAACGACGAGGATAGGCAATACAGCCAAAAGACCGAAAGCAAATTGTTGCCAGAAAGTAGCGTCTTGACCAATAGCCAAGAAGTGTTGGTAACCAACGTTCCACATACCGAATAGGAGAGCAGGAACGAGAGCAATTACCACCATAATCATTGTACGTTTCGAGTCGGTAACGTCGTGGATGTGAGTACCGCGTTTTGCTGTGTCGTTAGGCACGAACAAGAAGGTTTTGAATCCATCGAACACCGAGTGAAACATGTGAAGTTTACCGCCTTCAGAGAAGGTAGGTTCAACTTTGTCTACGATGTTTTTTAAAAATTTCATTTTTCTTATTTTTTTTGACATGAAGACATGAGAACATGATTTCTTGTTGTCTTGTCTTCCTGTCTTTTAATAAATTATTCAAGTTCTTTTCTCATGTAGTTGAGGGCTTCGCGCACGATGTGTTGTGTTTCGATTTTCGAAGTACAAACGAATTCGCAGAGAGCGAAGTCTTCAGGAGCAACTTCGTAAGCACCGAGTTGTTCCATTTTTTCGAGGTTGCGAGCAATCATGGCTTTCACAAGTTGTTCAGGCATGATGTCCATAGGGAATACGCGGTCGTATTCGCCACTAACGATGAAAGCGCGTTCGCCACCGAGGATACGAGCGTCGAAGTCGAATTGTTTTTTAGGACAAAGCAAAGTTTGCAACTTAGTGAAGAATAGGCATGAGTTAGAGAATTTGTTGAAACGAGGCATAGCCCAACCGAATAGTTCGTCGGCTTGGTCGCCTTCGGCAATAGCAGTCACGACGTTGGCAAATGGAGAGAGGTATGCAAACTCTTTAGAGTTCAAACCAGTGAGAACGTTGCCGTTGATGATGCGGATGTGTTCGTCGAGGTTTACGTTGCCTTCGGTGATGTTGTTGATGATAGTGCCGCTGATAGTTTCAACATAAGCAGGGTGTTTCACTTTAGGACCAGCTACTGCGACTTTGCGAGTGAAGTCGAGTTTGCCTGTGTTGGCATAGCGACCGAGCATAGCTACGTCCATGATGTTGATTGTCCACACCACTTCTTCTTTGTTTACTGGGTTGAGGTGGTTGATGTGAACGCCTACGTTGCCAGCAGGGTGAGCGCCGATGAATTCGTTAATTTCAACGCCTTTCATGTTGCGCAATTCAGCCGATGTGGCAGGAGAAACTGAGTAGTAGGTTTTAGCAATAGCAGCTAAAACATTCAAACCAGCTTGTACGTTAGCTTCTTCGCCTTTCAACACGAAGTTGTAGTCGGCAGCAAGAGGAGCAGAGTCGAATGCTGAAACGAAGATAGCTTTAGGCGCTACTGCAGGGTTAGCCACTACGTCGTAAGGACGTTGGCGGAGTGCAGCACCAAAACCAGCCTCGAGCATAGCAGCGAGCACAGCTTCGCGACCAGCTTTGAGGTCGATAGTAGGCAATGCGGCTTGTTCAGCTTGGCCGTTTTGTTCGATAAGCACATAGAGCAATTTGCGACGCTCGCCACGTGCGATTTGTTTGATTGTACCGCATACTGGCGACACAACTTTCACCTCAGGGTGTTTTTTGTCAAACAAGATAGTGCTACCGATCATCACGGTGTCACCTTCTTTGACAGCAACCTTTGGTGTCATTCCTTCAAAATAATCAGGCACGATAGCCACCTCTTTCGAGATAACTTTGCCAGCTACTTTAGCTTCGGCATCGCCTGAAATTTTGATGTTTAAACCTTTTTTTAATTTAATTGTTGCCATATAACTAAAAGTTAATATAATAGTTTGTTATATTTTTCGACTATTTATACGTGTAAACACACACGAACACCACAACAATAAGTTTTAGTTTTTGTTGTGTAATTATGTGATTGATAGTGTGTTATGTGGTTTGGATTTGTCATTTAATACTACTTGGGTAGTATAAATTTCAATTGGCAAATTTACAACTTTATTTTTTAATAACCAATAGAATAGCAAAAAAATGTAAAAAAAAGATGTTTGTGTGATTTTAGAGATAGGGTTATAGTATGTTTATAGTATATTTATAGTATATTTATCCTATATTTATAGTATATTTATGGTATGTTGTAGTATGGGAGATGGTAGGGTTTTCTGTTGTTTGTTTGACGATGTAATTTTCTGTGGGTAAAATAGTGATGATTTGAAAAAAAATTACTAACTTTGCAGAGTTATGCAAAACGAACTGAAAAAAGCTATAGAAGTAATGCGCAAAGGTGGCGTAATACTTTATCCTACCGATACGGTGTGGGGTATCGGGTGCGATGCAACTAATGCCGATGCCATTGCTCGAATATATGAAATCAAACGCCGAGTGGAGTCGAAGTCGATGATTGTGCTCGTCGATAGCGAGGCTAAGGTCGAGGGCTATGTGCGCGAAGTGCCTGATATTGCATGGGATTTAATCGAAGTGGCAGACAAGCCGCTCACTATCATCTACGACAATGCCCGCAATCTGCCCGACAATCTCGTTGCCGAAGATGGCACAATCGCTATTCGCATCACGAAGGAGCAGTTTTCGCAACAACTCTGCCGCATGATGCGTGTGCCGGTGGTCTCTACCTCTGCCAATGTGAGTGGCGAACCTACGCCTCGCAATTTCTTCGAAATATCTGACGAAATCCTCAATGCCGTAGATTTCATTGTCGACTATCGACGAGAGGAAGAGGTGTTGCCTCAACCGTCAAGTATCATTAAATTAGGCTCTAAGGGGCAAGTGAAAGTTATACGATGAATCGTAAACGCGCAATATTTTATATTCTGTTCGACATAGTGGCTGCGCTTTTGGTGTGGTTGCTATTCTATTTGTATCGCCGAATTACCAACGACATGGTCCTTTTTGGCGGTAGCGTGGAGTATTATTTTGTGCCAGATTACTCGCTTTTGCCTTCGATTGTATCGTTCCCCGTAGTAGCGTTGTTTATTCACTATCTCACAGGGTTTTATAACACGAAAGTGCGCCACTCGCGCCTCGTAGAACTCTTTTCTACGGTCATAGGCTCGTTCTTCATCTCCACGATTATCTATTTTGGTATGTTGGTCGACGACATTGTAGTGAGCTATACGTTCTACTATCGCTCGTTCCTCATCTTGTGGGCAATGTTTTTCTCGGTTACATACCTATTCCGTATAACGCAGACACTTATCGTTTTATCTCGATTGCGCAAAGGGCTTATACCTAATAATATACTGATTGTTGGTACAGGCGACACTGCCCATAAAGTTACTGATATTATCACGAAAGACGCCTCTCGTTCGGGACAAAAGGTTATAGGCTATATCGCTGTGCGCGACCGTGTTGTTGTAGATGATGGATTGTTGTTGGGAAGGTTGAACGACTTGGAGCAGGTCGTGCGAAGCCATATCGTCAATGAGGTGATAATTGCCGTTGATAATATGGACAATGATATGATTTTCAGCATAGCCAATCGCTTGATAGCGTGTGGTGTAGAGGTCAAATTTGCCCCTCGTCTATTCGAAGTTGTCACAGGCCATGTCTCTTTTACTAATGTCACCTCCGAACCTTTGGTCGATATCACATCATCGCGTATGCCAGCATGGCAACAATCTATCAAACGTGTTTTTGATATCATTTCAAGTGCTATTGCAATGTTGCTATTATCGCCTGTATATCTTTATGTTGCGATAAAAGTGAAATTGGGTAGTAAAGGCCCGATTTTCTACAAGCAAGAGCGCATAGGCTATGAAGGGCGTCCTTTTATGATTTACAAATTCCGCACTATGTAC